>NZ_LT629748.1:2658561-3323201 GCF_900105005.1 Halopseudomonas litoralis
CCGGCAGCGCCATTGCGTCTACCTGGACATCGTCCATGGCACCGATTTCCGCTGCCGGGCTCGGCCCTTCGCGGCTCACGCTCCACCACCACAAGCCCAGAGATACCATGATGACAATAACCAACACCGTGGTCAGCGTCATGACCACCCGGGCATCGCGCTTGGGCGCAACCTTGTCGATGGTGTGGACCTGGCTTTCGCGCTTCTCGACACCGACGTAGCGATCATAGTCCTGCACCAACCGGTTCGGATCCAGTTTGAGCAGGCGTGCATAGGCACGTACGTAGCCGCGAGCGAAGGTATCGCCTGGCAGGCGGTCAAACCGGCCGGCTTCCAGAAAGCCCAGCGTGGCCCGGCTCAGTCGCAGGTGGGTAGCGACTTCCTCGGCGGTGAATCCGACGCGTATCCGCTCGTCATGCAGCAATTGACCCGGATTGATGCGTCCGGCTCCTGCGCCGGTTTCTGTTCCCAGTTCTTCTGCCATCAGGACTGCTCCGACTCATGCAGGGCTCGCGCCTCCGGCGTTGCCGGATACAGCCGGCGCAGCTGTAATGCATAGCTGGCCGCCCTGTTGTGATCATTAAAGCGTCGCGCCAACTGCACACCCAGCCACAGGCTGGAGGCGTTCTGCGCGGATATCTGACTGAAATTCAGGTAATGATTCCAGGCAGGCACGTAGTTCTGTTCGGCAAACTCCATGCGCGCCAGCTCCAGTAATGCCAATGGCTGACGGCTGTTGAGGCGCAGAGCGCGCTCGAAGCTGGCTTTGGCTTCCTCCGCCTCGCCCAGCCGACTGTAGGCCAGGCCAAGGTTCTCGAAAACCCGGGAGCGTTCACGATACAAGGTATCTTCCGAAGCCTTCTGGAAATAGCCCAGCGCTTCGCTGTAGCGCTCCTGCTCCATCAGAAATGCGCCGTAGTTGTTCAGTATGCGCGGGTTGCCTGGCGCACTGGCCAATGCCGCACGAAAGTGCTTGTCGGCCAAGGACACCTCGCCTTCCTGCTGAAATACCAGCGCCAGGGCAACATGGGCAGACTCGGAGCGCGGGTCGATTTTCAGGGCTTCGCTCAGAGGTGCCTTGGCGCGTTCGGTCTCGCCTTTCTGCAGATAGCCCAGACCGAGCTGAACGTAGGCATCCCGCGCCTCGTCCGGATCCGTCTTGCGGGTCGGCTGGTCAGATGTGGTCACACAGCCACTGAGCACCAGACTCAATAGCCAGATCACGACAATGTGCTTGCTCATCACAATCGTTCCTCGGCTGGATGTTATCGGCGATTTGTCGGGGGAGTTACCTCGGCTTGCTCATCAGCAAGCTGGCGTACCGCGATGTAGCGCGCACTGCGCCGGGTCTTATCCATGACCTGGCCGACCAGTTGTCCGCATGCTGCATCTATATCCTCTCCCCTGGGAGTGCGCACCGTGACGTTGTAGTCAGCGTTGTGCAGCATGTCCTGGAAGCGGCGGATGGCATTGTTGCTCGGCCGCTCGTACCCGGAATGGGGGAAGGGATTGAAGGGAATCAGGTTGATCTTGCAAGGTGTTTCACGCAGCAGATCGATCAATTGTCGGGCGTGTTCCGGCTGATCGTTCACATCCTTGAGCAGGGTGTACTCGATGGTCAGGAAACGCTTCTCGCCCAGCCCGGCAATGTACTTGTTGCAGGCTGCCAGCAATACCGACAGGGGGTATTTCTTGTTCAAGGGCACCAGTTGGTTACGCAATTCGTCGTTCGGTGCGTGCAGCGACAGGGCCAGCGCCACATCCGTGACCTGCCCCAGCTTCTCGATCATCGGTACGACGCCCGACGTGGACAGCGTCACCTTGCGCTTGGAAATGCCGTAGCCCAGATCGTCCATCATCAGCGTCATGGAGTCGACCACATTATCGAAGTTGAGCAAGGGTTCACCCATGCCCATCATCACCACGTTGGTGATGGCGCGGTCGACTCGGGCCGGCACGGTGCCGAAGGATTTGTTGGCAATCCACACCTGGCCGATAATCTCGGCGGCAGTCAGGTCACTGTTGAAACCCTGCTTGCCGGTGGAACAGAAACTGCAGTCCAGTGCACAACCGGCCTGGGACGATACGCACAGCGTACCGCGGCCATTCTGCGGGATGTAGACCGTCTCGACGCAGCTGCCAGATGCCACCCGCACTACCCACTTGCGTGTGCCATCTGTGGAAATATCTTCGCTGACCACTTCCGGGCCGCGAATCTCGGCACGCGCCTTGAGTTTATCGCGCAATGCCTTGCTGACATTGGTCATGTCATCAAAATTGTCGACACCAAAGTGATGGATCCACTTCATGACCTGCCCGGCACGAAAGCGCTTCTCCCCGAGCTCTTCGAAAAAAGCTTCCAGTTTCGGCTGTGTCAGGCCCAGCAGGTTGATCTTGCCGGTGGTATCAGTCATTGCAATCCATCACTCAGTTGGTGTCTTGGCAGGGCTCAGCGAGTACGCTGGCACAGCTCGGTTTCGGCGAAGAAGTAGCCGATTTCACGGGCCGCGGAGGTAGCGGAATCGGAACCGTGAACGGCGTTGGCATCGATTGATTCAGCGAAGTCAGCGCGGATGGTACCGGCAGCCGCTTCTTTCGGGTTGGTAGCACCCATCAGATCACGGTTCTTCAGTACTGCGCCTTCGCCTTCCAGAACCTGTACGACAACCGGGCCGGAAATCATGAAGCTGACCAGATCCTTGAAGAAAGGACGCTCTTTGTGCTCAGCGTAGAAACCTTCGGCATCAGCCTGGGACAGTTGAACCATCTTGGCCGCAGCGATGCTCAGACCAGCCTGCTCGAAGCGGCTCAGGATCTGACCAACAACATTCTTGGCAACGGCATCGGGCTTGATAATGGACAGGGTGCGTTCTACGGCCATGAAACTCTCCAGACGAAATGAAAATTGACAGGTAACAGGAATTGTTAACCCGCAGATTATACGCAGGTTGACTGCAAATACGTAACAGGCGCGACAATCGAGTTGAAACGCCGTATTACCCGGCTTTGCGCAGCTTGAGCACGGCGTTGCAGAGCACCTCAGACGTCTGCCGTATATCATCTTCAGTGGTGAAGCGGCCCAGCGACAGACGAATGGAACTGTGCGCCAGCTCATCCGGAAGGCCGATCGCGCGCAACACGTAGGACGGCTCGACCGAAGCCGAAGTGCAGGCTGACCCGGTGGACAGCGCCAGATCACGCAATGCCAGCAATAACAACTCGCCATCCACGCCGACAAAGGCCAGGTTCAGGTTATGCGGTACCCGATGCTCCGTCGAACCGTTGACAAAAACCCCGTCCAGACCGGCCAGCCCTTCGAGCAACTGTGCATGCAGCGCTGCCATGCGCTGGTTTTCGGCCACCATCTCGGCGCCTGCCAGGGCGAATGCCGCACCCATACCGACCAACTGGTGCGGAGCCAGGGTGCCTGAGCGCATGCCGCGCTCGTGCCCGCCGCCATGGATCAGCGCCTCGATACGCACATCCGGCGAGCGTCGCACATAGAGCGCGCCCACGCCCTTGGGGCCATAGGTCTTGTGGGCGCTGAACGACATCAGGTCGACGGGCAGCTGTTTGACATCAATCGCCAGCTTGCCGGTGGACTGCGCTGCATCGACATGGAACAACACGCGCCGCTCCCGGGCCACCGCGCCCAGCGCAGCGATATCATTGATCACGCCGATTTCGTTATTGACCTGCATCAGCGACACCAGAATGGTGTCTTCACGCAGCGCCGCCTGCAGCTGCGGCACGGTGATCAGCCCATCGCTGCCCGGCTTCAGATAAGTGACCTCGAAGCCTTCACGTTCGAGCTGTCGACAGCTGTCGATCACTGCCTTGTGTTCGATCTGCGAGGTGATGATATGCCGACCACGTTCAGCGAAGGCGCGGGCGGCGCCCTTGATGGCCAGGTTGTCCGACTCGGTGGCACCAGAGGTCCAGACGATCTCGCGCGGGTCGGCACCCACCAGATCGGCAACCTGACGCCGCGCCAGCTCGATGGCTTCCTCGGCCTGCCAGCCATACAGGTGCGAGCGCGAGGCGGGGTTGGCAAAGTTGCCATCCATGGTCAGGCAGGCGCACATCTTCTCCGCCACACGCGGATCAACCGGCGTGGTGGCAGCGTAATCCAGATAAATCGGCAATTTCATCACAACAACCCTCAGCGTGGCGCGGACGAGTCGGCGTCCGGAGCGGACGACTCGACATCCGCATCATCCATGAGCGACTCAAAATCCTCGGTATCCAGCTTTGGCAGATCGCGGGCGCAGTAATCACTGCCCAGCTCGTTCAGCGCCTGGCACATGCCCTCGATCCGGCCATCCACCGCATGCATGTGATCTAGCATCAGACCGATAGCACGCGCAACCGGGTCGGGCATGTCGCGGGTCTCACCGTAGGCATCGAAACCGATTTTCTCGGCCATGGCCTGACGCTTGATCTGCTGCTCATCAACCACCTCTTCCTTGACGATGATGCGGCCGGGAATACCCACTGCTGTCGCCCCCGCCGGGACCGCCTTGGTCACCACCGCGTTGGAGCCGATCTTGGCGCCCTTGCCCACAGTGAACGGCCCGAGAACCTTGGCGCCGGCCCCCACCACGACACCATCTTCCAGGGTCGGATGGCGCTTGCCCTTGTTCCAGCTGGTGCCGCCCAGAGTCACGCCCTGATACAGAGTCACATCGTCACCAATCTCGGCTGTTTCGCCGATCACCACGCCCATGCCATGATCGATGAAGAAACGCCGCCCGACCTTGGCGCCGGGGTGGAGTTCGATACCGGTCAGCCAGCGCCCGAGGTTGGACACCATACGTGCCAGCAGGCGGGCATCGCGCACCCACAGGCAATGAGCAAGACGGTGGAACCAGATGGCGTGCAGGCCGGGATAGCAGAACAGCACTTCGAGCTTGTTACGGGCCGCGGGATCGCGATGGAATACGCTGGCGATATCTTCCTTCATTCTGTCAAACATGCTTAACGTCTCCGCGCACCGGACGCCTGCACGCCGATGGTTTTCTGAGTTTCGGTCAAGATGCCGCGTAGAATGTTCATCTCGACGACATTGGGATGGATGCGCCCGAACAGGCGACGCAAACGAGGCATCAGCTTTCTCGGATGCTGGGGGTCAAGGAAGCCGATTTCAACCAGCACCTGTTGCAAATGAGCATAAAACTGCTCCATCTGCTCGGCGGTTGCGGGCACTTCGTTATCCAACGCAGTGGTTTCAACTTTCTGCATCTTGGTCGGCTGCCCCTGGCGCTGCAGGCTCTGCATGCGCAGCTCATAGGCCAGCACCTGGACCGCAGTAGCCAGATTCAGTGAGCTGAAATCGGGGTTCGACGGGATATGCACGTGGAATTGGCAGCGCTGCAGCTCCTCGCTGGTCAAACCCGAGTCTTCACGACCGAACACCAGGGCCACCGGGCCGGCTGCGGTACCTTCAAGTTGATCCAGCACCTTGTCGGCCGCTTCCCGCGGATCGACCACCGGCCAGGGAATACGGCGGTCACGGGCACTGGTACCCATTACCAACACACAATCGGCCAGCGCCTCTTCCAGCGTGGCAACAACGTGCGCGTTGGCCAATACATCATCAGCACCAGAAGCACGGGAATTGGCCTCGGGATCAGGAAAGCGTTGCGGGTCGACCAGCACCAACTGGTTCAAGCCCATATTTTTCATGGCCCGCGCTGCGCCACCGATATTGCCGGGATGACTGGTATTGACCAGAACCACGCGAATTTTGTCGAACACGGACACTCCAGAGTTGCGCTACAGGCAGAAGAGCCCTGCATCTTACTAAAATCCACCCCCCACTGACTACGACGCTTTTTTTCATGTCGACAGACAAGTCTGCTATAATTTCCGGCTTTTCGTACCTATATCAGAGATGCCCCCGTATGCAGCCCATGTTGAACATCGCCCTGCGCGCTGCGCGCAGCGCCGGAGAATTGATCTATCGCTCCATGGAAAGGCTGGATGTCCTGACCGTCAGCGAGAAGGAAGCTAACGATTATGTCAGCGAAGTGGACCGGGCTGCGGAACAGGCCATCATCCAGCAACTCCGCAAAACCTACCCCAACCATGGCATTCATGCCGAAGAGTCCGGCTTCCAGCCGGGCCACGGTGATGGCGCTGATATCGTCTGGATCATCGATCCGCTGGACGGCACTACCAACTTCCTGCGCGGCGTCCCGCATTTTGCGGTAAGCGTCGCCTGCCGCATCAAGGGCCGTATCGAACATGCCGTGGTTCTCGACCCGGTACGTCAGGAAGAATTCACCGCCAGCCGCGGCCGGGGCGCTGCACTGAACGGCAAGCGCCTGCGCGTGAGTGGCCGCAAGAGCCTGGACGGCGCACTGCTGGGCACCGGCTTCCCGTTCCGGGAAGACCAGGTCGAGTCACTGGACAACTATCTGGGCATGTTCCGCAGCCTGGTCGGCCAGACCGCCGGCATCCGCCGCTGCGGCGCTGCCAGTCTGGACCTGGCCTACGTGGCCGCCGGTCGCTATGACGCCTTCTGGGAATTCGGCCTGGCCGAGTGGGATATGGCTGCAGGCAGCCTGCTGATCCAGGAAGCCGGCGGCCTGCTGAGTGATTTCACCGGCGCCAACGACTTTCTCGAGAAGGGCCATGTGGTTGCCGGTAACCCGAAGTGCTTCAAAGCCGTGCTCACCGCAATCCAGCCGCACCTGACGCCAGCCATGAAGCGCTGAGGTCGTCCGGAACGGCAAAAAGGCCAGCCCCATGGGGCTGGCCTTTTTTGTGTCCGGCGCGGATTGATTTCCGAGTTATCGCGCGGCGCCGGGATGCCCGCTCACAAAAAACCCGACTACTTTTCAGGAGTCGGGTTTTTATTACGCTTTATAACTCACGCACCTCAGGGCCGCTCGTCCACCTCTTCCAGCTGCGTCGGAATCAAATCCTCACGGGTCAGCTTCAGACTGACAAGCAGACCATTGGAAACGTAGATGGAAGAGTAGGTGCCGACAACGATACCTATGATCAGCGCCAGCGCGAAACCACGAATATTCTCGCCGCCGAACCAGTACAACGCGCACAGCACCAACAAGGTACTGAAGGACGTTGCCAGAGTACGGGCCAGCGTCTGCGTAGTGGATACGTTGATCACGTGCTCGAGGTCCGAGTTGCGCATCAGCCGAAGGTTTTCACGCACCCGGTCGAATACCACGATGGTATCGTTCAACGAGTAGCCGATTACCGCGAGGACCGCCGCCAGAACGGTGAGATCGAACGGCAGGCCGAACAGCGAAAAGAAGCCCAGCACGAAGATCACGTCATGCAGCAGAGCAACAACCGCAGCGACGGCAAACTTCAGCTGAAAGCGCAGCCCCACATATACCAGGATGCCGGCCAGCGCCAAAAGCATGCCCAGACCACCCTGATCCCGCAGCTCTTCGCCAACCTGCGGACCGATGAACTCGACTCGCTTGATGGACACTTCACTACCATCCTGCGCCTTTACCAGACGAGCAATCTCGTTACCCAGATCAGGATCGTCACTGGCCAGACGGATGATCACGTCGGTGCTGGCGCCGAAATTCTGCACGATGGCATCTTCCCAGCCACCGTCATGCAGCATGCTGCGCACCGCACTCAGATCGGCCGGCTCGCTGTAGTTCAGCTCGACCAGCGCGCCGCCGGTGAAATCCAGCCCGAGATTCAGCTGTTTGATTGCCAGCGAGCCGATGGAACCAATCATGAGAATGGCGGCAAGAGCGTAGAACACCTTGCGCAGCCGCATGAAGTTGATGGTTTTAATATTGATCATGATCTGCTCCTCACAGCCATAGCTTCCAGGACTTCTTGAGGTCGCGCCCACCGATGCTCAGGTTGACCAGTGCGCGGGTGACCATGATGGCGCTGAACATGGAGGTGACAATACCCAGCGACAGCGTCACCGCGAAGCCCTTGATCGGCCCGGTACCCATGGCAAACAGGATCACGCCCACCAGCAGGGTGGTCAGGTTACCGTCGAGAATGGCTGAGAAAGCCTTGTCGAAGCCTTCGTGCACGGCGCGCTGAACCGAGACGCCATTGGCAATTTCCTCACGGATACGCGAGAAGATCAGCACGTTGGCATCCACCGCCATACCCAGCGTCAACACAATACCGGCGATACCCGGCAGCGTCAGGGTCGCGCCCAGCAATGACATCAGGGCCAGCAGCAGAACCAGGTTAAAGCTCAGCGCGATGCTTGCCAGCACGCCGAAGCCGCGATAGACCACCACCATGAAGATAATCACCAGCAGGAATCCGATCTGCGTAGCAGTGACACCGCTGGCGATGTTTTCTGCCCCCAGGCTCGGCCCGATGGTGCGCTCTTCGGCAAAGTACATGGGGGCCGCAAGGCCACCGGCACGCAGCAGCAGCGCCAGCTCGGACGCTTCGGCCGGCGAATTCAGACCGGTAATGCGGAATTGATTGCCCAGGGTGCTCTGAATGGTAGCCAGGCTGATGATCGACTTTTCTTCAACGAAGGTCGGGGTAGTGACTTCCTGCATCACACCGTCGACTTCCTGCATGACAGTCCTGGGCACCTCACGCTGCTCGATGAACAGCACGGCCATGCCGCGACCCACGTTATTGCGCGTGGCCCGCGTCATCAGCTCGCCGCCATGACCATCCAGACGGATATTCACCTGCGGACTGCCGTTTTCATCAAAGTTGGACTGAGCGTCGGTTACCTGATCACCGGTGAGGATGATGCTGCGCTCCACATCCGCTGCCGGACGACCCATGCCATCACGAAACTCGAAAGATTCGACTGTCGCGCGCGCGGCATTCGGCTCGGCAGCCAGACGGAATTCCAGGTTGGCGGTCTTGCCCAGAATCCGTTTGGCTTCGGCAGTATCCTGCACACCCGGAAGCTCCACCACGATGCGGTTGGCACCCTGGCGCTGAACAAGCGGCTCGGCCACACCCAGCTCGTTGACCCGGTTGCGGACCGTAGTCAGGTTCTGGCTAACCGAGTACTCGCGAATCTCGCTCATCTTGGCATCAGTCAGCGCCAGACGCAGCACGTCCATATTGTCTCGACGTACCGTATTGATCTGGAATTCGTTGTACTTGCTCGAGAGCAGACGCTGCGCCGAACTCAGCTCGGCCTCGTCAGTGAAGCCGAATTGCAGTACGTTGCCCTGCTTGGGCAGGCTGCGATAACGGATGCGCTCGTTACGGAACACCGTACGCAACTCGCTGTCGTAGACATTCACCCGAGCCTCGATAGCCTTGTCCATATCCACTTCCAACAGGAAGTGCACACCGCCAGCCAGGTCGAGACCGAGCTTCATCGGGCCAGCGCCGATATTCAGCAACCAGTCGGGCGTGGTGGCTGCCAGGTTCTGGGCAACCACGAACTGGTTACCCAAGGCACGACGAACGATGTCCTGAGCCGGCAGCTGGTCTGCGTGGCGCACCAGTCGTACCAGACCGGAGCTGGCATTGCTGCTGAGCTCAGCGCCCTTGGTAGCGATGCCGGCGTCGTTCAACGCCTGCTCCATACGCTGCAGGTCGCTCTGTTCGATGGTTTGGGTGGAGCTGCTGCCGGAGATCTGAATGGCAGGATCATCAGGATACAGATTGGGGGTCGCATATATCAGGCCGAGCGCAAGCACAGCCACGATAAGCAGATATTTCCACAGGGGGTAACGATTGAGCATGTGAGAGCCCGATAACGATCCGGGCGCAGAAAGCGCCCGGATACAATGTCTGGAAGGATTAGATGGCTTTCAATGTGCCTTTGGGCAGCGCCGCAACGACAGCTCCCTTCTGGAACTTGAGTTCCTGCCCTTCGCTCACTTCCAGGACGATGAATTCGTCACTGACTTTCTTGACCTTGCCCAGAATACCGCCACCAGTCACGACCTCATCACCCACGCCAAGGCCACCGATCAGATTCTTGTGATCCTTGGCCCGCTTGGCCTGCGGGCGCCAGATCATCAGGTAGAAGATAACCACGAAACCAACCAGAAAGATCATGCTCATCGGATCAAAGCCGCCCGGAGCAGCACCACCAGCGGATTGAGCCATGGCCTCGGAGATGAAAAAACTCATGTAGAACTCCTGTTTTATATAATCGCAAGAAAAGAATAATGGGGCTTCCTGACCGCTATTCAAGCCTCCAGAGGAGGTACCGGTTGGCCGAGACGTGCATAGAAGTTATCCACAAAGGCGGTCAATGTACCTTGTTGAATCGCACCGCGCAAACCATGCATTACGCGCTGATAATGCCGCAGGTTATGGATGGTATTGAGCATGCTGCCGAGCATCTCACCGCACTTGTCCAGATGGTGCAGATAAGAGCGAGTGAAATGGCGGCAGGTATAACAATCACAGCCCGGATCCAGCGGCGAGTCATCATGGCGATGGACCGCGTTGCGGATCTTTACCACGCCGGTATCGGTAAACAGATGACCGTTACGCGCGTTACGGGTAGGCATCACACAGTCGAACATGTCCACGCCGCGGCGCACGCCTTCGACCAGGTCTTCCGGCTTGCCGACACCCATCAGATAGCGAGGCTTTTCCGGCGGCATCAGCGGCGGCAGATAATCGAGGATGCGGATCATGTCTTCCTTGGGCTCACCCACCGACAAGCCGCCAATGGCCAGACCATCGAAACCGATCTCGCACAAGCCATCCAGCGAGCGTGCACGCAGCTCCTCGTGCATGCCGCCCTGCACAATGCCGAACAGCGCCGAGGGGTTACCTTCATGGGCGGCCTTGGAGCGCTGCGCCCAGCGCAGCGACAACTCCATGGAACGGCGCGCCGTATCCAGATCCGCCGGGTACGGTGTGCACTCGTCGAAAATCATCACGATATCGGAGCCCAGATCGCGCTGCACCTGCATGGACTCTTCCGGCCCCATGAACACCTTGGCGCCATCCACCGGAGAAGAGAAGTACACGCCCTCCTCCTTGATCTTGCGCATGGCACCCAGACTGAATACCTGAAAACCGCCGGAGTCGGTCAGGATCGGCCCCTGCCATTGCATGAAGTCATGCAGATCGCCGTGCTTGCGAATCACCTCAGTACCCGGACGTAGCCAGAGATGGAAGGTGTTGCCAAGAATTATCTGCGCGCCGATGTCTTCAACATCCCGCGGCAGCATACCCTTGACCGTGCCGTAGGTGCCCACCGGCATGAACGCCGGCGTCTCCACCACACCACGCGGGAAGGTCAGCCGACCGCGACGCGCTTTGCCGTCGGTAGCCAGCAGCTCAAAATTCATATGACTCATTGCGCTTCCTCGGGCCCTTGGGCGGCCGGATTGCGGGTGATGAACATGGCATCACCGTAACTGAAAAATCGATAATCGTTATCCACCGCTGCTTGATAGGCAGCCATGGTTTGCGGATAACCAGCGAAGGCTGAGACCAACATCAACAGTGTGGATTCGGGCAAATGAAAGTTGGTCACCAGAGCATCGACCACATGGAAGGGTCGACCCGGGTAAATAAAGATGTCGGTATCACCGCTGAATGGCTTGAGGACCCCGTCCCGCGCCGCACTTTCCAGTGAACGCACACTGGTGGTGCCCACCGCAATCACCCGACCACCGCGCGCCTTGCAGGCGTTGACCGCATCCACCACCTGCTGGCTGACCTCAAGCCATTCACTGTGCATGTGATGGTCTTCGATGCGCTCGACGCGCACCGGCTGAAACGTGCCCGCGCCCACATGCAGGGTCACCTGCGCCGTAGCGACACCCTTGCCCTCGATAGCCTGCAACAGCTCGTTATCGAAATGCAGACCTGCAGTCGGTGCCGCGACTGCCCCCGCCTTGTGCGCGTACACGGTCTGGTATCGCTCGCGGTCAGCGCTCTCGTCCGGACGGTCGATGTAGGGCGGCAGCGGCATGTGGCCGATCCGATCCAGCAGCGGCAGTACCGGCTCATCGAATTCCAGCTCGAACAGCGCATCGTGACGGGCCAGCATGGTCGCCCCGCTGGCCTCTTCAAACACAATGCGACTACCCGGTTTCGGCGACTTGCTCGAGCGCACGTGTGCCAGTACCCGGCGTTCATCCAGTACCCGCTCCACCAGCACTTCCAGCTGACCACCGGTTTCCTTGCGCCCGAACAGCCGCGCCGGAATCACCCGGGTATTGTTGAACACCATCAGATCGCCGGGACGCAGGTACTCCAGCAAGTCAGCGAACTGCCGATGCACCAGCTCACCGCTCAGCCCGTCCAGGCACAATAGCCGGCTGGATCGACGCTCGGCCAAGGGGTGGCGGGCGATCAGCCGATCCGGCAGGTCGAATTGAAAATCGCTGACGCGCATACAGAGGAAATCCGCGGATGACAAAAAGGGCGCATATAGTAGCGGAAATATGACTTTTCGACCACGCAAAGCATTGACCTGGACGCCCAACGGTTCGTATACTCCGCGCGGCTTGCAAAAAGCCTCGATGGCGGAATTGGTAGACGCGGCGGATTCAAAATCCGCTTCTGGTGACAGAGTGGGAGTTCGATTCTCCCTCGAGGCACCATTCGATGATCCGAATGGTGACAAACAGAGTGGCAAGCATGACAGAACCGGCCTTAAGCCGGTTTTTTTGTGCCCGGGGTTCGGGCGTGCTATCGCACGCCGTCGCCGCAGGCCAGCTACTTACTGCTGATCCAGAAACCGCTCGGCATCCAGCGCAGCCATACAGCCGGCGCCAGCCGAGGTGATCGCCTGACGGTATACGTGGTCAGCCACATCACCGGCAGCGAACACGCCAGGAATGTTGGTCGCAGTGGCATTACCTTCGGTACCGCTGTTGATCTTCAGGTAGCCGTCCTTCATGTTCAGCTGACCTTCGAACAGTCCGGTGTTGGGTGTGTGGCCGATGGCGATGAATACGCCGGCCAGGGCCACATCTTCCGTACCCCCGGCGTTGAGCGCCAGACGCATGCCGGTAACACCGCTGTCGTCACCCAGGACTTCATCCAGTACAGCATTGACCTTGAGCTCGATCTTGCCTTCAGCCACCTTGGCCATCAGCTTGTCGACCAGAATCTTTTCCGCACGGAAGGTATCGCGGCGATGCACCAAGGTGACCTTCTTGGCGATGTTGGCCAGATACAGCGCTTCTTCCACAGCGGTGTTACCACCACCGACCACGGCTACGTCCTGATTGCGATAGAAGAATCCGTCGCAGGTAGCGCAGGCAGATACGCCTTTGCCCATGAAGGCTTCTTCGGATGGCAAGCCGATATAACGGGCGGAAGCGCCGGTAGCGATGATCAGCGCGTCACAGGTGTATTCGCCCTGATCGCCGGTCAGCACGAAGGGGCGTTGGTTCAGCTCTACCTTATTGATGTGATCAAACAGGATCTCGGTCTCGAAGCGTTCGGCGTGCTTGCGCATACGCTCCATCAGATCCGGGCCCTGCAGGCCTTCCACATCACCCGGCCAGTTGTCGACGTCGGTGGTAGTGGTGAGCTGACCGCCCATCTGCATACCGGTGATCAGCAGCGGCTTGAGGTTGGCCCGCGCGGCATAGACAGCGGCGCTGTAGCCGGCCGGGCCGGAGCCCAGGATAATCAGCCGGGAGTGACGTGCTTCAGACATTGATTCCTCCAGATCGCCACCGTGGCGGCGTTATATAGTCAAAAATAAAAACTTTTGAACCAGAGCTCTGGCTCTGATTACTTGATCTCGGCGGCGAGCAATCCGATGCGATGGTTTCATCTGGAAGCCACTGCAGTGATGCCGTCAGAATCCGGATGAGGGACCTGTGGAGCGTGCCGGCATTCGATATTGGCCGACAAGCTCAGGATGCTTGGTGAAGCACCCTACCTGACGGCCGAAACTGCTGTCACTATATCAGGCGGATAGTCTATCTCTATAGTCTCGAAGCACACTCGAACCGAAGGAAACTGCAATGGCCAACGCCCTCACCCCGCTACGCGGCCCCGAATACCTGCGAGAAGGTTGGCAGCGCATCCGTCAGCCGGGACTGCGGCGCTTTCTGATCATCCCGCTGATATTGAACCTGACCCTGTTTGTAGCCCTGATCGGCTGGGGCGTCCGCCAGTTCAACTACTGGATGGACAGACTGATGCCACACCTGCCCGAGTGGGCCGGCTTCATCGAGTGGTTGCTGTGGCCGCTGTTCGCGCTGGTGGTCTTGCTGGTGCTGTTCTTCGGCTTCAGCATCGTTGCCAACCTGATCGCCTCGCCCTTCTACGGCTTTCTCGCGGAAAAGATCGCCGAGCAGGAACGCGGGCTGGTCAGCCCACCGACCAGTTGGCAGGAGATCCTCATGGTGGTGCCACGCAGCCTGGGCCGCGAGTTTCGCAAGATCGGCTATTACCTGCCACGCCTGCTCGGCCTGTTGCTGCTGACACTGATTCCGGTGGTCAACCTGGTTGCTTCGCCTCTGTTGCTGGTATTCGGGGTGTGGATGATGGCCGTGCAATATATCGACTATCAGGCCGACAATGATCAGGTCGATTTCCGCGACATGCTGCGCTGGATGCGTGGACGTCGCGGATTGTCACTGGGCTTCGGCCTGCCGGTATATGTCGGAATGCTGATTCCGCTGGTCAATCTTCTGGTCATGCCTTCGGCAGTGGCCGGGTCAACGCTGTTGTGGGTACGGGAAGGTCCCCGTTCTCTGCCATGAATTGGTCACATATTCGTCACCATGCAATAACCGATGGGCGCCATGCTGGTGCCCATGAATACAATTTCATCTCGTCCGCACAATCGCCACTACGCGCTGGTTACCGAAACCTGGAAGCCACAGATCAATGGTGTGGCCAATACCCTGGGCCGGCTGTGTGATGGCTTGCTGCAGAACAACAACCGTATCCAACTGGTGCGTCCCGCCCAACCCGGCGAGTCGACTGGCCTGATCGATAACGGCCTGACGCAGGAAGTGCTGGTGCGTGGCTTGCCCATTCCGGGATACAGTCAGCTGCAATTCGGCCTGCCAGCCTCGCGCCGGCTGAAGGCACACTGGCAGCAGAATCGCCCCGATGCCGTCTATCTGGCCACCGAAGGCCCGCTGGGCTGGTCGGCGCTGCGCGTCGCCCGACAACTGCGCATTCCCGTGGTGAGTGGCTTTCATACCAACTTCCAGCAATACAGCGAGCTTTACGGCATGGGAGTGCTCTACCGCCCTGTGTTCGCCTGGTTGCGCTGGTTCCATAACCAGACACTGCTGACCCTGACAGCCAGCACAAGCCAACAGCGCGAGTTGTCACGCATGGGCATCAACAACCTGATGTTGCTGGGGCGCGGGGTGGACTGTGAGCTGTTCCATCCGGCTCGTCGCGACCAGGCCCTGCGCGCCAGCTGGGGCGTGGGCAAGCAGGATCTGGTACTGCTGCATGTTGGTCGTCTGGCAGCAGAAAAGAACCTGCAACTGCTCCAGCGCAGCTGGGAACAGCTGCGCGGACTCAGCAATGATCAGGTGCGCTTGCATATGGTGGTGGTCGGCGACGGTCCTCTGCGCGAGTCACTGGAGCGGGACATGCCCGGTGCCCTCTTCACCGGTGCACTGACAGGAACGGAGCTGGCCAGAACATACGCCAGCGCAGATGTCTTCGTGTTTCCCAGCCTGACGGAAACCTTCGGCAATGTGGTGACCGAAGCCATGGCGTCAGGACTGGCAGTCAACGCCTTTGATATGGCCGCCGCACATCAGCACATCCGCGACCGTTACAGCGGCGGACTGGCGCCGGTCGCCCATGAGCAGATATTTCTGGATAATCTTCGCTGGCTGGTGAGCAACAAGGAAGGCCTGCGCAGCATTCGAATGCATGCACGACACCGGGCTTGCCAGCTGGGTTGGCCGACGGTCCTGCAGCGCTTTGAAGAGTCTTTGCAACGGGCATGCATGGCATCCCGTCCATTGATCAGGGCTATCCCCGGTAAACAGGGATAGCCGGCAGCGGCTCTTATGCCAGCTGCTTCAAGGCCTCACGACTGTACGGCAACACCTCGTCAAAACGCCCCTCCCGCAGCTTGCTTGGCCACGCGGGATCGACGATCAGCACCCGACCAATGGCTACCAGATCGAATTCCTTGTTGTTCAACCGCTGCAACAGGTCATCGATATTGGCGGTCTCGGCCACCTTGTCGGTCTTGACCATATATTCCAGAAACTCGCTGTCCAGGCCGACACTGCCGACGGTAATGCAGGGCTTGCCGGTAATGTTGCGGGTCCAGCCGGCCAGATTCAGCTGTGAACCTTCAAACTCCGGCTCCCAGTAACGACGCTGCGAACAATGGAAGATATCCACACCGGCTTCGGACAGCGGCTTGAGAAATTGCTCAAGCAATTCCGGTGTCGGCGCCAGTCGTGCGTTGTAGTCCTGCTGTTTCCATTGGGAGAAGCGGAAAATGATCGGAAAGTCCGGCCCTACCGCTGCGCGCACGGCGCGAATGATTTCGACGGCGAAACGACCACGTTTCTCCATGCTGCCGCCGTACTCGTCATCCCGCTTATTGGTGCCTTCCCAGAAGAACTGGTCGATCAGATATCCATGAGCGCCATGCAGTTCGACCGCATCACAACCGATGGCTTTGGCATCCTTCGCCGCCTGGGCAAAAGCATTGACCACGTCCTGAATGTCTTCCCTGGTCATGGCATGCACCAGGAGCTTATCGTCCTTGCGCTTTTCCATCGGCCCATAACCCGGCACGCTGCCGTCCGGCCCGGTACCCAGACGGCGCACATTGCCGACGTGCCACAGCTGCGGCGCGAACTTGCCACCCGCAGCATGCACGGCATCCACCACCTTCTTCCAGCCGGCCAGTGCATCCTCGCCGTGGAAGCGCGGCACGTCAGGATAGCCATTGGCGGCGCAGTGATCGACCGTGGTGCCTTCGGTAATGATCAGCCCAACACCTTCGGCGGCGCGGCGACGATAGTACTCAACCACCTGATCGGTGGGGACGCCGTTGGGCGAGAAGTTACGCGTCATGGGCGCCATGACCAGACGACTGGGAAGACTCAGCGAACCCAGCACAACGGGTTCGAACAGGGGGCTGGCATGTGCCGACATCATTAACTCCTGCGAAAATATTCTGGACCACGACTATAAATGATGAATAAGCATTGAGGAGCTGAATTGATCTGATTGATGACGAGATAGAAACCGCTGGCATCAGGATGCCCATTAAAAAGGCCGGCCCCTTGCGGGACCGGCCTTCGGTGCAGCTCACACATGCCGAGGCTTAGTGATGCACGCCGCCTTCACCATGGATGTGACCATGGGACAGCTCGTCTTCGGTAGCGTCGCGCACATCAGCAACCTTGACCTCAAATGTCAGACGCTGACCGGCCAGCGGATGGTTGCCGTCGACAGTGACTTCGTCGCCGTCCAGCGCGGTGATGGTCACGATCTGCATGCCGCCGTCCGGAGCGGACGCGTGGAACTGCATGCCCTCTTCCAGCTCATCGACACCTTCGAACATGTTGCGACCCAGCACAGCAACCAGCTCGGCGCTGAATTCGCCATAGGCGTTTTCCGGCTCGACAGTCACTTTCAGCTCGTCACCGACCTGTTTGCCGACCAGCGCTTGCTCAAGACCGGGAATGATATTACCTGCGCCGTGCAGATAGACCAGCGGCTCACCGCCAGCGGAAGTATCCAGCACTTCGCCCGCATCGTTGGTCAGCGTGTATTCAATCGATACGGCTTTGTTGGCAGCAATCTGCATAATTAAATCCTGTGTTCTCCGAGTTTTGATCGTTCAGTTTACGCATAAACATTCAGAAACGCACGGTTGGATCCACAAGGGCTCTGCACTAAGGTATAAGTTGACCCATAAAGGTTACCGCCAGAAGATGCGCAGCTCTTGAGAGCCTGAAACAGGCTGCGCCGGCATAAACAAACGACAGTGGAACACCATGACCGATCGCCTGGTACTCGTCATAAATTGCGGAAGCTCATCCATCAAGTTCGCCCTGCGCAGCGAATCCGCGCGCAAGCCGTTGCTCAGTGGTCTGGCGGAGCGCCTCGGCACCGCGGAAGGCGTGATGAACTGGCGAGCGGGTGATACCCGTGAGCAGGTCATGATCGGTGATGGCAAGCACAGCACCGCGCTGGCCAGCCTGCTGCCGCTGATCGAGCGTTTTGCCGATCAGCCGTTGACCGCGGTAGGCCATCGCGTGGTGCATGGCGGTGAACACTTTACCGGCGCGCAGATCATTGATGACCAGGTGATTGCCGCCATCGAAGACAGCTCACCGCTTGCGCCCTTGCATAACCCGGCGCACCTCGTGGGCATCCGCGCTGCCATGGCAGTGCTCGACGATATTCCGCATATCGCCATCTTCGATACCGCCTTCCATCAGTCGATGCCACCCCACGCCTACCGTTATGCGTTGCCAGAAGCCCTGTACCGTGATCACGGTGTGCGTCGTTATGGTTTCCATGGCACCAGCCACCGTTTCGTCGCCAGCCAGGCCAGCCTGCTGATGGGGCTGGAACCCGGTCACGGCGCCTGGTTGACCGCGCACCTGGGCAATGGCTGCTCGACCTGCGCCATTCTCGACGGCAGGAGTCTGGATACCAGCATGGGCATGACGCCACTGGAAGGTCTGGTCATGGGTACACGCAGCGGTGACGTCGACCCCAACCTGCATTCCCATCTGGCGCGCACGCTGGGCTGGAATCTGGACCGCATCGATCACATGCTCAACCGTGAAAGCGGCCTGCTGGGGCTGTCCGGCCTGTCCAACGACATGCGCACCCTGGTTGCCGCACGCGCCGACGGCCACCCCGGCGCCACACTGGCAGTCGAGGTGTTCTGTTACCGTCTGGCACGCTCACTGGCCGGCCTGGCGGTGGCGTTGCCACGCATCGACGGGCTTGTGTTCACCGGCGGCATCGGCGAGAACTCTCCCCTCACCCGTGAACTGACGGTGCGCCATCTGGCCCTGTTCGGGCTGGCTATCGACCCAGCCGCCAACGCTACCCCACCCGGTAACCCGGCGCGCCAGATCCAGGCTGGCAACTCGCCGGCCATCCTGGTCATCCCCACCGATGAGGAACGGCAGATCGCTGAAGAATGCCTGGTATTGATAGAGCTCGCCAACACTCAGCCCATGGAAAAGGAAGACTGATCAATGCATACCTTTTTTCTTGCACCCTCCGGATTTGGAGTCGGTCTGACGTCGGTCAGCCTGGGGCTGATCCGCGCGCTGGAGCGCACCGGCCTGCGCGTGCATTTTCTCAAGCCGATTGCCCAGCCGCATCCAGGCGATGATGGCCCCGAACGCTCCACTGCACTGATTGGTCGCACCATGGGGCTGGAGCCACCTGCTCCACTGGAACTGCATGAAGTGGAGCGGCGCCTGGCCAATGGCGAGCTCGATGAGGTGCTGGAAGATATTGTCAGCCGTTACCGTGAAGCTGCCCGGGATGCCGATGTTGTCGTGGTCGAAGGCATGGTCCCGACGCGCCAGGCAGCCTATGCAGCGCGCATCAACCAGCACCTGGCCAAGAGCCTGGACGCTGATGTGATATTGGTCAACGCTCCGGATGACGACAACCTGGCGACATTGGCTCACCGCATCGAACTGCATGCACAGGGCTTTGGCGGCCCCCAGGACCCGAAGGTACTGGGCGTGATCATCAACAAGGTGCAGGATCTGGATCTCGGCGGCGATGTGCCGCATGACCCCAGCCAGCTCAAACGCACCCTGAAAGAATATGCCGCTGCGCTCAAGCAGCAGTCCAGGGTACTGGATACCGAAGCCTTCCGCCTGATCGGTTGCGTGCCTTGGCAGAGCGAACTCAGCGCGCCGCGCAGCGCGGATGTGGCTGCCCTGCTGAGTGCAAAGATTCTGCATCCCGGCGAAATGCATCAGCGCCGCGTACTGGACATCATTCTGTGCGCCCGCACCGTACCCAACACGCTGCACCTGTACCGTCCCGGCACCTTGCTGGTAGTACCCGGTGACCGGGATGACATCATCATCTCCAGCAGCCTTGCTTCGCTGTCCGGAACGCCACTGGCCGGTCTGCTGCTCACCGGCGATATCATGCCCGATGAGCGCGTGATGCAGCTGTGCCAGCCGGCACTGGATAACGGCCTGCCGATCTTCCTGGTCGGCACCGGCAGCTTCGCCACATCCTCGCAACTGGACCGCATGAACCGGGAAATTCCAGTCGATGATACTGAGCGCGCTGCCTTGGTTACCGATTTTGTCGCATCGCATATCGATCACAGCTGGCTGCAACACCGCTGCGGCATGCCCAACGAGCGACGCATGTCGCCCCCGGCCTTTCGCTATGACCTGGTCAACCGAGCACAACAGGCCGGCAAACGTATCGTGCTGCCCGAAGGTGACGAACCCCGCACCGTCCAGGCCGCAGCCATCTGTCAGCGCCGGGGCATCGCCCAGTGCATTCTGCTGGCCAAGCCGGAAGCCGTGGAAGCGGTCGCCCGAGCCCAGCACATCACCTTGCCCGAAGGCCTGCAGATCATCGATCCGGACGAAGTTCGCCAGAGCTATGTCGCGCCCATGGTCGAGCTGCGCAAGGATCGCGGCCTGACCGCACCGGTCGCCCTGCAGCAACTGGAAGATAATGTGGTGCTCGGCACCATGATGCTGGCTCTGGACGAGGTCGACGGCCTGGTATCCGGTGCGATTCATACCACCGCAAACACCATTCGCCCGGCCTTTCAGTTGATCAAGACCGCGCCGGAATACAGCTTGGTATCTTCGGTGTTCTTCATGCTGCTGCCCGATCAGGTGCTGGTCTATGGTGACTGCGCAGTGAACCCCGACCCCAACGCCTCCGACCTGGCCGAGATCGCCATTCAGAGCGCCCGCTCTGCTGAAGCTTTCGGTATCCCGGCGCGGGTGGCCATGATCAGCTACTCCACCGGTAGCTCTGGCACCGGCGAAGATGTCGAAAAGGTGCGTGAAGCCACCCGCCTGGCCCGCGAGCGTCAACCGGGCCTGTTGATCGACGGTCCGCTCCAGTATGATGCCGCCGCGATTGCCAGCGTGGGTCGGCAGAAAGCGCCGGATAGCCCGGTTGCCGGCAAAGCCACGGTATTCATTTTCCCGGATCTGAACACCGGGAACACCACCTACAAGGCGGTGCAGCGCAGTGCCAACGTGATCAGCGTAGGTCCCATGCTGCAAGGGCTGCGCAAGCCGGTGAATGACCTGTCTCGAGGTGCGCTGGTGGACGATATCGTGTTTACTATCGCACTGACCGCCATACAGGCCGAATCTGACGCTATCTGATTGACGTCAAGATGACTGGCCTGTCTGGTTAGTGCACAACCTTACAGGCCATCAGGCCCCCCGATGAGTCCCCAGACAATGCTGTATTTTTTGCCTGCGTCGATACGTGGCGTGCTGTCACTCCTGCTGCTGATCCTCAACACCCTGTTCTGGTTCAGCCTGCTATTCCCCTGTGCCCTGATCAAGCTGCTGCCCTTGCCTGCGCTGCAAGCCTGGCTGACCCGCGTGATGATCCGCATTGCCGAAACCTGGATGCTCGGCAACAGCGGCTGGATGCGGCTGGCCGGCCGCACCGAATGGGATGTTCAAGGTCATGAACAACTGGATCACGACGGCTGGTATCTGGTTACCAGCAACCACCAGAGCTGGGTGGATATTCTGGTGCTGCAGCACAATCTCAATCGGCGTATGCCGATGCTGAAGTTCTTTCTCAAGCAGGAGTTGATCTGGGTTCCGGTCATAGGTCTCTGCTGGTGGGCGCTGGATTTTCCGTTCATGAAGCGTTACAGCAAAGCCTATCTGGCCAAGCATCCGGAAAAGGCCGGCCAGGATCTGCTCGCTACCCAGCGCGCCTGTGAGAAGTTCAAGACCACGCCAGTGGCGGTGTTCAACTTCCTCGAAGGCACCCGGCTGACCCCTGAAAAGCACGCCGAGCAGAATTCGCCCTACCGCTACCTGCTGAAGCCCAAATCCGGCGGTGTCGCCTTCGTGCTCGACGCAATGGGTGAACAGTTGCGCTCAATGGTGGATATCACCATCCATTACCCTGATGGCAGTCCGACGTTCTGGGATCTGCTCAGCGGTCGGATTCGCAAGGTGGTGATGCGCTGCCAGACGCGGCCGATTCCCGCTGACTTCCTCGGTAAGGACTATCAGAATGATGTGGTCTTCCGGGAAGAATTCCAGGCCTGGATCAGCCAATTGTGGGCTGAAAAGGACGCGGAGCTTGCGCAGCTGCACAGAGATCACCCACCGGCTGTTTGAGGCCCACACAACTTCCACAAAAAACGGGACGCTGAGCGTCCCGTTTTTCATATCAACAAAGCGCTTACAGCGGGCGCAGGTTGAGCTCTACGCGGCGATTCTGCGAACGACCAGCGGTGGTATCGTTGGTCGCGATCGGCTGGCTTGGGCCAACACCGCGGCTGCTGATACGAGCGCCGGAAACGCCCTGGCCAGTCAGATAGGAAGCCACGCTGGTGGCGCGCTCCTGGGACAGACGCATGTTCAATTCCAGCGAACCGGTGCTGTCGGTATGGCCGACAATATCGATGCCGTTCTTGTCAAACTCCTTGAATACCTTGACCAGCGAATTCAGGGTCGGGTAGAAGCTGCTGGAAACATCCGACGAGTTGCTGGCAAAAGTGATATTGCCCGGCATGATCAACTGCAGATTGTCACCATTGCGAACCACCTGCACACCGGTACCAGTCAGCTCCTGACGCAGGCGTTGCTCCTGCCGATCGGCATAAACACCATAACCCGCACCAGCGGCACCACCAACAACAGCACCGATCAGCGCGCCCTTGCCGCGATCCTTCTTGCTTGAGGTGGCAGCCCCGATCAGCGCCCCTGCCGCCGCGCCACCGCCGCCATAAATGCCGGCCTTACCGGCTTCCCGCTCACCAGTATAAGGGTTGTTGGTACAACCTGCCAGCACGGCAACACAGGCAGAGGCGGCAATAAGTGCTTTGATTTTCATACGATTTTCCTTAATTGACTTCATCATTGCAGCTCGGCATCCCCGGCCGGGATGTGCATACCCGGAGTAAGACCGCTACGCTTGGTTTTTTATCCCGCATATCAGCAAGTATGGTCAATTCAGCCGCGAATGAAAGGATTCTCGCGGATCTCATCACCGATTTGCGTATCAGGACCATGCCCGGTGACCACCACCGCCTCTTCATCCAGCGTGTACAGCCGCGTACGAATCGAGGTTTCAATCTTCGCGTGATCGCCGCCCCACAAATCGGTACGGCCGATGCCCCGGCGGAACAAAGTATCTCCTGCAATCAACAACTTGTCCTGTGGAAACCAGAAGCTCATCGACCCGGGCGTGTGCCCCGGCGTATGCAAGGCGACACCGCAGCCGCAGGCCAACTCCTCATCATCCTGCAACCACTGATCCGGCGCCGGCACCGGCTTGTAGGGAATGCCGAACATCTGACACTGCATTTCCAGGTTGTCCCACAGGAACTGGTCTTCCTTGTGCAGATGCAAGGTCGCCCCGGTAGCCTTCTTCATCTCGCCGGACGCCAGGAAGTGATCCAGATGTGCATGGGTATGAATGATGCTCACCACCTTCAATCCCAACTGATCCAGCCGGTCGAGAATCAACTGATGGTCCCCACCCGGATCGATCACCAGTGCTTTTTTGCTGACCGGGTCACCGATGATGGTGCAGTTGCACTGCAATGGCCCGACGGGGAAGGTTTCGCGGATGAGAGTGGGGATTACAGCTTCCATGGGAAGTCCTTGTATATCTATTGGCATGCGCGTGAGTATGGCAAATCCGCCCGCAGAAAGCTTCCGCCGCACATGGAACCATAGCCTTCCGGAATCGCGACACCGCAGTAGCCATGCACTCTGGAGCGGGCTGCACAACCTGACGATGCGCGATACCAGTCGGTCAGATGCTAGACCTCATGCTCCCTGCTGGTGCTCATCACCGGCCAGCTTCTGCACCACCAGGCTACCGATGATATCGCCCTCCACGTTGACCGCGGTACGCACCGTATCCAGCAGTCGATCAACCGGTAGCAGTATGGCAATGGCTTCGGCCGGCAGACCCACGGCCTGCAGCACCATGACCATGGTTACCATGCCCGCGCTGGGGATGCCGGGGGCGCCGGATGAGGCGATCATGGCGGTGAGGAACACCACCAGTTGCTGGGCCAGTGACAGCTCCACACCGATCAGGTTGGCGACAAACAGCGCGGCGGCCGCTTCATAGAGTGCGGTGCCGTCCATGTTCATGGTTGCGCCCATCGGCAAGACGAAGCCGGCGATGCGCCGCTGCACGCCGAGATTGTCCTGTGCACAGCGCAGGGAGATTGGTAGTGCCGCCGAGCTGGAACTGGTGGCGAAAGCAGTGATGATCGCCTCGCGGGAGCCGCGCCAGAACCACAACGGCGATTTGCGGGTCACTGCATAGAGAATACCGGGCAGCGTGACGACGCCGTGAAACAGTGTGGTGGCGAAAACCAGCACGATAAAACCAAGCATGGTGACCAGCAGATCGACATCCTGCTCGGCAACCAGGCGGATCAGCAGAGCGAGAATACCCAGCGGCGCCAGCCACATGATCCAGCCGATAATGCGCAACAGCAGATCAAGAAACTCCTGCATCAACTGCAGCACCGAGCGATAACGTTCGCCACCGGCCACCAGAGCGATACCGACAAAGATGGCGAACATCAGCACCGACAGGATGTCGCCGTTGGCAAAGGCTTCGAAAGGATTCTTGAACAGCCCGCTGAAGAAATACTGAAAGAACTCCGGCATGGTCATCTGCCGCGCTTCGAATGAGTCCATGGCGTCAGCAAACATGTCCAGCGACAGACCCACACCGGGCTTGAAGACATTGGCCACTACCAGGGCCAGCAGCATCGCCAGTGCGGTGGTCATCATGAAGTACAGCACTGTGGTAATCCAGACGCGGTGCACCTGATGGTGCGCCTGTAAACTGGCAACACCGACCACAATGGAGGTGAACACCAGCGGAATCAGCACCATTTTCAGCAGGCCGATAAAGACACTGCCGACCAGGGTACTGCTGTAGAGCACACCTGTACGCAGCCCGGCATCCTCTGGCATGGCGCCGAGCAGCCAGCCGATAAACACACCGAGACCGGCGGCGATGAAGATCAGACGATTCAGGCTGGGCACATCAAGTCTCCTCTACGGTGAGCGCAGAGGATACCCCAAGCCAGTCGCCCCGGCACAGAGCCGGGGCGACTGCCAGGTATCAGATAGAAGAAATACAGGGCGCCTGCTGCTCAAGCCAGCCGGCGATTTCCACCCGGATGCGTTTCTTGTCCAGCTTGCCGACGCTGGTCTTGGGGATTTCATCGACTACGGCGATCTGTGTCGGCACAGCCCACTTGTTGATCCGACCATCATCGACGAAGGGTTGCAGATGTGCTGCGAGCTGTGTGGCGTTCATTTCTTCACCCGAGGCGACTACGACCAGGGCAAAAGGCCGCTCGTCCCAGCGCGGGTCCGGTACGCCAACCACGGCTACATCACGCACCGCCGGATGCAGACTGATCAGGCTTTCCAGTTCGAGCGAGGACAGCCATTCGCCGCCGGTCTTGATCACATCCTTGATCCGGTCACGGATGTCGATGCTGCCGGCCTGATCGATGCTGGCCACGTCGCCGGTGTGCATCCAGCCGTGCGCCCACAGCTCGCGGCTCTTTTCTGGCTCCTTGAAATAGCCCTGTGTCAGCCAGGGCGCGCGTAACACCAGTTCGCCCTGAGTGTGGCCGTCATGGGGCAGGAAGTTACCCTGCTCGTCCATGAGCCGCGCTTCAACCAGAGGAACCGGTATGCCGGCTTTGATCTTGTGGGTGATCTGCTCATCTTCACTGCCAGCTTCGATCTGCAGGTTGTTGTAACCGGCGGAAATCAGCGGACAGGTTTCCGACATGCCGTAGGCGCCGGACAGGAGGATACCTCGTGCACCGGCCGTCTTGTACAGGCCACGGGTCAGTGCGCTGCCGCCAATGATGATCTTCATGCCGCCGAAATCGTACCCTTCGGCGGTTTTGGCGTTGAGCAGCATCTGCAGGATGGTCGGCACGCAGTGCGAGTAGGTCACCTTCTCCTGCTGGATCAACTTGACCAGCAGTTCTGGCTCGTAACGTCCGGGATAAACCTGCTTCACGCCCAGCAGAGTGGCGGTATACGGCATGCCCCAGGCATGCACGTGGAACATCGGTGTGATGGGCATGTAGACATCGCGGTTGCTCATCATCTGCTCATGTCCCAGACCATTGAGCATGCCCGCCTGGGTCATGGTGTGCAGCACCAGCTGGCGGTGAGTGAAGTACACGCCCTTCGGGTTGCCGGTGGTGCCGGTGGTGTAGAAGGTGGTGGCGACGGAGTTTTCGTCAAAATCGACAAACTCGTAGGTGCTGTCGGCCGCGGCCAACAGTTGCTCGTATTCACCGGCAAAGCCGCGCAGCTCTGCGCTGGTAACAGCATCATCAGTCAGCAGTATGGTGGTGGTAACTGTGGTCAGTTGCGGTTCGATAGCCTGATACAGCGGTAGAAATTCACTGTTGACCAACACCATGATGTCGTCGGCATGGTTCATGGTGTAGACGATCTGTTCCGGCGACAGCCGCACGTTGACCGTATGCAACACCGCACCAATCATGGGAACGGCAAACATGCATTCCAGATAGCGGTGGCTGTCCCAGTCAAGCACTGCCACAGTGTCTCCGGCCTTTACGCCAGCATTGGTGAGCATATTGGCCAGCCGGCAGATGCGTTGGTTGAAGGTCGCATAGT
This sequence comes from Halopseudomonas litoralis, assembly GCF_900105005.1. NCBI lineage: Bacteria > Pseudomonadati > Pseudomonadota > Gammaproteobacteria > Pseudomonadales > Pseudomonadaceae > Halopseudomonas > Halopseudomonas litoralis. The sequence goes on from NZ_LT629748.1 coordinate 2,685,318, forward strand.
CGTAACGGCTGATGTCGCGGTAGACGATTTCCTGCGAGGCTTCATAGCGGACACCCGACAACAACAGATTCTTGATCAGCAGCGGCGTGGAATGAGCCTGCTCGGTGGGCGGTAGGATTCTGGTGTTCAACATTATGCGACCTTCTTGTTGTTGGTTTGCTGGATCAGATGACGGCTCTGCGGCCGCTGCTGCGTTCAATATAGCGACAGCCTGACAGAACGACTATGGCTGTTATGTATCCCGATCATACAAAGCTTTGCAGTCGACAATAAGGATAATAACCGCGTATAAAGTCGGTTGATGACCACAAATAAACAATCAGTCATATTTTCAGGAGTAGGCATGTCCGAAAACATCGTTATTGTCAGCGGCGTCCGCACGCCCATGGGTGGTTTTCAAGGCAGCTTGTCGAGCGTTTCGGCAGTAGACCTTGGTGCTTTGGTGATTCGCGAGGCAGTTGCCCGGGCTGGCATCGCCCCGGCGGACGTCGAGGAAGTGATCATGGGTTGCGTGTTGCCCGCCGGGCTCAAGCAAGGCCCTGCGCGCCAGGCCACCTTGAACGCCGGACTGCCCGCCTCCACCGGTTGCACCACCATCAACAAACTCTGCGGCTCCGGCATGAAAGCCGTGATGCAGGCCCACGATGCGCTCAAGGCCGGCTCCAACCAGATCATGCTGGCTGGCGGTATGGAAAGCATGTCCAATGCGCCTTACATCATCGAAAAGGCGCGTAGCGGCCTGCGCATGGGCCATGGTGAAATCAAGGACCACATGTTCTTCGATGGCCTGGAAGATGCGCGTACCGGTCGCCTGATGGGCTCCTTCGCTCAGGACACCGCTAGCCAATATGGCCTGACCCGCGAACAGATGGACGCTTATGCCATCGAGTCCCTGACCCGCGCCAAGAAAGCCATCGACGATGGCTCACTGGACAGCGAGATCGTGCCGGTGACCATTGCTTCCCGCAAGGGCGAAGTAGTGGTAAAGGATGACGAGCAACCGCACAACGCCAATATCGAGAAGATCCCCGGCCTGCGTCCGGCCTTCGCCAAGGACGGCAGCATCACCGCCGCCAACGCCAGCTCGATTTCCGACGGCGCCAGCGCTCTGGTATTGATGACCGAATCCGAAGCCAACAAGCGTGGCCTCAAGCCGCTGGCCCGTATCGTCGGCCATGCCACCCAGAGCCAGGACCCGAGCGAGTTCACCATCGCGCCGGTAGGCGCCATGACCAACCTGTTCAACAAGACCGGTTGGAGCAAGGATGACGTTGATCTATACGAGATCAACGAAGCCTTCGCCATGGTCACCATGCTGGCCATGCGTGAACACGGGCTGGACCACAGCAAGGTCAATATCTTCGGCGGCGCCTGTGCCCAGGGTCATCCGGTCGGCTCCACCGGCTCACGTCTGATCGTCACCCTGATCAATGCCTTGCAGAAAACCGGCGGCAAGCGTGGCGTGGCCTCGTTGTGCATTGGCGGTGGCGAAGCAACTGCGGTCGCGATCGAACTGGTGTAAGTACCGCCTTCCAGTACAGAGTGGCCGGAGATCCCTCCGGCCCTCAGCTTTCTGTCTCGCTGCCGATATCACCTTGAAGCAATCAGCTTGATGCCCAAGCATCCGGCTACCGGTTTTCTCCAAGGTACACGCGGTCATGAATCTCAAATTCAGTCATAAAATTCTTCTTGCCGGTTGCGGCATCGTCATTCTGGCTTTCTCACTGTTCGCGCTGTACAACGATTATCTGCAACGTAACAGCATTGATAACAATCTGGAATTCTCCATCAATCAAGCCGGGAAGTTGACCGCCAGCAGCGTGGAGAATTGGCTCAACGGCCGCCTGTTGTTAATGAAAAACCTGGCCGAGAACATTGCCAATCACCCGCTAGAGGCCGCCCGAGCTGAACTGGTTGGCCAGCCGACCTTCAACTCGCAGTTTCTACTCACTTACCTCGGCAGCACCGATGGCAGCCTCATCCAGCACCCGCCCGTGGAGCTGCCTGATGACTTCGATGCCCGTACCCGACCGTGGTATACCGATGCGGTGAAGGCCAACGGCAGCATCCTGACCAAACCTTACCTCGACCAGGTCACCAGTGGCCTGGTACTGACCATGGCCACGCCGGTCAAGCGTTATGACCAATTAGTCGGCGTAGTCGGCGGTGATCTCAGTCTGGACACCCTGGTCGGCATTATCAACTCAGTCGATTTCGGCGGCCTGGGTCACGCCTTTCTGGTCAGCGGCAACGGTCAGGTACTGGTCACGCCGCAGCAAGATCAACTAATGAAGAATCTCGGTGAAATCTATACCGGCGATGCTCCTCGTCTCGAGTCAGGTCTACAGCCCGTGCAGTTGGATGGTCGCCAGCGCCTGCTGTCCTTCACCCCGATTGCCGGCCTGCCGTCTGTGGACTGGTACATCGGCCTGTCGATCGATCGGGACAAGGCCTACGCCCCGCTGAGCCAGTTTCGCACCTCGGCGATCATCGCCATGCTGGTCGCGGTGCTGGCCATCGCCGGCCTGCTGAGCCTGCTGATCAAGGTGTTGATGCGCCCGCTGCAGAACATGGCCCGGGCAATGGCCGACATCGCCGATGGCGAAGGCGACCTGACCCGCCGCCTGGCAGTCGAGAGCCGTGACGAGTTCGGTGAGCTCAGTGCGTCGTTCAATCAGTTTGTCGAGCGCATCCATGCCTCCATCAGTGAAGTTGCCTCCGCCACGCGCCAGGTACATGATCTGGCATTGCGTGTGATGACCTCCTCCAACGCCTCGATCGCCGGTTCTGATGAACAGAGTGCCCGTACCGAAAGCGTCGCCGCAGCGATCAACGAGCTGGGCGCCGCCGCGCAGGAAATTGCACGCAATGCCGCCGATGCCTCGAGTCAGGCGAGTACCGCCAGTGAGCACGCCGATGACGGCAAGCAGGTAATGGAAAGAACCATCCAGGCCATGAGCGCGCTGTCCGCCACCATCAATACCTCACGTGAGCAGATCGAAGCACTGAATACCAGCACCGAGGATATCGGGCACATTCTTGACGTCATCAAGGGTATTTCCGCGCAGACCAACCTGCTGGCGCTCAACGCTGCCATTGAAGCCGCTCGGGCCGGTGATGCGGGCCGGGGCTTTGCTGTGGTGGCTGATGAGGTGCGCAATCTGGCGCACCGCACACAGGAGTCGGCCGAGGAGATCCATCGGATGATCACCACGCTGCAGCAAGGCTCACATGACGCGGTCGACACCATGCAGGCCAGCCAGGCCTCCAGCACGGAAAGCGTGAAAGTCGCCAATCAGGCCGGTGAACGGTTGAATACCGTTATGCAACGCATAGGCGAGATCGATGCCATGAATCAATCGGTGGCGGCGGCGACCGAGGAACAGACCACCGTGGTCGAAGCCCTGAACATGGATATCAGTCAGATCAATCTGCTGAACCAGCAGGGCGTTGCCAACCTTCAGGAAACTCTCGGCGATTGCGACGCACTCTCCCATCAGGCTGGTCGGCTCAAACAACTGGTCGACAGCTTCAAGATATGAGCGTGCTCAGCGTACAGCCCGCCGCACGGTCCGGTCCAGGGATTGAGCCAGCCACCCGCTGATCGGCGCGGAGAAAACGTAAGGCACCTTCAGTCGGTTGATCATGGCAAACGCGGCCAACGGAGCCGCTATGCCCATGGTCACACCCAGGAGACTGTGCAGAACGAAGGACTCCACACCCGCAAATTTGAGCCCCACCCGCACGCCACTTCCCGCCAGAATGTGCATCAGGTAAATCGCCATGGAGGCCGCACCAATATAGGCGATGGAGCGGATATGGCGTTGCGCGGCACAGGAGCAGACAGCCGCTACCGCTGCTATCGACACCAGGGCAAGCGCCAGCGATGCCGGCCCTCTCTCTGTGTAGCTGAGCCCCAGCAAGCCATGAAAGACATACTGTCCGGCAACGAACAGGCCTGCCATCGCCAGCGCCAGCCACCCCGGCGCCGGCTTGCTCATTCCGGTATGGGTGGAAAATACGATATCCAGCGCAAAGAACACGAAGTTGTCCGCGATATAGCCGGATAGCAACCCGCTCGGCAGCGCTGAGGGGTTCAGATAAAGCAGCGCAGCAACAACCAATACCGGTATGGCTGACCTTCTGGGGCACAAAGTGAAAACTACCGCCGCCAGAATGAAGCAGACCATCAGCGCATAGAGAAACCAGAACTGTGCACGGGGCGCCCACAGCAGGGCGAACACTTCAGCGTAAGTGACTGTGCCATTGGTGTAACCGGCCAGAAAGACTTCGATCATTCCCTGCAGGATTGACCAGAGGATAAAGGGGTAGAGGATGGTGTCCAGCTTGCTGAAAATCAGTCTTCTGGCCTGTCGTGCGGCAAAGGACTGATAGAAAAACAGGCCCGCGAGAAAGAAGAACAGCGGCATGTGGAAGCTGTACACAATACTGTCGGAAAACCGATAGAAGCGCTCCGGCATATCGATGCCAGCACTGTGCAACCCCCGCAACACGTGCCCGTATACCACCAGAACGATACCCAGCGCCTTGGCATAATCGACCCAACAGTCTCGCTTTTCCACCGCCGTTTCCCCGTCAGGTGCGCCATGATGCAGCGTCTCCGAGGATACTGCGATGCAGCGCCCCGCGAGCTATCGAATGCCTAACCCAATCATGACCCGACACGCGAACGGGCTGTCCGGCAGAACCGACAGATTTATGTCTGACCATTCACCAGCCGAGAGCGTCTTGCCGATTCCCTGCAACTGGATGACACTGTCCGCCAACTTTTCAGTGGCGCCCCACGGCTCCCCCAGTTCAGTCCTGCCAAGGAGATTCTCCATGAGCGATATCCGTTTTGAAGACAAGGTAGTCATCGTCACCGGTGCCGGCGGTGGTATCGGCCGCGCCCACGCACTGCTGTTCGCCAAGCATGGCGCCAAGGTGGTGGTCAATGATCTGGGCGGCAGTGCCCAGGGCGAAGGTGCCAACAGCGAAGCAGCACTCAAGGTTGTCGAAGAGATCAAGGCTGCTGGCGGTACGGCGGTAGCCAACCCCGACAGCGTGGTCGACGGCGACAAGATCGTTCAGTGCGCGATGGATACCTTCGGCCGTGTCGACGTAGTGGTCAATAATGCCGGCATCCTGCGTGACAAGAGTTTTGCCAAGATGTCCGATGCCGACTGGGATCTGGTATACAAGGTGCACGTCGAAGGTGCCTACAAGGTAACCCATGCGGCGTGGAACCACATGAAGGAGCAGAACTTCGGTCGCATCATCTTCACCGCGTCCACCTCCGGCATCTACGGCAACTTCGGCCAGGCCAACTACGGCATGGCCAAGCTGGGTCTGTATGGTCTGACCCGCACCCTGGCCATCGAAGGCCGCAAGAACAACATCTTCGTCAATGCCATCGCCCCTACTGGCGGCACCCGTATGACTGAGGGTCTGTTCCCGCCGGGCGCATTCGATAAGCTCAAGCCCGAACTGGTCAGCCCGCTGGTGGTGTATCTGTGTTCCGAGCAATCCCAGGAAACGGCCGGCCTGTTCGAAGTCGGTGGCGGCTGGATGGGCAAGGTACGCTGGGAGCGTTCGCTGGGTATCGGTTTCAACCCTGATGAAGGTTTCAGCCCGGAAGATGTCCAGGCCAATTTCGAGCAATTGTGCAACTTCGAGAATGCCGTACACCCGAAGGACAATATTGAAGCGCTGAAGGAATTGATGCAGAACATCCAGAAATTCAGCTGAAATGCACCATCGCTGAGCGTTGTTTGCCCCATGATGGGGCGAACAGTGCCCATTTCCGCTTTCACGAGGCAACGATCCCGGAGTAGAATCCAGCGCTCCCCCGCAGGCCACAAGCCAGGACCCGAGCGCATGAAGATCATTACCGTCAACAATTACAACGAGCTCAGCAGCACCGCCGGCCAGATCATTGCCGATCTGGTGAGCAGCAATCCACGCTGCACCCTGGGCCTGGCCACCGGTAGTACGCCGCTGGGCACCTATCAGTATCTGGTCAAGCGTTACCAGGCGGGTGACATCTCCTTCAAGGACGTACAGACGTTCAACCTGGATGAATACTGCGGCCTGCCGCGCACTCATCCGGAAAGCTACTTCCGTTTCATGCATGACAACCTGTTCAGCCACGTCAATATTCAGATGCAGAACAGACATATCCCCTGTGCCGAGGGGGGCGATCTGCAGAGCCAGTGCGATGCTTATAATGCCCTGTTACGTCAGGCGACAGTGGATCTGCAGCTGCTTGGTATCGGCAGCAATGGCCATATCGGCTTCTGCGAACCGGGAACGCCATTTGACCAGGAAACCTTCCTCACCCAACTGGCCGAAAAAACCCGCCAGGACAATCAGCGTTTCTTCAACTCGCTGGAGGAAGTGCCTACCACGGCCATTACCATGGGCATCAAGAACATCATGCAGGCCAAGTCCATTCTGCTGATCGCCAGCGGCAAGGGAAAAGCCGAGTGCATCAGTCAGATGGTCAACGGTCCGGTTACCGAAGCCGTACCCGCCTCGGCCCTGCAGCAGCATCCCAATGCGACCATCATCGTCGACGAGGAAGCAGCCTCTCTGCTGTAACAGCTCAGCCGGGCAGCTCAACGCTGCTCGGCAAACAGATCCGGCCCGAACACCTCATAGTGGATGCGCGCCTCCCCCACGCCCAGATTCATCAGCGCATCATGCTGCATGCGCATGAAGGGCACCGGTCCGCAGATGTAATAGTCGGCCTCCTCCAGCAGTATCCGGTCGGCTATCTGCTTCACATCGACAAACCCTTCATAGTCATAATCCTGCCCGGCCTGATCGCTGGCCAGCGGGTCACTGTAGAACATGATCAGGTGGAAGTTGTCATGTTCGGTAGCAGCCTGGCGCAACTTGCTTTTCATCGCCTGCACCCGCCCATTGCGCGCGCCGTGCACAAACACCAGATGGCGCTGATCCGGTGATTGCAGCACCCGCTTGAGCATGCTGATCATCGGCGTCAGGCCAACCCCGCCACTGATCAATACCACCGGCGTGGTGGCATTCACATCAATGAAGAAGTTGCCGTAGGGTGCCGCCAGCCGAATACGATCACCGATCTGCACATGATCATGCAGCAGGTTGGAGACATAGCCGGGCGGCTGGTCCTCGTTACCAGATTCGCGTTTGACCGAGATCCGATAGGTCCGTCCGTTGGGCACATCCGACAGGCTGTACTGGCGAATCTGCTCTACACCCAGCTCCGGCACCTGCACCACGACGCTGGTGTATTGTCCGGGCTCGAAATTCGCCACCGGCTGGCCATCTTCCGGCGCCAGCACGAAGGAGATGATCTCCTCGCTTTCGGGGTTCTTTTCCTGCACGATGAATTCGCGCCAGCCATTCCAGCCGCCGCTTGTTCCCGCGCTCGCTTGATACAGATTGCGCTCCATGCCGATCAATACATCGGCCAACTGACCGTAGGCCTGCTCCCAGGCGTGCATGATGTCGTCAGTGGCTGCCGCACCGAGCACTTCCTTGATCGCGCCCAGCAGGTGCCTGCCAACAATCGCATACTGATCCGGCTGGATGCCGAGGCTGACGTGTTTGTGGGCAATACCCTGCAACAGAGCATCCAGACTCAGTGGGTCATCGATATTGGCGGCGTAGGCATACACTGCGCGGGCCAGAGCTTCCTGCTGCTGCCCTTTCTGCTGGTGCGCCATGTTGAAGACGTCTTTCAGTTCGGGATGCTCATCGAGCATGTTCCGGTAGAAGCGGACGATGATTTCCCCGCCATGATCGGCCAGAACCGGTACGGTGGCCTTGACGGTATCTCTTACAGACTGGGTAAGCATGATGATGGCCTCAGGTGAACCGAGTATGGTTCGAGGCTAGTTTGCGCTTGCGCGCCCGTCAAACTGCTGCTCCGAGCGCAGCAATGCAGCCCTGTTCTTATGGCGCCTCACTGACAGCAAACAAAAAGGCTCGCACCAAACCGATGCGAGCCTTTCTCTTACAATGCAGACCGCTATCAGACGTAGAACGCCTCCAATGGCGGAAAGCCATTGAACTCGATCGAGCTGTAGCTGGTGGTGTAGGCACCGGTGGACAGCCAGTACATCCGGTCACCGATGGCCAGGTTCAGCGGCAGGCCGTATTTGTAGTTCTCGTACATGATGTCGGCACTGTCGCAGGTCGGGCCCGCGATCACGGCTTCTTCCAGTTCGCCGCGCTTGTCGGTCCAGATCGGGAACTTGATCGCCTCGTCCATGGTTTCCACCAGGCCGGAGAACTTGCCCACGTCGGTGAACACCCAGCGCTCCAGCGCGGTGTGGGACTTGCGTGACACCAGTACCACTTCGCTGACCAGGATGCCGGCGTTGGCAATCAGCGAACGACCCGGTTCCAGAATGATCTCCGGCAGCTCGTCGCCGAAGTCTTCCTGCAGGAAGCGGGTGATCTCTTCGGCGTAGGTCTGCAGCGGGTTGGTCTTGGTCAGGTAATTGGCTGGAAAACCGCCACCCATATTGATCATCTTCAGGATGATGCCGTCTTCTTCCTTCAGTCGCTCGAAGATCACCTTGACCTTGGCGATGGCACCATCCCAGGCGCCGATATCGCGCTGCTGCGAACCGACGTGGAAGGACACACCATAAGGCACCAGACCCAGCTCACGGGCCAGTACCAGCAGGTCCATGGCCATGTCGCTCTGACAGCCGAACTTGCGCGACAGCGGCCAATCGGCCGTGGTCGAACCTTCCGTCAGGATGCGCACGTACACCCTGGAACCCGGTGCAGCCTTGGCGATGTTGCGCAGATCCGCTTCCGAGTCAGTGGCGTACAGACGCACGCCCTTCTCGTAGAAAGCGCGGATGTCCTTGGATTTCTTGATGGTGTTGCCAAAGCTGATCTGCTCCGGCTGGACGCCCAGCGCCAGCACCTTCTCCAGCTCATAGATGGAGGCGATGTCGAAATTGGAACCCTTGTCTTTCAACAGGCTCAGCACTTCATTGGCCGGGTTGGCTTTTACGGCGTAATAGATATTGCCGTACGGAAAACCCGCAACCAATTCGTCATAGGCACGGTCGATGGTTTTCAGGTCAACTACGAGAAAAGGGGTTTCGTGCTGATCGGCACAGGCACGGATACGGCTGAAGGTGTCGCGGTCGAAATATTCGTCCAGCTTGATGTTCATGGCGTCGGCTCCAAAGCAATGTTCTGGTGGCGGGCCGCGTGAGGACATTGGGATCAGATGCAGGGCAGACAGGCGTACCCGCAACCCGGTAACGAGACCAGGGGCAGACAAGCCTTCCGTAAGCGACTCTGAACGTATAGCCAACACACAACCCGGGGGTGCGAACGTCTGATCAGTATCCCCACTTTGGTTCGCCTACTTCCCAAGGCGTGCGCCGAAAGCAATAAGTCCGTCCCTTCAGGGAACCGGCCTCGCTGTCTCGTCGTCAGTACTTGAGCCGTATGGATCGTGCCAGCGTCAACGTTCGGTGCGCACCATAAAACCAAGCGAGTTCGCGGTCAATAGGCTTGGGCCTGTTGCCCATGTGTAATAATCCATTTCACGTCCCAACCAGCAGAGGATTCCGATATGCGGGATGCATCCGTTCACAACCCAGGCCCGGCAGCAGATGGTGACATTCATGATGTGATCATCATCGGCGGCGGCGTCAACGGCTGCGGTATCGCCATGGATGCAGCCGGCCGTGGCTTGAAGGTACTGCTGTGCGAACAGGGCGACCTGGCCTCGGCCACCTCCTCGCGCAGCAGCAAGCTGATCCATGGCGGGTTGCGCTACCTGGAGTTCTATCAGTTCCGACTGGTCGGCAAGGCGCTGGCGGAGCGTGAAGCGCTGTTGCGCAATGCACCTCACATCATCTGGCCCATGCGTTTTCGCCTACCTCATCGGCCCCATTTGCGACCTGTATGGATGATCCGTCTGGGTTTGTTCCTGTATGACCATCTGGCGCGCCGCGAGACCCTGCCCTCATCTACCGGGCTGAAATTTGATGGGAGCAGCCCACTCAAGCCCGAGATAACCCGTGGCTTCGAATATTCCGATGCCTGGGTCGATGATGCCCGCCTGGTGGTGCTGACCGCCCAGGCCGCTGCCCAGCGTGGCGCGCAGATCAAGACTCGCACCGCCTGCGTGGAAGCCAGGCGCACGGATGGGCTGTGGCAGATCGTTCTGGAAGACCGATTGACCGGTCAGCGCAGCCGCCACCGCAGTCGGGCACTGGTCAATGCCGGCGGTCCCTGGGCAGGTGAGCTGCTGGCCTCGGTGATTGACACGCCGGTACGGCGTCCTCTGCGACTGGTCAAGGGCAGCCACATCGTCGTGCCACGCCTGCATGACGGGGAGGAATCCTACATTCTGCAGAACGAAGACAATCGTATTGTTTTCGTCATCCCCTACGAGCAGGAATTCTCGTTGATCGGCACCACCGATGTGGATTATCAGGGCGATCCCGCCGCGGCCAGCATTTCTCCCGAAGAGACCAACTACCTGCTGCACGTGATCAACAACCATTTCCACCAGCCGCTCACGCATGCGGACATCGTCTGGAGCTACTCGGGCGTCAGAGCATTGTTCGATGGCGAGGGCGGCGCGGCCCAGGCCGCTTCACGGGATTATCTGCTGGATGTGCATGCCCAACATGGCCACCCGCCCCTGCTGTCGGTATTGGGTGGCAAGATCACCACCTACCGACGCCTGGCCGAGGAAGCCACGGACCAGTTGTGCGAATTGCTGAACAGCCCGGCGCGGGCCTGGACGCGGGATGCAACTCTGCCCGGCGGAGACTTCCGTGATCATCAGAGCCTGCTCGCCGACCTGCAGAAGCTTTACCCCTGGCTGCCCGCCGCTACCGCACAACGTTTCACCCGCAGCTACGGCACCCTGACGCACGAGTTGTTGCAAGGCGCGCGAAGCATGGACGATATGGGCCGCCACTTCGGCGCCGATCTCTATGCGCGAGAAGTGCACTATCTGATTCAGACCGAATGGGCACTGACCGCCGATGATGTACTCTGGCGCCGGACCAAGCTGGGACTGCAGCTCAGAGCCGGTGCCGCAGCCATGTTGCAGGACTTCATGGAAATTCGCAGCAAGTGGCGCAAGCCCTGACGTTCTCTGAGTGGCGCGTACCGCGGCATGACGGGTATTTTGCTTTGTCATAGCCAGGCAAATCAGCCACAATATGCGCCGATTCCCATTTATCCTCGCCCGGAGCCGACCGACATCGGTCACGGTCTCCTCGCCACAGCAAGAAACCGAACAGGCTACATGTCCAACATCGAGAAAGAAGTCGCTCAGCGCCGTACCTTCGCCATCATCTCCCACCCTGACGCGGGTAAGACCACCATTACCGAACGTCTGCTGCTGATGGGCAAGGCGATCGAGGTGGCCGGCACGGTCAAATCACGTAAATCCGACCGCCATGCGACTTCCGACTGGATGGAAATGGAGAAGCAGCGCGGCATTTCCATCACCACCTCAGTGATGCAGTTCCCCTATCGCGACCACATGATCAATCTGCTCGACACCCCCGGTCACGAGGATTTCTCGGAAGATACCTATCGTACCCTGACCGCAGTGGACTCCGCGCTGATGGTACTCGACGGTGGTAAGGGCGTTGAGCCCCGGACCATTGCGTTGATGGACGTCTGCCGTCTGCGCGACACGCCCATTGTCAGCTTCATCAACAAGATGGACCGGGATATTCGTGATCCGATCGAGCTGCTCGACGAGATCGAAGAGGTGTTGAATATCAAGGCCGCCCCCATTACCTGGCCGATCGGTTGCTATCGCGACTTCAAGGGTGTTTATCATCTCAAGGAAGACTACATCCTGGTCTACGCCTCGGGGCATGGCCATGAACGCACCGAGACCAGGATCATCCAGAATCTGGATTCCGACGAAGCCCGCGAGCACATCGGCGACGAGTACGAGCGTTTTGTCGATCAGCTGGAGCTGGTGCAGGGCGCCTGCCATGAATTCGATCAGGACGAGTTTCTCGCCGGCAAGCTGACGCCGGTGTTCTTCGGTACCGCACTGGGCAACTTCGGCGTCGACCACGTACTCGACTCCATCGTCGACTGGGCGCCAAGCCCTCTGCCACGCACCGCCAATGAGCGCGTCGTCGAGCCGACCGAGGAGAGCTTCAGCGGCTTCGTATTCAAGATCCAGGCGAACATGGATCCCCGGCACCGCGACCGCATTGCCTTCATGCGTGTGTGCTCGGGCAAGTACGAGAAGAACATGAAGATGCGCCATGCACGCATAGGCAAGGATATTCGCATCGCCGATGCGTTGACCTTCTTCTCCAGTGAACGCGAGCAGTTGGAAGAAGCCTATGCGGGCGACATCATCGGCCTGCACAACCATGGCACCATCCAGATCGGCGACACCTTTACCGATGGCGAAAACATCAGTTTCACCGGCATTCCACACTTCGCCCCGGAACTGTTCCGCCGGGTGCGCCTGAAGGACCCGCTGAAGTCCAAGCAACTGCGGCAGGGCCTGCGTGAACTGGCCGAAGAAGGCGCCACCCAGGTGTTCTTCCCCGAGCGCAACAACGACATCATTCTCGGCGCGGTCGGTGTGCTGCAGTTCGACGTGGTCGCCAGCCGTCTGAAGGAAGAATACCGGGTCGAATGCGCCTACGAACCGATCAACGTCTGGTCCGCCCGCTGGATCGAATCGAGCGACAAGAAGAAACTCGAGGAATTCAGCAACAAGGCGGTGGAAAACCTGGCCGTCGATGGCGGTGGCCACCTGACCTACCTGGCACCGACCCGGGTCAATCTGAGTCTGACGGAAGAACGCTGGCCGGAAATCAGCTTCAACGCAACCCGCGAACACCACTGACAAAAAAACCGTGACGTTCTGCCGTCCCGGCTTCCCTGCTCAGAACAAATCTGATTGAGAGCTAGAATCCCTATCCTGCTGCCGCGCCGCTTCCTGGCGAGCGCGCAGCACGCGGGCCTTGCGCGATTGACACAGGCGGACCACCTGGCGTTTCTCGTCGGAGGAGAATTCCAACCAGTACAACCGCTCTTCCCGGGAACGGAAGCAGCCTTTGCAGAAGCCCTTGCTATTGGCTTCGCAGACCCCGATGCAGGGGCTGGGGATGTCAAAGAATTCCAGTTGGTCCATTCATCACTCGCCGCGCAGAAAATTTGTTTTCGCTGAAGCGCCCGTCCTGCCTGCGCTGTGCATCACATAGCTGAGTATCACCAGGCAGTTCAGGTTGACCCTTTCCGGATCACCCACTATATTGCGCAATATTCTGCCCTTTAACACTATATGTTGTGCGCATGCCTTATAACGCTTGCGCTTTATTTTCAAGCCTTTTTGCTCAGGAATTGCCAGATGACCGATTTTCAGTCCCTCAAAGTAACCAAGCGCAACGGCTCCCAGGAACCCATCAATCTGGACAAGATCCATCGCGTTCTGGACTGGGCCGCAGAGGGTCTGAGCAATGTCTCGGTCTCCCAGGTTGAACTGAAATCGCAGATCCAACTGTATGACGGTATTCGCAGCCAGGATATCCATGAAACCATCATCAAGGCCGCTGCCGACCTGATTTCCCAGGACACTCCTGATTACCAGTACATGGCCGCTCGCCTGGCGATCTTCCATCTGCGCAAGATAGCCTATGGACAGTTCGAACCGCCACATCTGTTCGACCACGTCACCACCCTGACGGAAATGAACCGCTATGACCAGCACATCCTGCGTGATTACGACCGCGGCGAATTCGACATCCTCAACGACTATATCGACCACAGCCGCGATCTGAACTTCTCCTATGCAGCGGTCAAGCAGCTGGAAGGCAAATACCTGATCCAGGACCGGGTCAGTCGCCGGGTCTATGAAAGCCCCCAGATGCTGTACATGCTGATCGGCATGTGCCTGTTCGCCGACTACCCCCAGGACAGCCGGCTGGACTATATCAAGCGCTTCTATGACGCCATCTCGCTGTTCAAGCTCTCTCTGCCGACGCCGATCATGTCCGGCGTGCGTTCGCCGTCGCGGCAGTTCAGCTCCTGCGTGCTGATCGAGTGCGGCGACAGCCTGGATTCGATCAACGCCACCACCTCGGCGATCGTCAAGTACGTGTCGCTGCGTGCCGGCATCGGCATCAATGCCGGACGCATCCGCGCGGTCGGCAGCCCGATCCGTGGCGGTGAGGCCCAGCACACCGGCTGCCTGCCGTTCTTCAAGCTGTTCCAGGCAGCGGTCAAGTCCTGCTCCCAGGGTGGCGTACGCGGCGGCGCGGCCACTCTGTTCTATCCGCTCTGGCACCTGGAAGTGGAGTCGCTGCTGGTGCTGAAGAACAACCGCGGCGTGGAAGAAAACCGCGTGCGGCACATGGACTATGGCGTACAGATCAACCGCACGCTGTACCAGCGCCTGATCAAGAACGGCAACATCACCCTGTTCTCGCCCCATGAGGTGCCCGGCCTGTACGAGGCATTCTTCGCTGATCAGGACGAATTCGAGCGGCTGTATCAGCAATACGAGCAGGACTCGACCATCCGCAAGCGCAGCATTCCGGCGGTCGAACTGTTCTCGTTGATGATGCAGGAGCGTTCCAGCACCGGCCGTATCTATATCCAGAACGTCGACCACTGCAACACTCACAGCCCGTTCGATCCGGCGGTTGCGCCCGTGCGCCAATCCAACCTGTGTCTGGAAATCGCCCTGCCGACCAGCCCATTGGATGGCATCAACGATGGCAGCGGAGAAATCGCCCTGTGCACCCTGTCGGCACTGAACCTGGGCGCCATCAACAGCCTCGACGAGCTGGAAGAGCTGTCCGAGCTGGCCGTGCGTGCGCTGGATTCGCTGCTGGATTATCAGGGCTACCCGATCGAGGCCGCGCGCAATGCTTCCATGAAGCGTCGCACCCTGGGCATCGGCGTGATCAACTTTGCCAACTATCTGGCCAAGAATGGTGTGAAGTATTCCGACGGCTCGGCAAATAACCTGACCCACCGGACCTTCGAAGCCATTCAATACTATTTGCTGCGCGCATCCAACAAGCTGGCGCAAGAGCGCGGCGCCTGCTCCGGCTTCAATGAAACCGTGTATGCCAAGGGTGTATTGCCCATCGACACCTACAAGAAGGACCTGGATGCGGTCTGCTCCGAGCCACTGCGTCTGGACTGGGAAGCCCTGCGCGCCGATATCATCGAGCATGGCCTGCGCAACTCGACGCTGTCATCTCTGATGCCCTCCGAGACCTCCAGCCAGATTTCCAACGCCACCAATGGCATCGAGCCGCCGCGCGGCCTGGTGACCATCAAGCAATCCAAGGATGGCATTCTCAAGCAGGTGGTTCCGGATTACGACGAGCTCAAGGACGCCTATGAGCTGCTGTGGCAGATGCCGAACAACGATGGCTACCTGCAGCTGGTCGGCATCATGCAGAAGTTCGTTGACCAGGCAATCTCGGCCAATACCAATTATGACCCGCAGCGTTTCGAAGGCGGCCGCGTGCCGATGCGCCAACTGCTCAAGGATCTGCTGACCGCCTACAAATTCGGTCTCAAGACCCTGTATTATCAGAACACCCGGGACGGTGCCGACGATGACCAGGGCGATATGGTTGATGACTGCGCCGGCGGCGCTTGCAAGATTTGAGGCATGAAGATGAAAATGAAATACAGCACCTTTTCCCAGGCTGATAACAACCAGATGCACGAGCCGATGTTTTTCGGCCAGCCGGTCAACGTTGCACGCTACGACCAGCAGAAATACCCGATCTTCGAGAGACTGATCGAGAAACAGCTGTCGTTCTTCTGGCGGCCGGAAGAGGTCGATGTGTCTCAGGACCGCACCGATTTCCGCAACCTGCCGGAGCACGAAAAGCACATTTTTCTCGGCAACCTGAAGTATCAGACGTTGCTGGATTCCATTCAGGGTCGCAGCCCGAACGTCGCCTTTCTGCCGCTGGTGTCCATTCCCGAGCTGGAAACCTGGATTGAAACCTGGTCGTTTTCCGAGACCATCCACAGCCGCTCCTACACCCACATCATCCGCAATATCGTCAACGATCCAGCGGTGGTGTTCGACGATATTGTGCGCAACCAGCACATCATCGAGCGCGCCGGGGATATCTCCAATTACTATGACGATCTGATTCAATACAGCAACCTGTACAACCAGTTCGGTGAAGGCACTCATCAGATCAATGGCCAGAATGTGACCATCGAGCTGTTCGAACTGAAGAAGAAGCTGTATCTGTGCATGATGTCGGTGAACGTGCTGGAGGCGATCCGCTTCTATGTCAGCTTCGCTTGTTCCTTCGCCTTCGCCGAGCGCCGACTGATGGAGGGCAATGCCAAGATCATCCGCCTGATCGCCCGTGACGAGGCACTGCATCTGACCGGCACCCAGCACATCCTCAACATCATGCAGGAAGGTGAAGACGACCCACAGATGGCCGAGGTCGCCCGGGCCTGCCATGAGCAATCCGTGGAGATATTCCGCCACGCCGCCGAGCAGGAAAAGCAGTGGGCCGAGTATCTGTTCAAGGACGGCTCCATGATCGGCCTGAACTACAGCATCCTCAGCCAGTACGTGGAGTACATCACCAACCTGCGCATGAGTGCAGTGGGACTGGAGCCCATCTTCCCCGGCGCCCATCAGAATCCGATCCCCTGGATCAACGCCTGGCTGGTGTCCGATAACGTTCAGGTAGCGCCGCAGGAGGTAGAAGTCAGCTCCTATCTGGTCGGTCAGATCGACTCGGAGGTATCGTTGGAGGACCTGGGCGAGTTCGAGCTGTAAGGGTGCAGGTATTTACCCGCGACACCTTCTTCGAGCTGGATGAGCACGAGACGCTGCTGGAAGGGCTGGAGCGTACCGGCCATCATGTGGAGTATCAGTGCCGCAGTGGCTACTGCGGCGCCTGCCGGGTGAAGTTGAAATCCGGCAGTGTGATCTATCCAAAGCCGCCGCTGGCCTTTCTCAAGCGTGACGAAATCCTGCCCTGCTGCTGCCGGGTACAGGAGCCCATCGTCATCAACGTACCGCTGAAAAGCAAACTCTGAGGCCCGCCATGTTTGAAATCCAGCCTATGGACCCGCTCCTGTACCGCGAGCAGACCCGCCGCAGCACATTGATCCTCTGCGCCATTCTGGCGGCATTGTGCATCTCGCTGGCCACCCTGTCCGTTGCCTTGTTCGGTGAACCCGGCGGCAACAACTTCCGCTGGAATCTGGGCGGTGTGATTGCCGGCCTGCTGCTGACCATGGCGCTGGTGCGACTGAATCTGTGGCAGCAGCCGTGGATGACCCCGGCAGTGTATGGCTTCCGGCTCAAGCGCAACCTGATGAAGGTGACCAATATCATGCATCAGGTCGAGGCCGGTGTTGCCGCCAATGACCCGACGGCGATGCGAGTGCTGCGTTTCTATCATCTGGGACTGACACAGATGCACCAGCTGGATGGCAACAGCAGCGCTGCCAGCGACCTGGTCAAGGAGGTCGACCAGCACCGTGAGCACATGCTGGCTCAGGGTATCGAGCCGGAACAGAACCGCCTGGATCCCGGCTGGCTTGCGGAGGTCAGCTCTCAATGGCGCGACAGTAAAAGGCACTGAGCGACCGGCAAGCAGGTTGAACCAACCAGGCGGCCACCTGACCAAATCTCTGAAGCCCTTGCCTGGAGATTCCCCATGTCACTCACTGCCCTGGCCCTCAATTGCACCCTGAAGCCCTCCCCTTCCGACTCATCCTCTGATCTCTTGTTGCAGCAGACGCTGGCGGCGCTGAAGGAGCAAGGCGTGAACGGCGAGTTGTTGCGCGTCGCCGATTACAACATCAAGCCGGGTGTCACCTCCGATGAAGGAAAAGACGATGACTGGCCGATGATTCGTCAGAAGATGCTGGATGCCGATATTTTCATACTGGGTACGCCGGTCTGGCTCGGCCACCCGTCCAGTCTGTGTCAGCGCGTTCTGGAGCGGCTGGATGCATTGCTCGGCGAAACCGATGATCAGGGCCGCATGCTGTCTTACGCCAAGGTGGCCGGCGTGGCCGTGGTAGGCAATGAAGACGGCGCCCACCACATCGTGGCGCAGCTGTATCAGGGGCTGAATGACGTCGGCTTCACCGTCCCCGCCAACAGCTGCACCTACTGGGTAGGTGAAGCCATGGGTTCGACCGACTTCAAGGATCTGCCATCAACTCCTGACAAGGTGGTGCAGACCACCCGCGTGATGGCACAGAATTGCGTGCATCTGGCCGGGCTGCTGAAACAACATCAATATCCTGCACAGAAGTAATGAGCCGCTGGATCAGCGGCTTATCGGCTGACATCAATTGCCGGCGCGGCGTAGTGCCTGGGGCGAGAAGTCCCGCGGTGACATCTCGTAGTTGAAGTCGTACATCGGCTCGTTGTTGTCCAGGCCGTCGACGAAGTAGTTGCCGGTTTTCAAATAATAGAGGGTTTCCAGGGTGCTGTTGAACATCGGCAACTCGTAATAGCTGATCGGATGGCTTTCCTGCAGGCCCACCAGTTCACCCTTGTCGTCGCGCAGGTCCACCGCCAGGATCTGCCAGCTGTCCTCATCCACGTAGAAGCGGCGGGTGTGGTACGGGTGAGAGTAACCGGTCCGCAGGTTGGCTTCCACGACCCAGACCCGATGCAGCTCGTAGCGCAGCAGCTCGGGATTCAGCGTCTTGGGCTGCACGATGCGGTCATACTCGATCCCTTGTTGGTGCACGCCATAGCTGTTGTAGGGCACCAGCATTTCCTGCTTGCCGATCAGCGTCCATTCATAACGGTCCGGCGCGCCATTGTAGGAATCCACCACATCGGCCGTGGCCAGACCGCTGGTATCCGGCTGCACCGAATCATAGGCCAGTGATGGCAGGCGTCTGACCCGACGGTCGTTGGGGCTATAGCGCCAGGCGCGGCGTGTGGTCAGCACCTGATCCAGCGGGTCCTGCACTACCAGCGAGGTGCCGGACAGTTTGGCCGGTGCCGTCACCTGATAGCGGTAGTACAGCAGGGTGTTGTCCATTTCCTCAAGGGTCATGCCCTCGCGGTTGTAGACGTAGAAAATATAGCGGTCACGCTTGATCAGGTTGCTTCTGCCGTTGATGACCACGGCCTGATTGTTGATGAAATGGGTCTGCTCGCCCTTGTAGTGCAGGATGTGGTTCCAGATGACTTCCATGCCACTCTGCGGGATCGGGAAAGGTATCCCCGCCACCGCGCCGGCTACACCGTTGCCGTTGGAGATGAGTTCGGCATTGACTGCATTTTCGCGGGTGGCGTCGTAGATGCGCTGGGGTACAGCGGCGCTGCGGCGCGTCGGATAAACCTGTAGGTAATAATCTGGATGACGCTCCAGCAGATCGGCCAGGCCCGCTGGCAACAGCTCGCGATGCTGCCCAAGATCCGAGCCATCAACGCGGTAGAGCGTGGCGTCATTGGCAAAAGGGTCGGGATGATGCATACCCAGCCGATAATCCGCCGGCGGTTTCACTCCACCGGTCCAGGCGGGTATGGTGCCCTGCGCGTTACCAGCCCGCTCGGCACCCAACGGGGTCAAATCCGCACCCAGTCGAGCTGCCTGAGCTGGATCGACCTTGGCCTGAGCCTGGCACGCAAAAACGGCCAGTAATACAACTCCGAACTTCCTGTACATGCACAACTCCTTGCGAGCCAATACCGCTACTCGCCGGCAGCGCCGGCGGATAATCTGATTGAAATTAAAAACGTCAAAACGCCGGGATTGTAACGCGAAAGCCCCGCTACGCTCTACTCCGCTACAAAATGACACAGTGCCTCGCCGCTGCGCTTGCAGCATAGCCCGAGACTGTCGATGCTATGGGACATGACTACCTACATCGATACCCACACCCATCTGGACTTCAATGACTTCGACGCCGATCGCGATGCGGTGCTGGCCGACAGTCAGCGCCTCGGCGTGCAACGGTTGCTGATCATGGGTGTGAGCCGCAGCAACTGGAATACGCTCTGGAAACTGGTCGAGGCGGACCCGCGGCTGTACGCCGCCTTCGGCCTGCACCCGGTATTTCTTGACGAACATCGCCCGGAGGACATCCAGAGCTTACGCGAACGCCTGGAATGTCACCTCACCCACCCACGCTGCTGCGCCGTGGGCGAGTTCGGTCTGGATTATTTACTCACCGAGCTGGACCGCGAGCGCCAGCAGGTATTATTCGAGGCGCAGCTGCAGATCGCCGCCGATGTCGACCTGCCAGTCCTGCTGCATGTACGCCGCGCCCATGCGCCAGTGGTCGCTGCATTGAAGCGCTACAAGCTGCGCCGCGCCGGTATCATTCATGCTTTCTCCGGCAGCTTCGAGGAGGCACGCGAATATATCCGGCTGGGCTTCAAGCTAGGCATGGGCGGCGCCGCTACCTGGCCGCAGGCCAAGCGCATGCATCGCGTCATCGCACAGTTGCCCGCTGACAGTCTGGTACTGGAAACCGACTGCCCGGATATGGCGCCCGCGTTCCGCCCCTACCAACGCAACAGCCCACAGAATCTACCGCAGATCTGCGCCCGTCTGGCCGAGCTGCGCGGCGAAACGCCGGAGCAACTGGCCCATCAATGCCTGCATAACACCTGTGAATTGTTCGACTGGCCCGTGCCTGCGGTGTCTTGAATACACCGGTCTGGTAGAGTCAGGCTATTCAACCAACAACCGCAAGGAGACCCAATGCCACTGGGCATAGCGTTGCTACTGATCTGGCTGGTGCTGCTGGTGCGCTTCCCACGCATCATGCTGCCAGCCAGCGGAATCATCGTTGTCATCTCACTGATACTGGCGGCGGGCGTCGGTATCTGGCAGTGGCGACATGACCGGCAAGTGGACATGTTGGAGATCAGCGTGCGCCATCTACCCGAACAGTGCGACTTCGGCAAGCCGCTGCAGGTCAGCATCCGGAACAACAGCTCCCGTACCGCCACGCGAATCAGCTGGCAGTTACTCGCGGTGCAGCCCGGTTACAATACCAACTTGCTGGACATCGGCGTCACCGCGAGCATCTATCGCCTCAGCCAGCCATTGCGTCCCGCGCAACAGTGGCAGCAATGCTACAGCGTGCCACGTCTGCGCAGCGGTTTTCGCGCCGAAGACCTGGAATATCATGCCGACAAGGTCCGAGCTGACTTCACAAAATAATCAATAATCATAAGAAAGGACGATCCATGAACACACCCGTCGCATTGATTACCGGCTGTTCCAGCGGTATCGGCCAGGCGCTGGCGCACCTCTGCCTGGATGCGGGCTATGAGGTATTCGCCGCCGCGCGCAATCCCGCCACTCTGGCGCCATTGACCAGCCGCGGCGCGCAGGCCGTTACTCTGGATGTAAACGATGCCGCACAGATCGCCGCGTGCAGCGAGCGTCTGCGCAGTGAAGCAGGTCGATTGGATCTGCTGGTCAACAATGCCGGTTACGGTGCCATGGGCCCGGTGCTGGATGCCGACCGCGAAACCTTGCTCAAGCAGTTCGACACCAACGTGTTTGCCCCCTTGCAACTGGTGCGCGCCACTGCCGACCTGCTGCGCGACAGCCATGGGCTGATCGTCAATATCGGCAGCGTGTCAGGGGTCACCACGACACCTTTCTCCGGCGTCTATTGCGCCTCGAAGGCCGCTCTGCACTCGCTCTCCGATGCCTTGCGCATGGAACTGGCACCCTTTGGCATCAACGTACTGACCGTGCAACCCGGCGCTATCGCCTCGGATTTCGGCAGCAACGCCACCGCCGCGATAACCATGGCAGAGGCCTCCTGGTTCAAACCCTGGGAAAAGGCCGTGCGGGCACGGGCCAACGCCTCGCAGAAGTCGTCATCCACCTCCGCTCGTGACTTCGCTGTGGAACTGATGGGCTACATCAGCAACCCGTTGCGTCCGGAAACCGCGCTGATCGGATCAGGCAGCCGCAGCATGGTACGGCTGAAACGCTGGCTGCCGCCGTCCGTGCTGGAGGCGCGCCTGCGCAAGCGCTTCGGGCTGAACAAGGCCTAGGGTCTGTTGACGTTTCATCACGAGCCGCGTTGCTGCGCCAAATATTGCCAGGCAAGGCGCAGGATGCAGCCAATGGTTATTCCCTTGGCAAATCTTGCAACGCAGCATGGCAATATTTGACACGCAACCCGCAGCGCCGGGCCTGTTTTTGGGCGGCGCGGTCGTGATGAAACGTCAACAGACCCTAACACTCAAATACCGAAACATATTAAAACTGGCGACGTTTGCCCATGTTTGGCACTATCGCTCGACTTTCATTCTGGAGAGACCTGCCCATGCGCTGGCTGCTACCCTTTTTCGCTGTATTTCTGATGGTCGGCCTGACCGTTCCCGATGCCGAAGCACGTCGCATGGGAGGCGGTAAGAGCTTTGGTTCCGCGCCCATGCACAAGAGCCAGCCGGCTCAGCGTCAGCAGACCCAGCAGCAGGCTAATCCGCGCAACCAACAACAGAACCCCGCTGCCACCTCCGGCGCCAGCCGCTGGCTCGGTCCGCTGGCTGGTATCGCTGCTGGTGGCCTGCTCGCCTCCATGCTGTTCGGTGATGGTTTCCAAGGCCTGCAACTCTTTGACATGCTGATCTTCGGCCTGATCGCCTTTGTGCTATTCAAACTGTTTTCCCGGCGCAATGCGGCGGCGATGCAGCGCCAACCCCACCCAGCCGGCGGGCCGGCCGGACAGCCGCAAGACCCCCAGAGCTGGCCACCACAGGGCGCGGCAACGGCGCAGCCGACAGTTCAGCCGACCACCATGCAGGCACCGGCGTGGTTCAATGAGGCCAGCTTCCTCAAGGGCGCCGAAGAACATTTCTTCACCTTGCAGCGTCATTGGCGTGATGGCGATACCGCTGGCATGGCGGAATACCTCGACCCGGCCCTACTGCAACAGATGATTGCCACCCGTGCCGAGGATCCGCCGAGCAGCAACGGTTTTGTCGAAGAGCTGGAAGTGCGCCTGGAAGGAATCGAGCAACGTGAAGGCCGCACCATTGCCACAGTCGGATTCACTGGCCTGGATCGTGAATTCCCGCAGGACGAAGGCGAGCGTTTCGATGAAAGCTGGCGCCTGGAGCGTGCCGACGGTGAAAACCAAGCCTGGACCATCTGCGGTATCCGTCAGAACTGATCAGCCGTCGCGGTTTATGCCGCAGCAGCAAAAAACCCTCGGCCTTCCCAAGCCGAGGGTTTTTATGCGGGCAAGCAAACTGCTCGTTCGATATCAATCAACGCCGTACCGGCCGTTTCTGCAACTTGCGCTGCAAGGTCCGGCGATGCATACCCAGCGCCCGCGCCGTCGCGGAAATATTCCCCTCATGCTCCGCCAGCACCCGCTGGATGTGCTCCCATTGCAAACGATCCACCGACATGGGGTGCTCCGACACCAAACTTTCCGGGTCAGCCTGATCCGATAACAGCGCCGTCAACACATCATCTGCGTCCGCCGGTTTGCACAGATAATTGCAGGCACCCCGCTTGATCGCTTCCACAGCGGTGGTAATGCTTGAGTAGCCGGTGAGAATGACCACCCGCAGATCGGGATACAATTCCAGCAGGCGTGGCAGCAGCACCAATCCCGAATCGCCCTCCATCTTCAGATCCAGCACCGCGTAGTCGGGCTTTCTCTGGCGTGCCATGAGCATTGCCTCTTGAGCATCGCCCGCAGTGTCCACCCGCAACCCGCGACGGGTCAATGCCCGAGCCATTACTCGAGTAAAGGTAGGATCATCATCCACCAACAGCAGCAGTGGCTGGTCTTCCTGATTCAATTCTTCTGTCATGCATGTTCCTCGATTGCCATGGAAGCCCGAAACACAGTCAAAACAACGGTTTCAGCGATCCCCTACCGGCAAGATTACCTCGGTCAGGGTACCCCCGCCATCCTGATTGAACAGCTTCACACTCCCCCCGATACGCTCGACTGCAGCCTGACTGAGAAACAGCCCCAAGCCAAAACCCTTCTTGCCCTTGGTAGTGACGAAAGCCGTGCCCAACTGCTCCGCAATATGCAAAGGCACTCCCGGCCCGTGATCACGAATGCTCAAGCGCAACCGCTGGGCATTCCATTCCAGCCCGATGTTGATATTGTCGGGACAGGCGTCAGCGGCATTGTTCAATAGATTGAGAATCGACTGACCCAGCTCGGGACTGTCCTGCACCAGCGGGGTTGCCTCTTGGGGTATGGGTTTCAGTTGCCAGGACGCCTCGGGGCGCATCAGCTGCCAACGTTCCAGCAGACCCTTGAGCCAGATGTCGGCAGGCTGATGGCTATGCGGCTGACTGCGGTTGAACTCGGCACTGCGGACCATCTGTTGCAGGCTTGCCTTGCACTGACGGACCTGCTCCTGAAGCAGTTCGAGATCTTCCTGAATCTGCGGATCGGCATAGTCCGCCCGCAGATCCTTGAGCAGTACGCTCATGGTCGACAGCGGAGTGGACAGCTCATGGGCAGCGCCCGCAGCGACGCTGGCAATACCCAGCAGCTGAGCGTCGCGCATGCTCTGCTCGCGGCGCTCGGCAAGGCGTTCGGCGTGCTTGCGCAAGGCCTGGGCCATATGCACGACAAACAGGGTGATCAACCCAGCGCTCATGGCGAAGTTCAGCCACATACCGATGACCCGGATATCGATCTGGCTGTCACGCAATGGCATCTCGAACAGCGGCAACGGGTGATACCAGAACAACAACAGGCTGTAGGCAACCATCGCCACGCTGGCCAGAAATGCCGTATATACCCAGGAAAGCGTCGCAGCGGCAATGGTCAGCGGCACGAGAAAATAGGAGGCGAAGGGGTTGGCCGGGCCTCCTGCGTAATACAGCAACACGCTGTGCACCAGAATATCGAACAGCAACTGCGCGCCGTACTCGACATCCGTCACCGGCCAGTCACGCAGCAAGCGCAGCAGGGAAAGCAGGCTGACGGCTGCGGAGACGCCCAGCGTCAGCAGCAGTGGTGTCCATTCCAGAGCGAACCAACCACTGAGCCACGCGCCCAGCACCGATGCGGCCTGCGCCGTCAGTACCAGCAGGCGAATGAAAATCAGCCGCCAGAGATTCTGTCGTGAGGGCGAGAGCGCAAAGGCATTCGGGTTCATCAATAGTCGCTGCGACAAAAGTGCGCTCCAGTATAGATTCGACCGTCGCCGGCCTTGATGTGGCATAGGGTCGCATAAAAACACCTCCCAGCGTATCGGAACCACTCTTCTTGCTGCTAGTCTCAGAAGCTCAGAGCCGAGTCCCCAAGGAGAACTTTCATGCGTTCATTTCTTATGTTACCGCTGGTCATGGGTCTGGCTTTTACCGGCCAATCCCTGGCCGAACCGCTGAACTACAATCAGGTATCGCTGCGCGCCGAAGTGCAGCAATCGGTGAACAACGACACCTTGACCGTCGTACTCTTTACAGAAGAGCAGGACACCGACCCCGCCAAACTGGCCAATCGCATTACCGACACCCTGAACAAGGGGCTGGAAACCGCGCGGCAGAACCAGAACATCAAGGTAACCAGTGGCAATCGTGTCAGCCAGCCGGTATATGACGAGAAGCGTGAGAATATCGTCGCCTGGCGTGAGCGCGGCGAGATTCGCCTGGAAGGCACCGATTTCGCCCAGGTCTCGACCGTCACTGGCGATCTGCTGGATGAGCTCAGACTGGACAACATGTCCTTCAGCCTGTCGCCGAGCAGCCGCGCCACCACTGAAGACAGCCTCATCAAGGAGGCCATCGACGCGTTCAAACGGCGTGCCGATATTGCTACTCAGGGCCTGGGCGGCAACGGCTACAAGATTGTCCAGCTGAATCTCAATACCCAGTTCATGTCACCGCGCCCGTACATGCGTGCCAACAGCATGGCAATGGCTGCGGATGCCAAGATGGCCACACCTGCTGTTGAAGGTGGCGAGGCGGACGTTACAGTCAACGCCGATGGTGTGATCGAAGTACAGGTGCCCTGATCAGACTGCCTCAGCGGTCATCCTCAAAGGGTTCCTGCAGGTAGCGATCAGTATCGAAGGTCTCCACCCAATCCGGGTGGAAGACCACCAGGGCCGCCACACCCATGCCATTGATGAAGCCCTCGGGAAACATCACCATTACCATGTAGCCGATCAGCTCGATTACCGAGTTCGGCGGCGCCAGGTGCTCTGACCACGCCAGTAGTCCCATCCCCATCAGCATGGTACACACCGCTGCCAGCGCCCCGGCAAAGAAGCCACTGATGAAGATGTACAGAAACAGATTGGTCGGCTTGAACCGCTCCAGCATCCGGCTCATCAATACCGTCACCAGCACCGGAATCAGAATCCGCAGCAGCCCGTTCGCGCCCAGCGCGGCGAGCTCATCAAGCCCCAGCAATACCAGCGCAAACTGAGCGAGCGCTCCGGCCACCAGCGCCAGTGGCCAGTCAAGCACCAGGGTCACCACCGTCAGTCCGAGAAAATGGAAGGTCAGCCCGTTATCGAACTCCTTGCGCAGGAGCCAGAGCACGAACAGGGCGAAGATGCTGCCGAAGAACAGGTGCTGGCGGCGGCTGTCTGCTACCAGCTCAATCCAGGAAACCCGCGCCAATGCCCACAACAGCGCGCCGCCATACAACAGCAAGCTGAATACAATCTGGGTTCCGGTTAGCAGGTTGACTGACAGCACGGGATTCTCCTGGGATCGGTAGACGCTAATCATACCAGCCCTTCAGGATCAGCAGAGCTGAAACGCCTACAGCCCCAGGGTGCAATCTTCGGTTGTGAGGCATAGAATGGCCAAATAGTCCGTCAGACTCATGCGCAACACAGAATTGCGTCCATATAAGAACGAAAGGTGACCACATGGCCAGCCGCCTCTATCCAGAAGACCAGAAACGGGTCGAAGAATACCTGAACTCTCCCCTGCACAAGGTCGAACGCAAGCCCTTCAAGGTCTGGTGGTTACTCATGGCCATCATCGGAGCGGTTTTCGGGCTTGGCCTGCTGGCGCGCTTCCTTGCGGCACTCGTTCTCGCCTGACTCTGACAGACGCCTGATTCCTGTTATCTGAGAGTCCAAGCAATGTCACAACCCGAAGGTTCATCTCTTCCCCACATAGTTGTTGTTGGCGGTGGGGCCGGCGGTCTTGAGCTGGTCACACGCCTCGGTCGTACGCTGGGCAAGCGCCAACGCGCCCGCGTTACCCTGGTCGATGCCAACATGACTCATATCTGGAAGCCGCTGCTGCATGAGGTCGCGGCTGGCTCGCTCAATTCCACAGAAGAAGAGCTGAACTACGTCGCCCAAGCGAAGTGGAATCATTTCAATTTTCAGCTCGGCTGCATGACCGGAGTCGACCGCGAGCAACGTCAGCTGCAGCTGGCACCGGTCCAGGATGAAGACGGCACCACATTGATCCCCGCGCGACAGTTGAATTACGACTATCTGGTGATCGCGGTGGGTAGCAATACCAACGACTTCAATACCACTGGCGCCGCACAGCATTGCATTTTCCTCGACACCCGGGCCCAGGCCGAGCGTTTCCATACTCGGCTGATCAATCAGTACCTCAAGGCGCAGGTCCGGGGCGAAATGGCCAGCAGCGAATCCATCAATGTCGCCATCATCGGTGCGGGCGCCACGGGCGTCGAGCTGGCCGCAGAACTGCATCACGCAGCGCTTATGCTGCGTTCCTACGGTCTCGACCGGGTTCGCCCTGAAGACCTGAACATCAACCTGGTGGAAGCCGGCCCGCGCATCCTGCCCGCCCTGCCCGAGCGCATTGCGGTCACGGCGGCAGCCACGCTGGATAAACTCGGCGTGCATACCCACACCGGCTCACCGGTCAAGGAAGTCCAGGCCGATGGCCTGTTGCTGGCCGATGGCCAATTCATTCCCGCCTCACTGAAAGTCTGGGCAGCCGGCATCCGTGCACCGGCCTTCCTCACTGAGATGGGGCTGGAAACCAACCGCATCAACCAGTTGGTGGTCGACAAGACGCTGCGCACCCAGGACGAACGCATCTTCGCCTTCGGCGATTGCGCAGCCTGCCCGCTGGACGAACCTGGCAAGTTTGTCCCGCCACGCGCTCAGGCTGCCCATCAGCAGGCAACTCTTTTAAGCAGGAACCTGATCAACCTGCTCGATGGCAAGCCGCTGAAACAATATCGCTACCGCGATCATGGCTCGCTGATCTCTCTCTCCACCTTCAGCGCCGTCGGCAATCTGATGGGCAACCTCACCGGCAGCGTCATGCTGGAAGGTTGGCTGGCCCGGATGTTCTATATATCCCTGTACCGCATGCACCAGATGGCTCTGTACGGCATCCCCCGGACAATCATGCTGATGGTGAGTGACCGCATAGGACGCGGCACAGAACCACGCCTGAAACTGCACTGAAGCGAAGCCTTATGGATGCAACAAAGCGCAACCTTTGTTGCATCCATCGCTCCGTCCCGCAGCGCTTTTCCAATTTAAAGTCATTCATTGCACAAGAAGCTCAAATTCGGGCTTGACAGCTTCGCCGTGGTCGGTAAAATGGCGCGCCTCAGCAGGGGATATGTAGCAACAACACACAGCAACCTGCAGAGAGTTTTCAAGGTAATTCCGCGATAGCTCAGTTGGTAGAGCAAATGACTGTTAATCATTGGGTCCCAGGTTCGAGTCCTGGTCGCGGAGCCATCTTGTAAAGATCGGGGTATAGCGCAGCCTGGTAGCGCGCCTGCTTTGGGAGCAGGATGTCGGGAGTTCGAATCCCCCTACCCCGACCATTTTTTGTTTTTGAGCATTGGGTCGTTAGCTCAGTTGGTAGAGCAGTTGGCTTTTAACCAATTGGTCGTAGGTTCGAATCCTACACGACCCACCACTCAAAAATATCTTCTGCTGTTATCTCGCTTCAACCTCCTGCTTATATATCACACAGAATCATCATTTCTGAGCATTTCCATTGTGCTGGCGATCATGCCTGCCAGGCGTCAGGCTGATCGATGCCTGCTGAACCCCACCACTTCGAACACTGCCTCGCCGTCGGCGGGAGCGGCGCAGCCGCCGCCACCCCAGCACCGTGCCGCTGACTGAAATCACAAGACCGCCGATGCTGCCCAACCACATCCAGCCATCCCATAACGGCCGACGTTCCAGCAGCGGCAGCCAATCCCAGCTATGCAGCAGCGCGAACAACCAGCGCGAGGCACGTTGGCGCTGATCCAGCTGGCCGAGCAGCGCGCCGCTGACGGGATCGATATGCAACCAGGTCTGCGCCGGATCAGCAAAGCGCACCCGCAGGATCGGCAGGGGCCGTGGCAGATGCCCGAGCATGCTGTGTTGCGCGCGGTCGTAATAATAGAAGTCGAAGGCGCTCAGCAGCTCAACCTGCAGTTCATCCTGCGGACGGATTGCCTGGGCGGCGCGCCACAGAACCTGTTCAGGCACAGCCTCCAACGGCTCGCCACTGTCTGCCGATAACAACAGGCTATCGCCATCGCCATCTACGCCCAACACGTAGCCCTGCCCGCCAACCAGCCGCCAATGCAGTTCCCGCACCTGCATTCCATTGACCTGCATCTGCTGCAATACCTGCTCCGGCGCCAGCGGAAAATGCGCAGCGCGCAGCTCCCCACCGGTATATGCAGCTGTATCCAGCGGTACCGGACTGGCAAACACCCGCCACGGGTTCATTGACATCAGCCCGCTGAAGATCCAGGTCAGCGCCAGCACACCGAACAGCAACCCACCGACATGATGCCAACGGGCAAAACCCCGATACGGGCTGCGCGAACCGTTGCGATAAGGCTTGGAGAAGCGCCAGCGCAACAGCCCCACGACGATACCGAGCAGAGTCATCAGCGTCGCGGCCAGCGACAGGTAGATGACGATATCTGTCCACCAGCGATCCAGCACCCCACCGCGCAATGGATAAACCCAGTGCAGCCAGGCACCCACCCAATTCCAGCCGCGCTCGGTGGCAGTGGCGTCGCGCACCACACCGCCGCTGCGGCTGGAAATATACAACAGAGTACCGTTACCCAGCGCAACGCGATGCAGTGGCCGGTCAGCATCCAGCCCCCGGGAATGAGTCCAGGCATCCTCATCCACCAGGCCCTGGTAACGCACCGCGCCCTCCCCGGCGAACTGCCGCACTGCCGCCAGCGCCTGCGTCTGGTCAAAGGGCCCCAGCTGCGCTCCGCTGCGCGCATCGCGTACCTCGGTGCGCTGACCGTAGCGCAGCATATAGCGCGGCTCGCCCGCCACCGTGGTCAGCCGTATACTGTCCGGCGCCGGGCCGGCATCGTTCAACACCTGGCTAAGCGGCACACAACAATGTTCCTGCGCCAGCGGCGGCAACTGGGCCAGATGCTCTCTGAACGTCAGCTTGGGATAACCGACATACAGCATCACCAGGCCGGATACGAACCACAGCGCCAAGAGCAGACACAGGCCGATACCCAGCCAGCGATGCCATAGATAGAGGTAACGTTTCATGCTCAGAACCTCAGATCCAGACTGACATCAACGCTGCGCGGTGCGCCCCGGTAGTACTGCTCGCCGTAGGCCTGTTTGGCATACAGCTCATCGGTGAGATTACGCACCCGCGCCGTGGCACTCATGTGCTCATCGAAGCGATACCGGGCGAAGGCGCCGTATAGTGTGTAGGACGGGGCTTTCAGCATGTTGGCGTTATCCGCGTAGACCGAATCCACATAACGCATGTCCGCCCCCACCTCCAGCGCGGGCGTCAGGCTCCAGGTCAGCCAGAGATTGGCGACACTGTCCGGCACGTTCACCGGGCTGTTGCCCTCGCGCGATACCGATACGCCGGCGACCGCCTCGTTGAACTCATCGTACTGCGCGTCCACATAGGCGTAGTTAGCCTCGACCAGCAACCTGGGCATCAGCTGCAAACTGCCGGTCAATTCTATCCCCTGTGAGGTCTGCTGACCGGCCTGCACCGTCAGATTGGGATCACTGGAATCCCGCACGGCAAAGTCCTTGCGCACAATCTGAAACAGCGCCACGGTCGCCGCCCCGCGCCCGTCCAGAAAGTCGAATTTGCTGCCGACCTCCCACTGCTCGCCCTTCGACAGGTCGAACAGCCCGACATTGGACCAGGTCGCCGAGGCCAGCGAGCCCGCCGGCAGATCCGCCGAAGTGCTGTATTGCAGGTAGAGATTGGCGGTCGGCGTCAGATCGTAGACCAGCCCGATACGCCCACTGAGCGGTTCCCAGCGGCGCTCGAAGAAGGCCGGACTGGTCTCAGAAACGGCGCCATAGTTGACCACTTCCATGTCCAGATGGTCGTAACGCAGACCGCTGAGCAGCGCCAGCCGATCGGTCAACTGCAGATGGTTTTCCAGAAACAGCGAGCGGGTGACCACCTCATGCCGGCGCTGCTTCTGCAGGCCGTCGGCCATGCCGGGAATATCATCAAAGCGCCCCGGATCAAACCGATTCGGGGCGACCACATCGAAAGCACCACCCGAGCGCGGATGCAGAGTCTGGCGCAAGCGCGAATAATCCAGCCCCGCCGCCCAGCGACTGCTCAGCCCGAACAGCTGTCGATCATGGGTCAGCGTCAGACGGTTGCCCAGTACATTCTGGTCGTGGCGCTGCAGATAGGCGCCGCCTCGCTCCACCAGACTGGTGTCGGCGTTATAGCTGTAGCGCTCCAGGTTGCGGTAGTCGCGCTGGCCATCGTAGTAATACAGAGTGTTCTGCAGGTTGGTCGCATAACTCAGCCGGTAGTCGAGCGCAGCCAGCGTACCCGTTGCTCGTAACGCCCATCAGCGACATTGAAATTGTCGAAGCGACGACGCTTGTCGATCTTCATGGTTCCGCCGCCGGTATTGAGTATCGGCGTGCCCCAATAAGGACTGTCTTCCTTATCCTCGAGATATTCCAGCGCCAGGGTATGGCTGAGATCCGGTGTCAGATCACTGAGCAGGGAAAAGGCCATGCTACTGGTCTCGCGCTCGTTGCGATCAATATAGCCATTACCGCTGCCTCGGCTGATATCCAGACGCATGAAGTGCTCGGTTTCTCCCATCTGACCCAGCGCCTGATTCAAGCCCAAGGCCATTTCCGACTCATCGAAGCGACCGTAGCGCAGCCGCCCTTCCAGCAGCTGTTCATCACGGCTGGCGAGTTTGCTGATGTAGTTCAGCGACCCACCTACGGCCCCGGCTCCATGCAGGAAACTGGACGGCCCGCCGATCAATTCAACGCGATCCACCAGCCAGGTATCCACCGGCCGCGCCGCACTGGCGTAACCGAGATTGATACCGTTGAACAGCTGGGTGATCTGGTTCTGGGTAAACCCGCGGTAGGACACAAAGCCACCGTAACCGGGGTTGGCCGAGGCGTTGATGCCGGTCATGGCATTGATCACTTCCTGGGTATCCCGGGCGCCCCGCGCCTCGATCACCTCGCGGTCGGTAACGCTGACCGAGGCCGGCGTTTCCCGAGCGGTCAGATCCAGCCGTGAGCCGGTGCGGATGGGTTGATCAAGACGCACGCCGGAGGGTGCGCTCAAGGTCTCTCTGGCTTGAGCCGACACGGTGCTGGCGGGCAGGGTCAGGGCGTCATCTTGCGCCCAGACAAGGGGCATGCTGCCGGCGAGCAGCAACAGGGTAGTAAAACGAATGGACATGCATTCTCTCCAGTCTGATATTCCACAGGCCCGCAGACGCACAGGCGCAATCAGGTCTGGGCGAACGGGCTATTCAGCAAACAGTCAGGAGCAAGGGAGAGGCGCGAGGGTTGGCGGGCGGCCAGCGGGAGCGGGGCTGACGAGGCACATGCCAGACGGGCAACGGACGCAACGCGTCCATGGCCAGCAGGCCGAGCAAGCCGAAGAAGGCAGCGAGGATAATGGCACTGAAGGGGCTGGCGAAATCACAGCTCGAATCCGCCGAGGTATGGTCGTGAGCCTCAGTTGCCTCGGCATGCTCCGCATGGTGATGATGGCCATGCTCAGCATTGATCGCTCCCAACTGCACGGCCACCATTTGCCCATGGCCGCTGGCACAGTGCAACGCGCTGAACAGGATGCAGGCGAACAGCATCCAGGCCAGCAATGCGCGGCGGCGAACCAATGTCATCGGGCTTGCTTCAATATGATAGTTATCCCAGTTCAGGCGGGCCGGCACACCGAGATATCTCTGTGTTCTATGGCAGCAATCTTTTTCTTACAGGAAACAGAGTAGCAGATTTCGCGAAGCGGCATGTCAGCACGCTAACGAGCGAGCGCAATGCATAGCAGAGATGCACCCACAAACAACAAACCCGCCATGCGGCGGGTTTGCTGGTACCAGACTGGCTCTGCTTACAACTGCGGACCAGCGTTGGCGATGGCGTCGGTCACGTCGAACTTCTTGAAGTTCTCGACGAACAGACCAGCCAGATCACTCGCAGCGGCGTCATAGGCCGCCGGGTCGCTCCAGGTGTTGCGTGGGTTGAGCAACTTCGCCTCGACGCCAGCAACGGCCTTGGGCACATCCAGGTTGATGACCGGAACGTGCTCGGTTTCCGCACCCGCCAGCGCGCCGGACTGAATCGCGGCGATAATCGCGCGCGTGGTCGGGATGCTGAAGCGGGTGCCGACGCCGTAGCCACCGCCGGTCCAGCCGGTGTTGACCAGATACACCTTGCTGCCAAAGGCGTTGATGCGCTTGATCAGCAGCTCAGCATACTCGCCGGCAGGACGCGGGAAGAAAGGCGCGCCGAAGCAAGTGGAGAAGGTGGACTTGATACCAGTGCCCGAACCCATTTCAGTGGACCCGACCAGCGCGGTGTAACCGGACAGGAAATGATACGCCGCCTGCTCGTTGTTGAGGATGGAGACGGGTGGCAGTACCCCGGTCAGGTCGCAGGTCAGGAAGATGATAGCGTTCGGCTCGCCGGCATAATTGGCCTCGACGCGCTTTTCGACATGCTCCAACGGATAGGCTGCACGGGTATTCTGGGTCAGCGACACATCGGTGTAGTCGGCCTTGCGGCTGTCTTCGTCGATGATGACGTTTTCCAGCACAGAGCCGAATTTGATGGCGTTCCAGATGACCGGCTCGTTCTTCTGCGACAGGTCGATGCACTTGGCGTAGCAGCCACCTTCGATGTTGAATACGATGCCTTCACCCCAACCGTGCTCGTCATCACCGATCAGATTGCGCGCAGGATCAGCAGACAAGGTGGTCTTGCCGGTGCCGGACAGGCCGAAGAACAGTGTGGTATCACCCTCGTCACCAACGTTGGCGGCGCAGTGCATGGGCAGCACATCAGCAGCCGGCAGCAGGAAGTTCTGCACCGAGAACATGGCCTTCTTCATTTCACCGGCGTACCGCATGCCGGCCAGCAGCACCTTGCGTTGGGCGAAATTGATGATCACGCAGCCATCGCTGTTGGTGCCGTCACGCTCAGGCTCGCAGACGAAATGCGGCGCATTGAGGATCTGCCACTGATCATTGCCCGCCGGATTGTACTGTTGCGGGTTGATGAACAGCGTGCGACCGAACAGGTTGTGCCAGGCAGTCTCGGTTTCCATGACAACCGGCAGATAGTGATCGGGGCTGGCACCGACGTGAACATGGGAGACATAGCTCGGACCTTCGGCCAGATAGTCTTCAACACGAGTCCACAGGGCATCGAACTTGTCCGCCGGGAATGGGCGGTTGATCGGCCCCCAGGCAATGGCGGAGCTGGTGGTCGGCTCATCAACGATGTAGCGATCCATCGGCGAGCGACCGGTACGCTCGCCGGTCTTCACCACCAGGGCGCCATTATCGGCCAGTTGACCTTCGTTGCGCTGGACCGCCAACTCGATCAGCTGGGCAATACTCAGGTCGTTAAATACTGTGTTGGTAGCTTGCGTCATCAAACTTCGTCCTCTTCGGCTTGACCGAAATCTCCACAAGACCGATGGATTCGGCCTCAGCACGTAGGGTTACAGCTTAAGAAAAGCGCCAGATCACCGCGCAGGCGCGACATTATGCCAAAGAATGAAGCCAGGCGCTAAGGAAGCGCCCCGACATCAATGAAGATTCTGTGCGTGATCCCTGGCCTGGTCGAACAGCTCGCTCAGTGCGGCGCGGTCGAAGGCATACTTGGTATTGCAGAACTCGCAATCAACCTCGATCTCACCATTGCGTTCGTCCAGCAGCACAAAGGCATCTTCCCGCCCCAGACTGACCAATGCATTGCCGGATCGTTCCGCCGAACAGCTGCACCGAAAGATAACGGAACGCTCATCAAAGAGTCGCACGTCTTCATCGTGATACAACCGATGCAGAATCGTCTGGTTATCCAGCGCCATCAGCTCTTCAACACTCAGCGTATCGGCCAGAATGCTCAGGCGATTCCAGGTCTCCGAGCGGTCCGCCGGGTCGGTCTGACGGTCGGCCGGCAGCGCCTGCAGCATGAAGCCTCGCGCAGTACGGCCGTCAGCCAGCAGACGAAAGCGGCTGGGGAGCTGCTCGGAGCTGTCGAAATAGCCGGCCAGCGATTCGGCCAGTGACTCACCCTCCAGCGCCACCACGCCTTGGTAACGCTGCCCCTTGCTCGGGTCGATGGTAATAGCCAGCACCCCATCGGGCATCAGGTCACGCAGACCGTCGCCGCTCAGATCGTCACTGTAGCGGGCAATGGCCCGCACTTCCTGCTGGCTGGAACATTCGACCATCAGCATGGATAGCGGTCCGGATGAACGTGCCTGCATGACCAGCAGACCATCGAACTTGATCGCCGAAGACAGCAGCACCGCAGCCGCCAGCATCTCGCCCAACAAGGCCTTAACCGGCTCGGGGTATTCGTGCTTGGCAAGAATTTCACGATAACTCTGATTCAGCGACACCAGCTCGCCGCGCACGTCGGCGTGCTCGAACAGAAAACGCTGGGTGATATCCTGGGACGGCATGGCTTCAACCTTTGAAAAACCTCGATTATACCCCTCAGCCATCGGAAAGCGTATTGCGCTCGTCGCGAAAGCGGTGGATCTGCCGCCGCTGCTTCTTGGTAGGGCGATGCTCACTGATCAGTAACCCCGGGCCGGCCGCCTTGCGCTGGGCCGCGGCCTCTTCGCGCAAATGCAGACTCTCGGCGGTTTCCTCGTACAGCAGTTGAGCGTCGGGCGCCCCACGACGCACCATGGAAATGGCCTTGATTACCACGGTACGGGTGTCGTGCCCCTGGCGAATCTGCAGTTCATCATCGATTTTCGGCTCTTTACTCGGCTTGCAACGCTCACCACGACAATGCACCTTGCCCCCTTCAATCGCGGCCTTGGCCAACGCCCGGGTCTTGAAAAAACGCGCCGCCCATAGCCATTTATCCAACCGCGCCTTGCCATCATCGCTCATCGGGTCTGTACTCCTGAGGGCCCTGTATTTTCGGGGAGTGTAACAAGCACTGAGACCCCTGAAAAATGCTGCACCCGAAGGTCAGGCCAGGGTCTTGTTGAAATCACCATCTTGGCCCATGATGCGCGCCATTGCGGACAGTGGCTGGCAAGGGGATCAACATGAAGACATTTGACCATCTCAGTGTGATCGGCCTGCGGGAATGGATCGGCCTGCCGGCGCTTGGCATAGACAAGGTCAGAGCCAAAGTCGACAGCGGTGCGAAAACCTCCGCGTTGCACGCCAGCGATATTGAAACATTCGAACGTGACGGCGAAACCTGGGTGCGTTTCAATGCCCATATCGGCACACCGCACAAACCCCACGACAAGCAATGCGAGGCCCGGCTGATCAGTTTCAAACGGGTGAAAAGCTCCAATGGTCACCTGCAGGAACGCCACGTCATCCGCACCCCTATGGTGCTGGGTGACAGACGCTGGTGGGTGGACTTCACCCTTACCTGCCGCAAATCCATGCGTTATCGGATACTGCTCGGCTGCACCGCAATGCTGGAGGGCCAGCTTGTCATCAACCCTGGTCTACGCTTTGTTCAGGGCGAACCCCAACCCCATCTCAATCCAGAAGGCTGAAGAAAACACCATGAAAATTGCGGTACTGTCGCGCAACGCCAATCTCTACTCTACTCGCCGCCTGGTCGAAGCCGGGCGGGAGCGCGGCCACGAAGTGCGGGTGATCGACACCCTGCGCGCCTACATGAATATCGCCAGCCACAAGCCGAGCATTCATTACAAGGGCTCGGAGCTGGAGCCGTTCGATGCGATCATTCCACGTATCGGAGCATCCATTACCTTTTATGGTGCAGCAGTATTGCGCCAGTTCGAAATGATGGGCGTATTTCCGCTCAACGAGTCGGTTGCCATCAGCCGCTCCCGGGACAAGCTGCGTTCTCTGCAGCTGCTGTCACGCAAGGGCGTAGGTTTGCCGGTCACCGGGTTTGCCCATTCACCAGATGATATTCCTGACCTGATCAGCATGGTCGGTGGTGCGCCTCTGGTCATCAAGTTGCTGGAGGGCACCCAGGGCATCGGCGTGGTGATGTGCGAGACCGAGCAGGCCGCCGAATCGGTGCTGGAAGCCTTCATGGGGCTGAAGGCCAATATCATGGTGCAGGAATACATTCGCGAAGCCGGCGGTGCGGACATCCGCTGTCTGGTGGTCGGCGACAAGGTAATTGCCGCCATGAAACGCCAGGCCAAGCCCGGCGAATTC
This sequence comes from Halopseudomonas litoralis, assembly GCF_900105005.1. Classification (NCBI taxonomy): domain Bacteria; kingdom Pseudomonadati; phylum Pseudomonadota; class Gammaproteobacteria; order Pseudomonadales; family Pseudomonadaceae; genus Halopseudomonas; species Halopseudomonas litoralis. Next base: position 2,722,908 of record NZ_LT629748.1, read on the forward strand.
CGCTCCAATCTGCACCGCGGCGGCAGTGCCAGCCTGATCAAGATCACCCCCGAAGAGCGCATGACTGCCGTGCGCGCCGCCAAGGTGATGGGATTGAACGTGGCCGGGGTAGATATCCTGCGCTCGAATCACGGCCCGGTGGTGATGGAAGTGAACTCTTCGCCCGGCCTTGAAGGTATTGAGTCGACCACCGGCAAGGACGTTGCCGGGCTGATAATCGAGTATATCGAGAAGAATGCCCGTCCCAATCAGACACGGACCAAGGGCAAGGGTTGAGGCAGGGCAACAAGCCGCAAAACGCGAGCGGCCTCCTGTTTCGAGTGGCCTCCGCGCCGTGAGTGGCCTGCCTGCGACACGCTGCAAGTACATCTCTGTAAGCTCATTGATGCCATCCATGGCATCAAACGGTCGCAATCGGGCCACTCACGGCGCCAAGGTATAAGCCTGGGCGTGGTTGAGGGTTTGAAAACCATCAGCAGCGCAAAGTTCTGGGGAAAGGTTGGCCGGCAGGGCCGGGCCGACCGTCGTGTCGTCATGAATGACGACCGCGAGCTTACAGGGATGTACTTGCAGCGTGTCGGTCCGGCCCTGCCGGCCAACCTGTGTCCCTGCTCGCACCAACCAGCACAACAAATCTCATAAGGGAAATTTACGGTTGATACAAACTGCCGAAATCCTCGACCGCATCAAACTCTTCGGTATCGCGCAACGCGCCTTTGCTATCCGGTTGGCGTACAGCGAGGAGCTGGGCAATACCAAACTCCCGGGCGGCGCGCAGGATGTTCAGGCCGTCATCAATGAACAGGGTGCGCTCGGGATCGAACTCCACTTCGCCCCGCAGGGCATGCCAGAACGCCTGCTCTTCCTTGGGAAAACCGAAGTCGTGGGAGCTGATCAACCGCTGAAAATAGGTACGCAGTTCAACGCGCTCCATCTTCAGCGACAACGAATCGCGGTGCGCATTGGTGATCAGCACCACCTGACGACCACTGCACTGCAAGGCACGCAGAAAAGTATCCGCATCCGCACGCAGACTGATCAGATGAGCTATCTCACGCTTCAGCTGAACAATCGGCAAACCCAACTCACGAGTCCAGAAATCCAGGCAGTACCAGTCCAGCTTACCCTGGATACGCTCCATCAATGGATGGATCTCCGCCTTGGCCCAAATCAGTGATTGCCCATGATGTTCGGCATAACGCTGCGGCAGGTATTCGACCCAGAAGTGATTGTCGAAATGCAGATCGAGCAAAGTGCCGTCCATATCCAGCAGGACGGTATCGATGGTGTTCCAGTTGAGCATGGGCGGCTGGGTTTTGACGGAGTGTGCGGCTATCATAACAAACCAGCCAAAGATAACGGAGCCGACATGCCGCAAAAGCCTGACATTCTAGATGCCCGCATTGTGGCCAAAAGCCGGTTGTTCAGCGTGGAGCAGATGCAGCTGCGCTTCAGCAACGGCACCGAACGCACCTATGAACGACTGGTCGGATCAGGCACCGGCTATGGCGCGGTGATGGTGGTGGCGCTCAAGGATGCCCGTACCGTCGTGCTGATCGAAGAATATTGCGGCGGCGTTCATGACTATCAATTATCCCTGCCCAAAGGGTTGGTCGAGCCCGGTGAAGATGTGCTGGATGCCGCCAACCGTGAGCTGATGGAAGAAGCCGGCCTGGGTGCAGAGCGTCTGGAGCTGCTGACCAAACTGTCACTGTCACCCAGCTATATGAGCCAGAGCATCTCGGTAGTACTGGCCCGTGACCTGTATGAAAAGCGCCTGCCCGGTGATGAACCCGAACCGATCCGGGTGGACAGTGTTGACCTGTATGAGCTGAGCGCACTCAATTCGCGCGACAATTTCTCCGAAGGCCGCGCACTTGCCGCCCTCTACCTGGTACGCGACCTGCTTGAACAGCGCGGCGAGTTGCAGCGATGAGCCTGCCCGTTGCCGTTGAGCGACTGTGCCAATTGACCCGTGACGCTGGGCTGGCCGCCCTGCCCTGGTGGCAGCAGAACCCTGAAGTGCTCACCAAGGCCGATGACTCACCGGTTACCGCTGCCGACCTGGCAGCCAATCAGGTAATAATGGATGGTCTGCGTGCCTTGACCCCGGAAATCCCGGTACTGTCCGAAGAGGCCGCCGATGTGCCGTTGAGTGAACGCCTGCACTGGGATCGCTTCTGGCTGGTGGACCCACTGGACGGAACCAAGGAATTCATTGCCGGCACCGAAGAGTTCACCGTCAATATAGCCCTGATCGAACAGGGCGAGGTGCGCTTCGGCTTCGTCGGCGTGCCGGCCCGCGATACGCTCTACTGGGGCGGAGCCGGTCGTGGCAGCTGGCGTCAGCTGGGGGATGAAAGCGCGCAACCCATCCATTGCCGCCCACCCGCTGCGCCGTTGCGGGTGGTCGCCAGCCGCCGACATACCAGCCCCGAGCAGGAAGCCTTGCTTGATCGTCTGCAGCAGGCGCATGGCACCGAGCTTATCGGCGTCGGCAGCTCGCTGAAGTTCTGTACCCTGGCCGCGGGCGAAGCGGACCTGTATCCGCGCTTTGCTCCTACCAGCCAGTGGGACACCGCCGCCGCACAGGCAGTACTGGAAGGCGCCGGCGGACGCGTACTGGGTCTCGACGGTCAACGCTTCACCTATCCACACCGGGAAGACTGGCTGAACCCCTATTTCATTGCCACTGGCCAGCCCGATGAGACGTTACTACATCTGCTGCTAGGCTAATTCCAATCAGACCACCCCTGCTTCAGGAGTCCGCCATGTTCTTCCATTCACCTCCCGAGCACAAAATGCGTATGCCGAGCCCGGCGCAAGCCCTGCCCGGTCGTACCGAGCCGCTGGCCACCAGCAGTACCCATGCGGTCTTGCAGACACCGATCAAACCGCCCTTCCCTGAGCATCTGCAACAGATCATCCTGGGCATGGGCTGCTTCTGGGGCGCCGAGCGGCTGTTCTGGCAAACCGAAGGCGTCTACACCACCGCGGTTGGCTATTGCGCGGGACTGACACCCAACCCGACCTATGAAGAGGTCTGTTCGGGGCTGACCGGACACAACGAGGTGGTGCTGGTGGTATTCGATCCCGACATTGTCTCGCTCGACGAGCTGCTGCGGATCTTCTGGGAAAGTCATGACCCAACCCAGGGTATGCGCCAGGGCAATGACCTGGGTACTCAGTATCGTTCCGGCATCTACGTCACCGATATGACCCAACAGGCGCAGGCCGAAGTCAGCCGTGCGCGGTACGCCGATGCCCTGCAGGAGGCCGGAAAAGACAGCGTTACCACCGAAATCCGTCCAGCCGGGGAGTTTTATTACGCAGAGGCTGCGCATCAGCAATACCTGCACAAGAACCCCGGTGGTTATTGCGGTATAGCCGGAACCGGGATCTGCATGCAGTAATAGTTTTTTACTTGCGGAATCAGAAAATTACGAATAAAACATTCGCACAGCGGAATACATAGCAGCCTCGTTCATCGGACCGGATATCGGTCACGATTGCTGACGAGGCTTTTGTATATTCATCCGCACGATCAGACTTCCCAACCATCTGCTCCGAGAGTCCATGCTGCTACTGACCCTGATCCTGATCCCTTTCATCGGATGCGTCATTGCGGCGTTTCTGCCGGTGAATGCCCGTAACCGGGAAGTCTGGCTGGCGGTGGCCATTGCTCTGATTGGCTTGATCATCATCGGTTGGCAGTTCCCTCAGATCAATAGCGGAGAGGTGCTGCGCTATCAGCTCGACTGGATGCCGGAATACGGGCTGAATCTGGTCCTGCGCATGGATGGCCTGGCCTGGTTGTTCTCGATGCTGATCATTGGCATCTTCCTGCTGGTGGTACTGTATGCCCGCTACTACATGTCACCGGAAGACCCGGTACCACGTTTCTTCTCCTTCCTGCTGGCGTTCATGGGCTCCATGCTCGGCGTGGTCCTCTCGGGGAATCTGGTCCAGCTGGTGCTGTTCTGGGAACTCACCAGCTTGTCCTCTTTCCTGCTGATCGGTTACTGGCACCACCGGGCTGATGCCCGCCGTGGCGCGCGCATGGCCTTTACCGTCACCGCTACCGGAGGCCTGTGCCTGCTGGCTGGGATGTTGATGATGGGGCATATCGTTGGCAGTTATGACCTGGATGTGGTGCTGGCCTCCGGCGAGACCCTGCGCGAGCATGCCTGGTACGTGCCCACGCTGATCCTGGTCGCCCTCGGGGCGCTGACCAAGAGCGCCCAGTTTCCGTTCCACTTCTGGCTGCCCCATGCCATGGCTGCACCGACACCGGTATCGGCTTATCTACACTCCGCCACCATGGTCAAGGCTGGGATATTCCTGCTGATGCGCCTGTGGCCGGTGCTCTCCGGCACTCCGGAGTGGACCTGGATCATCGGTGGTGCCGGGGTCTGTACGCTGCTGATTGGCTCGTTCATCGCCATTTTCCAACACGACCTCAAGGGTCTGCTGGCCTACTCCACCATCAGCCATCTGGGGCTGATCACCGCGCTGCTGGGGATCGGCACACCACTGGCAATGGTCGCGGCGATCTTCCATACCATGAACCACGCCACCTTCAAGGCGTCATTGTTCATGGCGGTCGGCATCATTGACCATGAAAGCGGCACCCGTGACATGCGCAAACTCAGCGGCCTGTACAGAATGATCCCGCATACCGCGACACTGGCGGTCGTCGCCTCGGCCGCGATGGCAGGGGTCCCATTTCTGAATGGCTTCCTGTCCAAGGAAATGTTCTTTGCCGAAGCTCTGCTGGTCGGCAGCAATAGCAATTGGTGGATGGCTCTGGCTGCGGTCACCATGGGCGTGTTCAGCGTGGCCTACTCGCTGCGTTTTATTAACGTGTTCTTCGGCAAGCGCGCGACTGACCTACCGAAAACACCCCATGAGCCGCCACGCTGGATGCGCTTCCCGGTGGAAGTACTGGTGGTGTTCTGCCTGATTGTCGGCATCATCCCCGGCCTCAGTATTGGCCCGCTGCTGCATAACAGTGTGCAGTCAGTGCTCGGCGACCAGATGCCCTATTACAGTCTGGCGCTGTGGCATGGCTTCAATGTCCCACTATTGATGAGTTTTGTTGCGCTGGGCGGCGGTGTGCTGCTGTATACCGTTCTGCGTAAGCGCTTCGACCTTCTTCACCGCGACCAAGTGCCGCTACTGTATCGTTTCAATGGCAAGCAGGCCTACGAAAGCACCATGCTTGAACTGCGCAGCGCCGCTTCGCGGCTGGAGAAGCTGCTCGGCACTCGGCGTCTGCAACCGCAGCTGGTACTGCTGGTCTTTGTGTGTCTGGCCGCCGGGGTAGCAGCTGCCGCTACTGCACCCCGGGTCTGGATGGCCCTGGAGCCCAGCACGCCGCATATTCCCTTCGCGGTGCTCTGGCTGATCGGTTGCGCTTGCGCCATCGCCGCTGCCTGGCAGGCCAAGTATCATCGCCTGGCGGCACTGGCCCTGGTCGGCGGCGCGGGTCTGGTGGTGTGTCTGACCTTCCTCTGGCTCTCCGCACCCGACCTGGCACTGACTCAGTTGATGGTGGAAACCGTCACCACGGTGCTTATTCTGCTCGGCCTGCGCTGGCTGCCGCCGCGACTGCTGTCCATTGAACAGGACAAGGCCGAAGCCGTTCTTACCCGGACTCGCCGCACCCGTGACTTTATCCTCGCGGTAGCTGCAGGCCTGGGTATGGCAGCGATCAGCTATCTGGTACTGATGCTGCCAGCGGGTAGCGGAATTGGTGGTTTCTTTCTCGAACGGGCTCTTTCCGAGGGCGGTGGCAGCAACGTGGTCAATGTGTTGCTGGTCGACTTCCGTGGCTTCGACACCATGGGCGAGATTGCCGTACTGGGCATTGTTGCCCTGACCGTGTACGGCCTGTTACGCCGCTTCCGCCCGTCACCGGAAAGCATGGCGCTGCCGCCACAGCAGACCAACCTGACCGACCCGGCTGCGCCGCAGACACCCGCCGAACAGACCACGACCGGCTACATGATGATACCTGGCGTCTATCTGCGACTGCTGTTGCCGATATTTCTAGTCTGCGCCGTGTATTTCTTCATGCGCGGCCATAACCTGCCAGGCGGTGGTTTTGTCGCCGGCCTGGTGTTCTCGGTGGGCATCATCATCCAGTACATGCTGGCGGGCACCCTGTGGGTCGAGTCACGCCTGCATCTGCAGCCGCACCGCTGGCTGGCTCTGGGCCTGATCATTGCGGTCGCCACCGGGCTCGGCGCGGTGCTGCTGGGTTATCCATTCCTGACCAGTCACACCGCGCATTTCAGCCTTCCGATACTCGGCGAACTGCATATGCCCAGCGCGTTCTTTTTCGACCTTGGCGTATTCAGTGTGGTGGTCGGCGCCACCATGCTGATCCTCACCGCCCTGGCCCACCAGTCAATCCGCAGCCACCGTCTGCCGCTGGCAGCGATGGAAGCCGCCGCAAAGGAGAAAAACTGATGGAAGCTGTTATCGCCATTGCCATTGGCGTGCTGTTCGCCTCCGGGGTCTGGCTGATTCTGCGGCCGCGTACCTTCCAGGTGATCATCGGCCTGTTGCTGATTTCCTATGCGGTCAACATGTTCATCTTCATCATGGGACGGTTGTCCGTGAACAAGCCTCCCCTGACCCTGGAAAAATCGGTGGAAGCCGGTCTGTTTGCCGACCCGGTGACCCAGGCGCTGGTCCTTACTGCGATCGTCATCGGCTTTGCCACTACCGCACTGTATCTGGTGCTCCTGCTGACCTCCCGCGGACTGACCGGTACCGACCATGTAGACGGCAAGGAACCCGGTCAATGAGTTTCTGGGGTGACCAACTGATATTGCTGCCCATCTTGCTACCTCTGCTGTTCGCAGCAGCGCTGGTGTTGCTCAGCGGCCGCCAGCAGCAGCTCAAGTTCGCCATCAACCTGATCGGCACGGGCGCCTTGCTGGTAACCGCCATCACGCTGTTCTGGTTCGCAGATAATGAAGTCTGGCCGAACGGAGTAGGTGTCTATCTGGCGGGGAACTGGGTGGCGCCGTTCGGTATTTCGCTGGTGGTGGACAGGCTGTCAGCCCTGATGCTGACGTTGAGCGCAGTCATCGCGACAGCTGCCTTGGTATTCTCCTACCGCCGCTGGAGCCGTGCGGGGGTGCATTTCCACTCGCTGTTCCAGTTCCTGCTGGCGGGAATCAACGGCTCCTTCATCACCGGTGACCTGTTCAACCTGTTCGTGTTCTTCGAGATCATGCTGGCTGCGTCCTACGGCTTGCTGCTGCTCGGCCTGCAACCCAATCGGGTACGCGCCAGCATGCAGTACGTGGTGGTCAATCTGGTCGCCTCGTCATTCTTTCTGATTGGGGTGGCATTGATCTACGCCTCGGCGGGCACCTTGAACATGGCTGATCTGGCCGTGCGTGCCGCCGCCATGGGCGACAGCGAGCGGCTGCTGCTCGAGGTAGGCGCTGCGGTTCTGGCGATTGCCTTCCTGACCAAAAGTGCCATGTGGCCGCTGGGCTTCTGGCTACCGACCACCTACGCTGCAGCGGCACCACCGGTAGCAGCGATGTTGGTGCTGATGACCAAGGTCGGGGTGTATGTGCTGCTACGCCTGTGGCTGCTGGTGTTTGCCGAGCAGGCCGAGACGCTGGATGCGATTTCCGGCAACGCGCTGATCATTGGTGGCCTGCTTACGCTGACCTTTGGCACCATCGGCCTGCTGGGTAGCCAGGAACTGGGGCGCATGGCAGGGTTCAGTGCAATCATATCCTCCGGCACCCTGCTGGCAGCGATCGGTTACGGCGATCAGAAAATCATCGCAGCAGCCCTGTTCTACCTGGTCAGCTCAACCCTGGCGGTAGCCGCTTTCATGCTGCTGATGGAGCTGGTCGAACGCATTCGCAAGCCCAGCGCAGCGATACTGGCACTGACCATGGAAGCCTTTGCCATCGATGATGCTCCAGAGGAGTCTGCCGGCGTCATTATTCCGGCAGCGATGGCCTTTCTCGGCTTATCCTTTTTTGCCTGCGCCCTGATCATTGCCGGCTTGCCGCCACTGTCCGGCTTCATCGCCAAGTTTGCCTTATTCCACGCCCTGCTCAACCCTACCGGGTTGTTTACCGAAAACCTCTATTCCGCCGGCCCTCTGGCCTGGGGCATGCTGGTATTGATCATTGCATCCGGCCTGGCGGCGATCATCTCGCTGATGCGTTTTGGTGTACGGACCTTCTGGGCGGCGCCAGATGCCGAAGCGCCACGCCTGCAATTGAGCGAAGCGGTGCCCATATCGATGTTGCTGCTGCTGTGCGTGATCATCAGCGTGGCGGCGGGGCCAACCAGCAGTTACATGGAACGTACCTCGGCCGGACTGCATGAGCCGCAACTGTATATCGAGCGGGTGTTGTCCAGCCCTGCGGTACCCGGTGTAGTCAACACCGCGGGAGTTGAGCAATGAGACGCTGGCTGCCTACTCCCTTGGTGTCACTGGCGTTGTGGCTGTTGTGGCTGATGCTCAACCAGAGTGTCGAGCCGGCGCACATCCTGCTCGGCGCGTTGATTGCGATCGTGGTACCCCTGTTGATAGCCCCCTTGCGCCCGACACCGGTGCAGGTATCACGCCCACTGACAATAGGACGCCTGATTTTCCATTCGCTGATCGAAATTCTACGCTCGTGCTTTAACGTCTGCATGCTCATCCTGTTCGGCAAGGGGCGGCTGAACTCGCAGTTCATCCGCATTCCGCTGGACCTGCGCGACCCCCATGGCCTCGCAGTACTGGCCTGCATCATCAATTCCACACCGGGTACGGTATGGGTGGAAATCATTCCAGGCAGCAATGATCTGGCCCTGCATGTGTTTGATCTGCACGATGCAGCCTGGTGGATCGACATGATCAAGACCAGGCTGGAGCGTCCTTTGATCGACATCTTTGAACAGGAGAAAGCATGATTGCCGTGATGCTCACAGTGGCACTGGGGTTCGCCCAGCTGTGCGTGATGCTGGCTCTGATCTTCTGCGCCATCCGCCTGTTGCTTGGGCCCACTGCCCAGGATCGGGTATTGGCGCTGGATGCACTGTGGATGACAGCCATGCTGTTCATTCTGCTGCTGGGCATTCGCTTTTCCAGCATTATCTATTTCGAGGCGGCCCTGATCATTGCGCTGACCGGCTTTGTGTCCTCAATCGCCCTGGCCAAATTTCTCATACGCGGAGAAATCATCGAATGAGCGATTTCCTGACGCTGCCCATGAGTGAAGTGAATCTCTGGCTGGCCATACCCATGGCACTGTTGTTGATACTCGGCGGAATAATCACATTCACCGGGGCCCTCGGGCTGCTGCGACTGCCGAACTTCTATCAACGCATCCATGGGCCGACGGTTTTCATTACCGTAGGTACTGGCTGCTTTCTGATCGCCTCCATGCTGTATTTCAGCGGCACCACTGAACGTCCTGTCGTGCACGAACTTCTGATTACCGCCTTTGTACTACTCACCGCGCCGGTGGTTTCCATGATGATCATGCGGGCAGCGGTGTACCGTGACCTGCGCGCACGCAAGCCGCAGGACGGAACGAACAACGCCTATCAGTTTCCGGATGATCAATAGGTATAGAGGAGTAGCTTGAGAGGGATAACTTCGGACAAGGAAAAGCAGGCCTTAGCCCCTTTCCATGGGCTGAGGCCTGAACTGTCAAGACATAGCGTCCTGAGCCGCCGGACTGGCCGCGAGAGCCATGCCGGGCATTACCAGACTGGCAAAACGAAATATGTTCATACCTTGTTTTGCTACTGCCATTGGACCACCATGCCCCGCAGTGAGTTTGCCCAGCACAGCTCCCGCAACAGCTGCGCCGCCAACCCACCACAACGGTGAAATCCGCCGCACCGCTGCGTATCGCTCTCGCGCATCAAGTCTGAGCAGACTGAATTCGACAGCGAGCTGCTCATCGAGCTGTTGAATCTGATTTTTCAGTTTCCTTCGTTCCACTGGTCTCCTCCTTCAATGTCTGCAGCTGCCTTTTGGTGGCCGGGAAGGACAGACTTTTTGCGTACTTCTTGCAAAGGGCCGCCATTACTCCGAGCGTCGCTAATTGCACGACGATGAATACCACTATAGACAGGGCTACCGAGCCGCTCCAAGCGAAAGCCAGCCAGCCCAGCAAAACGGATAAGCCGATCCATGCCAGCAATAACAAAGGCACCATTGCCAGCCCCAACACCGCCAGCTTCCCCGAATCAGCAATAGCCAGTCGCAATTCGAGGCCCACCAGCCGGACCAGATCGCCGCCCGCCAAGGCCGCATGTTCGAGCCACGCCAGAGAGGATTTCAGTTCATCCTTCAGCGGCTGTCGGGCCTGCTCATGGCCGCCGACATCACCGCTTTCAGGATTATTCTCTCCGGGGATACCTGTCATTTGCTGGACATCATGTGGGAAACAATGAAGCCGGCCGCAAAGGCAATACCCAGTGTAGCCAGCGGCTTGTCATGCAGGTAACTGTTCGCATGATCACACAGCTCGCCTGCCTTACCCTTGCCCTTCATCAGTTGACCTTCAGCGTCATGCTTCCAATCCATTCCCGCAGACTCTGCCGCGTGCTTGAAGTGCTCCTTGGCTTCCATCAGCTTGCTGTAGGCGGCTGCCACCGCTTCCTTGCCGGAGTCGATTTCCTGTTTCTTGCTGACTTGGTCCTGATTTGAAACGGGTCCGTTCTTGTCAACAGCAGTCATATTCGTGTGCTCCTTGTTAGCTTCGGATAAGTCGATATTCAACACACCGACACAATACTTGACCCGAAGCCCGACGGCTTGTTCCCTCTTTTTTGCTATTTGCCGGTGCTCTCGCTCAGGGTGCGCCGACCAACCAGTCCATACGCCAGTCTCCCGGACCGGATTGAGCAAACTGCCGGGCTAGCCAAGGCAGCACCTGCTCCAGCTCTTCCCACAACGGCCACGGCGGATTAATCAGCATCAACCCCGAGCCGTTGAGGCCAAGACTGGTATCTGCCGGCCGCACGTTGAGTTCGACGCGCAGCACCTTGGGCAGCTCCGCCTCGCTGATCTGGCGATAGAAGTCCCGCAGCAGGCGCTCATCCTTGATCGGGTACCAGAGGGCGATTACCGTCTGACGCATACGTTGAACCCCCTGCTGCATTGCTCGAAGACAACGCTGCAGGTCATCGCCCTTCTCGAACGGCGGGTCGATCAGCCACAAAGCGCGTTTTTCCGCCACCGGCAGGAAAGCCTTCGGCAGCTCATAGCCATCACGCTGATGCACGGCAATGCGCGGCTCATCGGCAAAATGGTTCTTCAGCGTCAGCGCGTCTACAGGATGCAGCTCACTGAGAATCATCCGGTCCTGCTCGCGCAGAACATCGGCGATCAGCTGTGGAGATCCGGGATACAGCTGCAGTTCGCCCTTGGGATTATGGCGAGCTACGACTTCACGATAGTCGGCCAGCAGATCAGGCAGATCATCCCGCGCCCACAGCCGACCAATACCATCCAGATACTCCCCAGTACGCCCAGCATCTTCGCCCTGCAGATCGTACAATGCCGTGCCGGCGTGACTGTCCAGATAACACAGCGGCGCCTCCTTGCGCTGCATCAAGGTGACCATACGCAGCAGAATGGCGTGTTTGAGAACATCGGCGTGATTGCCGGCGTGGAAGCTGTGGCGGTAATTCATGGGATTTCCTGATGCTTGCGGACGGGCGTATTCTAGCCCATTGGCTTGGGAGTTTCTGGTTGTTTTCGGTTGGGGTGGTGGCTGGTGGTGCCGTTGGCTCGACACGCTGCAAGTACATCCCTGTAAGCTCATTGATGCCATCCATGGCATCAAACGGTCGAGCCAACGGCACCACCATCCATCACCATGAACAATGTGCCCGCGGGAGATTAAACCCAAAACAAGAAGCTTGGCGATCTAGGATGTTTTTCTAGCAACTGCACCAAATTCACCGCGGGAGGCTCCGGTCCTGCTAAGTACGACCGTCGTGTCGCCATGGATGGCGACCGCGAGCTTACAGGGACGTATTTGCAGCGTGTCGTACTTAGCAGGACCGGAGCCGCACGCTGGCACCATCCAGCCGCAGCAATTACAAACCTGAACCAAACACCATACCAAACAACCTGCATCAAGCCTGTTGACTGGTAGGAGTAACCCGCAAAACCTCCTCAATGGTAGTCAACCCGGCCGCCACCTTCTGCGCACCGGATAACCGCAGACTGTGCATCCCTTCCCGGTAGGCCTGGCGGCGCAGAACGTTGAGGTCGATGTCGGTTTGCACGAGGGGCTTCAGGCTGTCGGTCAACGGCATCAATTCATAGACGCCGGCGCGTCCCCGGTAACCGGTTTCGCGGCACTCCGGGCAGCCTACAGGCCGATGGGCGCGAGTGGGCTGAGGCGAGTTCCAGGGTTTGGTCAGCTCCTGCCAGGCGGCTTCGTCCACTTCTGCCGGCTCCTTGCAGTGTGGGCAGAGAATGCGTACCAGCCGCTGCGCCATAACGCCGAGCACCGTGGCCTTGATCAGGTAGGCCGGCACCCCCAGCTCGATCAGGCGGCTGACGGAACTGGGCGCATCGTTGGTGTGCAGGGTAGACAGCACCAAGTGGCCGGTCAGTGCCGCCTGAATCGCCATTTCCGCAGTTTCCAGATCGCGGATCTCGCCGATCATGATGATATCCGGGTCCTGACGCATCAAGGCGCGGATGCCGCTGGCGAAGGTCAGATCGATATTGTGCTGCACCTGCATCTGATTGAAGCTGTCCTCGACCATCTCGATCGGGTCTTCGATGGTGCAGACATTGACTTCCGGCGTAGCCAGTTGCTTGAGCGTGGTGTACAACGTGGTGGTCTTACCGGAGCCAGTCGGCCCGGTGACCAGCACGATACCATTGGGTTGCTCGACCATGCTCTGCCAGCGGCGCTGATCCTCGCTGGAAAAGCCCAACTGATCAAAGCTGCGCAGCAGTACATCCGGGTCGAAGATCCGCATGACCATCTTCTCGCCAAAGGCAGTCGGTAAGGTCGACAGCCGCAGCTCAATCTCGTTGCCCTGGGGAGATTTGGTCTTGACCCGGCCATCCTGCGGCTTACGCTTTTCCGCCACATTCATCCGGCCCAGGGTTTTCAGACGACTGACCACCGCCACGGCCACCTGCAACGGAAACTGGTAAACCGTATGCAGCACACCGTCGATGCGCAGTCGCACGCTACCGTTCTCACGACGGGGCTCGATATGGATATCGCTGGCTCGCTGCTCGAAGGCGTATTGGAACAGCCAGTCGACGATATTGACCACATGCGCATCGTTGGCGTCCGGCTCCTGACTCATGCTGCCCAGGTTGAGCAACTGCTCGAAATTGCCGATCGAAGTGTTCTTCTGGTCCGACGCGTTCGCACCATGCACCGAGCGGGCCAGCCGGTAGAACTCCATCGAATAGCGCAGAATATCTGCCGGATTGGCCACCACGCGGCGGATCTCGCGCTTGAGCACATGCACCAGATCGGCTTCCCAGCCGCGCACAAAGGGCTGGGCACTGACCACGGTGACTTCCCGCTCGTTGATCTCCACCGCGAGGATGCCGTGGCGCCGGGCGAAGGCGAATGACATCAGTGGCGTGACCGCCGAGACATTGATCTTCAGCGGATCGATACGATAGAACGGCTGACCCGACTCACTTGCCAGCCAGCGGGTCAGCGCGTCCAGATCCAAGGGTCTGCCGGAGCGCGCAAGATCATCCGGCGCCTGGCTGGCGATGAATTCCAGTGGGTGCAGCTGGGCGGTTTCACCTGTTGCAGACCGGCGCAGGGTGCTCAGCTGCTCGGCACTTTCCAGCCCCAACCGCCCCTGCGCTGCCAGCACTTTGAGAATATCCGTCAGATCCAGCAGTCGATCACTGCCGGGAATCGCCAGGTCGGCCAGATGCTTCATCCCTGTTCACCCTCTTGTCGTTCATCCAATCCACCCGTTACCCAGTCAATCTCAGCTGTTCAGATCACGCCAGGCGTTCAACTTGCGCAGCCGCTGGCCCTGCTTGCGCAGCGCAGTCAACAGCGCCGGGCGCAGCTCCTCATCAACCAGTGGATACTGTTCAAGCAGCGCCTGCAGCTTGTTCAGTTCGCCGAACAGACGATTCGCCTCTGGCACCTCCAGATGATTGCGGAAGTTGGACAGCAGGAAATACAAGCGGCTCAACCGTGGCTGCTGATCCATCCATTCGCTGACATCCGAATCCGGCTCATTGTGGTGCGGCACGCGCAGTTCCTGAATCTCGCGAGCAACCGCCGCCAGCAACCAGCGCGGCAACGCCAGGTCGCCGACCCGCTCGCCACGTGGCGGACGGCTCTGCTTCCAGCTGGTGGTATGCAGCCACAGCCCCAGCCCCAGAAACAACTGTCCCCAGGCGGGGCTGGCAACGGTCTGTTCGAATATTTGCGGTGCCTGTTCTCGGGCACGGCGACCTTCCTCGTCATCAGACCAACCCGCGAGTACCAATGGACGGTACCGAGCAATGAGTTGATCCAGAGCCGGAGTGAACGGCTGGACTGAGGTACGCGGCAGGGCCAGGTCGAACACACCGAAAAAAGCGCGCAGGCTGATCAGGTTGGTGAGCAACTCGCGAAACAGCTTCCATTGCCCGCTGAATCTATACTGCTCAGCCAGCCGCTGAGTGTGTCCGAGCAACTGCCAACCAGCGCCGGCGATCACGTCATCCACCCGGGTATCCTGGGACCAGGCGCGAGCATCCAACTGCAGATCGTAGCTGGACGGATCGAACAGCCGGTAGCCCCGCTCGGCCTTGCTGATGTCGCAAGGCATCAGGGGTACGTCCAACGCCAGCGCGGCGGCCAGCTCCAGGAGGGCTGCCGCCGGGCCGCTGCGCAGCTCCAGTTCCAGCTCACAGATCGGCTCCTCGCGGCCATCCGCGATAACCTTGCCCTGATCCAGCGCCGCTTCCACTTCCACGGTCTCACCCTCACGCTCCCAGCGCAGAATGGCCTTGGTGCGCTCGAAGTCGGTGGTGAAGACCGGTTGCAGAGTCAACTTGTCCAGCTCGGCGAGGCTGGCGGGCCAGCAGCTGTCATCCAACAGGGTCAGATCCAGTGCCGCTGCGGACACGGCCCAGTCCCACTCATTGCGCTCGGATAGACCGGCAACGCTTTGGCCACGGCTCTTCAGCGTCTGAATGAACTGCTCACCATCACGGCGAACACGCAGAGCTACACGCGCCTGGGCCATGTCGCGGGAAGCAGTATCGTAATACTGGTTGTACAGAGTGCCAGTGCTCCATTCACCCTGCAGGCGCTGCTGCAACAAGGGATGTGTGCGTAGAACCGACAGTGCGTCGGGGCTGATCCGCAGTTTGATTTCTGTTTCCTGGGCCATACTTTGTCTCATGATGAAATTACCGCGACCAACTGTGATCGAAATGATTTTTGGCAAAAGTGTGTCAATTTGGTGACCACATCCTCTGCCATGACTATAATCCGCTGCCAAACACGCCTTGGGAGATCCCTATGTCCAACAATCCTTTCATGAACCTCTTCGGTCGCTCTCCTATCGGGCCGATGCAGCGGCATATGGCCAAGGCACACGAATGCGCTTCTCAGTTGGTGCCTTTCGTCGACGCGCTGATGGCTGAGGACTGGGTCGAAGCCGAACGCGTTCAGCAGCGCATCTGCGAGCTCGAGAACGCAGCCGACGAGATGAAGAAGAACGTTCGCGTCAATCTGCCCAACAGCCTGTTTCTGTCCGTGCCGCGCTCAGATCTGCTTGAGCTGCTCAGTGTACAGGACAAAGTCGCCAACCGCGCCAAGGATATCGCGGGCCTGATGCTGGGTCGCAAGATGACCATCCACCCGGATGTACAGCCTGCATTCAGACGCTTTGTCGAACGTTCTGTCGAGGCCGCTACCCAGGCCCTGCGGGCCATGGAAGAGCTCAGCGACCTGATGGAAACCAGCTTTGCCGGCCGTGAGAGGAAGCTCATGGAGACCATGATCATCGAGCTGGAACGCATCGAGCATGATACGGATGAGATGCAGATCAAACTGCGGGCGGAGCTGTTCAAGCGCGAGTCTGAACTGCCCCCCGTCAACGTGATGTTCACCTACCAGATCATCGAATGGATCGGTGATGTTGCGGACCGCGCGGAACGCGTAGGTAACCGCCTGGAAATCCTCATGGCCCGTTAAGGGCCGTTCACCTGTCACACAATCAACAGAGCTTCCTCTTATGACCCTGATCGCAGAATATGGCACCATCCTGCTGGTGCTGGCCTGCCTATTCGGCTTTTTCATGGCTTGGGGCGTTGGCGCCAATGACGTAGCCAATGCCATGGGTACCTCCGTAGGCGCTCGCGCCCTGACCATCAAGCAGGCAATCATCATTGCCATGGTGTTCGAGTTCCTCGGTGCTTATCTGGCTGGGGGGTCGGTAACCCAGACCATTCGCAGCGGCATTCTGGATGCGACGCAAATCACTGCTGAGCAGATGGTGTTCGGCATGATGGCCTCCCTGCTGGCCGCCGGATCCTGGCTGCTGATCGCCTCCATGCGCGGCTGGCCGGTCTCGACGACACATTCGATCGTCGGTGCGGTGATCGGATTTGGTGCGGTCGGCGTGTCCATGGACTCAGTCAACTGGGCAGGCGTTTTACCTATCGTTTCCAGCTGGGTGATCTCGCCGCTGCTGTCCGGCATCGTTGCCTTCATGATTTTCGTCAGTGTGCATCGGTTGATACTTGATACCGATACCCCCTTCGCCAATGCCAAACGCTACGTGCCCTTTTACATGTTTGCCGTGGGTTTTTTCATCTCGTTGATGACCCTGACCAAAGGGCTCAAGCATGTTGGGCTGGACCTGTCCGGCCTCCAGGGTTTTGGCCTGTCGGTAGTCGCCGGTCTGCTGGTTGCCGGGCTTGGCGTGGTGCTGCTGCGACGAGTCAAGGAAGAGCCTGTGGAAAAAGGCAAGCACAACAGTGTCGAGCGGGTGTTCGGTATTCTGATGATCTTCACCGCCTGCTCCATGGCTTTTGCCCATGGCTCCAACGATGTTGCCAACGCGGTAGGCCCGTTGGCTGCGGTGGTCGGCGTGCTGCAGTCAGGCGGCGAAATTGCCGCCACCTCGGTGGTGCCCAGCTGGATTCTGCTACTTGGCGGCATCGGCATCGTGATCGGTCTGGCTACCTATGGTTACCGAGTGATCGCCACCATTGGCCAGCATATTACTGAACTGACTCCCAGTCGCGGCTTTGCAGCCGAGCTGGCCACCGCCGCCACAGTCGTCGGTGCATCGGGCATCGGCCTGCCTGTCTCCACCACCCATACTCTGGTGGGCGCGGTACTCGGGGTGGGCATGGCACGCGGTATCGCGGCGCTGAATCTCAAGGTGGTGGGTACCATCTTCACCTCGTGGGTAATTACTCTGCCTGCCGGCGCCATTCTCTCGATCATGTTCTTCTTCACCCTGCAGGGCATTTTCGGCTGACGCTTTTCACTGGCTGACGTAAGCTGGGTTCTCCAGTCTTACGCCAGCCAGGAGTTCGCAATGCCTGTCCCCTCGCTCAAGGCGCAATTCGCCGCCCTGCTGCAAACGCCCTCCATCAGTTGTACCCAGCCGGAACTCGATCAATCCAACCTGCCGGTCATCCATCTGTTGAGCGACTGGCTGAGTGCGCTCGGCTTTACTTGCAATATCCAACCGATTGCCGGGGCGCCGGGCAAGGCCAACCTGATTGCCATTCTGGGCAGCGGCCCCGGCGGGCTGGTGCTGGCCGGACATACCGATACCGTACCCTGCAACCCAGAGCGCTGGCAGCACGATCCTTTTGCTCTGACCGAGGCGAATGGACGCTGGTATGGGTTGGGCAGCTGCGATATGAAAGGCTTCTTTCCGTTGATCATCGAAGCTGTGCAGGCATTCCGTGATCAACCCCTGCAGCAACCATTGATCATCCTGGCGACAGCAGATGAGGAAAGTGCCATGGGTGGCGCCCAGGCGCTGGCCGTCGATGATCTGCTGGGCGCCCGCCATGCGGTGATCGGCGAGCCTACCGGACTGAAGCCGATCCGCGTGCACAAGGGGATATTGATGGAGCGCGTGGATATCATCGGTCAGGCCGGCCACTCTTCAGATCCATCGCTTGGGCGCAATGCCATCGAAGCCATGCATCAGGTAATCAATGAATTACTGACTCTGCGCAGCAGTTGGCAACAACAATGGACCAACCCGCTGTTCAGCGTGCCGACTCCGACCCTGAATCTGGGCTGCATCCATGGCGGTGACAATCCCAACCGCATCTGCGGTCGCTGTGCACTGGAGTTCGACCTGCGCCCATTGCCCGGCATGGACGCCGATGAACTGCGCGCGACCATTGGTCAGCGTCTGGCCGCCGTTGCAGCAGAACAACAGGTGCAGATCGACTATCAGCCACTGTTTCCCGGCGTGCCGCCTATGGATACGTCGGCTACCGCCGAGATAGTCCAGGCCTGCGAGCAGCTCACCGGTTACAGCGCCGGCAGTGTTGCCTTCGCCACCGAGGGGCCCTATCTGAACCAGCTTGGCCTGCAAACCATCATCCTCGGCCCCGGCGACATCGCCCAGGCGCATCAACCGGATGAGTATCTGGCGATGGATCGTATTGAGCCGACGGTGAAGATACTGCGGGAGTTGATTGGGCGGTTTTGTTTGTAAGAGCCCCCTCTCCCGCAAGGGAGAGAGGGCAGCAAAGCCTACCGAAACGGCGGCTCGTCAAAGCTGCGCAGCTTGCGTGAATGCAGGCTGTGCAACTGGTCGCGCAGCAGATCCAGCGCAGCGATACCGATATGCAGGTGTTGGGTCACGGCGCGCTCATAGAAGGCGCCGGCTGCGCCGGGCAGCTTGAGCTCGCTGTGCAGCGGCTTGTCCGAGACACACAGCAGCGTGCCGTAGGGCACCCGCAGACGATAGCCCTGCGCAGCGACGGTACCGCTTTCCATATCCACGGCGACTGCCCGGGACAGGTTGATCAACGGCCGTTCCTGCGCCCAGCGCAGCTCCCAGTTGCGATCGTCGTAGGTCAGGATGGTACCGGTTCGCAGACGCCGTTTCAGTGCATCGCCCTTGTCCCCGGTAACCTGCGCCGCGGCATCCTGCAGAGCCTGCTGTACCTCCGCCAGCGCCGGCAGCGGTATATGCGGTGGCAGCACCCGATCGAGAATGCCATCGCGGCGCATATAGGCGTGCGCCAGTACATAATCACCGATGGTCTGTGACTGGCGCAGACCACCGCAGTGGCCGATCATCAGCCAGCAATGCGGACGCAGTACCGCCAGGTGATCGGTGATGTTCTTGGCATTGGACGGGCCGACGCCGATATTGACCAGGGTAATGCCGTCTCCATCGGCGGCCTGCAGGTGATAGGCCGGCATCTGGTACTTGTGCCAGACCACGCTGTCGAGGATCGCCTGCATCTCGCCCTCGGCCATGCCACGCTCGACGATCACATTACCCGGCAACACCATACGGCAGAACCGCGAATCGGCGAGCAGCATGTCCAGCCCGTGGCGGATGAACTGATCCACGTAGCGGTGGTAGTTGGTCAACAGAATCCATGGCTGTACATGACGCCAGTCGCTACCGGTGTAGTGCACCAGTCGGCGCAGGGAAAAATCCACCCGAGCGGCGTCAAACAGTGCCAGCGGCAGCGGGTCGGTATCTTCCCAGTCCACGAGGCCATCGGCGGTGCCATCGGTTGCAGCAGCCAGGTCGGTACTGGGAAATACCCTTGCCAGTTCGCCAGCCGTGACGCCGGAGCCCGCCAGCTCATCGCCCTGCTCGACCACATAGGGGTAGGGAATCGCCTGCTGACTGACACCCACCTCCAGCCGCACGCTGAACTCACTGGTCAACGGATGCAGCTGTTGCAGCAGGTAACTGCGGAAATTCTCGGGATGGGTAATGGTGACGCTGTAGATGCCCGGCACCTGCACCTTGGCCCAGGCGCGCACGCTGCTTGGTGCCGGGTCACTGCCGGTCCAGGTCAGCCGCAGTTCAGGATAACGGAACAGGCGTAACTGCTGCGCGTCGGGTCGGGTGCGGTCCTTGAGATACTGTTTCAATGAATGACCCAGCGCATCAACCGCCTGATCATACAGCGCGGCCAGACGATCAACAGCTTCTTCGGGTGTCTGCACAACCATGAAATCTTCAGTACCTGAATGCACGGCAATCTCTCTTCTGTGTCTGAATCCGGTTTCGGGGAAATGCTTCTATCTTGCCTGCAATCCCTTGGCGACGGCAATTGCGCGCCTCGCTCTTGAAGCCGAGGGCTGAATATCTCTAAACTGGTGTTTTTCACGGAACAGCCGCATGTCCGACTACGTCAAATGGTTCCGCCACTCCACACCCTACATCAACACCCATCGCGATCGCACCTTCGTGGTGTTGTTGCCGGGTGAAGCGATCGCGCACCCCAACTTCAACAACATAATGAATGACATCATGTTGCTCAACAGTCTGGGGGTGCGTCTGGTGCTGGTACACGGCTCGCGGCCGCAGATTGAGGAGCGTCTGAGCGCGCGCGGCATCGCCTCGCGCTACCACAGCGATCTGCGGATTACCGACAGCGACACCTTGAGTTGCGTAATGGATGCGGTGGGCAGTTTGCGCATCGCCATAGAGGCGCGGCTGGGCACCAATGCCGGGCAGGGTCGTCGTTTGCGCGTGGTCGGTGGCAACTTCGTCACGGCAAAACCGATCGGCGTGATCGACGGGGTGGATCTGCACCATACCGGTGAGGTCCGGCGTATCGATCGCAAGGCGATCAGCCAGCATCTGGATGAAGAATCCATCGTGCTGTTGTCGTCCATCGGCTATTCGCCGACCGGTGAGGTATTCAATCTCGCCTGCGAAGATGTCGCCACCAGTGCAGCCAGTGCGCTGGAAGCGGACAAGCTCATTCTGTTCGGCCCTGATACCGGCATTTTCGATGCCGAGGGGTATTTGTTGCGCGAGCTCAAACCCAGCCGGGCGATGCCTTTGCTGGCAGCGCTCGGCAACAGCCAGCCGGGCTCTCTGCTCGCCGCCGCGTGCAAGGCCTGCAACCAGGGCTTACGGCGCAGCCATATCATCAGTTATGCCGAAGATGGCGCCATGCTCACCGAGCTGTTCACACTCGATGGCGGCGGCACCCTGGTGACTCAGGAGCCTTTCGAGAAGGTGCGCACCGCAACGGTTGAGGACGTCGCGGGGCTGCTGGAATTGCTGCACCCGCTGGAAGAAGCCGGCGTTCTGGTGCGCCGTTCGCGGGAGGTGCTGGAGACGGAGATCAATCAGTTCACGCTGGTCGAGCGGGACGGCATGATCATCGGTTGCGCCGCCTTGTATCCACTGGGTGAGCACAGCGCCGAACTGGCCTGCGTGGCGATTCACCCTGATTACCGCCACGGCGGGCGCGGCGACCAGTTGTTGGAGCACATCGAAGCAGAAGCCAGGCGCCTGGCAATCAATACGCTGTTTGTACTCACCACACGAACCGCGCACTGGTTCCGCGAACGCGGCTTCGAGCCCAGCTCCGTAGCCCGCCTGCCCGAGCAGCGCGCCTCGCTGTACAACTACCAGCGCAACTCCAAGGTGTTTGAGAAGAGCCTATAACCCACCTGCGCCAGGCCGGGCCGGACGCGCCCTGCAATGCTTGCCGTCGAGCAGGCTGGCGGTTCGGGCTGCAGGCTCGGCGGCAAATTGATATGCTAGGGCTCATTAGCTCCTGACGTTTTCTGCATCGCACAACGAGATAAACCACCATGCCTGATTATCGTTCCAAGACGTCCACCCACGGTCGCAACATGGCCGGCGCCCGCGCCCTGTGGCGCGCTACCGGCATGAAAGACGAAGACTTCAAGAAGCCGATCATCGCCATCGCCAACTCCTTTACCCAGTTCGTGCCCGGTCATGTGCACCTGAAGGACATGGGCCAACTGGTCGCCCGCGAGATCGAAAAGGCCGGCGGTGTAGCCAAGGAATTCAATACCATCGCGGTGGATGACGGTATCGCCATGGGTCACGACGGCATGCTGTACTCCCTGCCGAGCCGCGAGATCATCGCCGACTCGGTGGAATACATGGTCAACGCCCACTGCGCTGATGCCATCGTGTGTATTTCCAACTGCGACAAGATCACTCCCGGCATGCTGATGGCCGCGTTGCGCCTGAACATCCCCGTGGTGTTCGTCTCCGGCGGCCCGATGGAAGCCGGCAAGACCAAGCTGGCCTCCCATGGTCTGGATCTGGTCGATGCCATGGTCGCCGCTGCCGATGACTCCTGCTCCGACGAAACTGTCGCCGAATACGAGCGCAGCGCCTGCCCTACGTGCGGCAGCTGCTCCGGCATGTTCACCGCCAACTCGATGAACTGCCTCACCGAAGCCCTGGGCCTGTCCCTGCCGGGCAACGGCTCCCTGCTGGCCACTCACAGCGACCGCGAACAGCTGTTCCTGCGCGCGGGCCGCGTGGCGGTGGAACTCTGCAAACGCTACTACCAGGACCAGGACGAGTCAGTTCTGCCGCGCAATGTTGCCAACATCAAAGCGTTCGAGAACGCCATGACCCTGGACATTGCTATGGGCGGCTCGACCAACACCATCCTGCACCTGCTGGCTGCGGCTCAGGAAGGCGATGTCGATTTCGATCTGCGCGATATTGATGAGTTGTCGCGCAAGGTGCCGCAGTTGTGCAAGGTGGCGCCGAACATCCAGAAGTACCACATGGAGGATGTTCACCGCGCCGGCGGCGTATTCTCGATTCTCGGCTCACTGGCCCGCGGCGGCCTGCTCCATACCGATATACCCACGATCCACAGCAGGACCATGGCTGAGGCTATCGCCCAGTGGGATATCACCCAGACCAGCGATCCGGCCGTGCATGAGTTCTTCAAGGCCGGCCCGGCAGGCATTCCGACCCAGACCGCGTTCAGCCAGAGCACTCGCTGGCCGAGCCTGGATGATGATCGCGCTGAAGGCTGTATCCGCTCGGTCGAGCACGCCTACTCTGCGGAAGGGGGCCTGGCGGTGCTGTACGGCAACATCGCAATGGACGGCTGTGTGGTGAAAACTGCCGGCGTTGATGAGTCGATCCATGTATTTGAGGGCAGCGCCAAGATCTTCGAGAGTCAGGACAGCGCCGTGCGCGGCATTCTGGCCGACGAAGTAAAGGCCGGCGATGTGGTGATCATCCGCTACGAAGGCCCCAAAGGCGGCCCGGGCATGCAGGAAATGCTCTATCCCACCAGCTACCTGAAATCCAAGGGACTGGGTGCGGATTGTGCACTGCTGACCGACGGTCGCTTCTCCGGCGGCACCTCCGGCCTGTCCATCGGCCATGCTTCCCCCGAAGCTGCCGCAGGCGGAGCCATCGGTCTGGTGCAGGAAGGCGATCGCATCCTGATCGACATTCCCAATCGCACTATCAACCTGCTGGTGTCCGATGAGGAACTGTCGCATCGCCGCATCGAGCAGGACAAGAAAGGCTGGAAGCCAGTGGAAAAACGCCCACGCAAGGTGTCCACAGCGCTCAAAGCCTACGCCCTGCTGGCCACCAGTGCCGACAAGGGTGCAGTGCGCAACAAGGCGATGCTGGAAGACTGATTTGGGCAGGCGGAGTGGCTACGGCTACTCCGCCCTCGCCTCCCCTAGCTCCTTCAACGCTTCAGCCAACTTACCCTCACGCTTGTCGATCTTTTCCTGATCGCCCTTGCGGATGGCTTCGGCCAGTTCATCCCGGCGCTCTTCCACTTCCGCCTCGCTTTCACCGATACGCTGGCCCCGCTCAGCCGCAAGACCTGCTTCGCTGCAGTTGGCACGCATTTCTTGCAACGCCTTGCTCAACCCGCGTACCTGTTGCTGATTGTCGGCAGCCTCGGCTTGTTGCAGCCGCTCGGTGATGCGTTGCTCCTTGTCGGCACAGGTTTCCTGACCACCCGCCGGGGTTTGCGCCTGAACCGGCATTGCCAGCAACAGCGCCACCAATAATGTCTTGCTCATAAGCCTGCTCCGTATCTGGAATCCCAGACACCAGCATAGACAATCGCCTGAAAAATCAATGGCGGTCCTGACAATCAGCTTATTCAGCTAACAGACAGGTCGAACTTCACCACTCCCGGCGGTCGAATTTTCAACAGGGCCCAGGTCTGTTGACCTCCGGCCTCCACCATTACTGGAGAACCCCATGACTCAATCACTGCAAGGCAAACGCGTGGCTATCCTGGTGACTGACGGCTTCGAGCAAGTCGAACTGACCGGCCCCAGGGAAGCTCTGGAGAAAGCCGGCGTCCGCGCCGATATCATTTCATCTGAATCAGGCAAGGTGGCCGGCTGGAATCACACTACCCCGGCCGACGAATTTGAGGTCGACAATACCTTCGACCGCATCCGCCTTGATGACTATGACGCTCTGCTGTTACCCGGCGGCGTGGTCAATTCTGACAATATCCGCAGCAATGAGATGGCCCAGGAGCTGGTCCGTGATGCTGCCCGTACGAACAAGACCATCGCCGTGATCTGTCACGGCAGCTGGCTGCTGATTTCCGCCGGTGTTGTGCAAGGCAAGACCATCACTAGCTGGCCCTCACTGAGCGATGATCTGAAGAACGCCGGCGCCAACTGGGTCGACCAGCAGGTGGTGGTCGACGGCGACCTGATCAGCAGCCGCAAACCTGATGACATTCCTGCTTTCAGTCAGGCTGTCATCGACGCCCTGGCGGCATAGGACCAGTGCGCCGTCACGGAAAGCGCTCGTGGGAGGGGCGCCTCGCCGCGACGGCGTGCGTAGCGCCACTGGGTTTACCTGGCCCCCGGAAGGAGGGCAATCAGCTGATATTCGGTTGAATCCAGGTTTCGAAAACGTAGGCTGGTGTCGTCTCGCCGGCGGCATGCGCTTCGCTCTCGAGCAGCTGCCAACCAGTGAATTCCGGAAAAAATGCATCCCCCTGTACCGCAAGGTCGATACGGGTCAGATAGATCCGACTGGCCAGCGGCAGTGCCTCGGCATAGAGCTGGCCGCCACCGATCAATATGACTTCTTCAACACCCTGGTCATGCGCCCACTCATCGGCACGGGCAACAGCCTCTTCCAGGTTGGCAAACACCTCTGCGCCTTCCAGTTGCAGATCAGCCTGGCGACTGACCACCAGATTGAGCCTGCCGGGCAGCGGCCGCCCCAGCGAATCCCAGGTTTTGCGGCCCATGATGATGGGCTTGCCCAGCGTGGTCTGCTTGAAGTGCTTGAGGTCTGCCGGCAGATGCCATGGCATGTGATTGTCCAGCCCGATCACCCGGTCATGTGCGCAGGCGGCAATCAGCGAGAGAGGGAGTCTTTTCATGCTCAAACCGCCACCGGCGCTTTGATATGCGGGTGGGACTGGTAGTCTTCCAGAGTGAAATCATCGAAGGTGAAGGAAAACAGATCCCTGACCTCCGGATTAAGCCGCATCGTCGGCAATGGCAAGGGCTCACGGCTCAATTGCAGATCGGTCTGCTCGATATGGTTGGCGTACAGGTGGCAATCGCCGCCGGTCCAGACAAACTCCCCAGGCTGCAGATCGCAGACCTGGGCGACCATCAATGTCAGCAGCGCATAGCTGGCGATATTGAACGGCACGCCAAGGAAGATATCCGCCGAGCGCTGATACAGCTGGCAACTCAGCTTGCCGTCAGCCACGTAGAACTGAAACAGTGCGTGACACGGCGGCAATGCCATCTCATCCACCAGCGCGGGGTTCCAGGCGGAGACAATCAGCCTGCGGGAATCGGGGTTGGTCTTGATCATCTCCAGCAGTTTGCTGATCTGATCGATCGACTCGCCGTTGGGTGCCGGCCAGCTGCGCCACTGATAGCCATAAACCGGCCCCAGGTCGCCATTCTCATCAGCCCATTCATCCCATATGGAGACGCCGTTTTCCTTCAGGTAACGAATGTTGGTATCGCCCTGCAGGAACCACAGCAGCTCATGCACGATGGATTTCAGATGACATTTCTTGGTCGTGACCATGGGAAAGCCGTCGGCCAGATCAAAGCGCATCTGATGACCGAACACACTCCAGGTACCGGTCCCGGTGCGATCACTCTTGAAGGTGCCGGATTCACGCACCCGGCGCATGAGGTCAAGATACTGTTTCATGCTTTACGTCCTCTTTGCGGTAGGCCCACCACATCAATGCGGCGCCCGCCAGAATCATGGGTATACAGAGCAGCTGACCCATGGTCAGCCAGCCAAACGCCAGGTAGCCAAGATGGGCATCCGGCTCACGAACAAACTCGACGATGAAGCGGAACAGCCCGTAACAGATGCCGAACAGACCACTGACCGCCATGGTCGGACGCGGCTTGCGCGAATAGATCCACAGAATGGCAAACAGCGCCACACCCTCAAGGGCAAACTGATACAGCTGCGAAGGATGTCGCGCCAGCTGCGCCGGATCGGTGGGGAAGACCATGGCCCAGGGCACATCGGTGGCTCTTCCCCATAGTTCGGCATTGATGAAGTTGCCGATACGCCCTGCACCGAGGCCTATCGGCACCAATGGCGCGATGAAGTCCATCAGCTGGAAGAAGCTCTTGCCGTGACGCCGGGAGAACCACAACACCGCCAACAGCACGCCGACCAGCCCGCCATGGAAGGACATACCGCCCTTCCAAATCTGCAATACCAGTGACGGGTCGTTCAGGTACGAGGCCAGATCATAGAAAAGAACATAGCCCAATCGGCCACCGGCAATCACCCCCAGCGCCACCCAGAACACCAGGTCGGACAGTGTTTCCGAGGTCCATTTAGGATCAAAGCGCTGCAGCCGGCGACTGGCCAGCCACCATGCACCACCGATGCCGATCAGATACATCAGACCGTACCAGTGAATCTGCAACGGACCAAGTGAGAGGGCGACAGGATCAATCTGCGGATAAGTCAGCATGGATGCTCTCTAGAGTAGAAAATTGATACCTACCGACACCAGCAACAGGGCAAAGAGCCGCTTGAGCAGGCGTTGGGACAGTCTGTGGGCCAGCCGCGCACCGTATCCGGCAAAGAATACACTGGTCGCGGCAATACCGATCAGGGCGGGCAGGTAGACATAACCCAGACTCCAGCCGGGCAATGTCTCAACCGACCAGCCAGTCCACATAAAGCTGATCGCGCCAGCCACGGCAATCGGCATGCCGCAGGCCGCAGACGTTGCCACCGCCTGCTGCATCGGCAGACTGCGCCATACCAGGAAAGGCACGGTCAGCGAGCCGCCACCGATACCGAAAATGGATGACGCCCAGCCGATCACCCCTCCTGCCGCAATCAACCCGGGTTTACCTGGCTCGCCGAGGGCAGCCTTGGGTTTCAACTCGAAGGCCATCTGGATCGCCACACAGATGGCGAATACGCCGATGATCTTCTGC
This sequence comes from Halopseudomonas litoralis, assembly GCF_900105005.1. Classification (NCBI taxonomy): domain Bacteria; kingdom Pseudomonadati; phylum Pseudomonadota; class Gammaproteobacteria; order Pseudomonadales; family Pseudomonadaceae; genus Halopseudomonas; species Halopseudomonas litoralis. Next base: position 2,750,327 of record NZ_LT629748.1, read on the forward strand.
AGCAATGGGCCGCTGAGCGTCGAGGCGGTAACCGCACCGAGGAAACCGCCAAAGACGATGCCCAGCGCCATCCACATAAACAGCGGCCAGCGGACCGCCCCCATCTTGTTGTGCGCACGCACCGAGTTGATCGAGGTGAAGGCGATGGTGGCCAGTGATGTGCCAACGGCCATATGCGTCAATACTTCGGGAGCAAAGCCCTGCAGTGCAAAACTGTAAACCAGTACCGGAACGATGATCATGCCACCGCCCACGCCGAACAGGCCGGCCAGTACGCCAGCAAAGCCGCCGAGTACCAGATAGATGACAAATTCCATTATTGCTCCCCATGATGCGCTGCATGTCGAACGACAGCGGGTCCCGCACAATGCGCTAGTGTATCGAAAACCGGCTCGCACCGCTGCCCCGGATCGCATGAGGCATGGCAACGCGGAAGCCGGTAGACTGAGGCAAACCATCAGGAGACAGCCATGTGTCTGATTGCTTTCGCTTGGCAACTGTCAGGCCAGCCATTGGTGTTGCTCGGCAACCGCGACGAATTCCATCCCCGACCGACACGGGAGGCCAGTTTCTGGACCGGTGAAGGCCATCCCGAGCTATTGGCCGGCAAGGACCTGCAAGCCGGCGGCACCTGGCTGGGGGTGACCCGCAGTGGACGTTTCGCCGCGCTGACCAATATTCGCTCCCCGGGCGCGCGTCCCGGCCCGCGTTCGCGGGGCAAGCTGGTTCTGGATTATCTGACCGGCGACATGTCGCCAGAGGATTACATGCGCAGCCTGACAGACGATATCGATGGCTATGCGGGCTTCAATCTGCTGGCCGGAACGGCGCAGCAACTCTGGCATCTGAACAGCGAGGAACGCCAGGCACAGGCGCTGCAGCCGGGCATCTATGGCCTGTCGAACGCATCATTGAACAGCCCCTGGCCCAAATTGCAGACCTTGTGTCACGGCCTGGAAGCCAATCTCAGCGCAGACCAGGAAACCCTGCTGAGCCTGCTCAAGGACAGCAACGAGTACCCGGACGCACAACTGCCCAACAGCGGCGTCAACCTGGAATGGGAGCGTCGCCTGTCAGCAACCTTCATCCTCGGTGAGGACTATGGCACACGCGCCAGCAGCCTGCTGACCATCAATGCTGAGCAGCGCATCAGTTTTCGTGAGCAGAGTTTCGGACCACAGGGAAGTCATCAAGGCGACTCCAGCTGGTATTTCTGAGGTGATGATGCTCAGCGCACCAGCATGAGTACTTTGCCGAGTCCCATCTTGCGTAGCGCCAGGTGCAGGATACTTTGCACCAGATAGGCGTTATCCTGACTCAAGGCTTCGTTGAGCAGCGCCTGGGCATCGCTCAGGCGAATCTGGCGCAGCAGCCATTTGACTCGCGGCAGGTTGGTCGCATTCATGGACAGCACATCACAGCCCATCGCCAGCAGCAGAACCGCCGCAGCTGGATCACCCGCCATCTCACCGCATACGCTCATCGGCTTGCCGGCCTCCCTGCAGGCCCGAGCGACCAGCATCAGCGCCTGCAGTACCGCCGGATGCAGCGAATGATACAGATCGGCCACCCGCGGATTGTTGCGGTCAACCGCCAACAGGTACTGGGTCAGGTCGTTGGTGCCGACTGACAGAAAGTCGACCCGCTGCGCCAGCTCACGCGCCTGGTAAACCGCAGCCGGCACCTCGATCATCACCCCTACCGGCGGCATGGGGACCGAGATGCCCTCATCCAGCACCTCGCCATGAGCGCGGTGGATCAGGTGCAAGGCCTCCTCAACCTCATTCACGCTGCTGATCATCGGCAACATGATACGCAGATTTTCCAGCCCTTCGCTGGCCTTGAGCATGGCGCGGATCTGTACCAGGAAGATTTCCGGGTGATCCAGGGTGACGCGGATGCCACGCCAGCCGAGGAAAGGGTTGTCTTCCTTGATCGGGAAGTAGCTGAGGGCCTTGTCACCACCCACATCCAGCGTCCGCATGGTCACAGGCAACGGATGGAAGGCTTCCAGCTGCGCCCGGTAGGTGGCCTGCTGCTCTTTCTCGCTGGGGAAGCGATCCAGAATCATGAACGGCACTTCGGTACGGTACAGCCCCACGCCTTCCGCACCCCGGTCCAGTGAACGGGCAATATCGGCAAACAGACCTGTGTTGACCCATAGCGGTACGCGGTGACCATCCAGTGTCACGCAGGGCTCGGCACGCAGCTTCTCCAGGCCGTGGGACAGCTCCATTTCCTCGCGGATCAGCTCACGGTAATGCCGCCGCAACTCCTGGGAGGGGTTGGAGTAGACTTCACCGGCGTTGCCGTCGACGATCAGCTCCAGTTTGTCCATACGAAGGTACGGCAGATCCACCGCACCCATGACCGTGGGTATGCCCATCGCCCGCGCCAGAATTGCCACATGCGAGCTGCCCGAGCCCAGCACCGACACCAGACCGACCAGCCTGTCCTTGGGCACCTCACCGAGCATCGCCGGAGTCAGTTCTTCAGCTACCAGAATGGTCTTTCTCGGGAATGTCAGCCGTTGACGACCGGCTTCCTGCAGGCAGGCCAGCAATCGGCGGCCCAGATCCTTGATATCCGCAGCGCGCTCCTGCAGATAGGGGTCATCCATCAGCTCGAAACGGGCCACATGGGCATTGATGACGTCGCGCAGGGCGCCCTGGGCCCACTGCCCCTGGCGGATACCGGCAATAATTTCATTACCCAGCGAGGAGTCATCCAACATCATCAGGTATACGTCGAACAGAGCCAGCTCTTCGGGACGCAGCTGCGCGGCGAGCTTGGCGGACAGGCGCTTGATATCAGCATGGACTGCCTCCACCGCCTTGCGATACAGGGCGATCTCGGCATCGATATCCTTCACTTCCTTGTCCGGCACCGCCTTCAGATCCGCTGGCGGCAACATCACCACAGCACGGCCGATAGCTACCCCCGGCGCACCGGGAACAGCGTCGAAGCGGGTATCCTGAATCACCTCGCCGGCCCATCCCAGACCCCGCATCGCTCCCGTCGCCTCAGCGTGGGCGATGACCCCGGCCAGCTGAGCGCTCATGGTGACGAGAAAGGATTCCTCCACTTCATCAAACTGACGGCGGTCCTTCTGCTGGATAACCAGTACACCCATCACCTGTCGATGATGGATGATGGGCACGCCGAGAAAGGAGGCATAGCGCTCTTCGCCGGTTTCGACAAAATAACGGAAACGCGGGTGGGCGGCTGCGTCTTCCAGGTTGACCGGCTCTTCACGGATACCCACATAACCCACCAGCCCCTCGTTGCTGCCCAAGCTGACAACACCGACGGCATCCTTGTTCAGGCCTTCGGTGGCCATCAGTTCGTAACGATCGGTATCCGGATTCAGCAGATAGACGGAACACACGTGGGTTTCCATCGCTTCGCGCACGCGATACACGATGATATTCAGCGCCGAAGCCAGATCCTTCGCCGCATTGACCTCCTGGACAATGCGCCTGAGCGTATTCAGCATGTTCAGCATTCGCTCAACTCACTCAGCGGCACACTCGGCGCCAGCTCCTTCATTGCCCGGCGATAGACATCCCGCTTGAAGGCCACCACCTGGCCCAGCGGATACCAATAGCTGACCCAGCGCCAGCCATCGAACTCGGGCTTGGCGGTTCTGGTCATGCACACACGTTCATCTGCACAGGTCAGGCGCAGCAGGAACCATTTCTGTTTCTGGCCGACACATACGGGCTGGGAGTGACTGCGGATCAACCGTTGCGGCAAACGATAGCGTAGCCAGCCACGGGTACAGGCGAGGATTTCAACGTCTTCGGGAAACAGGCCGACTTCTTCATGCAATTCACGATACAGCGCCTGCTCGGGGCTCTCATGATGCTGAATGCCACCCTGGGGAAACTGCCAGGCCTCCTGACCGATACGCCTGGCCCATAGCACCTGCCCCAACCCGTTGGTCAGGATAATGCCTACATTGGGACGAAAGCCGTCGGAGTCGATCACTGCCGGTATCCTTATCTGTTGTCTTCTGCATTGTTCCACAAAGACGCGCGTACCAGCAATTGCATAAATCCCCCTACTCCAAGCATTTATTCTGCGCCTGAATTATCCTTGCTGCTTCGTTATACCGATAACAGGAGTATTCCGTGGCACTGGCCATTTTCGACCTCGACAACACGCTGCTGGGCACCGACAGTGACAATGCCTGGGGGGAGTTCGCCGTTGCGCACAATATCGTCGATGCGCAGACCTACGGCACACGCAACACCCGGTTCTTCAATGATTATCTGGATGGCAAGCTGGACGTCAACGACTATCTGGACTTCTGTCTGGAGCCGCTGGGCCAGCATGACCGCGAGCAGTTGGAACAATGGCATGCCCAGTTCATGCAGGAAAAGATTGAGCCATTCATTCTGCCCAAGGCGCTGGAGCTGATCGCCCACCACGAGCAGGCGGGTGACACCACCATGATCATCACCGCCACCAACCGCTTCGTCGCCGGCCCCATCGGCCGCCGCTACGGCATCGACATCATGCTGGCCTCCGAATGCGAAGAAGTGGATGGGCGCTACACCGGGCGTTCCTGCGACATACCCTGCTTCCGCGAGGGCAAGGTCTCCCGGCTGGAGCGCTGGCTGGGTGAAACCGATAACACTCTGGCGGGCGCTTATTTCTACAGCGATTCGCGCAACGACCTGCCACTGCTGTCGATGGTCGATAACCCGGTGGCCGTGGACCCGGACGATGTGCTGCGCAGCCATGCCGAGCAGCATGGCTGGCCTATAATCAGCCTGCGTGGCTGACATTCGCCTACACAAACAAGCCGCATAAATTAAAAAGGCCCCGGCAGCTGAGCTGAAGGGGCCTTTTTCGTGCCTTGCTGCAGGTCAGACCGGCAGCACCCGGCAGAAGTACGACTTGATATAGCCGGTCTCGGGAATCGCCGGGTGCAACGGATGATCAGCGCCCTGGAAACCACGTTCGGCGATGACCAGATGCCGATCCAGATGGCGACTGCCAGCCAGCAGAATATCGCGCAGGCTGTTTTCCGCCAGATGCATGGAGCAGGAGGCCGACACCAGAATGCCGTCCTTGTTGAGCAGACGCATGGCCTGCTCGTTCAGGCGACGGTAGGCATTCTCACCATTGCGGATATCCTTGCGCTTCTTGATGAAGGCAGGCGGATCGGCAATCACCACATCGAATTTCTCGCCTGAGCCTTTCAGTTCCCGCAAGGCTTCCATGACATCGCCTTCGACCACGGCCATTTTTTCGGCCACGCCGTTCAGTGATGCGTTGTGTTCAACCAGATCCAGTGCCGGCGCCGAGCTGTCCACGCACATCACTTCGCTGGCACCGAATACCGCAGCCTGCACACCCCAACCGCCAATATAGCTGTACAGATCAAGCACCCGCTTGCCCTTGACGTAGGGCGCCAGACGCGCGCGGTTCATGCGATGGTCATAGAACCAGCCGGTTTTCTGACCGGTGTGAACCGGTGCTTCGAAAGCCACACCATTCTCTTCCAGTGCCACCCGCTCCGGCACCTCACCGAAAGCCACTTCGATGTAGGAATCGAGCTTCTCCGCCTTGCGCGCAGCTCCATCGTTCTTGAACAGCACGCCCGCAGGCTTCAATACCTGGACCAGCGCCTCGATGATCTCGCCGCGCATCCGCTCCATACCCGGCGTGGTGATCTGCACCACCAGGTACTCACCGAAACGGTCAACCACCAGACCCGGCAACAGGTCGGACTCACCGTAAACCAGACGATAGAACGGCTTGTCGAACAATTTTTCCCGCAGGCTCAGGGCGATCTTGATGCGGTGCACCAGCAGCGACTTGTCCAGCGGGTGCGCGGCGTCACGGCTGTGCAGGCGAGCACAGATCAGATTGTCCGGGCTGACGGTAGCCAGACCCAGCACCTTGCCGGAAGCAGTCTCAAGCTGGACTTCCTGGCCTGCCGCCAAAGCGGTGAGCGGGGTCTGGGCGATATCGACTTCGTTGCTGAATACCCACAGGTGGCCGCCCTTGATGCGACGATCACTGTTGGTCTTGAGGCGCAGGCTGGGCAGACTCATCACGAACTCCTGAATATTGCTGGCTGGAACATTCCGCCGGTGCGGCAGTATACAGACGCCATAGCATCCAGTCTCCGACTACACTAAGCAATCCGGCCCCGATCATCTGACAATAACAAACCTAGGAGCGTGCCCATGACCATCCCGCTGATTCTCACCGTGATTTCCGCTGACAAGCCCGGCCTCGTGGAAAGCCTGGCTCAGACCATCAATCGGCACGGCGGTAACTGGCTGGATAGCCGCATGGCGCGGATGGCCGGACAGTTCGCCGGCATCCTGCGGGTTGACGTGCCCACCACCGAGGTCGAGGCGCTGCGCACCGAACTGGAAAATATGAGCAGCAGCGGCATCAATATACAACTGGCAGTCAGCGGGCAGGTCGAGGAGCCCCAGCTGGCTACCCTGATGCTCAGTCTGGTGGGCAATGATCGCCCGGGCATAGTGCATGAGGTGTCCGCCGTGCTGGCACGCCACGGGGTGAACGTCGAGCTGCTGGAAACCAGCTGCGAACCGGCGCCGATGAGCGCCGACCTGCTGTTTCGCGCCACGGCCCGGCTGGGTCTGCTACCTCAGACCGATGCCGACGCGCTGCAGGCTGACCTGGAGAACCTGGCCGATGACTTGATGGTTGAGCTGCGCGGCGCCGAGAGCTGAGCCGTTACAGCAGAAATACCGTGGCCAGACCGAGGAAGGACGAGAAGCCAACCACATCGGTCACCGCCATCAGCACCATGCTCCCGGCCAATGCCGGATCGATGCCGAAGCGGCGCAGGATCAGCGGGATCAACAGCCCGGCCAGTACGGCACAGACCAGATTGATGAGGATCGCCAGGCCAATTACCCAACCGATTCCCAGGCTACCGAACCAGAGAAAAGCCACGACGGCAACCAGCACCGCCCATAACAAACCATTGAGCGTGCCTATGCCCAGCTCCTTGACCAGCAGCACCTTGAGATTACCCGTGTCCACCTGGCCCAGGGCCAGGCCACGAATCACCAGCGTCAGCGTCTGGCTGCCGGCGATCCCGCCCATGCTGGCGACGACCGGCATCAGTACCGCCAATGCCACTATCTGCTCCAGTGCTCCCTGAAACTGGCCAATCACCGAGGCGGCCAGAAAAGCGGTGATCAGATTGCAGCCCAACCAGACGGAACGGCGTCGGGTGCTGGTCAGCACCGGGGCGAACATGTCCGCCTCGTCATCCAGACCGGCCATGCCCATGATCGCCCGCTCGGAATCCTCACGGATGCTGTCCATCACGTCATCCACGGTGATGCGCCCGAGCAGGATACCGTCCGGACTGGTCACTGCCGCCGACAGCATGTCCAGATCCTCGAACTGGCGCTGCACCTCCTGACTGCTCATCAGTACATCCAATGCCTTGAAGTCGCCATCCATCACATCACTGACCAGACCATCCGCCGGACTGGTGACCAACCGGCTCAGCCGCAGCACGCCCAGGTAACGATTCTCTCGATCAACCACCATCAGCTTGTCCGTGTGGTCGGGCAGATCTTCCAGCAAGCGCAGGTAACGCAATATCGAGCTGACCCGGACGTCAGCGCGCACCGAGATATGGTCGATGTTCATCAGACCACCGGCAGACTCTTCCGGATAGGACAGCATGTCCGCCAGCTGCTGACGTGTTTTCACATCCATCGACAGCAGCAGCTGCCGGCCCGGGCCGAACGGCAGCGCCTGAATCAGATCCACCAGGTCATCGAGATCGAGCTGATGGGCGGCGTCCAGCAGTTCGGAGTCGGACATCTCCAGCGCCAGGCTGGCGCGTACTTCCTCGCGCAGGTGCACCAGAATCTGCCCTGCTCGGGCACTGTCCAACCTCGACCAGATGCTGCTGCGCTCGGCGGGCGGCAGTGCTTCAAGCAGGCCGGCGGCCTGCGACGGGTGCAGTTTGCCGAGGATCTTCAGTGCTCGTTTGAACCGGCCGGCTTCCAGGGCCTCGCGAACCTGGGTGATGGGGCTGACGTCCTCATCATCTTCCGCTTCTGGCTCCAGCGTATCCGGATGGTCATCGCTGTTGGTCAGCAGGCGCTCGGCCAGTGCCGGGTCCAGCTCCGTCAGAATGCCCTGTTCTTCTTCATCGCCAATCTGGTTCCACACCAGCTGCTGCTGTTCAGGATCCAGCTGGTTCAGCAGCTCGACAACCTCAGTCGCGGTCAGCTCACGCAGAATACGCCGCACGCGCTTGAACTTGCCCTTGGCCAGCGAATCGACAACGGATTCCCGGGTTTCGGTAACGGACAGGGCTTCTTCACTCATGGCATGCTTCCATCAGGCGGTGACTTGGTTGACGCACGGCGGGGCCCTAAAATACCACAGGGGGCCGATCCGGTTATGACAAACGCTCCGGATTGGCCCCTCCATTCACTGGCCGTCAGCTTTGATCTTCGGCCCAGTCTTCCAACGGCGGACAGGCACAGAAAAGATTGCGGTCACCATAGACATTGTCGATGCGGTTCACCGCGGGCCAGAATTTGTTGGCCGCCACCCAACCAAGCGGGAACACCGCCTGCTCCCGGGAATAATCACGCTGCCAATCACCGGTGATATCAGCCAGGGTATGGGGCGCATTGTGCAGCGGATTGTCTTCTGCGCCCCACTGCCCTTGCTCCACCCGGGCGATCTCACTGCGGATGGTCAGCATGGCATCGATGAAGCGGTCCAGTTCCGCCTTGGACTCGCTTTCGGTCGGCTCGATCATCAGCGTACCCGGCACCGGAAAGGACATGGTCGGCGCGTGAAAGCCGAAGTCCATCAGCCGCTTGGCGATATCTTCTTCAGTGATGCCCGACGCCGCCTTGAGTGGCCGTATGTCGATGATGCACTCATGTGCAACCCGGCCGTTACGCCCACTGTAGAGCACCGGATAGGCTTCGCCGAGACGCTGGGCGATATAATTGGCGTTCAGGATTGCCACCTCGGTGGCCTGGCGCAGACCGCTGGCGCCCATCAGCGCAATATAGGTCCAGCTGATCGGCAGAATGCTGGCGCTGCCCCAGGGTGCAGCGCTGACCGCGTCGTTTTCCGGATTCGGGCCATCCAATGGCACCACCATGTGATTGGCGACATAGGGCGCCAGATGCGCTTTCACGCCAATCGGCCCCATACCCGGACCACCACCGCCGTGGGGTATGCAGAAAGTCTTGTGCAGGTTCATGTGCGAGACATCCGCACCGAAGTCCGCCGGCCGTGCCAGCCCGACCAGGGCGTTGAGGTTGGCGCCATCCATGTACACCTGCCCGCCGTGCTGATGCACGATATCGCAGATATTCCGCACGCCCTCTTCATAGACACCGTGGGTCGAGGGGTAGGTGATCATCAGACAGGACAGGTCATCGGCATGGGCGGCCGCCTTGCTGCGCAGGTCATCGACATTGACGTTACCCTGCTCATCACAGGCTATCAGCACCACACGCATGCCGGCCATCATTGCCGAGGCCGGGTTGGTACCATGCGCGGAGGTCGGAATCAGGCAGACATTGCGATGCTGGTTACCGGCCTCCTCATGAAACTTGCGAATCGCCAACAAGCCAGCGTACTCGCCCTGGGCGCCGGAGTTGGGCTGCATGCTGATGGCATCGAAACCGGTGATCGCCCGCAACATGGCTTCCAACTCGTCGATCATCACCCGATAGCCTTCGGCCTGGGCCAGAGGCGCGAACGGATGCATGCGGGCAAACTCCGGCCAGGTAATCGGAATCATCTCGCTGGTGGCGTTCAGCTTCATGGTGCAGGAGCCCAGCGGGATCATCGCGTGGTTCAACGCCAGGTCCTTGTTTTCCAGCGATTTTATATAGCGCAGCATGTCGGTTTCCGAGTGATGCCGGTTGAATACCGGATGGGTCAGAAATGCCGACTGGCGCTGCAGTTGCGCCGGAATAGCGCTATCGCCGTCACGCACCGCCTGATCCAGCTCTGCCAGATCCTGCTGCTGCGCCGTACCAGTGAAGCAGCTCAACAAAGTGGCCACGGTCGCCGCTGTGGTGGTTTCATCCAGACTGATACCCAGGTGATCGGCATCGATCAGTCGTAGATTGATACCTTCGCTGCGCGCGCGGCCAACGATGGCGCCAGCCTGGCCCGGGACATTCAGCGTCAGGGTATCGAAGTAGTGCTGATTACTGCGCACAATGCCGCAACGCTCCAGCCCCGCCGCGAGTATGGCGGTCAGCCGATGAACCCGCTGCGCAATGGTCTTCAGCCCTTCGGGCCCATGATAGACCGCGTAGAAGCTGGCGATATTGGCCAGCAGCACCTGCGCGGTGCAGATATTGGAATTGGCCTTTTCCCGGCGGATATGTTGTTCACGGGTCTGCAGCGCCATACGCAGGGCGCGATTGCCGCGGGTGTCCACCGATACGCCGATGATGCGGCCCGGCATGGCTCTCTTGTAGGCATCCCGCGTGGCAAAGAAGGCCGCGTGTGGCCCGCCGTACCCCATGGGTACACCGAAACGCTGGGAAGAACCGAATACCACATCTGCGCCCAGTTCACCCGGCGGGGTAAGCAGCACCAGACTCAGCGGGTCTACCGCGACACAGGCCAGACCTTGCTGCGCCTGCACCTGCTGGATCAGCGGCTGCAGCTCACGGATCTCGCCCCAGGTGGTGGTGTACTGGAACACCGCGCCGAATACCTGATGCTGCGCCAGCACATCGACGGAACCCACCAGCAACTCGAAACCGAAGGCCTCGGCGCGGGTGCGCACCACCGAGATGGTCTGCGGATGGCAGTCCTCGTCGATGAAAAAGGTATTACTCTTGCTCTTGGCTACTCGCCGCGCCAGTGTCATGGCTTCCGCGGCTGCGGTGGCCTCATCCAGCAGAGAGGCATTGGCCAGCTCCATGCCGGTCAGATCCAGGGTCATCTGCTGGAAATTCAGCAGCGCCTCCAGACGGCCCTGGGAAATCTCCGGCTGGTAGGGCGTATAAGCCGTGTACCAACCGGGATTCTCCAGCACGTTGCGCAGAATCACCGTTGGTGTGAGCGTGTCGTGATAGCCCATACCGATGCATGAGGTGAAGATGCGGTTGCGACCGGCAACCGATTTCAGGTAATCCAGCACCTGCGCCTCGCTGCGCGGCTCGCTCAATGCCAGCTCACCGGGCAGGCGAATGCTTTGCGGCACGGTCTGTCCGATCAGTTCTTCGAGCGAGGCCACCCCCAGCGCATCCAGCATGCTCTGCTGCTCGTCAGCGTCTGGACCGATATGCCGCCTGATAAAGGCATCCTGCTGCTCCAGCTCGCTGAGACTTGGGGTATGGCTCATACGTTTCACCTTCTCTGTCTGGAAACCGCTGAAGACGACCGCACTTGGCCATGCCGCGCCTTTCAGGCTCCGCTGTTTCCGTTTATTGGAGTCTCAAAGACTTGCCTGGTAACCCTCGGCATCCAGCAACTGGTCCAGCTCGCCGGCATCGGTGGGCTGGATCTTGAACAGCCAGGCTGCTCCATAGGGATCGTTATTGAGCAGTTCCGGCGCATCGACAAGCGCTTCATTGGCCGCCAGCACCTCACCGCTCACCGGAGCGTAGATGTCCGATGCCGCCTTGACCGACTCGACCACCGCGCACTCTTCACCGGCGCGAACCTGACGGCCGACTTCCGGCAGTTCAACGAAGACCACATCGCCCAGTGCGTCCTGGGCATGATTGGTAATGCCCACGGTGACAGTGCCATCGGCTTCCTGACGGGTCCATTCGTGGCTGCTGGCGTAGCGCAATTCGCTGGGGGTATCACTCATTTCAATTTCCTCAGTAGAGAAGCATTCCGTTGAACACCACCGCACGCTGAGCGCGGGTGGCGTTCAGACTCATCAAATCATTCGAATATTTTCTTGCCGTTACGCACGAAGCCGGGGCGAATCACCTGCACCTCGCGCCGCTTGCCGCGAATCTCGACACTGGCGGTTGTGCCGGTGGCAGCCGGCACCCGGGCCAGCGCAATGGAGCAGCCAAGCGTGGGAGAAAAGCTGCCACTGGTGATTTCGCCTTCGCCGATACCATCCACCATCACTTTCTGATGACCGCGCAATACCGCTCGCTCATTCAACACCAGGCCTACCTGCCTGGGTTGATCACCCGCCTGACGCTGTGCTTCCAACGCCTGGCGGCCAATGAAATCACGACCCTGCGGCTCCCAGGCAATGGTCCAGCCCATGTTGCCGGCCAGCGGAGAAGTCTGCTCGTCAATGTCGGAACCGTACAGGTTCAATCCTGCCTCCAACCGCAGCGTGTCCCGGGCGCCGAGGCCGCAAGGTGTGCAACCGGCCTCGCTGAGTGTCTGCCAGAAAGCGCTCGCCTCCTCGACTGGCAGCATGATTTCCAGGCCATCCTCGCCGGTGTAACCGGTACGGGCGATGAACCAGGTGCCTTCCGGCTGCCCCTCGAAGGGTTTGAGAATGGAAATCAGCGCTGCACGACTCTCGCTGACCGTACTGGCGCACAGCTCCCGGGCGCGCGGGCCCTGAATGGCAATCATGGCCAGCTCGTCGCGCTCGGTGATGGTAACGGAGAAGTTGTCGGCCTGCTGCTGCATCCAGGCCAGGTCCTTGCTGCGGGTGCCGGCATTGAGCACCAGACGGTAGCCTTCTTCGGTGCGGTAGACGATCAGGTCGTCGAGAATACCGCCTTCGGAGTTGAGCATGGCCGTGTACAGCGCCTTGCCGATCTCGCTCAGCCGCGCCACGTCGTTGGCCAGCAGATATTGCAGCCAGACCTTGGCGTCGGCGCCGGTCACATCCACCACGGCCATGTGCGACACGTCGAACATGCCCACATCCCGACGTACCTGATGGTGTTCCTCGATCTGGGAGCCGTAGTGCAGCGGCATGTCCCAGCCTCCGAAGTCGACCATCTTGGCGCCAGCGGCAAGGTGGCTGTCATAGAGCGGTGTGCGCAAACCCATGGGCATTCCTTGTTGTAATCAGGTCAGTGCCTGATTGTAGTCTCAAAGCTGAGGCTTTTGCAGTCTTTGCCGACGTCGCCGATCGGACCACTCAACGACGACCGGACCGCCTGATCAATACGATAACCGGCAACAGTCCGACCAGCACCAGGGTCAGGGCGGGTAGCGATGCGCGGGTCCAGTCGCCCTCACTGGTCAATGAATGAATGCGTACCGCCAGGGTATCCCAGCCGAACGGCCGCATCAGCAGCGTAGCGGGCATTTCCTTGAGCACATCAACGAATACCAGCAGCGCTGCACTGAGGATGCCCGGCAGCAGCAGCGGTACATAGATGCGCCAGAACACCACCCAACCAGGTTGCCCCAGACTCTGTGCTGCTTCCGGCAAGGACGGCCGAATCCTGGCCAGCGAGGTATCCAGCGGCCCATAGGCCACCGCCATGAAACGAATCAGATAGGCCAGCAACAGGGCGAACAGACTGCCGAGCAGAATGGGCGCCGGGTTGGCAGCTCCGAACCAGCCTTGCAGCGGCACAACCAGATTGTTATCCAGGTAACTGAAGAAGAACATGATGCCCACCGCCAGCACCGAGCCGGGCAAGGCATAGCCGAGGTTGGCCAGGGCGACGGTACTGCGTACCCGTCGGATCGGCTGCAGCCGCCGCGCCAGCACCAGCAGAATCGCCACGCTGACGGTCAGCGCCGCAGCGATGCCGCCGAGCATCAGAGTGTTGCGGATCAATGACCAATAGCGGCTGTCCAGATCGGCGATACCGCTGCTCAACAGCCAGTACAGCAACTGGCCCACCGGGATGACGAAGGCAATCGCCAGTATCAGCACACAGTAACCGGTGGCTAACCAGCCCAGCGGCCCTTTCAGACGATAGAGTGCATCCTTGCGTGGCTTGTCGTTGGCCGGAAAACGCTTGCTGCGGCCCTGCGCATGGCGCTCGGCGAACAGCGCAAGAAAAACGAACAGCAGCAACAGGCTGGCCAGCTGAGTGGCACTCTGCAGACTGAAGAAGCCGTACCAGGTCTTGTAGATGGCGGTGGTGAAGGTGTCGTAGTTGAACACCGATACCGCACCGAAATCGGCCAGGGTTTCCATGATCGCCAGGGCGGTGCCGGCACTGATCGCCGGGCGCGCCATGGGTATGGCCACCCGCCAGAAACCCTGCCAGGGCGTCTGCCCGAGAATCCGCGAGGCTTCCATCAAGCCGCGTCCCTGGGCCAGAAAGGCGCTGCGCGCGAGCATGTAGACGTAAGGGTAGAACACCAGCACCAGCGTCAGTATCACCCCACCGGTGGAGCGGATCGGCGGCAGGCGGAAATCATTGCCGAACCAGTCACGCAACAGCGATTGCAGTGGCCCGGCAAAATCCAGCAGACCGACCATGACAAAAGCCAGGACATAGGCGGGCACGGCAAACGGCAACATCAATGCCCAGTCCAGCCAGCGCCGACCGGGGAATTCGCAAAGACTGGTAAGCCAGGCCAGGCTCACCCCGAGCAGGATAACACCTGCGCCCACACCGAAAATCAAGATCAGCGTGTTACCGATCAGCTGCCCCAGTTGGGTCTGCAGCAGGTGGCTCCAGATCTGATGATCTATGTCCTGCCAACTGAACAGCAGGACCAGCAACGGCATGAGCACCAGGCCGGCGGCAACGTAGGCAACCAACTGCCAGCGCACTTTGTGGGCGATGGATTGAAGGGGCACTGACAACATCCTGTAGTTATAAACGAGCACGCCCGCCAGAAAACGGCGGGCGTGCAGTATATAAGCAAAAGCGGCCGCCGGGTTTATCCCTGCGGCATTCTGGTCAGTTCCAGCCCAGGCGATCCATCAGCATGATGGCTTCTGGCTGACGCCGACCGGCCACTTCGATATTGACGTTGTCTGCCTTGAAGTCACCCCAGGCTGCCACTTCATCGGAGGGCTCCAGTGACGCGTTGGCGGGGAATTCCATGTTCACGTCGGCAAATACGCGCTGCGCCTCCTCGGTGGTCATCCACTCGAGCAGCTTGAGCGCTTCCTCGGGCTGCTTGGCGTGCTTGGTCACACCGGCACCGGAGATGTTGACGTGTACTCCACGGTCTTCCTGGTTCGGCCAGAACAGTTTGGCCTTGACGTCCGGCTCGGCCTTGTGCAGACGACCGAAGTAGTAGGAGTTGACGATACCCACATCACACTGGCCGGCGTCGATGGCCTTCAGCAACGCGGTGTCATCGGAGAACACTGGCGTAGCCAGGTTGGCCAGCCAGCCGGTGATCACCTCAGAGGTCTTCTCTTCACCGATGGACTCGAGCATGGTGGCGACCAGCGACTGGTTGTAGACCTTCTTCGCCGTACGCAGGCACACGCGGCCTTTCCAGCTGTCATCGGCCAGTGCTTCGTAGGTACTCAGCTCGTCCGGATTGACCCGCTCGGTAGAGTAGGCAATGGTCCGTGCGCGCAGCGACAGACCGGTCCACATGTCATTACTCGAACGCAGGTGCGCCGGGATGTTCTGCTCGATGGTGTCGGACTCCATCGCGCGGAACAGGCCCTGTTCCTCTGCCTGCCACAGGTTGCCGGCGTCCACTGTCATGAACATGTCGGCGGGGGTGTTGGCACCTTCGGCACGCAAGCGCGCCATCAAGGGGGCCTCGCGGTCGGTGATGAAGTTGATCTCGATGCCGGTCTTTTCAGTGTACATATCGAAAACCGGCTTGATCAGATGATCCTGACGGGAGGAGTAGACCACCAGTTCCTTGGCCTGCGCGACGCTGGTGAAAGCGGTGGCGGCCAGGGTCAGGGCAACGAGATTACGGGTAAAGGACATCGGATAGCCTCGGGTTCGAGAAAGCGAACCCAGATGATAATGATTTCAATTAAGCAAATCCAGCGTGAGTCCGAAATAAAAGCACCGGCCCGTTCTGGGCGCCCTACGACCCGCTCATTTTCAGTTCAGGCGGCTGCGCCAAGGCGGGCAGGCTGCCCCCGAGTCCCATGGCGCGCCGGATAATGTCTGCCTTGAGCGCGCCCTGCCCGTTCAGCCACTGCATGCCGCTGTTGCGCAACCAGCGTACCGGCAAGGCTTCGGCGTGAAATAGTCGCTCGAAGCCTTCCATCGCTGCCATCATCGATAGATTGGCGCCCATGCGCCGGCGTTCGTAACGCTGCAGTACCGGCAGGCTCGCGATATCTTCACCGCGTCTCAGCGCCGCTCCCAGTACATCGGTCAGTTCGGCGACGTCGAGCAGGCCCAGATTCACCCCCTGCCCTGCCAAGGGATGAATGCTGTGCGCCGCATCACCGATGAGCGCCAGCCCCGGCATCACGTAACGGCGGGCATGGCGCTGGCGCAGCGGAATACAGTGGCGCTGATCGGCCTGAATGATCTGTCCCAGCCGCCCTTCGAATGCACCTTCCAGCTCGCTGGAAAACGCCGCATCATCCAGCGTCATGATGCGCTCGGCTGCTTCCGGCAGCAGTGACCAGACTATGGAACAGTAATGACCGCCATCACGCTGCTTGAGCGGCAGAAAGGCCAGCGGACCGGTAGGCAGGAAACATTGCCAGGCGGTGTCGCTGTGATGCCGCTCGGTGCGGATAGTGGTCACCACTGCGTGGTGCAGATAATCCCATTCGCGCATGGCAAACCCGGCCAGCTCGCGTACGCGTGAACGCGCGCCATCAGCCGCCACGATCAGCGGCGCCTGCAGCGCCTCGGCGTTTTCCAGCTCCAGCAGCCAACCGCCTTCCTCGCGCACCAGCTCAGTCACCCGCCGGCCGCCCAGTAGCGCCACGCCGGTACCGGTCAGGCTGTCCAGCAGCGCCTGCTGAATGCATCGATTCTCGATAATGTGGCCCAGCCGATTTTCGCCCAGTACCCCGGCATCAAAGCGGATCTCGCCGGTGCCTTCGCCATCCCATACACACATATGACGGTAGGGGCTGCGCCGCTCCGGTGCAATACGCTGCCAGGCACCGAGGTTGGCCAGAATATTTTCCGAAGCTGCGCTCAGCGCGCTTACCCTCGGATCATAACCAGACTCAGTGGTGCGCACCGGCAACGGCTGTCCCAGCGGCATGGCATCCAGCACCGCCACCCGCAGGGAGGTATCCGCCAGGGCCCGCGCCAGCGTCGCGCCAACCATGCCGGCACCCACGATAATCAGATCAAACTGCTGCGCCATGACGCCTCCCGGAAAAGTATCGCTCAGCCGCGCAGGCCCATGCCCTGGCGGGCAAACAGGCCTTTGAGCGGCGGCAGAAGATCCAGCGCCAGCAGACCGGCGTTACGGCCTGCCACCAGTGCGCGATTGCGGTTACTGAACAGCTGGGTCAGATAATGGCTGAAGGCAACCGTGGCCGCCTGATCAGCGTACTGACCATCAAGGTACTTTTGCAGCACCGCCAGCGAGCCGGGGTCGCGCTGTTCGCGCTGAGCCTGCAGCAAAGTGTCGGCCAGCGCCATGGCGTCACGCAGCGACAGGTTGAATCCCTGCCCGGCAATCGGATGCAGACTGTGCGCGGCGTTGCCCAGCACCACCAGATGCGAGCGCACCTGCTCTTCGGCCTCGATCAGGTTCAATGGATAGCTGGCACGCTCCCCCACCTTGGTCAGCGCGCCCATGCGAAAGCCGAACGCTGCCTGCAGACGTTGCAGGAACTCGGCATCCGGCAGGGCGGCGACAGCTTCGGCGACATCCACCGGCAGGCTCCAGACCAGCGCACTGCGCTGACCGGACAGCGGCAGCAATGCCAGTGGCCCGCTCTCGGTGAAGCGCTCGTAGGCCACTCCTGCGTGACCGTCCGCCGAGGTGATGTTGGCGATCACCGCCACCTGCTGGTAAGGATTGACCTTGCGGTGGATGCCCAGTTGATCAAGCAGCCCCGAGCGTCCACCGTCGGCGATGATCAGCAGATCGGAGGACAAGTGTTGCGGCCCATCCGGGGTCTGCAGATCCAACGCATAACCGCCCAGCTGAGGCCTGGCATGGGCAACCCGCGCCGGCGCCAGCCATTCAATCGCCTGATGATTGAGCGAGCCGAGCAATACTTCGCCCAGCCAGGCATTCTCGACGATATAGCCCAGCGCCGGCACAGCTTCATCGGCTGCATGCATGAGGGCCGAACCGGGATGCCCCTGATCGGATACATGAATCTGCCGGATCGGTTCGGCACGTCGTGCCAGATCAGTCCAGATGCCCAACCGCTCGAACAGCCGTCGACTGCCATGGGACAGCGCCGTGGATCGATTGTCGTAGCTTGGCTGCCAACCGCCCTTGACCGGTGGCTGAGCCTCGATCAGGCGAATCTTCCAGCCGGCTTCCCAAGCACAGTCCTGCAGCCCCAGCGCGAGACTGGCGCCGACCATGCCGCCACCGACGATATTCAGGCTAGTCACGCAGGCACATCCGTTGCGGCACGGGCGCGCGCCATCAGCGACTCAATCTCATCCGCTTCGCGCGGTACATTGCCAGTCAATACATCGTGACCTTCGCGGGTGATCACCACATCATCCTCGATACGGATACCGATACCGCGCCACTTGAGCGGTACATCCTCGTTGTCCGGGGCAATATAGATCCCCGGCTCGACGGTCAGCACCATACCGGGCTCCAGCACACGCCATTCACCACCGACCCGGTATTCACCGACATCATGTACATCCATGCCCAGCCAATGACCGGCTCGGTGCATATAGAAAGGTCGATAGGCACCGCTGACGATCAGCTCCTCCAGGTCGCCGCTGAGCAGGCCCAGTTCCAGCAGCCCGGCGGTAATCACCCGCACGGTGGCATCATGTGCTTCGTTCCAGTCACGGCCAGGGCCGATTACCGCGAACGCGGCAGCCTGAGACTTGAGCACAATGTCATAGATGGCGCGCTGTTCAGGACTGAAGCGGCCGTTGGCGGGAAAGGTGCGGGTAATGTCACTGGCATAGCAGTCCAGTTCACAACCGGCATCGATCAGTACCAGATCACCGTCGCGGATCTGACTGGTGTTCTCGGTGTAATGCAGGATGCAGGCATTGCGGCCGGCGGCGACGATCGAGGCATAGGCCGGTGAGCGGCTGCCGTGGCGCATAAAGGTATGCTGCAGCTCGGCCTCCAACTGGTATTCGTACATGCCCGGGCGGCACACCTGCATGGCGCGGATATGGGCCTCGGCAGAAATATCACCGGCGGCTTGCATGACGCGTATCTCCGCTGCGCTCTTGTACAGGCGCATGTCATGCAGCAGATAGTCCAGTGCGATGAATTCCTTCGGCGGCTCGGCGCCCAGTCGCGCCTTGCTGCGAATGGTGTTGACCCAGCCGGTCAGACGCATATCGAATTCCTGGTTCACGCCCACGGCGTAATACACCCGCTCGCGGCCTTCGATCAGCCCCGGGAGAATGTCATCGATATCGCTGACGGGAAAGGCGTCGTCTGCGCCATAGGTCGCGACAGCGCCTTCCTGGCCGGCACGATAGCCGTCCCAGAGCTCCCGCTCCTTGTCCTTTTCCCGGCAGAACAGCACATACTCACCATGCTCACGGCCCGGTATCAGCACCGCCACCGCTTCCGGCTCGGGAAAGCCGGTCAGATACTGGAAGTCGCTGTCCTGGCGATACAGATGCTCGACGTCCCGATTGCGGAGGTAGACCAGGGCAGCCGGCAGAATGGCGATGCTGCCGGGTTCCATCTGCGCCATCAGCGCCTTGCGACGACGGGCGTACTCCTGCTTGCTAATGTGCATGGTCTATTCTCAGTGCAGTGAAGCGGGCGGTTGGTCCTGCGGCTTGTCGGCCGGCTGGCATTCGCTGAACAACAATAATACGGCCATCCGCACATATTCCATGACTTCCATGAAATCGGCCTCATTGGCTTCGGACTCTTCCAGGTCGGCCTGGACCTGAGCGATGGCGGCAAAGTCAGCCAGTACGCTGGTAGCCTCTTCACTCAACTCACCTTCGCGCCCAACCAGACCGAAGCCGCCGAGAAAGCCTTCACACCATTGCCCCAGCGCCAGGGTCCGACGATCAATGGTCGAGTCATCATCAGGCAGCAGCAACGTCAGGTCAAAGCCACTGCCGGCCAGCTGCGCCAGACTGGCATCGTGCAGCTGGATCAACAGCACCTTGTCCGCTTCGGACAGCTGACCGCGACCATCGATGACCTCACGGGCCGCATCCAGCCAGGCGGTATGGTCCAAACGACTGCCGGCAGAGAGCCGACCGACCAGGTGGCCGTGCAATTCAGCGGGGAAACCGGCCGCACCCTGTTCAGTGAACATCTGGTCGACGCGGTCGTAATCAAAAGTGGCAGACATCAGAGCCATAGTTTTCTGGTCTCTCGGGGCATGGATAGATGATGCTGGGACTGTATCCCAGGCAGCTGCCATATCCTACAGACCTGACAGCCTCGGGAACAACCTGGCTTGCGCTCTGCGTCCCGTCGCCGCAGTTGCCAACCGGGTTCGCACAATCGTTCATCAGGGTTTGACCACCCTCCCGGTCAGCTCTATAGTTCCCCGACAGCGGGATGACAGAATGACGCCAAATGGACGAACCCGACATCAACAACCTGATTGACAAAATAGACCAGCTGATCGGCATCTGCGATCGACTGCAACAACAGAACCACCAGCTCCTGGCCCAGGAACGTTCCTGGCGTGAAGAACGATTGCAGCTGATCGAGAAGAACGATTTGGCCCGTCAGAAGGTCGAAGCCATGATATTGCGTCTGAAATCCCTGGAGCACGATTCATGAGCCAACCTCTGACAGTCACCCTGCGCATCCTCGACAAGGAATACCAGGTCGCCTGCCCCCCTGAAGAACGTTACAACCTGGAAGAAGCTGCCCGGCATCTGGACAACACCATGCGCGACATCCGCAATCGCGGCAAGGTCGTTGGTGTGGAGCGAATCGCGGTCATGGCAGCACTCAACATCAGCCATGAAATGCTCACCGGCAATATACAGAAAGCGCGGCTGATGAGTGATCAACAACAGCAGATCACCGAACTGGCCAGCCGTCTCGATCAGGCGTTGACCCGCCACCAGGAATAGCCGAGGTCTGGAGTTGCAGTGAATTTTCTGTATACTCGGTCACATCCCTGGGGTGTTTGCCAGTCGGTGATGTCCCTGAGCCGATACTCCTGTAGAAGGGGGGCAGGCGCCATCGTCAGTGTGCATGTCCGCATGTCGGAAAGCCTAAAACGATGCAATGTCCTCCGCCTTGAACTTTCGGGTTCAAGGGCTAACCCGACAGCGGCATCCCGGGGACCCCTTTCATGAATGGCAGCCACCGCTCCGCACTGCGCCGTCAGCTGCGCACAGCACGTCGCGCGCTCAGCCCTCAGCAGCAACATAAGGCCAGCCAGCAGCTATGGCGTCAGCTGGCGCAGCATCCCCTGTTCCGCCGCAGCCGGCATATCGCTTTCTATCTGGCCAACGATGGTGAAATAGATCCTGCGATTCTGATGGAACACGCCCGCCGCCTGGGCAAGCAATGCTATCTGCCGGTCATTACCGGCTGGCCAGCCAACCGCATGCATTTCCAGCGGCTGACTGCGCAGCAGCAATGGATAACCAACCGCTTCGGCATCCGCGAACCCCTGGTCGATCCAAGATTGCAGACCAGGCCCTGGCGCCTCGACCTGGTGCTGATGCCACTGGTTGGCTTTGACGAATTCGGCAACCGACTCGGCATGGGCGGCGGCTTTTATGACCGCACCTTCGCCTTTCGTCGACTGCGCAAGCACTGGACCGGGCCACAGCTGCTGGGCCTGGCCCATCACTGCCAGAAAGTCGCACAATTGCCCGCTGCCGCCTGGGACATTCCCCTGGACGGTATCGTCAGCGATCAGCAGATCATTCTGGTGAAATAGATTCAGCTTCAACAGCAGCTGCGGGACGGTCGAAGTAACTCTGGGTATATCCCGTGGTTACCACGCCCAGGGTGAACACAAGCACTAATATCCACATCAAATCCGGCTTACGGCGCATTACCTGCCCTCCAATACTGGCCAACTATCTTTGTCTGGTCCATCAGAACGCTCGCGTGAGCGCACACATCGTTTTGAGACAATACTTCCGACGTATCGAGCGACACCGTATAACCCATAAATGCATTGACGTCAACTTTCTGTTGCTCTGGGCGCGCCAGTCCGGCGCGCCGAGTCAGCCGAGGTACAACCGATAGGCCGGATTGTCAGTTTCATCCCAGAAGGGATAACCGATTTCCTTCAGCGCAGCCGGCACCTTGGCCCGCTCTGCCTCGGGCACCTGCAGTCCGACCACCACCCGGCCGTAGTCGGCGCCGTGGTTGCGATAGTGGAACATGGAGATGTTCCAGCGCCCGCCCAACTTGTTGAGGAAGTTGAACAACGCACCAGGGCGCTCCGGGAATTCGAAGCGATAGACCACCTCATCCTGCACCTGCACCGAATGCCCACCGACCATATGCCGGATGTGCAGCTTGGCCAGCTCGTTATCGGTCAGATCCAGAACCGGGAAGTCCTTGGCAATCAAGCTCTCCACCAGCGCTTCGCGGGGATCGTTTTCCGGATGAGCCTGCACCCCGACAAAGATATGGGCTTCCTGCTGGTCGTGATAACGGTAGTTGAACTCGGTGATGGCCCGCTTGCCGATAGCCTGGCAGAATGCCTTGAAGCTGCCGGGGCGCTCTGGAATGGTCACCGCCAGCAGGGCTTCGCGCTGCTCGCCGATCTCGGCCCGCTCGGCGACATGGCGCAGACGGTCGAAATTGATGTTGGCGCCCGAATCGATGGCCACCATCACCTTGCCGGTGCAGCCTTCGCGTTCGACGTATTTCTTGATCCCGGCCACGCCAAGACACCCGGCCGGCTCACAGATCGAGCGGGTGTCGTCATAGATGTCCTTGATCGCTGCGCACATTTCGTCGGAGGATACCGTGATCACCTCATCGACATAATGCTTGCAGATATCAAAGGTAAACTTACCGATCTGCGCTACCGCGACCCCATCGGCAAACTGACCCACCTGCCCCAGAGTCACTCGCTTGCCTTTCTCCAGCGCGGTCTGCAGACAATTGGAGTCGCGTGGTTCGACACCGATCACCTTGATCTCGGGGCGCAGATATTTCACATAGGCTGCAATGCCGGCGATCAGGCCACCACCTCCAACCGGGACAAAAATGGCGTCCAGATGTCCCTGATGCTGGCGCAGGATTTCCATCGCCACAGTACCCTGACCGGCGATTGTGTCGGGGTCGTCATAGGGGTGAATGAATACCAGACCTTTCTCTTCAACCTGTTTCTGCGCATAGGCCAGCGCCTCGTCGAACGCATCGCCATGCAAAACCACCTTGCCACCCCGTGCTCTGACCGCCTTGACCTTGATCTCCGGCGTGGTCTTCGGCATCACGATGGTCGCCTTCACCCCCAGATACCTGGCCGCAAACGCCAGCCCCTGAGCATGATTGCCCGCCGACGCCGCCACCACACCGCAGGCGCGCTGCTCGTCGGTCAGCTGCATCAACTTGTTGTAGGCACCGCGAATCTTGAACGAAAACACCGGCTGCAGATCTTCGCGCTTGAGCAGAACGGTGTTGCCGAGTCGCTCGGAGAGGAAAGGCGCGCGATGAATGGGGGTTTCGACAGCCACATCATATACAGGGGAGCAGAGAATCTTCTTTACGTAACTTTCCAGAGTAGGCATCAGGGTTTCGGCTTGGTGAGGTAAAAGTAAAGCGCCAGTCTAACGAATCGGCCCCGATCCGACTACACGCTGTCCGGGTGGGGTCGTATAATTATCGCTTTATTCAAATGCACAGAGGTGACCGGCATGACCCAGGATGAACTCAAGCAGGCCGTTGGGCAGGCAGCGGTGGAAATTCTGCTGCCCAATCTGGAAGACAAGAGCGTCATCGGGGTCGGCACTGGCTCGACCGCCAACCACTTCATCGATGCCCTGGCCCGGCACAAGGGCTTCTTCGATGGTGCCGTGGCCAGTTCGCAGGCCACCGCCGAGCGTCTGAAGCAGCATGGCATCCCCGTCTACGATCTGAACAGCGTGGCCAGCCTGGACTATTACGTGGATGGTGCTGACGAGGCCAACCGGCATCTGGAACTGATCAAGGGGGGCGGCGCAGCGCTGACCCGTGAGAAGATCGTTGCTGCCGTAGCCCGGACCTTCATCTGCATCGCCGACGAAAGCAAGTTGGTCGGTACCCTCGGCGAGTTTCCGCTACCGGTGGAAGTCATCCCCATGGCCCGCAGCCATGTCGCCCGGGAAATCGTCAAACTCGGCGGCGATCCGGCCTACCGCGAAGGCGTGGTGACCGATAACGGCAACGTCATTCTCGATGTCCACAACATGCAGATCCACGACCCCCGCGGGTTGGAAGAAAAGCTCAATGCGATTGTCGGCGTGGTCTGCAATGGTCTGTTTGCGGCAAGGCCCGCGGATATCCTGTTGCTCGGCACGGCAACCGGCGTGCAGCGTATGGAGCGATCTGCCAACTGACTCTCGGCGAGCAGCATCACAGATTCGGCTTCTGTGGCTCCCAGCTCCACGTGGTAGCTCGCGCTCTGGATGCTCCAGCGTTCGCACTGGCACCTGCACGGCGGCGGGATGAGACGCAGAGCGTCCCGGCAGGCGTTCCCACGCTGGAGCGTGAATCAGCGTCTCATGCGTGCCACGTATTGCACCGGTCAGGTACGCCGCCTGCCTGGAGCCAGCCTTTCGCTGGGCAAGCGAACATGGAAGGCCGCGCCACCCAGTGCTGAATCTTCCAGGCTCAGTTCACCATCGTAGCTTTCGATGATATCGCGAACCACGGACAGCCCGATGCCCTGCCCCGGGTGGGCCGTATCCAGGCGCTCACCCCGACCTATTACCCGCTGACGCTGACTCTCCGGCACACCGGGCCCGTCATCTTCGACAGTGATCTCACAAACACCCTGACGTGCGGTCGCTCTGACTCTGATATGCGAGATACTCAGACGGTAGGCATTTTCCAGCAGGTTGCCCAGCAACTCCAGTAATGCACCCTCTTCCATCGGCACCTGAAAATCATCACTGATATCAAACGCCACTCGCACCGGCTTCTCTTGATAAACCTTGCTCAGCGCCTCGCAGAGCTTCGCAACTACCGGCGCCAGCCTGGCCTGATGCAATACCAGGCCACTGCGGCGCAGACTGGCTCGCTGCAATTGATAGTCGATCTGCTGGCTCATCCGCTCGATCTGGTCCTGCAACACACGGGATTGCTCATTGCGGCCTGGTTGCTCGCGGATCTTTTCCGCCACGGTCTGCAGCACCGCCAGCGGCGTTTTCAGGCTGTGAGCCAGATCCGCCAGCGAATCACGATACCGCGTCTGCTGCAGGCGCTCGCTGTCGAGCAGGCGATTCAAGGAGCGCGTCAAACGTGCAAGCTCGGCAGGATGTTTATCCGTCAGCGCAGCACGTCTGCCCTGCTCGATTTCGTTGAGCTCCCGCCGCACACCACCCAGTGAGCGCAGGCTCCAGGTCAGCCCGAGCCAGAGCAGCACCAGCAGAATCAACAATCCGCCACCCAGCCATGACCGCAACTTCTGACTGAAGCTTTTCTGCAGAGGTGCGAACTCGCTGCTCGGCAACATTGTGATGAAGCTCAGCGGCAGTTCATCATCCCCCGCCAGGTTCACTTCCACGTCGTAGACGTAGTATTCCCGCTGATCCAGGTCACGTATGCGCAGAAAGTCGATACGGTTGCCGCTGAAGTGCGGCAGATAGCTCAACTGCTCGTCTTCAGTAGAGCGCGAGTGCCAGATCAGGTTGCCCGCCACGTCATGCACGTAGCCCAGCAGCTTGGCTTCAGGCAGGTTGAACTCTTCATCTGGCATGTGTTCCGGCATGACCAGCTTGCCATCAACCACAGTAGCCACGCTGATCAGGGTAGCCGCATCAGCAGCCAGGCGCTGCTGGACGACCTGCTCGAGAGTCTGATCGAACACATTCTGCAACGCCGGCAGCAACGCCAGCACGAAGAGCATGGCAAAGCCGGCGGCACTGAACACCAACCGGGAACGCAGTGAGCGCATCAATGGCATTGCCCGACAAACAGGTAGCCCTGGCCGCGCACCGTTTCGATCAGCTCGCGCTCTCCAGCCGTCTCCAGCTTGCGACGCAACCGCCCGACCAATACCTCAATGACATTGGAGTCACGGTCGTCATCGTCGGGATACAACTGCTCGATCAGTCGATCCTTGGCCACCACCTGCTGATGATGGCGCATCAGATATTCGAGAATCCGGTATTCAAAGGCCGTGAGCGGCAACGCCTTATCATCGACCATGGCCTGCTTGCGGTTCAGGTCCAGCACAAGTGTTCCGGTACTGATCCGTGCCTGAACAAAACCCGAGGAGCGCCGCACCAGAGCATTCAGCCGCGCCTCCAGCTCTTCGAACTGAAAGGGTTTGACCACATAATCATCCGCACCGCAGGTCAACCCTTCGACCTTGTCCTGCCAACTGCCACGGGCAGTCAATATCAGAATTGGGAAGGTCCGACCCATGCTGCGTAATTGGCGGATAAGATCCAGTCCACCCATGCCAGGCAAGCCCAGGTCGATGATGGCGATATCGTGGTTGAACTGCTGAGCCTGAAACACGCCATCCTCGGCGCTGTCGACGGCATCGACAATATGCCCCGCCTCACCGAAGCGCGTGGACAGGTGGTGGCGCAACAGCGCCTCGTCTTCTACCAACAGAAGCTTCATGCTGCTGCCTCCGATAGTGGGACTGTTGGCCGGAACTGGCGCATGCAAAACCGCCCGGCATCAGATTCTGCTGCCGGGCGGGTCGGGTTCACACCGGAATCAGAAGTGATAGTTTAAACCGAGATAGGCCTGATCCGAGCTCTTCAGGTCAAAAGAGCCGCCCACACTGCGGTCTCGGGCGTTCAGGCTGGCATCGACAGTCGTGCGCAGATAGCGGTAGCCAGCTTCGATCGAGAAGTCCGGGTTCAGGCTGTGCAGGATACCCGCCTGCAGACCACCTGCCAGACCAAGATCACTGTCGCGATGGAATCCGGGTGAATCCTGCTCCAGCTTGACCAGACCGGCAGTGACGCCGCCGAACAGTCTGGTGCTGTCCGCAACCGGCAGGAACAGATCGTAGCTGCCGAGCAGGTTCTGCTGGCGCAGTTTGTAGCGGCTGGAATAGGTATCCGATACGTATTCATAGGTCAGGTACATGCGTCCGGTGTCATCCTGAACACCACCGCGAACGCCCCAGGTACCGGAATTATTGATGGTGTCGTCCAGGCGGCTGGTTTGCGAGCTGCCCTTGAGGGCACTGGAGCGGTCGATGTTATTGCTGGTTTCGCCCCAGGTCAGTCCGACGAAGTTGTCCTGAGCAAATGCCGGCAGGCTGGCAAACGCCATGGTAGTACCGACGGCAATCAGTTTCAGTGTGGTTTTCATGGCTTGGCTCTCCGTTGATAAATGATGGGAGACAGCATGCCAGCCCGCCGCTGAACCTAGCCTGAACTCTTGCTGAACCTGAGCTGAACGAGCGGCAATCAGCGCCCGAACAGATAGACGCAAATACGCGCTGTCTCTCCGGATTGCCCGTTTATGACCGTAAGTGGAGGACAAGTGAGCAATGGAGTCGAGAAGAGAAGAAATAGCGAAAAAACAACAGGTGGCGGGATTGCCCCGCCACCCAGTCACATCAGAACAACACGCGGCAGCGAATGGTACCGGTGATCTCGTGGAGTTTTTCCAGCGCCAGATCGGAGTACGCAGCATCGACGTCGATGACCACATAACCGACCTTCTCGTTGGTCTGCAGATACTGACCGGAGATGTTGATGCCGTTGCTGGCGAACACCTGGTTGATCTCGCTCATCACACCCGGGATGTTCTGGTGTATGTGCAGCAGGCGGTGCTTGCCCGGATGCGATGGCAGCGCCACTTCGGGGAAGTTGACCGAGGTAATGGAGGTACCGTTGTCGCTGTAGCGCACCAGCTTCTCAGCCACTTCCAGACCGATGTTGGCCTGGGCTTCCATGGTCGAGCCACCGATGTGCGGAGTCAACAGACAGTTGTCGAACTCACGCAGCGGCGAAATGAACTCGTCCTTGTTGGAACGCGGCTCGACCGGGAACACATCGATGGCCGCACCGTTCAGGTGCTTGTCGGCCAGTGCTGCGGCCAGTGCGTCGATCTCGACCACGGTGCCACGCGCAGCGTTGATCAGGATGCCGCCCTTCTTCATGGCACGGATTTCCTTCTCGCCGATCATCCACTTGGTAGCGGCGGTTTCCGGCACATGCAGGGTGACGATATCAGCGGTACCCAGCAGTTCGGTGAGCGAGCCGACCTGTTGCGCATTGCCCAGCGGCAGCTTGGTCACCACATCATAGAAAATCACCTGCATGCCCAGGCTTTCCGCCAGTACCGAAAGCTGAGTACCGATAGAGCCGTAACCGACGATGCCCAGTTTCTTGCCGCGAATCTCGAAGGAGTCGGTGGCGCTCTTCAACCAGCCGCCACGGTGGGCGACCGCGTTCTTCTCGGGAATGCCGCGCAGCAGCAGAATGGCCTCGGCCAGCACCAGCTCGGCAACCGAACGGGTATTGGAATACGGCGCGTTGAACACCGCCACACCCATCTCACGGGCCGTGTCGAGATCAACCTGGTTGGTGCCGATGCAGAAACAGCCGATGGCTACCAGTTTGTTTGCATGCTGAAGCACGTCCGCAGTCAGCTGGGTACGGGAACGGACACCAATAAAGTGCGCCTCGGCGATCGCTTCCTTGAGTTGTTCTTCCGGCAACGAGCCAGTGTGATAATCGATATTGGTGTAACCGGCTGCCTTCAGAGTGTCGACGGCAGTCTGGTGCACACCCTCGAGGAGCAGAAACTTGATT
The DNA here is from genome assembly GCF_900105005.1 of Halopseudomonas litoralis. Lineage (NCBI taxonomy): Bacteria > Pseudomonadati > Pseudomonadota > Gammaproteobacteria > Pseudomonadales > Pseudomonadaceae > Halopseudomonas > Halopseudomonas litoralis. Next base: position 2,779,201 of record NZ_LT629748.1, read on the forward strand.
TTGCTTTTGTCCAGCGAGGTTTTAGCCATGTGTCAGTTACCCGTAATGCTGATGTATGATGGTCCGTCAGGTTTTTCGGCGTTTTCTCCGTCGCTGACCTGTTTCGGAAGCCGCATATGCTAGCATAATCTCCCTTTTCCAGATGCCTGTTCGCAGCATGAAATGTGTTCAGGCCCTGCATGAATTTTGTTTGAGAGCCGCCATGACCCCTGAAGCCATCATTGAAACCCTGAAAACGCTGGTCGACACCGACAAGGTTCGTACCGACAGTGAGTCACTGACCACTTGGGGCAAGGACTGGACCAAGCAGTTCGAGCCGGCCCCGCTGGCCATCGTGTTCCCCAAGAGCACCGAGCAGGTCCAGGCCCTGGTGCGCTTCGCCAATGAACATAAACTGGCGTTGACCCCGTCCGGCGGCCGCACCGGTTTGTCGGCCGCTGCAGTGGCCGCGAATGGCGAAATCGTGGTGTCCTTCGATTACATGAACCGGATTCTCGATTTCAATGCCTATGATCGCACCGTCACCTGCCAGCCGGGCGTGGTAACTGCGCAGCTGCAGCAGTATGCCGAAGAACAGGGCCTGTATTACCCCGTGGACTTTGCCTCCGCGGGCTCCAGCCAGATCGGCGGCAATATCGGCACCAACGCTGGCGGCATCAAGGTTATCCGCTATGGCATGACTCGCAACTGGGTGGCCGGCCTCAAGGTGGTGACCGGCGCCGGCGAGTTGCTCGAACTGAACAAGGGGCTGATCAAGAACGCCACTGGCTACGACCTTCGTCAGCTGTTCATCGGTGCTGAAGGCACCTTGGGCTTCGTCGTCGAGGCGACCATGCGCCTGGAACGGGCACCGAAGAATCTCACCGCGATGGTTCTGGGCACTCCGGATTTCGACTCCATCATGCCGGTACTGCATGCCTTCCAGGGCAAGCTGGACCTGACCGCTTTCGAGTTCTTCTCCGACAAGGCCATGGCCAAGATAATGGACCGCGGCGACGTACCCGCGCCCTTCGAGACCGACTGCGCCTTCTATGCCCTGCTGGAATTCGAGGCGGTGAGCGAGGAGATCGCCAACCAGGCACTGGAAACCTTCGAGTACTGCGTGGAGCAGGGCTGGGTACTGGATGGCGTCATGAGCCAGAGCGAGCAACAGTTGCAGAATCTGTGGAAGCTGCGCGAGTTCATCTCCGAGACCATCTCCCACTGGACGCCGTACAAGAACGACATCTCGGTGACCATCAGCCAGGTACCCGCCTTCCTGCGGGACATCGACGCTGTCGTCGGCGAACATTACCCCGATTTCGAGATCGTCTGGTTCGGCCACATCGGCGACGGCAACCTGCACTTGAATATCCTCAAGCCCGACGCCATGCCCAAGGAAGAGTTCTTTGCCAAGTGCGCCAGCGTCAACCAGTGGGTGTTCGAGATCGTCCAGCGCTACAACGGCTCGATCTCCGCCGAACATGGCATGGGCATGACCAAGCGCGACTACCTGGGCTACAGCCGCAGCGCCGAGGAAATTGCCGTGATGAAGGCGGTCAAGGCGGTGTTCGATCCGAACGGCATCATGAACCCGGGCAAGATCTTCCCGGCCTGAACGGAAGCCATCGTGCGGACGGCAAATTCATTTGCGTGCAAGGGGTAACCAATGACCTACCAGCATCAATACAATGACGGAACGCCGATCGATCTGCCCCTGGGCAAAGTGGTCTGCGTGGGGCGCAACTATGCAGAACACGCGCGCGAGCTGAACAACCCGGTGCCCAGCGAACCACTGCTGTTCATCAAACCGGCCACCGCGGTAGTGCCTCTGGCCGACAGCTTCCATCTGCCAACCGGTCGTGGCGCTGTGCATTACGAAACCGAAATCGCCCTACTGATCGGCGCGCCACTGTCCGGTACCGTCGGTCCAGGAGATGCCGCAGCGGCGATAACCGGTGTCGGCCTGGCGCTGGATCTGACCCTGCGCGAACTGCAGGACCAGCTCAAGGCCAAGGGCCACCCATGGGAGCGGGCCAAGGCGTTTGATGCCGCCTGCCCGCTGTCCGTTTTTGTCCGCCCCGATCAAGCGCCTGCCCTGAATGACTTGCCGCTGCGATTGCAGATCAATGGCGAGCTGCGTCAGCAGGGCAACAGCGCCGAGATGATCACTCCGATCATCGCCCTGCTGCAGCATATCGCCGGGGCCTTCACCCTGTTGCCTGGCGATGTGGTGCTCACCGGGACGCCAGCCGGGGTCGGTGTGCTGAATCCCGGCGATGAATTAAAGCTGACAATCCCCGGGACCCTGCAGCAGGTCACCCGCGTACATGAGTGAAGCGCAGCTAGCCGCCGGGAACTTTTCCGGCGGCTAGCAGTTCTGACAGCTTTCACCGCCTTGAGGAACCCCCCTGTTGAAACGTTTTCTGCTGACCGCCATTCTGCTGTTGCTGGTCACAGGCTACAGCTTCCTGCATTTCAATAATCTTGATGTCCTGCTATGGCAGAACTGGAAGCTGAATCGCCAGCCCATGCCGGAGCAAGCCTTCGACCTGGGTCGCTACCGGGTTGAGATCGACGCATTGCCGATCACCGGGCTGGATGATGATCTTTCGGCGCTAACCTACAACGAGAACAGCAATACGCTGTTCGGCGTCGTCAATGGCAACGCGCTGATCGTCGAGCTGAGTCTGGACGGCCGGTTGCTGCGCAGCATCCGGATCAACGGCGTACAGGATATGGAAGGCCTGACCCATGTGACGGACAATCGTTATGTGATTGCCGAAGAACGCAAGCGGCGCTTGCTGGAAATCGAAATTCCCGACGACGCCGTGGAACTGGATGTGGCCGACGCTCCCAGTCTGACGGTGTCCATGGGTGATCAGGACAACAAAGGTCTGGAAGGTTTGTCCTGGGATGGCAAGCGTCAGCGTCTGATGGTGGTCAAGGAGCGGGATCCGATGCAGGTACTGAGCATCACCGGCTTCGTTGGACAGCCGGATGATGCTTCCATCAGCATCTCCAGCGAATCTGCGCTGCCGGCCGACCGTCTGTTCATGAACGACCTGTCTTCTCTCACTGCGGACAGCCGCAGCGGACATCTGCTTCTGCTCAGCGATGAGTCACACATGGTGGTGGAATACAGTGCCGAAGGTAAGCCCCTGAGTCTGCTGGGTTTGTGGCGCGGCATGAGCGGCCTGAGCCGGACCGTGCCGCAGGCCGAAGGGCTGACCGTCGACAGCCAGCGGCGTATCTATGTGGTCAGCGAGCCGAACCTGTTCTACCGGTTTACGCCGGTCAATCCGTCAGCAGAGAAGCCAGCAGTTCCAGTTCATTCTCGTTGAACACCTGCACCCCGCGGCGGCGCAAAGCGGCCGCGGTCACACCTTCACCGGCAACGCGGTTGCCGGTGAAGGTGCCATCATAGGTTTCCTGATTCCCGCAGGAAGGGCTGCGCGCCTTGAGCACAGCGAACCTGATGCCTTGGCGGCTGACCAGTTCCACCGCAGCGGCAGCACCGGCAAGAAACGCCGCACTGACATCGCGCCCACCCACATCAACCACAGGTAGTAGCCCCTCCAGCACGGCTGCGCCCTGACCGCCGGGGATTTCCGCCGGCGGCCGGGGCGTGGGCAGACCGCCGCTGACTTCCGGGCAGAGCGCCACCACCCGTCCCTGTGCCTGCCAGTGCTGCAGCAGGGAATAAGGACCATGGGCGCTGCCGTCGTAGCGGACCGGCCGCCCCAGCAGGCAACTGCTGACAAGAATCTTCTGCATGATCAATGCATCAACGGGTTGTCCGGCCGGCGCCGGAACCAGCCCACCAGGCTGGCCCGATCACGCTGCGCCTGGAGCACCTCGTGAGGTAGACTGGCGCTCATGAACACCGCCAGGGTGCCTGCCCGTGGCGGCACATCCATCACGCCATCCGGCAGATGCAGACGCAATTCGCCGCCATCACCCGGCTGCCACTGACTATTCAGATACAGAACCACCGAGACGGTGCGCAATGGGCTGTCCTTGAATCTATCCACATGCCGCTGGTAACCGGCACCGGGGGGATACAGTGCATAGTGGGTCTCGAAGTTATCCAGGCCGAGGAACAGGGTTCGATTCAGCACGTGGCGCAATTCCTCCATCGCCCCGATATACGCCGCGGCGGCCGCGTTGGCCGGACAGTCATCCAGCCAGCGGATATGATCCCCTCGCACCTCCGGCAGCACCAGCTGCTCACCGGCCCGCCCTACCGCCGCTGGCTGTAAGGCTTCGCTGGCCCACAAAGAGTGGCAGTTACGCTCCAGCTCACCGATCAGTTCGTCGGGCAATGCACTCTCGGTTATCGACCAGCCGTGCACAGCAAGGCTGTCAGCCACGCAGACCAGACGGTCTGCCGCAGCGGCAGGGAACTCGGGCATCCTATTCATACTCAAATCGGAATAGCGGCATCGCCGTGCCACGGACGTGGCACGGCGGACAAGACCCGGGGTCCCGGGCGCCACATAGTGTAAACGGACCGCCTCTTGCGTAACAGCATTCCATACTGACCCGACCCCATGATTGCGAGGATCCATGCGCCCTTTCCCCCTGTCTTCTCTGTGGTTCATCTTTGCCGCTCTGCTGCTGTGCAGCCTCTATGCCGGCCATGTCAGCGCCAGCCCCGCAGAGCTGTACCAACGCTCCGGCATGGCGCAACACCAACAGCACTTCCAGGCCGCACTGCAGAGCGCTCAGCAGCGCTATGCCGGGCAATTTCCGCCGGCGGTACAGGAAACGCTGGTGCGCAACAGCAGTCAGCGTTTCGAGCCGCAGGGCATGCATGACCGCGCCCAGGCCCGGCTGGCCCTGGCCATGGAGCCGGCAGCTATCCAGCAGGCACTGACCTTCTTCAACAGTCCCCTGGGAAGAAAAATAGTTTCAGCTGAAACCCAGGCCAGCTCCCCAGCATCGGTGGCCACCATGCAGCAAGGCCTGCCAACGCGGCAGTTGAGCGCTGAACGCCACGCCTTGATCGAGCGACTGGGCAGCCGGTTGCCGGCACTGGAATTGGGTGTAGAAGTTTCCATGGCGCTCACCGGGCTGGCGGCGCAGAGCGCCAACGATCTGCTGGGTGGGCTGATGAAGATTCCGCAACAGGGCGGTACTGCCAGTCGCGACCGACTGCGTGAGCAGATGCGCTCCAACCTGCCGGAGACATTGGCCTATATCTACCGCGACCTGAGTGACGACGAACTGACCCGCTTTGCTGAATGGGCCGAGTCCGTCGGCGGGCAGGCCTTCTATCGCGCCACGGAGCAGGCCGTACGCGATGCGCTGAACCCCTGAGCCTATTCAGGGCGCGCTGCGACTCCCGAATCAGTGGCCGAATCAGTAGCCCAGCCGCTCGCCCAGCCAATCAAGATATTGCCGGCGATACCTGGGCTTTTCATTAGCCAGATGATGGCGCGCCTTGGGCAGGTAGAACAGCTCGGGAGCATCGAACTTGTCCTGCAGCACCTTGATATTATGCTGCCAGTCCACCGTACCATCAGCCTGCCCCTGCACTATCAAGGGGCGATGCGCTGCCGGCACGGCCGTCTCGATACGCGGAATCCACTTGTCCAACGCCTGCACCCAGGCCACCGGCAATACCTGCGCCTGCAGCGGGTCGTGCTGACGAATGAATTCGAGAAAATCCAGATCGGTCGAGTTATCGGTAAAGCGTCGTCCCAACTGCTGGATAAAGCCTCCCAACAGTTTGAGACTGAACTGCGAAACGCCCCACTGCCGCGGCCGAACCAGAGGTGCCATCAAAATCGTCTGCCCGGCCTGCTCCGGCATGGGACCATGCAATAGCCGGTCGATGAGAATCGCGCCGCCGGTGCTCTGCCCGAGGAAATGCCATGGCGCGGGCAACTTCCACAACCGACCCTGTTCAAGCACACCATCAAGCACCTGCTGATAACGCAGGAAGCAATCGATACTCGCCCGCGCGCCACTGGACAATCCGTGCCCCGGCAAGTCGAATGCCAGTACCGCCAGGCGCTGGCTGAGCGCCCAACGAATCAGGTGCTGATACAACCCCATGTGATCGTAATAGCCATGCAACAGAACCAGCGTGCCGCGTGGCGCCGATGGCCGCCAGACCTGTACGGCAACGTCGAAGCCATCGACGGTAATACGCCCCAGATGCTGAGCTGCATCGGCACTGAAATCGATGCCGTAGTAGCTGGCATACTGTCTGGCGGCCTGATTGAACGGTTGACCCGGCTCCAGCTCCGGCAGTTGTTCGACGAGGGAATTCAGAAACGCTTGGTCCATTGGAATTCTTCCAGGGGGCAGCTGACGGGTAATTATCTGCCGCTTTGATCTGATACCGACACAATTCCACGTTTTGAACATGATTTGCAAACGATCATCGTGTAACATGCTGCGTCTCCAAATGCCACGTCCTTATGCGCCCAGGCGCAGTATCTCCGTAGAGTGAGGGGTTTTCATGACTGAACGCGTCCAAGTCGGTAATCTGCAGATTGCCAAGGTTCTTTTCGACTTCATCAATGAGCAGGCCATTCCCGGTACCGGTGTGAAAGCTGACGCTTTCTGGGCCGGAGTCGATACGCTGATTCATGATCTGGCGCCGAAGAACCGCGCCCTGCTGGCCAAACGTGACGACCTGCAGGCGAGTATTGACGCCTGGCATCAGGAACGTGCGGGTCAGACTCACGATGCCGTCGCCTATAAAACCTTCCTCCAGGAAATCGGCTACCTGCTGCCGGAGCCGGCCGATTTCAAGATCACGACCGAAAATGTCGACGAAGAGATCGCTACCATGGCCGGCCCGCAGCTGGTTGTGCCGATCATGAACGCCCGCTTCGCCCTGAATGCCGCCAATGCCCGCTGGGGCTCCCTGTATGACGCTCTCTACGGTACCGATGCCATCAGCGAAGAAGGCGGCGCCGAGAAAGGCAAGGGTTACAACAAGATCCGCGGTGACAAGGTTATCGCCTTCGCCCGCGCGTTCCTTGATGAGGCAGCTCCACTGGCCAAAGGTTCCCACGTGGATGCCACCGCCTATACCATCAACAATGGTCAGCTGAGCGTCACGCTGCAGGATGGCAATGAGACCGGCCTCAAGGAAGCCGACAAGTTCCTCGCCTTCCAGGGCGACGCCGCAGCACCGCAGGCCCTGCTGCTGAAGAATAACGGCATGCATTTCGAGATCCAGATCGATCCGTCCAGCCCGATTGGCCAGACCGATGCTGCCGGCGTCAAGGATGTGCTGATGGAGTCTGCCATCACCACCATCATGGACTGCGAAGATTCGGTTGCCGCCGTCGACGCCGATGACAAGGTGCTGGCCTACAAGAACTGGCTGGGCCTGATGAAAGGTGATCTGGCCGAAACCGTCAGCAAGGACGGCAAGACCTTCACCCGCACCATGAACCCGGACCGGACCTATATCAAGGCGGATGGCTCCGAGCTGAAACTGCACGGCCGCTCGATGCTCTTCGTGCGCAACGTCGGGCATCTGATGACCAATGATGCCATCCTCGACAAAGATGGCCGCGAAGTGCCCGAAGGCATTCTCGACGGTATCGTGACCAGCCTGACCGCCATGCATAACCTCAATGGCAGCACCAGCCGCCGCAATACCCGCACCGGCAGCGTCTATATCGTCAAACCGAAGATGCACGGTCCGGAAGAAGTGGCTTTCGCCAACGAGCTGTTTGACCGCGTCGAGGACCTGCTGGGGCTGACACGCAACACACTCAAGGTCGGCATCATGGATGAAGAGCGCCGCACCACCGTCAACCTGAAAGCCTGTATCAAGGCCGCCAGTGAGCGCGTCGTATTCATCAACACTGGCTTCCTCGACCGTACCGGCGATGAAATCCATACTTCCATGGAAGCAGGCCCGGTAGTGCGCAAGGCCAACATGAAGGCCGAGAAGTGGATCAGTGCCTATGAAAACTGGAACGTCGATCATGGCCTGAATTGCGGCCTGTCCGGTCGTGCCCAGATCGGCAAGGGCATGTGGGCCATGCCGGACCTGATGGCCGGCATGCTGGAGCAGAAGATCGGCCACCCGATGGCCGGTGCCAATACCGCCTGGGTTCCGTCCCCGACTGCCGCCACTCTGCACGCCCTGCACTACCATAAGGTCAATGTATTCGAGCGCCAGAAGGAACTGGCCGAGCGCGAGTTCGCCTCGGTAGACGACATCCTGACCCTTCCGCTGGCCCAGAACACCAACTGGAGCGATGACGAGAAGAAGAACGAGATCGACAACAACGTTCAGGGCATCCTGGGTTACGTGGTGCGCTGGATCAGTCAGGGTGTCGGCTGCTCCAAGGTGCCGGATATCAACGATGTCGGCCTGATGGAAGACCGCGCAACACTGCGTATTTCCAGCCAGCTGCTGGCCAACTGGTTGCGTCACGGCATCATCACCAGGGAGCAGGTGATCGAAAGCATGCAGCGCATGGCACTGGTGGTAGATCGACAGAATGCCAGCGACGCCGGCTACCAGCCGATGGCACCTGACTTCGACAACAACATTGCCTTCCAGGCCTCGCTGGAACTGATCCTCGAGGGCAGCAAACAGCCGAACGGTTACACCGAACCAGTTCTGCATCGCTGCCGCCGCGAGTACAAAGCCAAGTACGGCATGTAATACCCGCTGCACGCTGAAAAGCCCGGCCAGAGAAATCTGCCGGGTTTTTTTGTGGCTTCAGTATGTATATGTCGTCAATGCAGTCAGTGCAGAAGGTGAAACATGCGCTCCATTACGAGCGCTCACCAGCCGGAGTGCATCCTGACGGAACGCGAGCCTGCCGGTCCGGTCTGATCGATTATGGATATAGATAGCCTGATCAACCTGCTGCAATGGCCAGCGATGGTCGTCACACTGGTGGCGGCCTGGCTGGTGGGTTCGCGCAACAGAATAAAACGCCTGGCCGGCTTCATCTGCTTTATCAGCAGTAATCTGCTCTGGGTTGCCTGGGGCTGGCACGCAGATGCCTGGGCGCTGATTGCACTGCAGATCGGCCTGTTTCTGATGAACCTTCGCGGCACCCGGAAAAACGCCGAGCCGCCGCCGGCCTGACTACTCTCATCGATCAATCGGCGATTCGAGCATCCCGACCAGGTCGGCCAGGCGCTGTTCGGCGTCCTGCAGTTGCTCCGTCTGCCGAACCAACGGCACACACAGACTCAGAGCGGTCGCTACCAGCAGTTCGGTATGCCCGCTGCCATGATGGCGGGCTTTGGTGTCTGCGAGCTTCTGCTGCAGCAGATCCGCAGCCTGCTGGAACAGCACCGCCTCATCCGCAGCGATGCGGAACGAGTAATCCTGCCCTAGCAGACTGATGACCTGGATATCACTCATGCTTCGGCGCTGACACCGCCACGCTGCACCAGTGCCTGCAGACGTGCCAACATCGATGCCTGTTGCTCTTCCTGTTCCATGGCAGCCAGCTGCAGGCTGTCATTCTCTTCCTTGGCCTGTTGTAGTTGCTGCTCCAGACGAGTGATATTCTCGCTCTGCGTGCTATTTTGCTGCAGCAGATCGGTGACCAGTCGCTCGAGCTGGGTGAGAGTGGTTTCCAGCATGTCATACCCCCTGAGAAAAGGCGCAGAGGATATCCCAAAGCGCGGCATACCACCAGCTGCAAGCTGTCTCTCAGGCGGGTGGTGGCGCGTAAATACGCAAGAAAATCTCCACCACTTCATCAACGTGCTGCTGACGATCTGCCGCACTCAAGGCCTGATCATAGCCAATCAGCAACCGGAAGTTATGGTCCCCCTTGAGCAGGCAGAAGAAATGTCGCGCAGCGCTGAGCGGGTCAGCGACCTGCATCTCGCCCGCTGCCTGGGCCCGCTGCAGCACCTGCACCATGCCGTCACATATCCTTTGTGGTCCCGCTTCGTAGAACAGTTGCGCCAACTTCATATCCTGCCCGGCCATGCTGACCAACAGCCGGTGCAGGGCCAATGACTCGCGGCTGTTGATCAGAGTGCAGAAGGCATCGCCGATACGGTGCAACCGGCGGCGGATATTGAGCTCGGCGGAATGATCGAATAACAGCTGCGGCATCTGCATCTCGCAGACGTAGCGAATGGAAGCGCCGTACAGCGTTTCCTTGTCGTTGAAGTGGCTGTAGACCGTGAGTTTGGAGACCCCCGCCTCCCCGGCGATGGCATCCATGCTGGTGCCTTCATAGCCGTTACGCAGGAATAACGTCTGGGCCGCATTGAGGATGGCCTGTCGCTTGGCAGGGTCTTTCGGCCGACCGAGGCCACTGGTCTGCAATTTTTTTTCAGACATGTTCTTAAATACTGGACTGGCGAGTTTGCTATTCATACTATACCCATCAGTTCAGTTATTCCCAACTCTTTGCGACAGGTCGTTGCCCATGTTCCGCCATGCTCTGCTCGGTTTATTTGCCGTCACCCTCACCGTCCTGACCGGATGTCGTGAACCCGAAACCGTCGAAGCGCCGCCACGCCCTGCGGTCGCGGTACAACCGCAGCCGGCACAGGCCCAGGTGCAGAGCTACCCCGGTGAGGTGCGTGCGCGCTTCGAGCCGGAACTGGCCTTCCGTATCGCTGGTAAGGTGTCCAAACGTATGGTGGATGCCGGGGAACGGGTACGCAAAGGCCAGCCGTTGGCCGAACTCGACCCCGAGGATGTGCGTCTGCAACTGGAAGCAGCGCGTGCCCAGGTCGCCGCAGCCCAAGCCAATCTGCAACTGGCAAAGACCGAACGTGACCGTTACCGGACACTGCTCGAGCGCCAGATGATCAGCTCCTCGCAATTCGATAACGCCGACAACACCTATCGCTCGGCGGCTGCTCGACTGAAACAGGCCCGCGCCGAATTCGACGTGGCCGATAACCAGGCCACCTACAGTGTTCTGCGTGCCCCGCAAAATGGCGTGATCGCCCGCCGCTCGGTGGAGGTTGGCCAAGTGATTGCAGCGGGCCAGACGGTGTTCGTGCTGGCCGCCGACGGTGAGCGCGAAGTATTGATCAGCCTGCCGGAAAGCAGCATCGGCCATATCCTCATTGGCCAGACAGTGGAGGTGGAGCTGTGGTCGCGTCCCGAGGAGCGCTCTGTCGGCACGCTGCGCGAGTTGTCGCCGGCCGCCGATCCCCAGTCCCGAACCTTTGCTGCGCGGGTTAGTTTCGATGCCGAGGAGCAGCGGGTCGAGGTCGGCCAGAGCGCCAGGGTATTTATCCATCAGCCGGATCAGGTAGCGCTGTCGGTGCCGCTGTCCGCGGTCAGTTCAGAGGAACAGCAGACTTTTGTCTGGGTGATCGACCCACCCACCCACAGCGTTGTGCGCACGCCGGTTCGCATGGGTGCCTACGGCCAGGATCAGGTGACCATTCTGGATGGTCTGACGGCCGATGATTGGGTAGTTGCCGCTGGCGTGCATATGCTGGTCGAAGGCCAGACCGTGCAACCGGTGGATCGCCAGAATCGCAGCGTCACGCTCGACGGGGAATAATCATGTCATTCAATCTCTCCGCCTGGGCGCTGCGCAATCGTCAGATCGTTCTGTATTTCATGCTGGTGTTGTCGGTGGCCGGGGTCCTGTCCTATGGCGAGCTGGGCCAGAGTGAAGATCCGCCGTTCACCTTCAAGGCCATGGTGGTTCGTACCAACTGGCCGGGGGCAACCGCCGAGGAAGTCGCCCGTCAGGTATCCGACCGGATTGAGCAGAAGGCGATGGAAACCGGCGCCTACCAGCAGGTGGTGTCCTACTCCCGTCCTGGAGAATCAACCATCACTTTCGTCGCGCTGGACAGTCTGGATTCCAGGGAGATACCGGAACTCTGGTATCAGTTACGGAAAAAGATCGGCGATATCCAGCATACCCTTCCGCCGGACATCGTCGGCCCGTTCTTCAATGATGAGTTCGGCACCACCTTCGGCAATATCTATGCGCTGACCGGCGACGGCTTCGACTACGCGCTGTTGAAGGATTACGCCGAGCGTCTTCAACTTCAACTGCAGCGCATCACTGACGTCGGCAAGGTCGAGCTGATCGGCGTCCAGGAAGAGAAGGTCTGGATCGAGCTGTCCAACGTCAAGCTGGCAACGCTGGGCCTGCCGCTGGCCGCTGTACAGCAGGCATTGCAGGAACAGAATGCCCTGCGCGAGGCAGGCTTTTTCGAGACCGCCGATGAACGGGTGCGTCTGCGTGTGTCCGGGCAGTTCGAGACAGTCGAGCAGATTCGGCAATTCCCCATCCGCGTCGGCGACCGCACCTTCCGCATCGGCGACATAGCGGATGTGCGGCGGGGCTTCAATGACCCCATGGCACCGCGGATGCGTTTCATGGAACAGGATGCGCTGGGATTGGCGGTGTCGATGAAGGCCGGCGGCGATATTCTGGCTCTGGGCCAGACCCTGGAAACCGAGTTCGATCGGATGCGCCAGACATTGCCGGTCGGCCTGCAGTTGCACAAGGTATCCGATCAGCCGGAAGCGGTACGCGAAAGCGTTGGCGAGTTCGTCAAGGTACTGGCCGAGGCGGTGATCATCGTGCTGTTGGTGAGCTTCTTCTCCCTTGGCCTGCGCACCGGCCTGGTGGTGGCGCTATCGATTCCGCTGGTGCTGGCGATGACCTTCACGGTGATGAACTACTTCGATATCGGCCTGCACAAGATTTCCCTCGGCGCCCTGGTACTGGCGCTGGGGCTGATGGTGGACGATGCCATCATCGCGGCGGAGATGATGGTGATCAAGATGGAGCAGGGTTTCGACCGGATCAAGGCGGCCAGCTTCGCCTGGACCAGCACCGCCTTCCCGATGCTCACCGGCACGCTGATTACCGCCGCCGGGTTCCTGCCCATTGCCACCGCCGCCTCGGGCGTGGGCGAATACACCCGGGCGATTTTTCAGGTGGTGACCATAGCGCTGCTGGTCTCCTGGATCGCCGCCGTCATTTTCGTACCTTATCTGGGTTACAACCTGCTGCCCGACATGGCGAGGCTGCATGCCAAAAAACACGGCGGCAACCCGGACAGCCAGGACCCCTACGCCACTCGTTTCTACCAGCGGGTGCGCGGCACCGTGCATTGGTGCGTATCCCATCGCTGGCTGGTGATCGGCGTGACTCTGGGCTTGTTCATCGGCTCGATACTGCTGTTCCGGCTGGTCCCACAGCAGTTCTTCCCGCCGTCGGCGCGCACCGAACTGATGGTCGACATCACGCTGGCCGAGGGCGCCTCGCTCAAGGCCACACAGGCCCAGGCCGAGCGTCTGGAAGAACGACTGCGCGACCATCCGGGCATCGACAACTTTGTTGCTTACGTCGGCACCGGCTCGCCACGCTTCTATCTGCCGCTGGATCAACAGCTGCCGGCGACACGTTTTACCCAGTTCGTCATCAAGGCCAAATCTATCCCCGACCGCGAGCAATTGCGGCACTGGTTGCTGGAGATGCTGGAGCAGGATTTCCCTGATGTCCGGGCCCGCATTTCACGGCTGGAGAACGGACCACCGGTGGGTTATCCGATTCAGTTTCGCATCTCTGGCGAACACATCGATGAGGTGCGGCGTATCGCCCGCGAGGTCGCCACCAAGGTGCGTGAAAACCCGGGCGTGACCAACGTTCACCTCAACTGGGAAGAGCCCAGCAAGGTGGTCTACCTGAATATCGACCAGGAACGCGCCCGCGCGCTGAGCCTGAGCACCAGTGATGTGGCCGGCTTTCTGGCCAGTCAGCTGACCGGTACGGCCGTCAGCCAATTCCGCGAGGGCGATGAGCTGATCGAAATCGCACTGCGCGGCACCACCCGGGAGCGCGATGCATTGCAGAGCCTGCCGAGTCTGGCCATTCCCACCGGTAACGGACGCAGCGTGGCACTTGAGCAAGTTGCCACCCTGGAATACGGCTTCGAGGAAGGCGTAATCTGGCGCCGCAACCGACTGCCGACGGTGACCGTACGCGGAGATGTTCATGGCGCTGACCAGCCGGCCACCCTGGTACAACAGATAATGCCCACGCTCGACCCGATTCGCGCCGAGCTGCCCAGCGGATATCAGTTCGAAGTGGGCGGCACCGTAGAAGATGCCGGGCGCGGCCAGCAGTCGATCATGGATGGTATACCGCTGTTCGTGCTGGTGGTGATGACGCTGCTGATGCTGCAGCTGCGCAGCATCTCACGCTCGATCATGGTGTTTCTCACCGCCCCCTTGGGATTGATCGGCGTGACCGTCTTCCTGTTGGCCTTTCGCGAGCCCTTCGGCTTTGTCGCCATGCTCGGCACCATCGCGTTGTCCGGCATGATCATGCGCAACTCGGTGATCCTGGTGGACCAGATCGAACAGGATATTGCCGCCGGACATGACCGCTGGCATGCCATCATCGATGCCACGGTTCGCCGCTTCCGCCCTATCGTGTTGACCGCATTGGCGGCGATTCTGGCGATGATCCCGTTGTCACGCAGTGTATTCTTCGGGCCGATGGCGGTGGCCATCATGGGCGGACTGGCCATTGCCACGGCGTTGACGTTGCTCTTCCTGCCGGCGCTGTATGCCGCCTGGTTCCGCGTTCGCGAAACCGAAGCGACAGAACTCCGGGGGGCTCCAGCTCAACAAACGCATCCGTGAGATAAAGGTTATAGGTTGGTCCGGCAATAGGAACCATACTTGTTTGCATTGCGCCATCTCCCGAGCATTGCTGGCACCAACCTTACCGATCACCGGCCCGCTGCGGTCTCGCCGGTGAACCTGGCAGGAGCGCCGATTTGACTGCAACGTTCAAGGAAATCGATACACAAACCCGCAATCAACTGGTTGCGGATATCAGGAAACAAGGCTTCGCCTGCATTCACGATTATCTCGACACGAAACAGCTCAATCGCCTGCGTGCAGAATTGTCAGCACAGGCGGTCCAGCACCAGGGTAACTATTTTGCCTACCACGGCGGCCCTACCGTCGAACGCAGCCTGCTCGGCCTGATGGCTGAGTCAGATCAATTTCGCTCATTGCTCGACTCGGTGCATCGTCTGAGCTGCGCCAAACCGGCCCATGACACCGTGATCAGGCAGGTATTGCGTTGCGTGCAGGGTTATACCGGCAGGCGCGAATCGAACGCCTTCCACTACGATGCTTCCCTGGTCACCGCGCTGGTGCCCATCGAAATCCCCGAGGACACCGAACAATGCGGGCATCTGTTGATGTTTCCCAATTTGAGGCCGGTACGCTCCAGCGCGATATTCAATGTAGTGGAGAAAACCCTGCTGCAGAATCGTCTGAGCCGCAGGCTGCTGGTGACCGCCATAACGCGCGGCTGGGTCCAACCATTGCGATTGATATTACAACCGGGCAATCTCTACCTGTTCTGGGGCTATCGGTCGTTGCATGCCAATGAGCCTTGCAGCCCCACACACAGGCGTGCAACCGCGTTGTTTCATTATGGCGCCCCCCACGCCGGCAGCCTGCTGACCCGGCTGACCCTGAAAGTGACCGAGCAGCGGGCCCGCCGCCGAAGCCGCCCGCCGCTGGAAAACCTCTGAAAAATGATTACCTCCTAGCGAGAAGCTTCGGAGGTATTGGCTGCATGCAGCTGACTGCCGCGACGTTCCACCTGCTGGCCGATGGCAAACTCGGTTGTGGGCGAGCGCACCACCGCATTCTCACCGTCCGTTCCACGCACTTCATAGGCCCGCTCTTCCAGGCCGCCGGCGCTCTGCAGGCCCTTGCCGACGAGCAAGCCGATGCCCGCGCCGACCAACGCGCCCAACGGCCCACCCGCCGCGCCGCCGAGCATGACGCCGGTGCCCACTCCCAGGGCGCCGCCGGCGGTGGTATCCGTTGTCTCGGCAACGATCTCGTCGGCCCGTGCGGCATTTCCTGCCGCGGTCAGCACCAGGGTCAAGCTGAAAGCGATCATGGATTTCATGGTGTTATCTCCTCATGTGATTGTCGGTATTCCCTGCTTCCCTATCACAAAGCGTGCCAGCGTCTGAATTGACCAATATCAAGGACTTGCTCCGCCGTCGTGGTCATATTCACAACTCTGTTTCTGGTAATGAAAACCCAGCTGTTGTCAAAAAGACGATCAATGACTGCTACTGCCATGCTTGCCACATTGCTGCCTCTGCTCGACGATCTCAGTCGCGATCTGCCGCAGACAGAACATTACCGGCGCCTGTTGTTGGCGCTGCGCGGATGCCTGCCCTGCGACGCCCTCGCTTTGCTGCGACTGGAGGGTGAGCAATTGGTACCGGTCGCGGTGCTGGGTCTCAGCCCGGATACACTGGGCCGCCGCTTCAAGGTGGCAGAACATCCACGGCTGGCGGCGCTGCTGGCCAGTTCCGGCGCCACCCGCTTCGCCGCGAACTGCGGTCTGCCCGACCCCTATGACGGCCTGGTCGAAAGCACGCCGGGTCGCCTGCAGGTACATGACTGTCTGGGCTGTGCCCTGTACATCGACAATCGCCCCTGGGGCCTGCTTACCCTGGACTCGCTGGACCCGGCCCGCTTCGGCCACATCGACCTGCCCAGTCTGGAAGCCTTCACGCGCCTGGCTGCGGCCACGGTCAAAGCCTGCGAGCGCATGAGCAGCCTGACGCGCCAGGCCGAAGATGAGCGTCGCCTGGCGGAAACCTGGCGCCAGGCGGCCCACTGCGTTCCATCCCAGGAGCTGATCGGCAACAGCGAAGCCCATCAACACCTGGTTAAGGAAATCGAACTGGTCGCCGGAAGCCACCTAGCGGTACTGATCAGCGGTGAGACTGGTGTCGGCAAGGAACTCGTTGCCCAGGCAATCCATCGGCAGTCGGCGCGTTGGAACAACCCCTTGATCAGCCTCAACTGTGCGGCATTGCCGGAAGCGCTGGTGGAAAGTGAACTGTTCGGCCATGTGCGCGGCGCCTTTTCCGGTGCTACAGGCGCCCGCGGCGGTAAATTCGAGCTGGCCGACGGCGGCACCCTGTTTCTTGATGAGATCGGCGAACTGCCGCTCAGCGTGCAGGCCAAGCTGTTGCGCGTGTTGCAGAACGGACAACTGCAGCGTCTGGGCTCGGATCGGGAACAGCGTGTGGATGTGCGGATCATCGCCGCCACCAACCGTGACCTGGCCGAGGAAGTACGCGCCGGCCGTTTCCGCGCCGATCTCTACCACCGCCTCAGCGCCTACCCTCTGCGCGTGCCTGCCCTGCGCGAACGCGGGCGCGATGTACTCCTGCTCGCCGGCTACTTTCTCGAACAGGGCCGCGCCCGCTTGCAGCTGCACAGTCTGGGCCTGACCCCGGACGCCCGCGAGGTGCTGCTGGCTTATGACTGGCCAGGCAACGTTCGCGAGCTCGAGCACCTGATCGGCCGCGCCATGCTCAGAACCCGCACCCGCGGAACACCCACAATGCCGTTGCAGTTGTCCGCAGCGGATCTGGGTCTGACCACCGTGTTATCGCCGATAGGCATCGCTGCGCAGATTCCGGAGCGGGACCACTCGCATGATGGGCTGCGGGAGGCGGTGGACGCCTATCAACGCCAACTCATCGAGACCCTGTTGCAGCGCAATAACGGCAACCTGTCTGCCACCGCACGGACATTGCAGATAGACCGCGGAAACCTGCACCGACTGACGCGCCGGCTAGGACTCGCGGTCCAGAGCAAACCCAACTACCTTCCTGACATACCCGGATGATCGCTGGCCCCCTTAAAACGCGGGTATTTGACAAGTGATTGATCTTGATCAAGTCTTCTCGGACTGGGGATTACTAGAATGAAAATACTCTTGATATGGAATACGTTGCTATGAAGCTGTCGATGGTTGCTTCGGTCATAAGCAAGTTGATGCTGGCCGTTGTGCTGTTGTTCTCCACCCTGTCACTCACACCGGCGTTCGCCGCAGATCAATCACTCTTCCAACAGCGCATCGAACAGTTTTCCCCCAGTGCGACGGTGATCTCAGAACCGGAAGGCGAATACGGAGTTCGCACGCTCACCGATGGCGTCGGCACGATTCACGGTTACGCCTTCGAAAGCATCAATGTATTCAATATCCCCGCCTACTCCGGTAAACCGATCAATATGGGCGTGCTGCTGGATAGCGCAGGTGTGATTCAGGACGCCTATGTACTGGAGCATCACGAACCTATTCTGCTGATCGGTATTCCCGAGCAGAAGCTGCATGATTTTACCGCCCGCTACGCCGGGGTGAAGGCCGACCAACGCGTTGTAGTCGGCCGCTCGAAGGATCCAAACGCCATCACCGTGGATGCCGTCTCCGGCGCTACGGTAACGGTCATGGTCGTCAACGAAATTGTCATGCGTGCAGCCCACGAGGTGGCCGCTTCATTGGGTCTGGTCAAGGGTAACATCGCTACTCGCGGCAAACCGGCAACGGCCCTTGAAGATGCCTATCAGCCCGCCAGCTGGGCCCAGCTCACCGGTGATGGGTCGATTCGCCGGCTGCAGCTGACCAATGCCGATATCGATCGTGCATTCCAGGGCACCGAAGCAGAAGGCGTCGACCAGGCGCCAGCCGAGCGCAGCGGCGAAACCTTCATTGACCTGTACACCACCTGGCTCAACGCGCCCACCATCGGCCGCAACCTGCTGGGCGACAATCAGTACCGCTTCCTGATGGAAGACCTTGAGCCAGGTGAGCATGCGATTGCCGTGCTGGGCCGTGGTGAATACTCATTCAAGGGCTCGGGCTATGTGCGTGGCGGCATTTTCGACCGGGTGCAGGTACGCCAGTTCGGCAACATCATCAGCTTCCGCGACTTGGACCACATCCGCCTGAATGATGTATTTGCCGAGGGCATACCGGAGTTCCGGGAAATGGCCATCTTCATCGTTCGTGAGGAAAATCTGTTCGACCCCGGTACCCCGTGGACGCTGGAGCTGCTGGTGCGCCGCCAGACCGGCCCGGTGGACAGTATCTTCGTGAGCTTCGAGCTGCCCTATGAGACGCCCGAGCAGTATATCGAGCGTCCGGTGCCCACGCCCGAGGAGCTGCGCGCCATCGAGGAGGCCAACCGTCCGGTGTGGGTCAACATCTGGTACCAGAAGAGTTTCCAGGTCGGTGTGATCCTCACTGCGCTGCTGCTGTTGACCATCATCCTGTTCTTCCAGGACAACTTCGCCCGGCATCCGAACTTCCTGCGCTGGTTGCGTCATGGCTATTTGACCTTCACCGTCGTGTTCATCGGTTGGTATGCGCTGGGGCAACTCTCAATCGTCAACGTACTGACCTTCGTGCATGCATTGGTGACCGATTTCCGCTGGGAACTGTTCCTCAGCGATCCGATCATCTTCATCATCTGGACCTTCACCGCCGCCAGTATCCTGCTGTGGGGCCGCGGCGTGTTCTGCGGCTGGCTCTGCCCCTTCGGCGCACTGCAGGAGTTGATTAACGAAATCGCCCGCAAGCTGAAGATCCCCCAGTATGAACTGCCGTTCGCGGTGCACGAACGCCTGTGGGCGATCAAGTACATCGTCCTGCTGGTGCTGTTCGGCATCTCGCTGGAGTCGATGATGTTGGCCGAGAAAGCCGCTGAGATTGAGCCGTTCAAGACCGCCATCACGCTGAAATTCGATCGGCAGTGGTGGTTCGTGCTGTATGCGGTGATTCTGCTGGTGGTCAACATCTTCACCCGCAAGGTGTTTTGCCGCTACATATGCCCGCTGGGCGCAGCGCTGTCGGTAACCAGCCGGGTACGCCTGTTCGACTGGCTGAAACGGCGCAAGGAATGCGGCAATCCCTGTCAGCTGTGCGCCAAGGAGTGCGAGATTCAGGCTATTCATCCGGATGGACATATCAACCACAACGAATGCCATTACTGCCTGGATTGCCAGATGACCTATCACAACGAGAACAAGTGTCCTCCGCTGATACTGAAGAACAAGCGCAAGTCGCGCAGCAAGAAAACGCCGGATGATCAACTGATCCCGGTAGTACAAGTAGTGGAACCCTGACCCGAACGGTCAACGTAGATTGCCCAATAAGGAGCTGAACATGAGCGACAAACCCAACAACCTTCCGGCGAACCCGGATCAGAAAGGCCTGAGCCGGCGCGGCTTCCTCGGCGCCAGCGCGATGACCGGCGCTGCCGTGGCAGCCACTGCCTTCGGCGGCGCGGTAATGAGTCGTGAAACCTGGGCCCAGGCTGTCACCGATGCTCAGAAAAAAGCCCAGGCCAAGATCCACGTCGGCCCCGGCGAACTGGATACCTACTACGGCTTCTGGTCCGGCGGACACCAGGGTGAGGTCCGCGTCTACGGTGTACCGTCCATGCGCGAACTGATGCGTATCCCCGTATTCAACACCGACTCTGCCACCGGCTATGGCCTGACCAATGAAAGCCGCGCAGTGCTGGGTGACGGCGTGAAGTATCTCAACGGCGACTGCCACCACCCGCACCTGTCGATGACCGATGGTAAGTACGACGGCAAATACCTGTTCATCAACGACAAGGCCAACACCCGTGTCGCCCGTATCCGTCTGGACATCATGAAGACGGACAAGATCATTACCATCCCCAACGTACAGGCGATCCACGGCCTGCGTTTGCAGAAGGTGCCGCACACCAAGTACGTGTTCTGCAATGCCGAGTTCATCATTCCGCATCCGAACGATGGCAAGAACTTCGCCATCGATGACGAGAACAGTTACACCATGTACAACGCGGTGGATGCTGAGACCATGGAAGTTGCGTGGCAGGTCATCGTTGACGGCAACCTCGACAATACCGACGCTGACTACACCGGTCGTTTCGCCGCCTCCACCTGCTACAACTCGGAAAAGGCGCTGGATCTGGGCGGCACCATGCGTAACGAACGCGACTGGGTAGTCGTGTTTGACGTGCATGCCATCGAAGCTGAAGTCAAAGCCGGCAACTTCATCACCCTGGGTGATTCCAAGGTGCCTGTGGTTGATGGCCGTAAGAAAGATGGCCAGGACAGCAAGGTTACCCGTTACATTCCGGTACCCAAGAACCCCCACGGCCTGAACACCACGCCAGACGGCAAGTACTTCATCGCCAACGGCAAGCTGTCGCCAACTGCCTCGGTCATTGCCATCGATAAACTCCCCGACCTGTTTGCCGGCAAGTTCGAAGATCCGCGGGATGTGATCGTTGCCGAACCAGAACTGGGTCTAGGGCCGCTGCATACGACCTTTGATGGCCGCGGCAACGGCTATACCACGCTGTTCATCGACAGTCAGGTGGTCAAGTGGGACATCGAAGCATCCATCCGCGCCTATAACGGTGAAGACGTCAACTACATCAAGCAGAAGCTCGATGTGCACTACCAGCCCGGGCACAACCATGCTTCACTGACCGAAACCTCCGAAGCCGACGGCCAGTGGCTGGTCGTACTGAGCAAGTTCTCCAAGGACCGCTTCCTGCCAGTTGGCCCGCTGCACCCCGAGAACGATCAGTTGATCGATATCTCCGGAGATGAAATGATCCTGGTGCACGACGGCCCCACGTTCGCCGAACCGCACGACTGCATCATGGCCCGCCGTGACCAGATTCGCACCAAGAAGATCTGGGATCGTAATGACCCCTACTTTGCCGAAACCGTGAAGATGGCCGAGAAGGACGGTATCAACCTGACTTCCGACAGCAAGGTCATCCGCGACGGGAACAAGGTGCGCGTGTACATGGTCTCGATGGCACCGGCCTACGGTATGAACGAATTCACCGTCAAACAGGGCGATGAGGTCACGGTTACCATCACCAACATCGACCAGATCGAAGACGTCTCCCACGGCTTCGTCATGGTCAACCATGGTGTGAGCATGGAGATCAGCCCACAGCAGACCTCCTCCATTACCTTCACCGCTGACAAACCCGGTGTGTACTGGTATTACTGCAGCTGGTTCTGCCATGCGCTGCACATGGAAATGTGCGGGCGCATGCTGGTCGAGCCGGCCTGATGCAGGTTGCCCGGCGCGTCTGCGGACGCCCCGGGCATCAAGCGTAACGCTTATGTTGGAGCGGCCAAGGCCGCTCCAACATAAGCCCAGCCCGGAAAAAGAAAGATCCGCATGAGGGTCGCGCATTCCAAGCGGCATAAGGAAACAGCATTGTTCAAGCCTCAGGCCATACGCCGGCGCCTTGCGCCTTTCATGATACTGTGCGGCCTATCAGCCATTATTCACGCATCCCCCCAACCCATCGACAATCTGCCGCTTCAGGCAGTCGCTGACGGCTGGGTTCTGCCCGCCGGAGACTATTCCGGCCAGTTCAGTATTGATACAACTCTCACCCTGCGTTGCGAACCCGGTGCCGTACTCCAGGCCGAAGGCAAGGGCAACGTTCTGACCATCAGCGCCAGCGATGTCACCATCGAAGGGTGCGCTCTGCGCAATTGGGGACGCAACCTTACCGAAATGGACGCGGCGATCTTCGTCAAGCCAACCGCCACGGATGTCGTGCTGCGTAACAATCATCTTCAGGGTACCGGCTTTGGTATCTGGCTGGATGCCGCCCGCGGTGCCGTCGTGGAAAACAACCGCGTCGAAGGCGAGCCGGATACACGCTCCCAGGATCGCGGTAATGGTATTCATCTGATCAACACCAATGACAGCAGAATCGTCGACAATCATGTGATCAATACCCGTGACGGCGTGTATCTCGGCAACTCCAACAACAACCTCATCCACGGCAATGTGATGGAAGACCTGCGCTTTGGTGTGCATTACATGTTTTCCCAGAACAACAAGGTGACCGGCAATACCACCCGCCGCACCCGCACCGGCTACGCGCTGATGCAGAGCCGCATGTTGACGGTCGAGGACAACCGTTCCGAGGATGACCGCAACTACGGCATATTGATGAACTTCATCACCTACTCCACGATCCGCAACAACTACGTGTCCAATGTACAGCGCGGGCAAACCGGTGATGACAGCATGATCAAAGGGGGTGAAGGCAAGGCCCTGTTCATCTACAACTCGCTGTTCAACACCATCCAGGGCAACCACTTCCGAGGCAGTAACCTAGGTATTCATCTGACCGCCGGTTCCGAGGACAACAAGATCAGCGACAACGCCTTTGTCGGCAACGAACAGCAGGTCAAGTACGTCGCCACCCGCACCCAGGAATGGTCTGTCGAGGGTCGCGGCAATTACTGGAGTGATTACCTGGGCTGGGACCGCAACGACGATGGCCTGGGTGATATGCCCTACGAGCCCAACGACAACGTCGATCGCCTGCTGTGGATGTATCCGCAGGTACGCTTGCTGATGAACAGTCCGGCCATTGAACTGCTGCGCTGGGTACAGCGCGCTTTCCCGGTAATCAAGATGCAGGGCGTGCAGGACAGTCATCCACTGATGCATCTGCCCACCGAGCACCTGACTCAACGTACACAGGAAACCCATTGATGAATGCTGTTGATATTCAAGGTGTCAGCCAGCGTTACGGCAGCATGACTGCGCTGCGCCAGCTGAACCTGCACCTGGAACCGGGCGAAGTGCTGGGTCTGTTCGGTCACAACGGTGCCGGCAAGACCACCACCATGAAACTTATTCTCGGCCTGCTCAACCCCAGCGAAGGCCGGGTTCAGGTGCTCGGCAGGGCGCCGAATGATCCGGACGTACGGCGCCAGCTCGGCTATCTGCCGGAAAACGTGATGTTCTATCCGCAGCTCAGCGGCCGCGAAACCCTGCACCACTTCGCCCGTATCAAGAGCGCAGCCTTGCAGCAGGCCGATGAACTGTTGGAGCAGGTCGGCCTGGCACATGCTGCCGATCGCCGGGTCAAGACTTATTCCAAGGGCATGCGCCAGCGCCTGGGACTGGCCCAGGCGCTGTTGGGTGACCCGCAACTGTTGCTGCTCGACGAACCGACGGTAGGATTGGACCCGATCGCCACTCAGGACCTCTACATACTGATCGACCGTCTGCGTCAGCAGGGCACCAGCGTGATTCTCTGTTCCCATGTACTGCCGGGAGTGGAGGCCCATATCAACCGTGCGGCGATTCTGGCCGGTGGTCAGCTGGAGGCAATCGGCACCCTGGCCAGCCTGCGCACGGAAGCCGGTTTGCCATCGCGCATCCGCGCCAGCGGTCTGCGGCAACGTGAACAACTATTGCAGAACTGGAGCGATGACGGTTACGACACCCAGCTGCTGGGCAGCGATGGTATCGAAGTCGTCGGCACCAGCGCCGGCAAGATAGCCTTGCTGCGCCAGTTGCTGGCAGAGGATCAGCCAGGCGATATCGAGATTTTCCAACCTTCGCTGGAGGACCTGTACCGTTATTACACCGAACGCGCAGGCAATGCGCACGCTGCGGAGGACAAGGCATGAGCCAGGTCTGGAACATCGCTCGCAAGGAACTCAGTGACGGCCTGCGCAACCGCTGGTTGTTGGCTATCAGTCTGCTGTTCGCAGTACTGGCCGTGGGCATCGCCTGGCTCGGCG
Source organism: Halopseudomonas litoralis (assembly GCF_900105005.1). NCBI lineage: Bacteria > Pseudomonadati > Pseudomonadota > Gammaproteobacteria > Pseudomonadales > Pseudomonadaceae > Halopseudomonas > Halopseudomonas litoralis. Next base: position 2,803,562 of record NZ_LT629748.1, read on the forward strand.
CCGCCGCTTCGGGGCAGCTGGGATTCACCTCCATCCCGGCGACCATTGCCAGCCTGGCCAGTCTGGCGACTTTCCTGATGCCCCTGATTGCCCTGCTGCTGGCCTACGACGCTATTGTCGGCGAGGACGAAGGCGGCACCCTCATGCTGCTGATGACCTATCCCATAAGTCGCGGACAGATTCTGCTCGGCAAATTCGTCGGTCATGGGCTGATTCTGGCGTTGGCGGTATTGATCGGCTTCGGCTGCGCTGCGCTGGCCATTGCGCTTTTGGTCGACGATATAGAACTGAGCCTGCTGGTATGGGCCTTCGGCCGTTTCATGCTGTCATCGACTCTGCTCGGCTGGGCCTTCCTGGCCCTGGCCTATGTGTTGAGCAGCCTGGTCAATGAGAAGTCCAGCGCTGCGGGACTGGCCCTGGGCGTATGGTTTCTGTTCGTGCTGGTATTCGATCTGGTGCTGCTGGCTCTGCTGGTCTTCAGCGAAGGCAAATTCAACCCCGAGTTGCTGCCCTGGCTGCTGCTGCTCAACCCGACCGACATATACCGGTTGATCAATCTGGCCGGTTTTGATGGTGCCAATGCCATGGGTGTGCTGTCACTGGGTGATGACCTGCCGGTACGTGGCGCTCTGCTCTGGCTGTGCCTGCTGGCGTGGGCCGGTGTCTCCCTGTTTCTGGCTTATGCTGTATTCCGGCGCCGTGCCGCCTGACAAGAATAGGAAAACTGTCATGAAAACACGTTACAACCTTAGTCTACGCAGCCTGATCGTCCTGTTGTTCGGTCTGACGCTGGCCGCCTGCGGCGAACAGGACACAACACCGGTGAATCTGGATCCAGTTGCGTTCCACGCCACAGATGAGTGCCATGTGTGCGGCATGGTCGTCACCGATTTCCCGGGGCCGAAAGGTCAGGCGGTGGAGAAGGATGGTGTAAGAAAGTTCTGCTCCACCGCGGAAATGCTCAGTTGGTGGCTGCAACCGGAGAACCGCATTCTGGATGCCAAGCTGTATGTGCATGACATGGGACAGAGCCAGTGGGATCAACCTGATGACAGCCACCTGATCGACGCCACGCAGGCCTGGTATGTCGCCGGTACACCACTGGCGGGCGCAATGGGCGCCTCACTGGCTTCCTTCGCCGACCAGCAGGCAGCTGAAGCACTGGCGAATGAGCACAACGGAACGGTCATGCAGTTTGACGAGATTGACCAGGAGTTCCTGCAACAGGCAGCTGCAGCGCAGCACAGCGATATGCATGAAGCGATGCAGCACGGCGATATGCACGACATAGTGGACGGCGAAATGCATTAAGGCCTGAACACGACACAACCACGCCGGTCCAAGGCCGGCTCACTGCACGTAACGGAGTAAATCGACATGATGGGCATCAGTATCTGGCAACTTGTGATCATTCTGCTGATCGTGGTCATGCTGTTCGGCACCAAGCGGCTGCGCGGTCTGGGTTCGGACGTAGGCAATGCCATCAGCGGATTTCGCAAGGCGGTGAATGATGGCGAAAGCAACCCTCAGGCACTTGAGGCAGAGAAGCTGAAAAGCCAGCAGTAAGCTGCGACAAATTGCCCACCCTGGCTAACGTTCTGGCGGCCTCGGCCGATATGAAAGGAAACGAATCGGCAGGCAGAGGCAACCATGTGGCGCAGCGGTAGAAATGAAATACAGGCACTGCAGCAGGACAAGCAGCGACTTGAAGCGGAAGCAGCCAGGCAAGCCAAGCACATACAGCAACTGGAACAAGAGCTGGCAGATAGCCAGCGCCGCCACCAGCGTCAGCTGGATTACTACCGGGATGTGTCCGGCAACCTGATCCGTTTCAGCACCTCTGTCACCCACCTCGGCGATTCCTTTGAATACCTGGCCGGTCAGCTCAATCTCGACCAGGAGCATGCCGGTCAGGTGGCCACTGCCGCGCTGAGCAATCAGCAGCGCTTCGACGATCTGCAACACAAGGCCACGGCCATGGAGAGCGGGCTGATCGGCGCGTCTCGTCAGGTCGAAACGCTCTCCGATCACTCCGCGGAGATCAACGGCATCGTCGACCTGATCGGTGGCATAGCCAGTCAGACCAACCTGCTGGCGCTGAACGCCGCTATTGAAGCCGCTCGTGCCGGTGAGGCCGGCAGAGGTTTTGCGGTGGTGGCCAGTGAGATTCGCCATCTGGCCGAACGCACCGCCCAGGCTACCAGCGAAATCGTCAGCAAGATTGACGAACTGCAGAACATCACTGGCGCGGTGCAGCAGTACATACAGTCCCAGGGCACCCTGGCCGAAGACTTCAGCCGTACTACTCAGGACGCCGTGGCCGGCATGGATGTGCTGCACAGTCTGGCTGGGGAGATGCGTCTCGGCATCGAGAAGTCCGCCTTCCGGGCAGGCGTCGAGCTGGCCAATCTGGACGAGCTGTCACTCAAGTTCATTGTCTACAACCACTTGCTTGGCAGCTCCGACGCGCCGCTGCCGGCCCTGCCCAGCGAGCGCGAATGCCGCTTCGGCAAGTGGTACTACGGTGACGGCAGCCAGAACATTCAACAATTCGCGCATTTCCGTGAGATCGAGCGACCGCATACCGCCGTGCACAACGAAGGCCTGGCAGCGATGCGCTCCTTCAATGCGGATGCGCTGGAAGCTGCGGTCCAGCATCTGGGCGATATGGAGGAAGCCAACCTGGCGGTGATGCGTATCGTCGCCGAGGTAATGACCGCCTTCGAGCGGCGCCAGGCAACAACATGAGGCCGATATCGGCTACCCCGCACCGCAAAAAAAACGAATCTTTCCCCGCCCTGCTCGTCTCAATAGGACATACCAGCAACAGCGGGAGTTGAAGATGAACGATACGCCGAATTATGTTTACCAGAAGGAAGGCTGTCCCTTTGCAGCAAAGGCCACGGAGCTGCTGGACAGACAGCGCGTTCCCTACCGGCTGCATGTATTTGCCGATGCGACTGAAGAGCAACTGTTCAAGGACGAACATGACGTCGACACCACCCCGCAGGTGTTCATCGACGGCCAGCGTATCGGTGGCTATACCGAGCTGGCAGCGCACTTCGGTGAACAGCCTGAGTCGGACTGAGGACACGCTGGCCCCCTGACAGTTGGCGATATCACGATCCGTGCCCGGGTATTGCGCGACGCCGCACAATTCCGATGAATGGCCTATTGTATTTACCTTTCGAATGATTGATTCTCTGGCGGTCAGCATTGCTGTTTGTTTGCATCAGCGACATTCAAGGGAGAACAAGAATATGCTCAGAGCATATCTGGATACGGAATTCACCAGCCTCGGCAGTAATGCCCGCCTCATCAGTCTCGCGCTCGTGGCCAACAACGGTCAGGAGCTGTATCTGGAGTTGATCGACAACTGGAAAGTGGATGATTGCTCGGAGTTCGTTCGGGACACCGTGCTGCCCAAGCTTGATCTGCAATCCTATGGCCTGACCACCATACAGGCGCGGCATCACCTGCGTGCCTTTCTTTCCGAGATCGCGCCGGTCGACATTCTCACCGCGTCACCACACTGGGACCGACCGCTGCTGAACTGGCTGATTGGCGCCGATGGGCTACCTTTAGGTGTACGCATGCGCGCCATTTCCAACAGCACACCCAATTGGGATGATATGATGGAGGGCCCGCATCATGCGCTGACAGACGCGCGCCTGCTGGCTGGCCAGGCCGAACGTGTCTGTATGGTCTGATTATCGCAACCTGGGATTGCAGACCCTTGTCTGACTGAAAAGACCGGCCGGTTGACCGCGACGGGATTACCTTCATGATGCAGACATCGGCGCTTCCCTGGAAGCTGGCTCAGAACGCGCGCTTCTAACAGGACCCGGTGCTGCGCCAGGCGCTGGCACAGAATGACGATGCGCGGCTGATCAGCCGCAAGCAGCAGATGAAAGCTACATTGTTTCAGCTGGTGGCTGACCAGACCGGCAAATTGTTCGACCCCAGGGTATTGACCATCGTCTGGGCCAGGCCCTTTGCCGCCTACAAAAGTGCCGACCTGCTTCTGCATGACCTCTACCGCTTCTGTCGATTGATCCAGCAGACCGACCAGCCGGTACAAATAATCTGGGCAGGCAAGCCTTTTCCGTTTGATAAATTCGCCATCGACATGATCAATCGCCTGATACGCTTGTCTTACAAGAGTGAGCGTTTCGCGGTGCTCACCGGTTACGAAATCCATCTGTCACGGCTGTTGAATAGCGCGGCGCAGGACCGGGCCGATTACCTGCACTGGATGAACATCATCGAGCATCAGGTCCGGCCATTGTATTACCAGCAGCATGAGCATTGGCTGATGCTGGTGAAGCAGGGTATGGGGGAGATGCTGCCGCGATTCGATTCCGACCGCATGGCAGACGAGTATTATCGAATGATGTATGACCAGTGAAATCCGGAGGTGCTTATGGCAACGGGATGGGCGCAGGACGGTGCGGTGCAGGAGCAGATCGACGACACTATCAAGGATGCGGTCGAACGGGCTCGCAGCAAACTGCCGGCGGGCGACAGTCTGAGCCATTGCGAAGAATGCGACGCTCCCATTCCCGAGGCACGCCGCAAAGCCGTTCCCGGCGTTCGATTGTGCATCGACTGCCAGACCGCCCGGGATAATGAGCAGCACAATGCCAGCAGCTACAACCGCCGGGGCAGCAAGGACAGTCAACTACGCTGAAGGGGCTATAGGTGAATCATCCGCATCAGGATCTACCCACCCACTCGCCGGTATCACTGACCGGTAACGAACCGCTGTTCATGGTAATGAACAGCGGTTCGGGGAAAAACGATAGTACGGAAATCCAGGCGACCATCCAGGCTGCCTGCGAACAGGCCGGCCGCAACTGCGAGCTGATCGTGGTGGAGCACGGTGATCAGTTGCAGGCGGCCGCCGAGAAAGCTGTGGCCCTGGCCCGAACGCATGGCGGAATAGTGGTCGCTGTCGGCGGGGATGGCACCCTCAATGCGGTTTGTCAGACGGTGGTCGGCCAGAACGTGCCTTTCGGCGTGCTGCCGCAGGGCACATTCAACTATTTTGGACGCGCCCACAATATATCCCAGAACACCACACAAGCCGTGCATGACCTGCTCAATGGGCGGCTTGAGTACATAAGCCTGGGCCGGCTGAATAGGCGCTACTTTCTGGTCAATGCCAGCCTGGGGCTCTATCCGCGCCTGCTGGAAGACCGGGAAGCCTACAAGCAACGCTACGGGCGCAGCCGCCTGGTTGCGCTGTGGTCGGCAGTGGTAACCCTGGCCAAGGCCCATCGTCAACTGAATATACGGCTGGATTACGCCGGTCGGCACCAGCAATTGCGCTCGCCGACGCTGGTGGTCTGCAACAACCCTTTGCAACTGGAGCAGATAGGTATCGATCCGCAATTGCCGGAGGGTGCCGACCATCTGGTAGCCCTGACCTCTCGACCGGTGGGGACACTGGCACTGTACGGCCTGCTGATACAAGGCCTGATGAGTCGCATGGGCGAGGCGGACAATATCATCAGTATCGGCTTTCAGAAAATGTCGGTGCACCTGGGTCGGCGGCCACGCATGGTCAAGGTCGCCATGGACGGCGAGATATTCCGCATGCGCACCCCGCTCGAATTCAGCATTGCAGTCAAGGCGCTGCCACTGCTGATCCCTCGCACCGCTCCGGCACCGGAACACCCATGAGCAGGATTCTGCATTTTTCAGATCTGCATTTTGGTACCGAAGATGCAGCCGTGGCACAGGCGTTGTTGCAACTGGCTGAGCAACAACAACCTGATCTGTACCTGCTCAGCGGCGATATTACCCAACGTGCACGACGCAGCCAGTTCGCCGCCGCTCGCGCCTTCATCCAGCTGTTACCGGCAAAGCCGCTGCTGGCGGTACCCGGCAATCACGATCTGCCGTTGTTCAACCTGCCACTGCGCATGCTCAATCCCTACGGTAACTACCGGCGGGTATTCGGCAATGAACTGGAGCCGGAATTCGAGCGCGATGATCTGCTGGTGGTCGGCGTCAACACCACCCGCGCCGGTCGGCATAAGGACGGAGAAGTGTCGGCTGAGCAGATTCAGCGCGTAGCGCAGCGCCTGCAGCGGGCGCACGCAGACCAACTGCGCGTCGTCATGCTGCATCATCCGATCCGTGCGGTGGAAGAATCAGATGTCAGCAACCTCCTGATTGGCCGCGAACAGGCCGTGCCCTCCTGGATCGACGCCGGCGTGGACCTGCTGCTGGGCGGGCACATACATCTACCTTACGTGGTGCCGCTCCAGGGCAACCCAGATCAGCAGGCATGGGCAATACAGGCTGGGACGGGCATATCGCAGCGCGTGCGCGGCAACATACCCAATTCAGTCAACCTTATCGAGCACGACGCACATGACCGGCAACGCCGTTGCCAGATCACGCGCTGGGACTATGCATCAGCAGACAAGCGCTTCATACCGGTGGAAACAACCGAGTTGCAGCTGAGCGGCTCGGCCAACGCCTAGACCTCGGCGTTGTGGTAGATATTCTGCACATCTTCAACATCATTGAGCATGTCAATGAAACGTTCGAACAGCGGCAGGTCTTCCTCACTGATCGGCGTCGAGGTCTGCGGCAGGAACTGGATCTCGTCCACTTCAAAAGCGATATCGCCCAGCGTGTCCGTCAATGCCTGGCGCGCCTTGGCATACTCGGTATTCGGCGTGAATACGGTGATGATGCCGTCTTCATTCTCGATATCGGTAACGTCCACATCAGCCAGCATCAGGGTTTCGAGCACCGCTTCTTCATCATCTCCGCTGAAAGCCAGGATGGCGCAATGGTCGAACATGTGGCTGACGCTGCCCGGCGTACCCATTTTGCACTTGGTCTTGGTGAAGCAATGTCGCACATCGGCAATGGTGCGGTTGGGGTTGTCGGTCAGGCAGTCGACGATGACGATACAGTTGCCCGGACCAAAGCCCTCGTAGCGAGCTACGGCAAAGTCTTCGCCGCCACCACCCTTGGCCTTATCTATGGCCTTGTCGATTACATGGCCTGGTACCTGGTCTTTCTTGGCCCGCTCGATCAGACCGCGCAGCGCCAGATTGCCGTTGGGGTCGACACCGCCTGACTTCGCACTGACATAGATCTCGCGAGCATATTTGCTGTAGACCTTGGTTTTGGCATTGGCCGTTTTGGCCATGGATTCTTTGCGGTTTTGGTAAGCGCGTCCCATCGTGCAACCCCATCAATTCAGAAAGCTCGATTTTACGCCAGTTGCCCCGGAAGTTGACGGTTTTTTGCTTTACCCGCTGCGGATATAGCTTGAACCCCCACCGCTGCGCCAAGTCTGACCCTACAGAGCGTTTTCTTACATCCTGTATCACTATAGAGGCCAGGCATGCAAACTCCTTCAGTATTCAGGTCAGCGCTGTTACTGAGTCTGCTGATGCTATTGCTGCAAGGCTGCGATCGCTGGCCAGCCGATCCTCGCGATTCCCTTGACGCTGCCATAGAGCGCGGCAGCCTGAAAGTAGGTGTGGTGGCCAACCCGCCTTGGGTGAGCGGCACCAACTCCGACGCCCCGCGAGGCCTGGAAAGCCAGCTGGTGACGCAATTCGCCCGGGAACTGGGTATGACCGTCGAATGGAGCACCGACGGTGTGGAGGAACAGATCGAGGCGCTCAAATCGTTCCAGCTGGACCTGTTGATTGGTGGCTTTACTGCGTCCAACCCCTGGAAGACCGAGGTCGGTAACACCTTCCCCTACTACGTCGAACGCGTCCTGGTAGGCAGCAAGGGCACGCCTCCAACCACCATCGATGGCGAGACGGTATCCATTCTGCCGCACACCGTTCTGGTCCCGCTGCTGCGAGACCACAAGGCCATAAGCGACATACGCGAGACCCTGGAGAACAGCCCCTACCCGGTAGCAGCAGCGCAATGGCAACTCGGCGGGCTGGGATTGAACAGCTCCGAAATAGAATTGCTCAAGCACAAGCATGTACTGCTGACACCGCCCGGGGAAAATGCCCTGCTGATGGAGCTGGAGCGGTTCCTGTTCAGAAACAGGGATGAGCAGCAGCTCTCCGCACGCCTGTGGCAGGAGATGCAGCCATGAAGATTCGCCAAGGGTACGAATTACCCGCAGATAAGGAAAAACTGCTGCACAAGACCATACGCCTGGAATGGATTTCCATATTCTTCTCGCTGACCATCGTCGTCACCGTGTACCTGGCCATGGGTTCCTCCCAGGCCATGAAAATGGCGCTGCTCGAAGACCTGCTGGCCTTCGTGCCACCAGCGGTGTTTCTGCTGGCAATGCGGGTTCGTAAACGTTCGCCCGATGAAGGACATCCCTACGGTTACAGCCGAGCGATCCTGCTGGCCTTTCTCGCCGCATCCGTCGCAATCCTGATGTTCGGCCTGTTCATGCTATTCGATTCTGCCTCGTCACTGATCAAGCGTGAACATCCAACTATCGGCCACTTTCAACTGTTCGATTGGCAATATCCGATCTGGAGCGGCTGGGTCATGATCCTCGCCCTGACATATGCCATGGTTCCGCCGGTCATCCTCGGGCGTATGAAGATGCCACTGGCCAAGGAGCTGCATGAAAGCACCCTGTACGCCGATGCCGACATGAACAAGGCCGACTGGATGACTTCGGCGGCCGCGATTCTCGGCGTTATCGGCATCGGCCTGGGTTTCTGGTGGGCGGACTCGGTGGCAGCAGCCATCATCTCGCTGGATGTATTGAAGGACGGCGTCACCCATGTGCGCAAAGCCATGCTCAACCTGATGGATCAACGTCCTACCGAAACAATCGGCAATAAGCCGCTGGGGCTGGAGGACAAGATCGCCGATGCGCTGCTGCGTGAGCCGGATATTCTGGATGCCTGCTCCCGTTTGCGCGAGGAAGGTCACATCGTCGGCGGAGAAATCTTCGTGGTGCTGGCGCCCGACCAGACCAACGTGGCGCGCCGTGTACAGGAGATTGCCGAACAGGCGTGCACGCTGGACTGGCGGTTATACGACCTGATCGTGATGCCGGTGGAAAAAATAGAACGTTGAAGAGGAGCCTGTCATGTGGAATCCCACACCAGCAAAATCGCAGTCACCTTCCACCAACTCGACATTCTGGTGGTGCCGCTCCTTTGCCGCCCCTGCTGCGTCGCTATTGCCAGACCGCCGGGCCCGGCCCATACCGGCGTGGAGAAAGAAGGCGCTGCTGTAGCCCCATGATAGCTCGGTAGTCTACTGCGAGCGATCAAATCGACGTGCTATCATTGCGCGCCGGTGTGGCCGCATTATGCCGTCACCCTGTTATCCAGCTCCTTATCCAACTCCCCGCTGACGCAGGCAACGACTTTCCCGTGCAACCCGCCATTCCTTTCTACGATGTGATCATTCTGGGTGCCGGTGCCTCCGGCCTGATGTGCGCGGCGACCGCCGCCCAGCGCGGACGCCGGGTTCTGGTGCTGGAGAAGGCCAACAAAATCGGCAAGAAGATCCTCATGTCCGGTGGCGGACGCTGCAATTTCACCAATTATCAGGTGGAAGCGGATAACTTCCTGTCCAGCAATCCGCATTTCTGCAAGGCTGCGCTGAAACGCTATACCCAGTGGGATTTCATCGACATGGTGGAGCGCTACGGAATCGACTACGTAGAGCGCCGGCATACACAGTTATTCTGTCGCCATTCTGCGCGGGACGTGCTCGACATGCTGCTTGATGAGTGCGCGCAGGCCGGCGCTGAAATCCGGACTCATTGCGAGATCACCGAGGTCCAGGCGCTGGACTCACGCAACCTGCGCTACCGTATCCTCGGGCGGCAGGGCCAGGAACCTTTCCGGCTGGATTGCCAGTCGCTGGTGGTGGCGACCGGCGCACTGTCCATCCCGACCCTGGGCGGCAGCGGCATCGGTTATGAGATCGCCAGTCAGTTCGGGCTGGCGCTCACCCCGCGCCGCGCCGGGCTGGTACCTTTCATGTTCAGTGATGCCATGAAAGCCATTTGCGAACGGCTGTCCGGCCTGGCCTTGGAAGTCACGGCCAGCTGTAATGGCCAGAGTTTTACCGAGAACATGCTGTTCACTCACCGTGGTATCAGTGGCCCGGCGATCCTGCAGATTTCCAGTTACTGGCAGCCCGGCGACACCCTGAATCTCGACCTGCTGCCCGGTATCGACGCATTCCAATGGCTACGTGAAGCCAGACAGCAGCAGGGCAGACAGTTGCTGAAAACCCTGCTGGCTCAGCAGCTCGGTCGAGCCCTGGTAGCGGAACTGCAACTATTGTGGTGGCCCGACACGTCAGCAATACCGCTGGCCGATTACAGCGATAAGCAATTGCTGGAGATTGCCGAGCAGCTCAACCAATGGTCCCTGAAGCCGTCGGCGACCGAGGGTTACCGCACTGCCGAAGTGACTCTGGGCGGGGTAGCCACCGATGGCATCAGCTCAAAGACCATGGAAGCCAAAGACTGTCCCGGGTTGTACTTCGTGGGTGAGGTACTGGATGTCAGCGGCCAGTTGGGCGGCTTCAATTTCCAGTGGGCCTGGTCTTCCGGCTATAGCGCCGGGCTCGTCGTCTGACGGCGGGCCTGCCGCGCCACAGTGCCAGCCCAATCAGCATCGCTGCCAAACCCTGAGTCATGTTCAAGAACAGCTGCGGATGGCGACTGTAGAAACTGCCGCCCGCCGCTTCATCGAAGGGCACGGCAGCCAGCAATTCCGCTCTGTTGAATGCCGCACTGTTGGCCAATCGACGACCATTGGGCGCGGTAACCACCGAGGGTCCGTTGTTGATCAAATGCGCCATCGGCACGCGGTTTTCCACGCCGCGCAGGATCGACATGTTGGCATGCTGGAACGGTTGGGAAGTCTCACCAAACCAGTTATCCTGAGACAGGAACAGCAACATCTTGCCGGCACCGTCGGTGTTGACCGCCTCGGCAACAAAACCCGGAAATGCCGCCTCGTAGCACACCTTGGGTACGACGCGCATGCCGCCCATATCAAATATCACATGCTCATCACCTGCGCCAAGCGGACGCAGAAACTCACCAAACACCCAGTCTGTCACCGGCTTCAGCAGCGGCCATGACCAGGGTTCCGGCAAGTACTCACCGAAGGGCATGCGCAACATCTTGCGATATTGCGCAGCCAGTTCGCCCTGCCCATCCAGCATCGCCACGGTATTGAAACTGACTCGCTGCGCATCCTGCCAGCGCCGCTCGACATCATGGAAAATCAGCGGTACGCCTTGTTCGGCTACCGTCTGTGCATAGCGAGCACGCACACTGTAATTATCGAAATAGCCCTTATAGCGTGCCTCGGGCCATGCCACCCACTGCGCACCCGCAGCGATAAGCCGCTCGGTGGAAGCCAATTCCGGCGGATATTCCCGACTGAAGCCGATGGCCGGCTTCGGGATACCCAAGGTGATGGCGTCATTGGGCTGCACCAGCCCGATCTGACGGGTATCCCATTGCTGCATGCGCCGGTCCCACTGGTGCAGACTGGTATAGCCATAACCCAACCAGCCAATCAGCAGCGCCCAGGCCAGACAACTGATCGCCCGCGAAAACCGTGCCTGAAAATGTTTCTGCGGCGCCAGCAGATGAAAAACCAGCATGCTGAACAGCATCATCATCGCATCAAGCCCGGGCGCCCCGGTAAACTCGATGGCCTGCAACGCCGGTAGGAAGGATGTCTGTCCATCGGCGAAATGGGTCTTGAACAGCATGGGATAGGCCGCCATGACCGACACCATGACGCTGGGAAAGAGCAGCAGCTCCCAATCACACAGCCGTGCTGCAAGCCAGCGATAGATCATGCAACCCAGACCGATGACCAGCCCGAGATAACACCAGAACAGGGATGCCAAAACCGTGCTCAGCAGAGGACTGATCTGCTTGAGGTTAACCATGAATTCCGCCAGCCAGTAGCTGCCCCCGGCAAAACAAAGCGTGCCGGCAAACCAACCAAGCAACAGAGCAGACAACGGGCGGACATCACGCAGGGCAAATAACAGCGGCACCCAAGCCAGCCAGCCCACCCAGTACAGGTTTGCGCTCAACCATGGCACACATAGCAGAAAGCCGCTGAGCCCGGCTAACGACAATCGCAACAGCGTTCGTGCCAATGACTCATGCAGTCGCTCAGAACGGATATCCGCAGCCAGAAAGTCAGGAGTAGTATAGGGCATCAGCGCAGCTTTGTAACAAGGGCCTGACCGCACCCTAGGTTGCATGGAATAACACCGCAATACCCTGTTCGGGTGAGCATGGCAGCTTGGGGACATTGTTATGTTGTGCCCATTTCCCCTGCTGACAGATTAGCCTTATAATGCCCTGCTGACGTAAAGTTGACAGATTGCGCAATAAAGCATAAAAAACAACAGAACTCTGGCGGTAAGCTGCAGCTGATGACATTATGCTACCTCTTATAACGATCCGGATTGTCAGGGTTTTCAATCGCTCCACGCCCGATCAAGTTATAGCAGAAGCAAAAAGCAGCACATGGAATCTGTGCCAGGCGGAAGAAAAGCGGGAACCATTCTTGTCTGATTACCTCAAAGGCCATTGTCAGGCTGAGGCTGGCTGGCGCTCGTATGGGAGACTGAGGTTGCACAGGAACAGTACAACTGCATGAATAATCTTTCTGCACTGTATGTATAACCGTCTGCCAAAGTCGTTTTGTCATTTGTATCGGCTCGCCGATCACGTAAACGGCAGTAGTAAATTATGAGTAACTCGAAACGGGGCTGGAATTGGGCCTACCACAAGGCGCGGAGTTATCACGTCTCGCGCTTTCAGGCGTGTTACCGCGCGACACGCTTTCAGCTATTTGGCGATACCGGGTCTTTCGTCACCCACGGCGGCTTCCGTAAATCGCGGATCCGCAGCTGACCGGGCACGGCACGCCTTCTGTTACACTGTGGCACCTACCATCTGCAGGTTGCCACCGTGAGCACAAACCCCTTCTCCTCTCTTCCATTGCCCTCTTCCCTGCTGAATACCATTGAGCATCTGGGTTATCAGAGCATGACACCCGTGCAGTCTGCTGCATTGCCGATCATTCTCGCTGGACAGGATCTGATTGCGCGCTCACGGACCGGCAGCGGCAAGACAGCCGCCTTCGGTATCGGCTTGCTGACCCCGCTCAACCCGGCCTTTTTCGGCTGCCAGGCGCTGGTGCTCAGTCCGACACGGGAACTGGCAGGACAGACCGCAACGGCGCTGCGTGCGCTGGCCCGGGGTATCCCCAACATCAAGATCATCACCCTATGCGGTGGCACGCCCTTTGGCCCGCAAGCGGCATCGCTGGAACAGGGTGCTCACGTCATCGTCGGCACACCGGGACGAGTCAAGGATCATCTGGAGCGCGGCACCCTGAGTCTGGACAAGCTCAATTGCCTGGTGCTGGACGAGGCTGATCGCATGCTGGACATGGGCTTTCATGAAAGCATCAGCGAGATCATTGCCCACACGCCCGAGCGGCGGCAGACACTGCTGTTCTCCGCCACCTACCCACCGGGTATAGAGCAACTCGCCGGACGCTTCCTGCGCGAGCCGCAACAGGTGGTCATCACCGAGACCGAGCCGGTCAATCCGATCACCCAGCGCTTCTATGAAATCACTGCCGACGACAGAATGAATGCGGTACTGCGCTTGCTGGCAGCAGAGCGCCCACAGCCCTGCATCGTCTTCTGCCATACCCGCCAGCAATGCCAGCAATTGCAGCAGTTGTTGGCCGGCAACGGTGTGAGTGCTCAGGCGCTGCATGGCGATATGGAACAGCGTGAGCGCGACCAGGTGCTGGCGATGTTCGCCAATCAGAGCTGCAGCGTGCTGGTGGCCACCGATGTGGCCGCACGCGGCATCGATGTGGAAGGCGTCGCAGCGGTGATCAACGCTGAGCTGTCACCTGATCCGGCGGTGCATACGCACCGCATCGGACGCAGCGGTCGCGCCGGGCAGCCCGGCCTGGCCTTGAGCCTGGTGGCCCCGGCCGAACAGGGACGTGCGCGCAGCATTGAACAACTGCTGGATCAGTCGCTGCCCTGGCAGGATCTGGATACACTACCCGAACGCCTCGACAAGCCGTTGCTGCCGCCAATGCGCACGCTCGCGGTATCCGGCGGGCGCAAGGACAAGGTTCGCCCCGGCGACTTGCTCGGCGCTCTCACCGGCGAGGCAGGCTTGCCCGGCGATGCCATCGGCAAGATCAGCATCAGTGATTTTCAGGCGTTGGTAGCGGTGCGCTGGGATCTGGCCAATACCGCTTTGGAGAGAGTGGAGGAAGGCAAGATCAAGGGCCGCAGATTCAAGGTGCGCCTGTTGTAGGAATCACACCCCGCCTACGCTGTCACGCAGCAAATCGGAGTTGTAGCGCCCCGGTCCGCGTTCGGGCGCTACTCCTGCTTCTGACGGTCTTGAAGCAGGTCGTCGAGCACGCGCTCGACAACCCGAAACTCCCACCCAACACGCGCTTCAGAAGGTTCCGGTGCGGGAGCCGCTTCAGCCCAGCACGCGCAACCCGCGCTTGCCCCGGGGACGCGTCAGGCGGCCGAACAGCCAGCTGCCAACCCCGACCGACACCATGATGGCCAGCAGGCCCGGCATTTCCAGCGTTGCGGCGGAAAAGCTGTAGGTCGGCAGAAACTGCCCCACGACCTTAAACGCCAGCCAGATACCACCCGCTCCTGCCAGAGCAAACAGCAACCAGCGCCACGGACGGAATACCCGCGACAACCCCTCGGCCACCGGCAAGGCCACCGCCAGCGTTGTCGCCACCATGATCAGGAACAACTGCGCAAAGCTCAGCAGGTCCGGCCAGGTATCGGCGAGTCGCGCGGTAACACTGGTGGGTATTTCCAGCTGTTGCAGCGCAGCCATATGAATCTGAGTCTGCACCAGACAGCCGAGAAAGGTCGCCACCAGGACGGCCAACAGATAGAAAGCGATGACTCGCAGAGTAGCAACCAGCGACATTGTCTATTCCTTGTCAGGCAGGTCCGGCAGATTGCGCAGAGCCTGTTCATAAGCCTCTAAGTCAAAAGGCGTGTTCTGTTCCAGCATCAGGTTGATGTGGTAAGCCAATACCTGAGCCATCAGGCCCAGAATATCTTCACGCCCATAGCCAACCAGGGTCAGCTTGTTCAGCGTGGCCTGAGCCGCCGCTGGCTCGCCCGCAGCGAGCTGGTTCTCTACCGCTTCAACCAGCTTTGTATGGGCAAAGGCCTCATCGGCCGTGTCATCGGATGAATGCATGTCTCGGACTCGCAGAAAAAGGCGCCGGCATGCCGGCGCCGTTACCGATCAGTTGATCTTGGGATCCAGTTCACCGCTTTCGTAACGCTGGAACATGCTTTCCAGGTTGATCGGCTTGATGCTGGACGCATGCCCGGCGGTGCCGAACGCTTCGTAGCGGGCGATGCAGACATCACGCATGGCCTTGACTGTTTCGGCGAAGAACTTGCGCGGGTCGAACTCGCTCGGATGCAGCGCCATGTGGCGACGCATGGCACCGGTGGAGGCCAGACGCAGGTCGGTATCGATATTCACCTTGCGCACACCATACTTGATGCCCTCGACGATCTCCTCAACCGGCACACCGTAGGTTTCCTTGATGTCGCCACCGTACTCGTTGATGATCGCCAGCCATTCCTGCGGTACCGAGGACGAACCGTGCATCACCAGGTGGGTATTGGGAATACGGGCGTGGATCGCCTTGATCCGGTCGATCGCCAGAATGTCGCCTGTCGGCGGCTTGGTGAACTTGTAGGCGCCATGGCTGGTGCCAATGGCGATGGCCAGTGCATCAACCTTGGTCTGCTTGACGAAATCGGCGGCCTCTTCGGGATCAGTCAGCATCTGCTCGAGATCCAGTGTGCCCTCGGCACCTACGCCGTCTTCCTCGCCGGCCTGTCCGGTTTCCAGACTGCCCAGACAACCCAGCTCGCCTTCCACGGATACGCCGCAGGCATGCGCCATTTCAACGGTGCGACGGGTAACATCGACGTTATAGGCGTAGTCGGTCGGCGTCTTGCCGTCTTCGCCCAGCGAGCCGTCCATCATCACCGAGGAGAAGCCCAACTGGATCGAGCGTTGGCAGATCGCCGGGCTGGTGCCGTGGTCCTGGTGCATGCATACCGGGATGTGCGGGAACTCCTCGATCGCCGCGAGGATCAGGTGCCGCAGGAAGGGCGCACCGGCGTATTTGCGAGCACCCGCCGACGCCTGCACTATCACCGGAGAATCGGTCTTGTCGGCCGCTTCCATGATGGCGCGCATCTGCTCCAGGTTGTTGACGTTGAAGGCGGGGACGCCGTAGCCGTGCTCGGCGGCGTGGTCCAGCAGTTGGCGCATACTGATCAGGGCCATGATGTTATCTCCGTAAGTGATATCTGTTGAAGCGGCACGTTGCAAGCTTCAGGAAGCAAGCTGTCGATGCAGGCTGACAGCTTACCCTCTTGACTTCAATTAGTGAGGCCGAGCAACCGCTCGGGCTCCCGGTCACTGGGCGCTCAGCGCGTTCTCTGCTGCAGAATCTCGACGGCAGGCAATACTTTGCCTTCGACGAATTCAAGGAACGCACCTCCGCCAGTGGAAATATAGGAAATACGTTCAGCTACACCATACTTGTCGATCGCTGCCAGCGTGTCGCCGCCACCGGCAATGGAAAAGGCCTCGCTCTCCGCAATCGCCAGCGCCAGGGTCTTGGTGCCTTCGCCGAACTGATCGAACTCGAATACCCCAACCGGGCCGTTCCACAGGATAGTCCCGGAAGATTTCAGCAGCTCGGCAAACTGTGCTGCCGTCTGCGGGCCGATATCCAGAATCATGTCATCTTCTGCCACGTCGGCTACCAGCTTGACGGTCGCTTCAGCATCCTCGGCGAAGGCCTTGGCCACCACCACATCCACCGGCAAAGGTACGCTGACCTTGGCCGCAATGGCCTTGGCAGTATCCACCAGATCAGGCTCATACAGCGATTTGCCCACCGGCAACCCGGCAGCGGCCAGGAAGGTGTTGGCAATACCGCCGCCCACGATCAACTGATCGCATTTTTCCGACAGGGCATTGAGCACGTCCAGCTTGGTCGACACTTTCGAGCCGGCGACGATAGCGGCCATCGGCTGGGCCGGCTTGTTCAGCGCCTTGGCCAGCGCATCCAGCTCAGCTGCGAGCAGCGGGCCGGCACAGGCAACCTTGGCGAATCTGGCCACGCCGTGGGTGGAGCCCTGGGCGCGGTGCGCAGTACCGAAGGCGTCCATGACGAACACGTCGCACAGCGCCGCGTACTGTCTGGCCAATTCATCAGTGTTCTTCTTCTCACCCGAGTTGAAGCGCACGTTCTCCAGCAGTACAACCTGGCCCGGCTCTACCTCAACACCGTTCAGGTAATCACGTACCAGTGGTACCTTACGGCCCAGCGCCTTGCTCAGATAATCGGCCACCGGGGCCAGACTGTTCTCCTCGCTGAACACGCCTTCTTCAGGCCGTCCCAGGTGCGAGCAGACCATTACGGCGGCACCTTTCTCCAGCGCCAGCTTGATCGTCGGCAAGGACGCCAGAATACGCGCGTCACTTTTCACCTGGCCGTCCTTGACCGGCACGTTCAGGTCTTCACGAATCAATACCCGTTGGCCTTTGAGATCCAGCTCACTCATGGTCAATACGGTCATTTACTATTCCTTGTCGATATGGATAAAACATAAGGCAGCATGCTGCAAACTCAACTATCGCGGTTCGCCAGTTGCAGCCAGTAATCCGCTACGTCCAGCATGCGATTGGCAAAACCCCATTCGTTGTCGAACCACACCAGCAGATTGACCAGCCGCGGCCCTGCCGCCCGGGTCTGACTACCGTCGACGATAGCTGAATGCGGGTCGTGGTTGAAATCACAACTGGCGTGTTGCAGCTCGGTGTAGTCGAGCAGGCCGTGATACTCAGACTCTGACGCGGATTTGAGCAGACGGTTCACTTCCTCCGCGCTGGTATCGCGTGAGGTTTGCAGGGTGATATCCAGCGCCGATACGTTGACCGTCGGCACGCGCATGGCCTTGGCCTGCACGCGACCGGTCAGCTCCGGCAGCAGCCGCTCGATGCCCCGCGCCAGTCCGGTGGAAACCGGAATCACCGACTGGAAGGCCGAGCGGGTACGCCGCAGATCGCTATGGTGATAAGCATCAATCACCGGCTGGTCATTCATCGCCGAATGGATAGTGGTGATGGATACCTGCTCCAACCCCAACTGGCGATTCAGGATATCCAGCACTGGCACACTGGCATTGGTGGTGCAGGAGGCGTTGGATACCAGCCGATGCCGGGCGTCGAGCCGCTGGTGATTGACGCCGTAGACCAGTGTGCTGTCCACCGCCTCGGCGTTGGCCATCGGCTGGGAAAACAGCACCCGAGGCGCTCCGGCCTGCAGAAAACGCTCGCCATCGGCGCGGCTGGTGTATTGACCCGAGCATTCGAGCAATAGATCGATATCCAGCGCGGCCCAATCGATATCCTCGGGCTGCGGCGCGCACAGCACCTGCACGCACTGGCCATTGATATGCAGACAATCACCATCGACCCGCACCTCGCCGGGAAACCGGCCATGGGTCGAATCGAAACGAGTCAGGTACTCGACGCTGGCCTGATCGGCCAGGTCGTTCAACGCAACGATCTGCATCGCATTACCGCCCCGCTCATGCAGGGCACGCAGCACGCAGCGCCCGATACGGCCGTAACCGTTGAGGGCGATGCGATAGGGTCGGTCGCGAGACATGCTCACTCGTCTTCGAGCAGTTCGTCAGCCACCAGCAGGATGTTGTCGACGGTAAAGCCGAACTCCTCGAACAACTCCCCTGCCGGAGCCGATTCACCGTAGCTGTGCATGCCGACGACACGGCCATCCAGACCCACATACTTGTACCAGTAGTCGGCATGCGCCGCTTCGATGGCGATGCGCGCGCCGACTTCCAGCGGCAGTACCGCCTGACGGTATTCGGCATCCTGCTGGTCGAACACGCTGGTACAGGGCATTGACACCACGCGTACCTTGCGGCCCAGTTCGTTGAGCTTGTCCCAGACCTGCATGGCCAGCCCGACTTCCGAGCCGGTGGCGATCAGGATCAGTTCCGGCTCACCTTCACAGCCTTTGAGCACGTAACCACCACGGGCGATGGACGCCTCGGTTTCATGGTCGCGGATATGGCATGGCAGGTTCTGACGCGAGAAGATCAGCGCGCTGGGGCCATCGTTGCGCTGCAGCGCATGCTTCCAGGCCACTGCCGATTCGACGGTATCGGCCGGGCGCCAGGTATCCAGATTCGGCGTGGTGCGCAGACTGGTCAGCTGTTCGACCGGCTGGTGAGTCGGGCCGTCTTCGCCCAGACCGATGGAGTCGTGGGTGAACACATAGATGACCCGCTGGCGCATCAGCGCCGACATGCGAACCGCGTTGCGCGCGTATTCCATGAACATCAGGAAAGTCGCACCGTAGGGCACCAGGCCGCCGTGCAGCGCTACGCCGTTCATGATCGCGGCCATGCCGAATTCACGCACACCGTAGTACATGTAGTTGCCAGAGGCATCTTCCTGCACGACCGGCTTGCAGCCGTCCCACAGGGTCAGATTGGAACCGGCCAGGTCGGCCGAGCCACCGAGCAGCTCCGGCAGCATCGGACCGAAGGCGTTCAGGCAATTCTGGCTGGCCTTGCGGCTGGCGATGTTCTCGCCCTTTTCTGCCACTTCGCGGATGTAGGCCGAGGCCTTCTCGTCGAAGTCAGCCGGCAGTTCGCCAGCCATACGCCGGGTGAATTCGGCAGCCAGTTCGGGGAATTCGGCCTGATAGGCGGCAAATTTCTCATTCCACTGCTGCTCGGCCTTGCTTCCGGCGTCTTTTGCATCCCACTCGGCATAGATGTCGGCAGGAATCTCGAATGGGACGTGCTTCCAGCCCAGCGCTTCGCGGGTCAGGGCAATCTCGGCATCACCCAGGGCGGCGCCATGGGACGATTCCTTGCCCTGTTTGTTTGGCGAACCGAAGCCGATGACGGTCTTGCAGCAGATCAGCGTCGGCTTGTCGCTCTTGCGCGCGGTTTCGATAGCCGTCTTGATCTCGTCGGCATCGTGGCCGTCGACATTGCGAATCACCTGCCAGCCGTAGGACTCGAAGCGGCGCGGGGTATCGTCGGTGAACCAGCCATGCACTTCGCCATCGATGGAGATGCCGTTGTCGTCATAGAAGGCAGTCAGTTTATTCAGCCCCAGGGTGCCGGCCAGCGAGCAGACTTCGTGGGAGATGCCTTCCATCATGCAGCCATCGCCGAGGAACACGTAGGTATCATGATCGACGATATCGTGGCCGGGCTGGTTGAACTGGGCCGCCATGATCTTTTCCGCCAGGGCGAAGCCGACCGCGTTGGCCAGACCCTGCCCCAGCGGGCCGGTGGTGGTCTCCACGCCCG
The DNA here is from genome assembly GCF_900105005.1 of Halopseudomonas litoralis. Classification (NCBI taxonomy): domain Bacteria; kingdom Pseudomonadati; phylum Pseudomonadota; class Gammaproteobacteria; order Pseudomonadales; family Pseudomonadaceae; genus Halopseudomonas; species Halopseudomonas litoralis. Next base: position 2,824,007 of record NZ_LT629748.1, read on the forward strand.
GCGTGTAGCCCAGCTCAGGATGCCCCGGGGTCTTGCTGTGCAATTGACGGAAACTCTTCAGATCGTCGATCGACAAGTCATAACCGGTCAGGTGCAGCAGCGAATAGATGAGCATGGAGCCATGGCCGTTGGACAACACGAAGCGGTCGCGGTCAGCCCATGTCGGGTTGGCCGGGTTGTGCTTCATGAAATCGCGCCACAGCACCTCGGCGATATCCGCCATACCCATGGGCGCACCCGGATGACCACTGTTGGCTTTCTGCACGGCATCCATGCTGAGGGCACGTATGGCATTGGCTCGGTCACGACGACTGGGCATGAACAACTCCTGTGATTTGGCAAGACAGAGGGCGAAACGGCTCGAAACCGGTGCACCGGAAATAAAGGACGGCATTTTCGCCCAAACAGCGGCAACGGGCAATGAAAACCCCGAATGCGTTACGCAAAGACCGTGGTTACGAGACGAATGGAGGCGGGCACGACTCTATATCAAAACTTTTTGATACAGATATTGCGATAACCCCGTCACCCCACTAGACTGCTTCGCCATGAATGATCCAATCCGTCTCGCGCCTGCCGCGCCTACCGCCACCGAACAACTGGCCGCCTTCTGCAAGGCCGCGAGTGATGTGTTGCGGCTGGATATCCTGCGGGTACTGCGCAATGACTCCTTCGGCGTACTGGAACTGGCGCAGATCTTCGATACCCGTCAGTCCGGCATGAGTCACCACCTCAAGGTGCTGGCCAACGCCGGACTGGTCAGCACCCGACGTGAAGGCAATTCGATCTTCTATCGGCGCAGCCTGCCGGACGCCAGCGGCCCATGCCAGCACTTGCACGAGCCGCTGCTGCAGGGACTGGATGCACTGCCCTCCGACCCGCGGCTGAGCCAGGCGATTGCGGTCGTGCATGGGCAGCGCGGCGAGATTTCCCAGCAGTTCTTCGCCCGTTTTGCCGACGGCACGCCAGCCCAGCAGGACCTGATTGCGCATTTCGGTCTGTATCGCGAGCCTTTGCTGAGCCTGATCGACAGCCTGGCGTTACCTGCCAGCGGCCTGGCCATCGAAGTCGGTCCCGGCGAAGGCGGTTTTCTGCCGGATCTGGCCTCTCGTTTCGACCGGGTACTGGCACTGGATAACGCACCGGCTATGCTGGAAAGGGCTCAGCAGCAGTGTGCCGAGGCGGGTCTGAGCAATGTGGATTGCCTGCTGGCAGATGCCTTGCAGCCATTGGAGCTGCCCGCCGCCGACTGCCTGGTATGCAATATGGTGCTGCACCATATGCCGGCTCCGGCCGAGGCGCTGAAGCGTTTTGCTGATCTGCTCAAACCCGGCGGCAGTCTGGTACTGACCGAGCTGTGCAGTCATGACCAAAGCTGGGTCCGGGATACCTGCGGCGATCTCTGGCTGGGCTTTGACAAGGATGACCTGGCGCGCTGGGCCGAGAACGCCGGACTGGATGTCGGCGGCAGCCTTTATATGGGCCTGCGCAACGGTTTTCAGATTCAGCTTCAACAATTTACCAAGGACGACCGGTAATACGCGCACAAAGCGCTGTTTGCCCGGTAGCCGACCCCTGTTAACGAAAGGGCTATGACTATGAGCGACTACTCGATTTTCACTTCCGAATCGGTCTCCGAAGGCCATCCGGACAAGCTGGCTGACCAGATTTCCGACGCCGTGCTGGATGCCATCCTCTGCGAGGACAAATATGCCCGCGTGGCCTGCGAAACCATGGTGAAAACCGGGGTTGCCATCGTTGGTGGCGAAATCACCACCAGCGCCTGGGTCGATCTGGAAGATTTGGTGCGCGGCGTGATCAAGGACATCGGCTACACCTCCTCCGAGGTCGGTTACGACGCCGATACCTGCGGCGTGATCAACATCATCGGCAAGCAGTCACCCGACATCGCCCAGGGCGTCGACCGCCAGAACCCGGAAGACCAGGGCGCCGGCGATCAGGGTCTGATGTTCGGCTATGCCAGCAACGAGACCGACGTGCTGATGCCCGCCCCCATCACCTTCGCCCACCGTCTGGTCGAGCGCCAGGCAGAAGTGCGCAAGAATGGCACACTGAACTGGCTGCGCCCGGACGCCAAGTCGCAGGTGACCTGCCGCTATGACAACGGCAAAGTCGTAGGCATTGATGCCATCGTACTGTCGACTCAGCACAATCCGGAGATCGAGCAGGCCGATCTGCGCGAAGCGGTGATGGAAACCATCATCAAGCACGTGATCCCGGCTGATCTGCTGCACGCTGACACTCAGTACCACATCAACCCGACCGGCAAATTCGTCATTGGCGGTCCGGTGGGCGACTGCGGCCTGACCGGCCGCAAGATCATTGTCGACACCTACGGCGGCATGGCCCGCCATGGCGGCGGTGCCTTCTCCGGCAAGGACCCGTCCAAGGTCGACCGCAGCGCTGCCTATGCCGGCCGCTACGTGGCCAAGAACATTGTCGCCGCCGGCCTGGCCGATCGCTGCGAGATCCAGGTGTCCTATGCCATCGGCGTGGCCCAGCCGACCTCGGTATCGATCAACACTTTCGGCACCGGCAAGATCAGTGATGACAAGATCATCAAGCTGGTACGCGAGCACTTCGACCTGCGGCCCTACGCAATCACCCGCATGCTCGATTTGCTGCATCCGATGTACCGCGCCACTGCCGCCTACGGTCACTTCGGTCGCAACCCGTTCGAGATGACAGTAAAGGATGAGACCTTTACCGCCTTCCCATGGGAGAAGACCGACCGGGCTGACGCGCTACGCGCAGATGCGGGCATCTGATGGCACAGCCGCCGCGAAGGGTTCTCAGCGTCAGCGCCGGAAGCCGTCGTGGCAGCCTTTGCAGCTCTGCTGCACCGCAGTGAAAGCATCCGTGACCTGAGCGGGAGATTCAACGCCTTGCTCGGTGACCACAACCAGGTCAGCTACCGCACTGCGGTATTGATCAATGGCCTGGGCGAAGCCCTGGGGGTCAGACCAGACTTCGGGCAATGCAGCGTTCTTCTGCTGCGTGTCCCCCGGTTCAGGGAAATACGCCCAGGGCGCTTCGACCGAGTCGGCCAGGGCCTGGGCATGACCGGCAAAGGCCTCGCCGTCGAACGGCAGACGCTCGCGTAACATGCCGCCCATCGGCTCACTGTGGCTGAGAAAGTGCTTGAACGCCGCCTGGCGCTTGCCCTCGGGTGAGTTGGGGTCGACTTCGCTGCTGCAGCCGGCCAAGGTCAAACCAAGTGCAGCGAACAGCAGGATTTTGGGGTTTGGAACAGCAAACATCGTTACATCCCTTTGGAACATTGAGGGCGCTATCTTAACGCGTCTGACATCTGAAACTGATTGGAGAAATATATGAGCGCAGTTATGCAAGGCGATTTCGCCGACTACAAGGTGGCTGACATCAGCCTGGCCGACTATGGCCGCCGTGAAATCATCATCGCCGAGTCCGAGATGCCGGCGCTGATGGCCATGCGTCGCAAATACGCTGCCGAGCAACCGCTCAAGGGCGCGCGCATTCTGGGCTGCATCCACATGACTATTCAGACCGCGGTGCTGATCGAGACTCTGGTCGAGCTGGGCGCTGAAGTGCGCTGGTCATCGTGCAACATCTTCTCTACCCAGGATCATGCTGCCGCTGCAATTGCTGCTGCCGGCGTGCCGGTCTTCGCCTGGAAGGGCGAGACTGACGAAGAGTATGAATGGTGCATCGAGCAGACCATCCTCAAGGATGGCCAGCCGTGGGATGCCAACATGGTACTGGACGATGGCGGCGACCTGACGCTGATCCTGCATGAGAAATTCCCCCAGGTGCTGGACAACGTGCATGGCGTCACCGAAGAGACCACAACCGGTGTACACCGCCTGCTCGACATGCTGAAGAAAGGCACGCTGAAAGTGCCGGCGATCAACGTCAACGACTCGGTCACCAAGAGCAAGAACGACAACAAGTACGGCTGCCGTCACAGCCTGAACGACGCCATCAAACGCGCCACTGACCACCTGCTGTCCGGCAAGAAGGCGCTGGTCATCGGTTATGGCGATGTGGGCAAGGGCTCGTCCCAGTCCCTGCGCCAGGAAGGCATGATCGTCCGTGTAGCTGAAGCCGACCCGATCTGCGCCATGCAGGCGTGCATGGACGGTTTCGAAGTGGTGTCGCCCTATATCAATGGGGTCAACGATGGCACCGAAGCCAGCATCAACCGCGAGCTGCTGGGCAATATCGACCTGATCGTCACCACCACCGGCAACGTCAACGTCTGTGACGCCAATATGCTCAAGGCGCTGAAAAAGCGTGCCGTGGTGTGCAACATCGGCCACTTCGACAACGAGATCGATACCGCCTTCACCCGCAAGAACTGGCACTGGGAAGAGGTCAAGCCGCAGGTGCACAAGATCCACCGCACCGGCAAGGACAACTTCGATCCGGCCAATGATGACTACCTGATCCTGCTGGCCGAAGGCCGTCTGGTCAACCTGGGTAACGCCACTGGCCACCCCAGCCGCATCATGGACGGCTCTTTCGCCAACCAGGTGCTGGCGCAGATCCACCTGTTCAAGCAGGGCTACGCCAAGCTGGATCCCACCGCCAAAACCGAGCTGCTGCGCGTGGAAGTGCTGCCCAAGGAGCTGGACGAGGAAGTCGCACTGGAGATGGTCAAGGGCTTCGGCGGCATCGTCACCCAGATGACCCAGACCCAGGCTGATTACATCGGCGTACCGGTGAACGGCCCGTTCAAGCCGGATACTTACCGCTACTGAGGGCTTGCAGCTTGTGCACCTGGGCAGGCGTAGCGCACTTGCGCTACGCCTGCCCCCGGGGGCTGAAGCCTGTCGTCGAGCGAACGCCCGACAACCCCAGCGTGAAAGCAGAGATGAGTCATGACTACCAATAAAGATATTCCTGTCAGCTTCGAGTTCTTTCCAACCAAGACCGAGGCTGGCCACGAGAAGTTGATCGCTGCGGCCCATGTGCTGGCCGAACAGCAGCCCGAGTTCTTCTCGGTGACCTATGGTGCCGGTGGCTCCACCCGCGACCGCACCATCAATACCGTGCTGCAACTGGATCAGCAGGTGAAGATTCCCACTGCGCCGCACCTGTCCTGTGTGGGCGACAGCAACGAAGACCTGCGCCAACTGCTCAATGAATACCGCGAGGCGGGCATCCGCCGCATCGTTGCCCTGCGCGGCGACCTGCCTTCGGGTATGGGCCGCGCTTCCGGTGAACTGCGCTATGCCAACGAGCTGGTGGAATTCATCCGCGCTGAAACCGGTGATCATTTCATCATCGAAGTCGCCGCCTACCCCGAAGCGCACCCGCAGGCGCGCAATTTCGAGGCGGACCTTGAGAATTTCATACGCAAGGTCCAGTCGGGCGCTGACAGTGCCATCACCCAGTATTTCTTCAACGCCGACTGCTATTTCCACTTTGTCGACAGGGTCCGCAAGGCTGGCGTGGAAACCCCGATCGTGCCGGGCATCATGCCAATCACCAACTACACCAGCCTGTCGCGCTTCTCCGATGCCTGTGGTGCGGAAATCCCGCGCTGGATCCGCAAGCAACTGGAATCCTACGGTGACGATACTGCCAGCATCAGCGCCTTCGGCACCGAGGTGATAAGTCGGATGTGCGAGCGGCTGCTGGCCGGCGGCGCGCCCAGCCTGCACTTCTATACCTTGAATCAGGCACAACCGAGCCTGGCAATATTGCGCAACCTGTAACCGAACCGCCAGGGGGTGGCGCGCCTGCGCTACGCCTTGCAGGCGCGCTGTAAAGCTTTTTTCTACGGGGCCGGTTGATTTCTGTTACAATCCAGCCTCTTCTTTTTTCGGCCGCACGGACAGTCCTTGTTCGCAAACGGCCATCACAGGGTTATCTGAATGTCCTTTGCTTCTCTCGGCCTGTCCGACGCGCTGGTGCGCGCCGTGGCTGCCACTGGTTATACCACGCCTACACCTGTCCAGACCCAAGCCATCCCGGCCGTACTGGAAGGTCGCGACCTCATGGTTGCTGCACAGACCGGCACCGGCAAAACCGCTGGTTTCGCATTGCCGATTCTCGAATTGCTGTTCCCCAATGGCCAGCGCGCCGCAGGCTACAAGCGGGTTCCGCGTCAGGTCCGAGCGCTGATTCTGACACCGACCCGCGAACTTGCGGCCCAGGTGCATGACAACATTCGCTCCTATGCCACTGACCTACAGTTGCACAGCACCTGCATCTTCGGCGGCGTCGGCGCCAACCCGCAGATGAAAGCCATCGCCCCCGGTCTGGATATCCTGGTTGCCTGCCCGGGCCGACTGCTGGATCTGGTTGGTCAGCGCGCCGTCGATCTGTCTGCTGTCGAGTTTCTGGTATTGGACGAAGCCGATCGCATGCTCGACATGGGCTTCATCCACGATGTGAAGAAAGTCATCGCCAAGCTGCCGGCCAAACGTCAGAACCTGCTGTTCTCCGCTACCTTCTCAGCGGAGATCACCGATCTGACCAACCGCATGCTGCATAATCCAGCGCGCATTCAGGTCACCCCGCTGAACACCACCGTCGAGCGTATCGAACAACGTGTTTACCGTGTTCCGGCCGGTCACAAGCGTGCTCTGGTAGCGCATCTGATCACCGTTGGCGCGTGGGAACAGGTGCTGGTATTTACCCGCACCAAGCATGGCGCCAACCGTCTGGCTGAGTATCTGGACAAGAACGGCCTGCCGGCCGCGGCGATTCATGGCAACAAGAGCCAGAGCGCCCGCACCAAGGCCTTGGCCGATTTCAAAGCCAACAAGATCCGCGTACTGGTTGCCACCGATATCGCTGCTCGCGGCCTGGATATCGATCAACTGCCCCACGTGGTCAACTTTGAGCTGCCGAACGTAGCGGAAGATTATGTACACCGCATCGGCCGTACCGGCCGTGCCGGTCGCAGCGGCGAAGCCGTCTCGCTGGTCAGCGCTGACGAGGAAAAGCTGCTCAAGGCCATCGAGCGCCTGACCCGTCAGAAGTTCGATGAAGGCGATCTGCAGGGCTTCGTCCCGCCAGCTCAGGCCGAACTCAACAGTGACCGTCCGGAGCGTCCGCGTGGCGCCAACAACGGTCGCGGTCAGCGCCCGGCTGGCGGGCAAGCCCGTAGCCAGGGTCGCAACGACAAGTCACGCAGCACCACCAGTAATAAGCCGCGTCGTCCTCAACAGGCCCGCCCGGGCATCACCGAGCCGGATGATGCGGTCGCTCGCGAACGCCGCCTGCAGGCCATGGGCAACCGGGCGGTACCGGAGGCTCCCAAAGGCAACCGTCAGCGTGGTCACCGGGAAAAGCCGGCGCTGCTGAGCAACTGATCAGCATCCTGGGCGCAATCTGCGCCCTTTGCTCATTCGGCTGGACGCCCGGAACAACCGGGCGCCAACCAGATCAACGACGGCGCCTAATGCATAACTGGTCAGGAACCCGGACGTTATCGCACCACTACCCCCCGCAGCACTCACCCCACCCATGCTTCTTCGACGTATGGCCAATACCCGGATTGAAGGTATTGGTTGGATCCAGCTCGCGGTAGAAACCGGCGAGCGCCGGCTTCGCCACGTACAGATGCCCGACATTGTGCTCGGCCGGATATTCTGCGCGACGCTGGTCCAGTAGCGCCCACATGCGGTGCTCCATATCCAGCGCAGCGACTCCCTTCTTGATGATGTAGTCCTGGTGAAACACGTGACAGAAGAAATGCCCGTAGTAAAGCTTGTGGACGATCTGCTCTTCCAGCTCGGCCGGCAAGGTTTCCACCCACTCACGATCATTACGGCGCAACGCGATATCCAGCGCGACAATATCTTCGACGCTGCTGCGGTGCGCCTCGCGATAGCGAATCGCCGCACCGGCAATGGCGAAGCGATGCAGGAAGGCCTTGCGCCCCTCCTCCGCGGTGCACTCGAAATAACCAGCGCTGTCGCGTCCGGCAAAATACGCGGCGAGGAAGGTGCGGGTCTGTTCCAGCGTATCGTCGGACACCCGCAGCAGCAGGTGGTGCTCATACCGGTCACGGTAGACGCGCATCCGCGGCGGCAGATGACTGGGTAGCAGGTTCATCGCAACCTGAAGCATCCGGTCGGTCACGCCACGCAAGCCGAAACGTTCGAAGAAACCATCGATCCGGCTCTTCATGGCGAAGGCCGCCGGTACACGCGCGGTGCCGAACCTGTCGATCAGCAGGAAGGTATCCTTGCCGTATTTCTCACCGATATCAAAGGCGGTGCGGTGGATATATTCCCCGGCGATCGGCAGGCGCGGCAGGTGGGTCAGCAGATGGCGACGCACCTCGGTGAGATCCTCGGGCTCGTTGCTGCCGATATAGAAGACGCTGCTCGGCTCCTTGGCAAAGGTATCCAGACGCACGGCGAACAAACACAGCTTGCCGGCAGAGCCAGACGCTTCGAACAGCCGCGACGGATCAGCATTGAACCGCGCCGGGGTATCGGCATCCACCTCGCGCACATGCTCAGCGTAATGGGCATCCGATGCCGTGGGTCCCTCATCATTACGGATATGCTGCGGGCCGTAGTCGGCGTTCTGCAAACGCTCGAGGATCTCTTCGGGGCTATCGCCCAGCTCTATCCCCAGATGATTGACCAGCTCAAGGCTACCGTCTTCGCGCACCTGTGCATAAAGCGCCAGCTCGGTGTAGGCCGGGCCGCGGCGCACCAGTGCGCCGCCGGAATTATTGCAGACGCCGCCAAGCACCGAGGCACCAATGCACGACGAGCCGATGACCGAGTGCGGTTCGCGCTCCAGCGGCGCCAACGCCTGTTCCAGACGATCAAGGGTGGCACCGGGCAGGCAGACCGCTTGCCGTCCATCGTTGATCAGCTGTACACCGGTGATGCGCAGCGTATTGACCAGAACGATATCGCGATCATAGTCGTCGCCATCCGGCGTGGAACCGCCGGTCAAGCCGGTGTTAGCTGCCTGCATGATTACAATACAGTCAGCAGTCACGCTGGCGAGCATTAACTGCCACTGCTCCAGCAGCGTACCGGGACGCACTACCGCCAAGACCTTGCCTGCGCCGCTGCGATGCCCGCGACAAAAGCGCCGCGTGGTTTGCTCACCGGTCAACACATGGGAAGTGCCGACCACACCGCGCAGTTTGGCGAGTAGCGCAGCACGGCGATACTCTTTGGCAGCCGCGATGGTCACAGGTTCCGGACCAACAGTTCGGGAGTAATATCGCTGATGGATTTTGCTCCGGTCAGCACCATCGCCACGCGCATCTCCTTTTCGATCAGCTCCAGCAAATTGGTCACGCCATTTTCTCCATGCACCGAGAGCGCATAAATGAATGCCCGACCGATCAGCGTGCAGTCAGCACCAAGCGCGAGCATCCGCACCACATCCAGTCCGGTACGAATGCCGGAGTCGGCGAGGATCTTGATCTGCCCCTTGACCGCATCCGCGATAGCCGGCAGCGCCCGAGCGCTGGACAGCACACCATCGAGCTGGCGCCCTCCATGGTTAGATACGACGATACCGTCGGCGCCGAAACTCACCGCATCCTTGGCGTCCTGAGGATCGAGAATACCCTTGATCACCATAGGTCCATCCCAGAATTCGCGAATCCACTCCAGGTCGTTCCAGCTGATCGACGGATCGAAGTTAGCCCCCAGCCAGCCGATGTAATCGGCCAGGCCTGTGGGGTTGCCGCGATAGGCGGAGATATTACCCAGGTCATGCGGCTTGCCCAGCAAGCCGACATCCAACGCCCAGCGCGGATGAGTCATCGCTTGTAGTACGCGACGCATCGGACCATTTGCACCGCTCATGCCCGAATGAGCATCGCGATAGCGCGCGCCCGGTACTGGCATGTCGACAGTGAAAACCAATGTAGTCACCCCGGCGGACTTGGCCCGCTCGAGCGCATTCTTCATGAAGCCGCGATCACGCAACACATACAACTGGAACCACATTGGACGATCGATGGCTGGCGCCACTTCCTCGATCGGACAGACTGAGACAGTCGACAGCGTGAAAGGAATGCCCTTGGCCGCCGCCGCACGCGCGGCCTGCACCTCGCCGCGCCGAGCATACATACCCGTGAGTCCCACCGGGGCCAGAGCCACAGGCATCGCCAGAGTCTCATCAAACAGCCGGGTTTCCAGGCAGAGTTCGGACATATCTTTCAATACCCGCTGGCGCAGGGCGATGTCGGCAAGATCTGCGGTATTGCGCCTGAGCGTATGTTCAGCGTACGCACCGCCATCAAGGTAGTGAAACAGAAAAGGTGGCAACCGGCGCTCAGCGGCGGCGCGGTAATCGGTGGAGGCGGAAATGATCATCGAACTAATCCCATACTGTGTCGTAAATAGTCAACGGCTGCCATCAACTCATGGCCACCGGGTCGGTCAGGCCCAACACATAACAGCCCAGCAGCGTCAGAATACCGGCCAGAGTTACATAGTAGAGCGTCGGCCCCGCAGTCTTGCGCAGTGTCAGCCCTTCGCGCCCCAGCATCCCGACGGTCGCCGAAGCGGCCACCACGTTATGGATCGCGATCATATTGCCAGCGGCAGCACCCACGGCCTGGCCTGCAATCACCAGCACGGTGGACAGTCCCAGACTGCTTGCCACGCCGAATTGAAATTGACTGAACATCATGTTCGAGACGGTATTGGAACCCGCCAGGAACGGCCCAGCGCACCGATGGCCGGCGCAAACAAAGGATAGATACCGCCCACGTTGTCAGCAACGAAGTGGGCCAGAGCCACTGGCATGCTGGGCAGATCGGCAGCATTCACGCCCGAATTGATCAGAATACGCACCATGGGTACGGTGAACAGCAGCACGAAACCTGCGCTGAACAGCACACCGCCGGATTCCCGCACCGCCCGACCGAACTCGCTCAAACGCATGCGGTGAATAAAGAAAGTCGCCAACACCACCGCCACCAGCACGCCGCCGGGCAAGTAAAGAGGATCGAGACCGGCATTGATGCCCGCCTCACCCAGAATACCGGTGAAAGTAATCGCCACGCTTTTCAGAGCTGCGGTCACCCCCGGGAAAACCCGACTGATCACCAGCAGAATGCCCACCAGCACGTAGGGAATCCAGGCTCGCAGACTGCTCATAGGACGGCTGCCGAGGTCCTCCACACGCATCTCGATGGTACCCACCCAGCTCGACGGCCAGTCCTTGCGATCCGCGAATTGCCAGACGTTTTGTGGTACCAGAAAGCCAGAGCGCGCCGCCAGGACCACTATCGACAGCCCGACCAGCCCACCCAGCAGCGACGGAAACTCCGGCCCGAAAAATATACTGGTCGCCACATAAGGCAGCACAAAGGCCAATCCAGCGAACAGCGCGAAAGGCACAGCCTCCCATCCTGCCTTCCAGCTTTTATCCCGACCGAAGTACCGCGTCAGCATCAACACCATGATCGCAGGCATGACGACGCCCACCATCGCGTGAATAATGGCAACCTTCACCGTTACCCACTGCACATAATCCGTCCAGGCATATCCATGGACCGCCAGCAACTCGCCGAGCGCGCCGTTATCGACACCGGCGGTAACACCGACAATGATCGGCGTACCCACTGCACCGAAGGACACAGGCGTGCTCTGCAATAACATCCCCATCAGTACCGCTGCCATCGCCGGAAAGCCCATCGCCACCAGCAGCGGCGCGACAATCGCCGCCGGAGTACCGAACCCGGAAGCTCCCTCGATGAAGCAGCCAAACAACCAGCAGATGATCACCACTTGAATGCGCGGGTCAGGACTGATGGCTGCAAAGCCGAGGCGAATTGCCGCAATGCCACCAGAATATTTCAGGGTATTGAGCAACAGAATAGCGCCGAAGATGATCCATAACAGACTCAGCGTGATGATCAGCCCCTGCAAGGTCGAGGACAACACCCGGTTGAAACTCATGTCCCAGGCGAACAGAGCGATCAATACGGTGACAGCATAAACCACAGGCATGGCGGTCCTGGCCGACCAGCGAAGCCCGATCAATAAAACACCGGCCAGAAGAATGGGGGCAAAGGCGAGCACAGCGAGAAGTGCAGAAGACATATGGCGCTCCGTAATTATTATTGGAGAAGCTTCTGGCAAATTGGTAATACCAATTTGCCAGGCATGTGGATCATCGTAAAAAAGCTGTACTGCAGTGTCAAACAGGATTTACTAGACATTGGTCTTATAAGCGGAAAAACTTTTCGATAAGAATTTTAGTCGGCATACTTCTCCATTCATTGGTCAGACCAACAGGAGTACTGGATGGAGATCGGTCAGATCCAACAAAAGCGGCTATCAGACAATATCGTTGAACAGCTCGAGTCGATGATGCTCGACGGCATATTGAAGCCAGGAGAACGATTACCGGCGGAACGCCAGCTGGCGGAGCAGTTTGGCGTTTCTCGGCCCTCCCTGCGCGAGGCGATTCAGAAACTCGCGGCACGCGGCTTGTTGGTAAGCCGTCAGGGCGGTGGTAATTACATCACCGAATCCTTGGGTTCCAGCTTCAGCGACCCGTTGCTGGAGTTACTCGAAGGCCGCCCCGAGGCCCACCGGGATCTGTTGGAGTTTCGTCATACGCTGGAAGCCGATTGCGCTTATTATGCCGCCCTGCGCGCGACCGAAGTGGACCATCAGCATTTGCGCAAGGCCTACGAGGCGCTGCAAGCCTGTTATACCCGGGAAGGAGGCAGCAGAGCTGAGGAGGGTGCCGCCGATGCGCGCTTTCACCTGGCCATCGCCGAGGCCAGTCACAACATCATCCTGTTGCACACCATTCGCGGCCTGTTCGACCTACTCAAGCGCAACGTAGTGACAAATATTGGTGGCATGTACGCCTTGCGCCCGGGTACCCGCGCCATGCTGATGCGCCAGCATCGGGAATTGCTGGAGGCGATTATCGAAGGCCGTGCCAAGGATGCCCGACGTCATGCCAGCGAACACATCGATTTCGTACGCGAGGTGCTGGCCGAACACCAGCAGGAAGAGCAACGTCGCAGCCGAGCTAAACGCCGGGACAAGCACTGAGACAGTCAAAACCGGACGTTTTTTACCGCAGCGGCTATAGTGATAAGTCCCAATGAAGGGTTGGCTATTTGTCAGGAGATCTAGATGAAGAAAAGCGCCCCATCCGCACTCGTGCTGCTGGTTCCGCTTACGTTGTCTGCGCACGCCTATGAGTTGAGCCCCAAACCGGAAGCAGGTTTATGGCGTAGCGAAACGCGCATTTTGATCAATGGCGAGGACCCTATGCCAACCATTCGGCAATCCCAGCAACAGCTGCTCGAACAATTGCCGGCAGACCAGCGGGATGCGCTGGAAGGCGTCGCAGCCCAGCGCAACCCCGGCATCAGGATGGAATGCATCACGCCACAACAGGCGTCCAGCATGGTGCACATCGATGAAATGAGAAGGAAGATCCAGCGCAATGTGCCGGAGTGCGAACTGACGGTGAGTTCAGCGGAGCGCTCCCGCTTGCGCGTCAGCGGCGATTGTCGCGGCGAGAACGGCTTCGAAGGTGATATGCAGGGCGAACTGGAAATCATCAGCAGCCAGGAAATCCGTTCATCCTTTCTCGGGCATGGCCACTTTCAAGTGGTCCATGAGGGTGGGGGCAGCGGCCAGCCATCGAACATTCAGCAGCTGGAAATTTCCCGCTGGACATCACCGGACTGCGGCGCGATAACACCGAACGAACGCCTGTCATTCTGATTTAAGCCTTCTGCTCCGGTCACCGTCGACTAGACTGACTATATGACAACAGGAGATGAGGCCATGCTGAAACATTGTATTCTCGGCTTTGATTATTCCGAAAGTTGGCAGAAAACCTGCGATAGATTGCCATCAGTGGTGCAGATGGCTGGCATCCACAGGTTGACCATAGTGCATGTGGTGGATACCACCCGCCGGATGAGCGTTGAAGATAGCGAAGCCGCTGCTGCCGGCCACCTCAAGGACCTGGCAGCCAATCTGGGCAGCGAGCTGGGGATCGAGGTGGATTACGAGGTGCGTCGCGGCTTCGCGGCTACCGAGCTGCATGAAGCCGCGCGACGCCATGATGCCAATGGGATCATCGTTCTCAACCAGAGCCACTCCGCGGGCCGCGCCTTTTTCTACGGCAATATCACGCTGAACCTGGCGCGGATAACGCGTGTGCCCCTGTTGATCCTCGCAGCAGACGGTCCGGCAGTGGAGCCCAGCGCGCCTGTGCTGCTGGCCACCGACGGCTCGGCGCCAGCCCGCGTTGCCCAGCGTTGTTTCGAACATTTTCTGCAAGATGGCAGGCAGGGTATGGTGGTATGGGTCAAAACCGAACATGACGATGACGAAGCCACTATCACTAATCTGACGGCCGACCTTATCAGCCGCCATGGTCAGGTTGTGTCTCGCCATGTGAAAGGCGACGCAATACAACAGATCGTCAAGGCGGCAGAAACTGAGCAGGCGGCGCTGGTCATTCTAGGCAAGCGCGGCACCACACCGCTTCAGGATCTGATGATCGGCAGCACCGCCGAAGGCGTGGCTCGGGAAAGTCGTCAACCTGTGCTAATCATTCCTGCCAATACGGCGTTCTGAAAGCAAAAAGCCCCGGTAACCGCTACCGGGGCTTTAGTAGAACGCGTGCTTGGTACTTAGAAGAACGCCTGCAAGCCTGTCTGAGCACGCCCCAGAATCAATGCGTGCACATCGTGAGTACCTTCATAGGTATTCACCACTTCCAGGTTCACCACATGGCGAATGACGCCATACTCATCGGAAATCCCGTTGCCACCCAGCATGTCCCGCGCTACCCGGGCGATATCCAGCGATTTGCCGCAGGAGTTGCGCTTCATGATGGAAGTGATTTCCACCGAGGCGGTCCCTTCGTCCTTCATGCGGCCCAGGCGCAGACAGCCCTGCAATGCCATGGTGATTTCGGTCTGCATGTCGGCCAGTTTCTTCTGTACCAGCTGGGTCTGCGCCAGGGGGCGACCGAACTGGAGACGGTCCATGGTGTACTGGCGGGCGGTGTGCCAGCAGAATTCAGCCGCGCCCAAGGCGCCCCAGGCGATACCGTAACGGGCCGAGTTCAGGCAGGTGAAGGGGCCACGCAGGCCGGTCACGCCCGGCATCAGGTTCTCTTCCGGCACGAATACATCGTCCATCACGATTTCACCGGTGATGGAAGTACGCAGGCCGACCTTGCCCTTGATCGCCGGAGCGCTCAGCCCCTTCCAGCCCTTCTCCAGAATGAAGCCGCGGATCAGATCATCTTCGGTCTTGGCCCAGACAACGAACACGTCGGCAATCGGACTGTTGGTGATCCACATCTTGGCACCCTTGAGCAGGTAGCCACCATCGACTTTCTTCGCCCGGGTGATCATCGACCCCGGATCGGAACCGTGGTTCGGCTCGGTCAGACCGAAGCAGCCGATATATTCACCGCTGGCCAGCTTCGGCAGATATTTCTGCTTCTGCTCTTCAGTACCGAATTCATTGATCGGCACCATTACCAGCGAGGACTGCACACTCATCATCGAACGGTAGCCGGAGTCGACACGCTCTACTTCACGGGCGATCAGACCGTAGCATACGTAGTTCAGGCCACTGCCGCCGTACTCGACAGGAATGGTCGCGCCCAGCAGCCCCAACTCGCCCATTTCACGGAAGATGCTGGCATCGGTGTCCTCGTTGCGGAACGAGTTGAGCACCCGTGGCATCAGCTTGTCCTGGCAATACTGCGCCGCCGAGTCGCGCACCATGCGTTCTTCTTCAGTGAGCTGCTGATCCAGCAGCAGCGGGTCTGCCCAGTTGAAAGTTGCTTTACTGTCGGCCATGAAAACTCCGTATGTCGCTTGTTGTGATGATGCAGATGAATACCCTGCAAGAGATGCAACAAGACTAGTCGCCCCCAACCATGCGAGCAACCGCGTTTTTCTCAGCACACTGTGCTAGATTGGAACTCCGAGAATCAGCTGCCAGTGTCATGCTGTCAGCTGCAAACCAACCCGGCGAGGCCTGACAACGTCCAGCCTCCACGGCCAGCGTAGCGCTTGCAGCTCAAAGCGTGCCGCTGCTCAGCAGGAGCCCCCCTTGCGCCGAAAAATCCCCCCGACCCAGGCATTGGTCTGCTTCGAATCTGCCGCCCGACATGAGAGTTTTACCAAGGCTGCCGATGAACTGGCGCTGACGCAGAGCGCGGTATGCCGACAAATTGCCAACCTGGAGAGCTTTCTCGATATCCAGCTGTTCCGCCGCACGCGCCGCGGCGTGCGCCTGACGGAGGCCGGCCAGACCTATAGCCGGCGCATCGCCAACCGGCTGGACGCCGTGGAACGTGACACCTTGTCGGTGATGGGCAATCACGGTACCGCGACTCTGGAGCTGGCGCTGGTGCCGACCTTCGGTACGCAATGGTTGCTACCACGGCTCAGTCGCTACCTTGTGCAACATCCGCACGTGACCATCAACATGACCAACCGCACCCGGCCCTTCCTGTTCGCCGACACCGAGTTCGATGCGGCCATCTACTTCGGCGATGGAGAATGGTCGGGTACCGAAGTGCATTTTCTGATGAACGAGTCGCCGGTGCCCGTGTGCAACCCCGGACTGCTGGCGGGCCAGGCGCAACTCACAGCGGAGCAGATCAGCCAGCTGCCCTTACTGCAACAATCTACCCGTCCCTACGCCTGGCGCCAGTGGTTCGCCGCCGCCGGCATGCGGGTGGAGCATGACCTGAACGGCACCCGACTGGAGTTGTTCTCCATGCTGGCCCAGGCTGCCATGCATGGCATGGGGGTGGCGCTGATCCCACCTTTCCTGATTCGCAGCGAATTGGAGAGCGGCAAACTGGTCATCGCCTGTCCGCACAGCTTCGACAGCAGCAATGCCTATTATCTGGTGATTCCCGAGCGCAAGGCCGAGTCAGCCACGCTGCAGGCATTCAGGGATTGGGTAATCGGTGAAGCACAAGCGTATGGGCAAGAGGCCGGTGCCGTCTCGTAGCGCCCACTGGCTTGGTGGGGGCGGCCTCGACCGCGAATGGGCCTGACAGGAAAGCTTCGCGGGCAAGCCCGCCCCACAAGATCAGCGGTAATAAGTGCAGATGCGCTGCCCATCGACCTCGTGCACATTGATCTCCATCTCATACAGATCACGCAACACGTCACCACGGATGATTTCCTGCGGCGTGCCCTGATAGGCCGGCTGTCCCTGGCGCATGGCAATGATGTGATCGGAATAGCAGGAGGCGAAGTTGATGTCGTGCAGCACCACCACCACGGTCTTGCCCTTCTCATCGGCGGCGCGGCGCAGCAGCTGCATCATGTCCACGGCAAAGCGCATGTCGATATTGTTCAGCGGCTCATCCAGCAGCACATATTCAGTGTCCTGACACATCACCATGGCGACATAGGCGCGCTGCCGCTGGCCGCCGGACAACTCGTCGATCGGCCGGTCGCGGTATTCATTCAGCCGCAGGTAGTCCATGGCCTCGTCGACATGGCGCAGGTCTTCGGCGGTCAGCCGTCCGCCCGAATGCGGGAAGCGGCCGAAGGCGACCAGATCCCGCACGGTCAGGCGCAGTGCGGTCTGGTTGTCCTGGCGCAGAATGGACAGGCGCCGAGCCAGCTGATTGCCCGGCGTACGGGTAACGTCCATGCCGTCAACCATCACAGTGCCGGCACTCATCGGCGTCAGGCGGCTGATCATCGATAGCAAGGTCGACTTGCCGGCGCCATTGGGCCCGATGATCGAGGTGAAGCCACCTCGGGGAATGCTCAGGCTGACATCATCGACGACCAGTACATCGCCATAGCGTTTGGATACGCCCCGGGTTTCAATCATTGTCTGACTCCGCGCATCAGCAGCGCTATGAACAGCAGGCCGCCGGCCAGTTCGATGACCAGCGCCAGCGGCAGGGTTGAGGACAGCAGGTGCTCCAGCAGCAGCTGACCACCGACCAGGCAGATAATGCCCGCCAGCACACTGGCCGGCAGGGTCCAGCAGTGTTTCTGGGACCCGGTGAACCAGTAGGCCAGATTGGCAATCAACAGACCGAAGAACAGCGTCGGCCCGACCAGCACCGTAGCAACCGACACCAGAATGGCGATCACCGCCATGACCCCGAGCACCACCCACCCGTGGGCCACCCCCAGATTGATGGCGATATCGCGCCCCAGACTCAGTACATCCAGGCTCCGCCACCAGCGCCACAGCAGCAGTCCCGCCAGCGCCAGAGCTACCGCGGCAGCGCCGAGCAGTTGGGTGTTGACCCGACTGAAACTGGCCTGGGCGACACCGGCACTGATACCGAATTCGCTCGGATCAAGCACCCGCCCACCCAGCTCCGTCAACTCACGGAACAGCATACCGGCCAGCATGCCGAGCAGTATCATCAGGTGCAGGCTGCGTACCGAACCGGAGAACAGCAGGCGAAACACCAGCAACGCCATCGCCACCATCAAAAGGACCTGCACAGCAAAGCGCAGCGAAGGTACCCATTCGGCCAGAACACTGCCGCTCAGCACCAACAAGGTCAGTGTGTTGACCAGCACATAGAGCACATCGAAGCCCATCAGCGAGGGGGTCAACAGACGGCTGTGGGTGATGGTCTGAAACAGCACGGTGGACACGCCGATGGCGCAGGAAGTGAGTAGCAACGCCAGCAGGCGACTGCCGCGGTATTCGACAATGAAGCCCCAGTCGGCCTGCACATTCACCGTCATGAAGCCGAGCATGCACAGCAGCGCGAGCACTCCCAACAGCAGTACCCGGGTGGCCGGACGACGCCACAGAGTCAGGACCATTTCGCCCTCCCCTGCAACAGCACCGCAAGAAACACCACGCAGCCGCCGATCGACAGCAGGTTGGACGAAGGCACTTCATAGGGGTGGATCAACAGTCGACCGAGCAGGTCAGCTGCCAGCAGCAATGCGGCTCCCAGCAGCGCCATCAGCGGCACCGCCCGGCGCAGATTGTCGCCGGCTACCAGCCGCACCAGATTCGGTGCCACCAGGCCGATAAAGGGAATCACCCCGGCGGTTACCACCACGCTGCCAACGATCATGCCCACCAGCACCACCCCGGTGCCCATCAGCAGCGAGTAGTTCACGCCGATATTGGTGGCAAAATCACGGCCCATGCCGATCACGGTGAACCGATCCGCCAGGATCATCGCCGCCACCGTCAACCCGGCTGCGACCCACAGCAGCTCGTAGCGCCCGCGCAAGATGGCCGAAAAATCACCGCTGTTCCAGGCCCGCAACGACTGTGACAGGTCGAAATGGTGGGCGATCAGCCCGCTGGCGGCATGCACCACCCCGGCCATTACCAAACCGACCAGAGGCACGATCAGCGCCGAGCGCAGCGGCATGCGCTGCAACACACCGAGAAACAGCAGGACGCCGCCGGCAGCGAAGGCGCTCACCACCAGAAACCGCGCCCACAGCGGCAACCCCTGGGGCAGCACGATAGCCAGCACCAGCATGCCCAGCGCCGCAGCCGCCATGGGCCCGGTGGTCGAGGTATCTACCAGCCGGTTGCGCGCCATCATCTGCAGAATCGCTCCGGCCACGGCCAATGCCGCGCCGGCGAGAATCAAGGCAATGGTGCGTGGCAGGCGGCTGACGAAGAGGATCTTCGAGACCCGGTCATCCGGGTCGGCGGTGAAGACATTCAACAGGTTCATGCGGCTGGCACCGACGTTCAGACTGCACAACGCCAGCACCACGACCACCACTGCGAGCAATAACAAACAGAGGGCACCCTTGCCGGGCGCCCTCTGTGATGAAGAAATAGAATGTGACATGCATCCTGCCTGAACATCGAAAGGGCGATGACTCAGCGCGCCGCGGAGAACACCTTGATCAGTTCATTGACGCTGTTCTGCATCACGCCGATACCGCTGTTATCCAGCAGATACCAGCTGGCCGGGTCCAGATAAACGATCTGATCCTTGCTGCCGGCACTGGTGGCCTTGACCAGCTCGTTATCCATCAACTCGGCAGCCGCCGTGCCTTCACGGCCGATAGCCGCATCCCGGTCCATCACGAACAGCCAATCCGGGTCCGCTTCCAGCAAAAACTCGAAGGACACGGCTTGGCCATGCCGACCGGTTTTCAGATCATCCACCGCCTGCTCGACACCGAACACGTCATGGATCAGGCCGAAGCGGGTGCCCTTGCCGAATGCCGCCATCTTGCCGCCGGTTGTGAGCAGCAGCAGGCCGTCGCCCTGCTTCTCGGTCAGGCCGCGCAACTCAGCCACAGAGGCCTGCAACTGGGCGACCAGCTCGGCTGCCTTGTCCTGCTTGCCGAACACTTCACCCAGCAACAGGGTATTGCGCTCGACACTGCCCAGCAGGTCGTTCGGGTCCGGTGTCAGATCAATAGTAGTGCCGAACCTGGACACTTCGTCGTACTTGCCCTGGGCCCGACGACCGAGAATGATCAGGTCCGGCTCGGCATTCTTCAATACCTCGAAATCCGGCTCGAACAGACTGCCAGCACGAATGAACTCGCCTTCGCGATATTGCTTGAGTACTTCTGGCGGATTGGAGGAAGGAATGCCGCTGACCGTTACACCCAATTGAGCCAAGGTATCCAGCGTCGACCAGTCCAGCACCACCACCTTCTGCGGCTGCACCGGCACCTCGGTCCGACCACTGGAGTGGGTAACCGACACATTCTCAGCCATAACCGCGCCGGCTCCCAATGCGAGCGCAACACAGACTCCAGACAGAACAGCAAAACGGGAAAGACCTGACAGCATGACAACTCCTTTTACCGACCATAAGCCAAGACCTTAGACCTCCCCTGCCTCGGCAGCAGAGCGCCTTCAGGCACCGGCAAGTCGCGGGTACTTAAGAATAATTATTGTTTGCGATCCTAGCGGAACCGCTTTGCCAGTGCAATCAGCCAGATACAGAAAGGCGAGCCCGCAGGCTCGCCTTCTGGTACCGCACTACCGCTTACTGGCGAATGCCTTCAATGGTCAGATCCAGCTCGACCACTGCAGAGGCCGGCCCCAGATCCATGGACACATCGTAGTCGGCCAGTTTGAAGCTGGTGGTGCCTTCAAAGCCGGCACGGTAGCCGCCCCAGGGATCGTCACCTTCGCCGATGAAACGTGCGTCGATCACCACCGGCTTGGTGACACCGTTGAAGGTGAAGTCACCGGTGACCTTGGCGGTATCTTCGCCGGTCATTTCCACACCAGTGGAAACAAAGGTCGCATCGGGATACTTGCCCACGTTCAGGAAATCATCACTGCGCAGGTGCTTGTCACGCTCGGCGTGGTTGGAGTCCACGCTGGCGGTGTTGATGGTCACATTGACCTTGCTGTTTTCCGGGTTCTCGGCGTCCCAGCTGAAGGTGCCATCAAAATCATTGAAGCGGCCGTGCAACATGCTGAAACCCATGTGCCCGGTCTTGAAGTTGATGAAGGCGTGCTGACCTTCCTTGTCTATCTGATAATCAGCCGCGTACAGCGAGCCAGACAAAGCCATCAGGCCACCCAGAGCGATACCCGAAAAAATCTTCTTCATGCTTGTTTCTCCTTTGATTCAGTCAATTACCGCGCTCGCATGCCCAGCATGCGGCGCAATGTGTCGTCACGATCAAGAAAGTGATGCTTGAGAGCGCCCAGGGCATGCAGCGCCGCCAATCCCAGTACGCCTATCGCCACCCAGTAATGCACTGCCCCGGCACGGTCGGCTTGATTAGTCAGTCCGGTTATCGAGGCGGGAATATCGAACCAGCCGAATACACTGATGCCCTGCCCTTTGGCGGTGGAAATCAGGTAGCCGCTGATCACGATCACAAACAGCATCAGGTATAGCAGCCCATGCACCACCCCCGCCATGCTTATTTCCCAGCGCTTGTGGTTGGGCAGATGCGCAGGGCGCGGATTGCTCCAGCGCCATACCAGACGCAACAGCATTACTGCGGCCAGCGTTATGCCGATGCTTTTGTGCCAGAACGGAGCGCTTCGGTAATAGGGGCTGTAGTAACTCAGGTCAGTCATCCATAACCCGAGTATGGCCAGACCGATCACCGTCAGCGCCACCACCCAGTGCAGCAGAATGGCCACCGACCCATAGCTGTTCTGTGTGTTTTTCAGTTGCATTGGAGAACGTCCTGTATTGGATGATGTGAGAGATCATACATCGGTACAGGAAAACAAAAAGCGCAAATAGTGGGGAGAGAATATCGAATTTTATGATAGGTTCTGCGGTGCACTGCTTTTGGCGGAACAAGTGCAGGGCCGCACTTCCCGGACCGTTTGGTGGCTAGGGATAGCCACCAATGAGCGCCCATGGATGGCTTGAGCGTGTCCGGGCAGGGTGGGTGCCAGCGCAGCGTTGCACACACCGACCACACCACCAAGCATTCGCTTCAGTCTTAGAAAAACAGACGTCTCAACTCTGCACCCGGATCAGCGGCACGCATGAAGGCTTCGCCGACGAGGAAGCTGTACACCTCGTTATCCAGCATCAGCTCAACATCGGTGCGAGTGAGGATGCCACTTTCGGTGACGGCCAGGCGGTCAGCTGGCACGCGGGGCAACAGTTGCAGCGTGGTATCCAGCGAGACTTCGAAGGTGTGCAGGTTACGGTTGTTGATGCCCACCAACGGCGTGTCCAGTTTCAGCGCACGGTCGAGCTCGGCACCGTCGTGTACCTCGACCAGCACATCCAGCCCATGCTCGACAGCCACGGCATTCAGTTCGGCCATCTGACCGTCTTCCAGCGAGGCCACAATCAGCAGTATGCAATCGGCGCCCATGGCGCGGGCTTCAACCACCTGGTACGGATCGACCATGAAGTCCTTGCGGATCACCGGCAGATCACAGGCCGCGCGGGCCTGCTTGAGGTAATCAGAGCTGCCCTGGAAGAAGTCCACATCGGTCAGCACCGACAGGCAGGCGGCACCGCCCTGCTGGTAGCTGGCAGCGATGTCGGCCGGGTTGAAGTTTTCGCGAATCACGCCCTTGCTTGGCGAGGCTTTCTTGATCTCGGCAATCACCGCCGGCTGCTTCAGCGCAGCCCGCTTACGCAGGGCATCGGCAAAGCCGCGGGGTGCATCGGCACTGGCGCACAGCGCCTCCAGTTCTGCGAGTGATACCTTGGCCCGGTTTTCCTTCACTTCTTCATACTTGCGGGCAACGATGTTTTCCAGAATGGTCGGCAAGCTCATTTCAGCAGCGCCTCCTCGCGAAAGATTTCAGTAAAGGAGGCCAGTTCGGCCAGTTTTTCCCGGGCCATGCCCGAGTAGAGCGCGTCGGAGGCCAATTCCACCCCTTCTTTCAGCGTCGACGCGACATCCGCCGCATAGAGCGCGGCGCCGGCGTTGAGGATGATCATGTCCGCGGCCTTCTCGCCGACTTCCGTTTCGCGCTTGCCCAGCGCATCACGGATCAGCTTCAACGAGGCTTCCGGGCCTTCCACGGTCAGACCGATGAGGCTGCGACTCTTGATACCCAGCTCCTCGGGGCTGACTTCGTATTCAGTGACCTTGCCGTCTTTCAGCTCGGCGATGTGCGTCGGCGACGCGAGGCTGATCTCATCCAGGCCATCGCGCGAATGCACGATCAATACGTGTTGGCTGCCAAGGCGACCCATCACTTCAGCCATGGGCCGGCACAGCGCCTTGCTGAACACGCCGATCACCTGGTGTTTGACGCCAGCCGGGTTGGTCATCGGGCCGAGCATGTTGAACAGCGTACGCATGCCCAGCTCGCGGCGCGGACCCACCGCATGCTTCATTGCACCATGGTGGGCGGGGGCGAACATGAAGCCGACGCCGACGTGTTCCACGCAGCGCGCCACCTGTTCAGGGGTCAGGTCCAGATTGATGCCAGCCGCCTCCAGCAGATCGGCACTGCCGCTCTTGCCGGATACCGCGCGGTTGCCGTGTTTGGCCACCTGGCCGCCGGCGGCGGCCACGACAAAGGCTGCCGCAGAGGAGACGTTGAAGATATTTGCGCCATCACCACCGGTGCCGCAGGTGTCGACCAGGTTGTCTCCCGGGATGACCACATTGGAAGCCAGTTCACGCATGGCCAGCGCCGCGCCGGTGATTTCGTCCAGGCTTTCACTCTTCATACGCAGTGCGACCAGCATGCCGCCAATCTGCGCATCCGTGCACTGGCCGGTCATGATCTGCCGCATCACGTCCTGCATTTCCTCGGTGGACAGGTCGATCTGTTCGACGACCCTGGCCAGTGCTGTGGTGAAATCCATATTGCTCTCCTGATATTCGTTCAGCTGCGCATTCCGCCTTGCTGTTTGAGAAAGTTGGCCAGCAGTTCGTGGCCTTGTTCGCTGAGGATGGATTCGGGATGAAACTGCACCCCTTCGATCATGTACTGGCGATGGCGCAGACCCATGATCTCATCCACAGTGCCGTCCGCGTGCTGCGTCCAGGCGGTCAACTCCAGACAGTCCGGTAGCCTATCACGCTGCACTACCAGCGAATGGTAGCGAGTCACCGTCAGCGGATTGGCCAGGCCGGCGAACACACCCATGCCCCGGTGATAGACCGGGCTGGTCTTGCCATGCATGGCCTCGCGGGCGCGGACCACCTCGCCGCCAAAGGCCTGGCCGATGCTCTGGTGACCCAGACAGATACCGAGGATCGGCAGCTTGCCGGCAAAGTGCTTGAGTGCCGGAACCGATATGCCCGCTTCGTTGGGCGTGCAGGGGCCGGGGGAAATGACGATGCGCTCCGGTTGCAGAGCTTCGATCTGCTCGATGCTCAGCTCGTCGTTACGCACCACTTTCACCTCGGCACCCAGCTCGCCGAGGTACTGCACCACGTTCCAGGTAAAGGAGTCGTAGTTGTCGATCATCAATAACATGGGCGGCTCCTCACTTGGCAGCTTGTTCGGCCAGCGCTACGGCACGGAACATGGCGCGGCGCTTGTTGATGGTTTCTTCCCATTCCAGCTCAGGTACCGAGTCGGCGACGATGCCGCCGCCGGCCTGCACGTGCAGTTCGCCGTGTTTGATCACCGCGGTGCGGATGGCGATAGCGGTGTCCATATTGCCGTTCCATGCCCAGTAACCGACAGCGCCGCCATAGACGCCGCGTTTGACCGGCTCCAGCTCATCGATGATTTCCATGGCACGGATCTTCGGCGCACCGGATAGAGTCCCGGCTGGCAGGATCGCACGCAGCGCGTCCATCGCAGTCAGCTCCGGACGCAGCCGGCCCTGCACATTGGAGACGATGTGCATGACATTCGAGTAGCGCTCGATGATCATCTTCTCGGTCACCTGCACCTGGCCAATCTGCGCCACCCGGCCGACATCATTGCGCCCCAGATCGATCAGCATCAGATGCTCGGCCAGTTCCTTGGCGTCAGACAGCAGATCCTGCTCCAGCGCCAGATCGGCTTCTTCGGTAATACCCCGTGGCCGGGTGCCGGCTATCGGCCGCACCGTGACTTCGCCTTCTTCCACCCGTACCAGTACTTCGGGCGAACTGCCGACCACATGGAAATCGTCGAGGTTGAAGAAGTACAGATAGGGTGTCGGATTCTGACTGCGCAGCGCGCGGTACAGATCGATCGGCGCAGCCTTGAAGTCGATGCTCATGCGCTGCGATGGCACCACCTGCATGCAGTCGCCGGCGAGAATGTACTCTTTGACGGTATCGACAGCGTTCTGATAATCCTCGCGGGTGAAGCTGGCACGGTATTGCAGATCGCGCTCAGCGACGGCGGCAAGATCGAGACCGGGGCGCGGAGTGAAAGGAGCGGCCAGTTGCGCCAGCAGTTGATCCAGCCGGCGATTGGCCTGTTCCCAGGCATCGGTATTGGCCGTATCAGCCAGCACGATGACGTGCAGCTTGCCAGCCAGGTTATCGAACACCACCACCTCATCGGACACCATCAACAGGATATCCGGGTTGTTCAGCGGGTCGGGATTCGGCGAGTCGCCCAGGCGGCGCTCCACATAACGTACGCAGTCATAGCCGAAGTAGCCCACCAGACCGCCGTTGAAGCGCGGCAGACCGGGAATGCTCGGCACCTGATAGCGCGCCTTGAACTGCTCGACAAAGGCCAGCGGGTCATCGCATTGATGGGTTTCGGTCTCGACGCCATCCACCTGCACGCTGGCGGTATAGCCATGCACCTTCAATACGGTGCGGGCCGGCAGGCCGATGATCGAGTAACGCCCCCACTTCTCGCCGCCCTGTACGGATTCGAGCAGGTAGGAATAAGGCGCATCGGCCAGTTTCAAATAGATGGACAACGGCGTGTCCATGTCAGCCAGCACTTCGCGCACGACAGGTACGCGGTTGCAATGCTGGGCAGCCAGGCGGAGAAATTCATCTTGAGTCATGATCAGCCTCACGGGCGGGTAGATGTCACACACAAACCGAGGGCCTGCGCAGAAGGCAGGCGACAGAATATCAGGAACGCCAACGCCAGCGGGCGAACGCCTTCATCATTCCCATCAGTATGCGGTTGCTGACAAACACGGCTGATCCATCGATTGAAAAAGTAACCGCCCAAGACTATATGAGCGCATCGAGTGAATCAACCAGCAGGTCCGGGTTCTCCAGCGCGACCGGGCGGCCGTGATTGTAGCCATAACTCACCGCCACCACCCTGACATCGGCGGCGCGGGCCGCCAGTACGTCGTTGCGCGAATCGCCGACAAACAGACTCTGCTGTGCGGTTACCCCACCAGCGGACATGACCCGCAGCAACCCTGCTGGATCGGGCTTCTTCACCGGCAGCGTGTCACCGCCAATGATCCAGTCGAATTCGCCCAGGCCCTTTTCTTTCAGCAGCGGCGCGACAAAGCGTTCGGGTTTGTTGGTGATGACTGACAGCAATACGCCGCGTTCACGCAGCCAGCCCAGCAGCTCTGGCACACCGGCATAAACAGTGGTAGCTGCATGGCCGCCCGAATACGCCTGCATGAAGTCAGCCAAGGCCGCCTGGGCTTCGGCCTCATCGACCTGGGCGTGGTCGATACTGCCGGCCAGGGCGCGACGTACCAGCACGAGAGCGCCGTTTCCGACCCAGTTTTTCACTTTGGCCACACCCGCGGCCGGGCGCCCGCGCAATGCCAATACTTGGTCCACCGCCGCCGCCAGGTCGGGCACCGAGTCAACCAGAGTGCCGTCCAGATCGAACATCACCAGGCGTGGCAACTCGCCGCCGAACAGCCGCTGCAAGGCGCTCATGTCAGCGCTTTACCTGGGCCAGTTCAGCACGCATCTGGTCGATCACAGTCTTGTAGTCCGGCGCGTTGAAGATCGCCGAGCCAGCCACGAAGGTGTCGGCACCGGCTTCGGCCACCTGGCGGATGTTCTGCACGTTCACACCGCCATCGACTTCCAGACGGATATCCCGGCCGCTGGCATCGATCAATGCCCGCGCTTCGCGCAGCTTGTCCAGGGTCCCGGGGATGAACTTCTGTCCGCCGAAGCCGGGGTTGACGCTCATCAGCAGGATCATGTCGACCTTGTCCATCACGTATTTCAGCGCATCCAACGAGGTAGCCGGATTGAATACCAGCCCGGCCTTGGCGCCACCTGACTTGATCAGCTGCAATGAGCGGTCAACGTGGTCACTGGCTTCAGGATGGAAGGTAATGAAGGACGCACCGGCTTCGAGGAAATCACCGATGAGGCGGTCCACCGGACGCACCATCAGGTGCACGTCGATGGGCGCAGTGACGCCATATTTGCGCAACGCGGTGCACACCATGGGGCCGATGGTCAGGTTGGGTACGTAGTGGTTGTCCATCACATCGAAATGGACGATATCGGCACCCGCCGCCAGCACCCGGTCCACATCTTCCCCGAGACGGGCAAAGTCGGCGGACAGAATGGACGGGGCAATTGCGTAATCAGGCATGGCAGACCTCAGAGGATAATCGGAACCGAGATATTCTACCCTGTCGGGTGCTATTCGTGGGCCACTCCTATATGAAAGCGCCTGACGTTTCACCTGAATCCGCGGTAGCGCTTTACCTTCTCGTACGCCTGTTGAATACGGTGCACCTGTTCACTGGCGGCGGCGAGTTCGGCTTCGCTCACTCCTCCGGCCATCAGTTTATCCGGGTGGTGGCGGCTGAGCAGCCGGCGATAGGCGCGCTTGATCTGCGCGGGCTCAGCGTTGAGCTCAACACCGAGAATACCAGCCGCCTGCTGCAAGCCGCCGCCGGTAGTGGCAGGCGCGGCACCTCCCGACTGGTGGCGCTGATGACGCTGGCGCATCCTCTGCTGCTCCGCCTTGCTCAGTCCGGCCAGCGCTGCCCAGCGGCCCAATAACTGTTGCGAGGCCACGCTTGGCTGCCGATGCACCAGCGCCATTCGCCAACAACAGTCCAGCAACTCGGCATTACGCCCCGGCTGCTGCCGGCAGAGCCGCCGTAATTGCCGTTCCACCCGCGTGGCCGGCAGCTTGCCCCGATTGAAGCTTTCCATTGCAGCCAGCCGCTGCGGCTCGTCCAGTCGATACTGACGCATCAACTCCCGGGCCAGCTGTAGATGCTCGGGCGTGACTCGGCCGTGCGCCTTGGCCACCCGCCCCAGACACAGAAACAGCACCTGATGAAATTCCGGCTTCAACCCCAGCCATCGGGCCAGCTGCGCCGGCAGCTCCGACCAGCGCCGCAGCCCCCAATGCCGGTCCAGAGCATGGCCGAGTACACCACCGAGAACAGCGCCAGGCACACCGGCGACCACGCCACCAAGCAGAACTCCCGCAACGGTCACCGGCCACAGCATCTATCAGATCTCCCTGGCATACTGATCTGCCAGCCGCAGGCGTTCCGGGGTGCCAACGTCAATCCAGTTGCCGGCGTAGCGTTCGCCACTGATGAGTCCTCGCTCGGCAGCGGCACGCAACAGCGGGGCCAGGGGTTGCGGGCCGTCGACCAGACCGTCGAACAGCTGCGGCGACAACACAGCGATCCCGCTGTAGGTCAAGGCGCTGCCCTGTTCGGCCTCGGTAACCGGATTGGCTATCACTCCCTCTCTGAGCAGAAAATCGCCGCGCGCCTTGAAGGGCGGATTGTCGACCAGCATCAGATGCGCCAGCCGCCCCTCAGGCAACCGCAGCCCGGAAAAGTCGAAATCAGTCCACACATCGCCATTGACCAGCACAAAGGGCTCATCACCCAGCAGAGGTAACGCTCGCAGAATACCGCCAGCGGTTTCCAGCGGCCGCTCCTCCGGCGACCAGTTGATCTGTACACCATACACAGCGCCATTTCCGAACGCCGCTTCAAGTTGCTCTCCCAGCCAGGCGTGATTGATGACCAATCGATCAAGCCCGGCCCGCTGCAGCGCTTCGATATGCCACTGAATCAGCGGCTTGCCGGCAACCGGCAGCAAGGGCTTGGGGGTATGCAGGGTCAATGGGCGCATGCGCTCGCCCTTGCCTGCGGCCAGGATCATTGCCTTCATCATTACAGCTCCAGACTGCCCAGCAGGCGCACCAGTGGCGCCAGGCGGGCGTCAGCGGAGCAAGCTTCGCGCAGGTATTGGATGAAGCGCGGAGCGTCCTCCAGATAGTGAGGCTTACCATCGCGATAGCGTATGCGGGCGAATATACCCAGTACTTTGAGATGGCGCTGAACGCCCATCAAGCGTGACTGACTGAGAAAGTCGTCAAACCGCTCCGGCAGATCGATGCCCGCCGCGCGCGCCTGCTGCCAATAACGCTGAATCCAGCTCTCACGTTGGGCCAGCGGCAAATTGAAGAAAGCATCGGCAAACAGCGAGGTCACGTCATAACTGGCCGGACCGTACAAGGCATCCTGAAAATCCAGCACACCGGGCTCACCCGGCGCTGTCATCAGATTGCGCGGCATGTAGTCGCGGTGCACGAACACCTTGCTCTCGGCCAGATGGCTGTCCAGCAACACAGAGCACAGGGCAACCCAGTCCGCGCGCTGCTCTGCGTTCAGCTCTCGCTGCAGATGCCGGCCAACGAACCAGTCGGGAAACAGTTCCAGCTCGCGGCGCAGCACGGCCTCATCGTAATCCGGCAACTCAGCGGGCCGACTGCTTGCCTGCCAGCGCACCAGGGTACTGATGGCGCCCGCGAACATGTGCTCGAGCTCTGCTTCTGTGATGCCCGCCTGGATACTCTGCAGATAGGTGCACGCACCAAGATCTTCCATCAATAGAAAACCCTGCTGCGGATCGGCGGCCAGAATAGCCGGCGTTTTCACCCCGGCGCTGGCCAGCAGACCGGCGATGCGCATGAAGGGCCGCACATCTTCCTGCTCCGGTGGTGCGTCCATGATGATCAGGCTGTGCACCCCGTCACTCCAACGGAAATAGCGACGAAAGCTGGCATCGGCGCTGGCTGGGGCCAGCTGCCCGGCACCCTCTTCAGCCCAGTTCTGACGGTTGCGCGCCTCGGACAATGCCGAGGGCAACCATGCTTCCAACAAACTTCGTCTTGCATCCACCATTGGGTTCCTCAGCTTCCAAACAGACCGGCACTGGCTCTGGCGCCTCACAATGCTTTATTATCCACGATCTCGATACGCAGAAGCAGCATGCATGTTGCAATTGCCTCGCACAAGTTCCCGAGTCATCGCGAGCCTGCACGCCCGACTGAAACCCGGATAACTATAAATGGCCTACCCTAAACCTCCGTTCCGCCCTTCCTTCTCCCTGTTGCTGGCAAGCGGTTTGCTGCTGGCGCAACCCGTCGTCGCGCTTGCCGCCGCGCAGGTCGAATGTCGTGCCGGCAGTGATGGCAGCTGGGTCTGCGCCCCGCTGAAAGCCACCGCAGAGTTGCCGCCACGACCTGGAAAACCCGTTGTGCGTGCTGCCGAGGCCGAGCCTCGCCAGCGTGTCAGCGAAACCCGCCAACCCGCTACCCGGCCGCCAATAGAGAATTTCAGCGAGCTTGACTGGGTGCCTCGCGACCAATTGACCGCTACCCAGCGCGCAGCCATTGCCCCTTATTGCAGCGGTGACTACATCGAGCCGCCACGGGCCGGCCGGGATGACGATACGCCCTTCGATGAGTTGCCGGTCTATGCCAGCGCCGATTCCAGCAGCTTCGAGCAGCGCAACCAGACCGGTACTCTGCAAGGCGATGTACTGCTGCAACAGGGCCGTTTGCAGGCACAGGCCAACGAGGCCAGTTTCGACCAGAACAACAATCTCGTCCGACTGAATGGTGACGTGCGCCTGCGCGATCAGGGCGTGCTGGTGCTGGGTGATCGGGCGCAGATGCAGATCGACAGCGGCGAAACCCGCATCGAAGAAGTGCGCTATGTGGTCCATGACGCCAATGCCCGTGGCAGTGCTGAAAAGCTGATGCGCCGTGATGATGCCGTCATTGTAATGACCGATGGCAGCTATACCACCTGCGACCCCGGCCGCAATACCTGGAGCCTGCACAGCGATGATATCGAACTGGACCAGGAGAAGGGATGGGGCGAGGCCAAGCATGTCACTCTCAAGGTCAAGGATGTTCCGGTGTTCTATACCCCGTACATCTACTTCCCGCTGGATGACCGTCGCCAGACCGGCCTGCTGCCGCCGTCCATCAGCAACTCCACCGACAACGGCACCGAACTGGTCACGCCCTACTACATCAACATTGCGCCGAATTACGATGCCACGCTGTACCCACGCATGATGAGCAAGCGCGGCATGCAGATGGAAGGCGAATTCCGCTACATGCAGCCGGACCACGAAGGACAGCTCAGCGCCTCCTTCCTGGATGACAAGGAATACGACGATAACCGCTGGCTGTATGGCTGGGAACACCTGGGCGGTCTGCAGAGTCGCTGGACCACCGAGGTCGAGTACTTCGATATCAGCGACCCCTTCTATTTCCAGGACCTGAACAGCTCGCTTGATGCCCGCAGCGACACCTATGTCAATCAGCGCGGCGCCATGACCTACCGAGGCAATGGCTGGCAGTTCCAGGCCGCCCTGCACGCCTACGAACTGGCGACCATCACCTCGGTTACGCCCTATGAACGTCTGCCGCAATTGCGTCTGGATGGCGGTCACTGGTTGGGCGACAGTGGGTTCAAGGTCGACTATCGGGCCGAGTACGCCTATTTTGACAGGGATCTCGACCAAGGCTTCCTGATTGGGGAAGACGGCCTGCACCTTGATGCCTTAGGTAATGCCATTCTGACGCCCGATGAAAACCTTATCGGTCTACAGCGCGCCACTGGCCATCGCGTCAGCCTGAGCCCACGCATCAGCTATCCCATGCAGAACAGCTGGGGCTACTTCACCCCGGCCACCCGCCTGCAGTCGACTTATTATGATCTGGACTTCGACGCCCGCGGTGACGGCTTCGATTATGCCGGCGCCGATACCACCCCCTCCAGCACCATTCCCGTGGCCAGCCTGGATGCAGGACTGTATTTCGACCGTGACATCAGTTGGTTCGGCAGAGACCTTCGCCAGACCCTGGAGCCCCGCGCCTTCTATCTGTATGCGCCGGACCGCGACCAGGATGACCAGCCGCTGTTCGATACCAACGAGAACACCTTCAGCTACAACGCGCTGTTCCGCGATGATCGTTTCAGCGGCAACGACCGCGTCGGCGATGCCAACCAGCTGGCACTGGGTGTGACCAGCCGGGCGCTGGAAAGCAATGGAGTGGAGCGCGCTCGCGCCAGCTTCGGGCAGATCCTGTATTTCGAGGATCAACGCGTGCAACTGCTCAATACCGAAGGTCAGCGTCGCGAGGAGAACGACAGCTCCACCTCCGCCTACGCTGCCGAGTTCATGTATCGAGTCAGCAATGCCTGGAAGCTGCGCGGCGACGCGCTCTGGGACCCCAAGGAGAACAATAACAACGCTGGCAGTCTGCTGGTCAACTATCAGCCCGAGCCGCGCAAGGTCATCAACGCCGGATATCGTTTCCGCAACGAAACCAATACCTTCAACGCCCTGACCGGTAGTTTCAATGAAGACGAGAACCGCCGTATCGACCAGTCGGACATGTCGTTCATCTGGCCGCTCAACCCACAGTGGAGCATGATCGGCCGCTGGCAGCATGATTTCGCCGGTGACCGAACCCTGGAAGCCTTCGGTGGTCTTGAATATGAAAGCTGCTGCTGGAAGCTCCGCTTCATTAACCGTTACTGGGTCGACTACAACGAGTTCGAATCGGTTACCCGTGATGAAGGCAACCGCGGCATCTTCCTGCAGGTGGTCCTCAAAGGGCTTGGCAGCGTTACCGGCAATCGTGTCGAAAGTCTTCTGGACGAAGGCATCCCTGGCTACAGAGAGCGTGAAAACAATGCATTTTAAGTTACACCACAAGCTGGTCGGCCTGTGCGCCGGCCTGCTGCTCAGCACCGGCCTGCAGGCTCAGATGGTCGAACTGGATCGGGTCGCCGCCATCGTCGATAACGACGTCGTCATGCAAAGTCAGGTGCAAGAGCGGTTGAATACCATTCGCCAACAGTTGGATGAACGGGGCACCGAGCTGCCCCCCGAAGACGTGCTGCGCACCCAGGTGATTGACCGGCTGGTGCTGGAAAGCATCCAGTTGCAGATGGGCGAACGAGCCGGTATCCGCATCGACGACACCAGTCTCAACCAGACCATGCAGCAGCTGGCCGAGCGTAATGGAGTGAGCATGGAACAGTTCCGTGCCACGCTTGAACGTGACGGCATCAGCTATAACCAGGCACGCGAGCAGATCCGCCGCGAGATGATCATCAACCGCGTGCGCCAGCGCCGGGTGGCCGAGCGTATCCAGGTGAGTGATCAGGAAGTACGCAACTTCCTCAATTCCGAAATGGGTCGCTATCAGACATCCGCCGATTACCGTCTGGCCATGATTGTCCTGCCGGTATCGGAAAACGCCAGCAATGAAGAAGCGCGCAGCAAAGCCGAGATCGCCAATGAGATCTACCAGGAGCTGAGCGAAGGTGCGGACTTCACTCGCCTGGCTGTCAGCCGCTCTGGCGGAGAACATGCCCTCGAAGGTGGTGAGCTGGGCTGGCGCAAGGCGGCTCAGCTGCCACCGGCCTTCGCCAATGCAGTGGACGAACTGGAAATCGGCGGGACCACGCCTCCCCTGCGCTCGCCCGCAGGCTTCCACATCCTCAAGCTGCTGGAAAAGCGTGGCGGGGATAACCTGCTGGTGGACGAGTTCAATGTGCGCCACATCCTGATCAAGCCCAGCGAGATCCGCAGCGAGGCAGAAACCGCCCAGCTGATCCAGCGCCTGTACGAACGTATCCGCGCCGGCGAATCCTTCGAGACCCTGGCGCGCTCCTTCTCGGAAGATCCGGGTTCGGCGCTCAACGGTGGTTCGCTCAACTGGGTTACTGCCGACGCCATGGTTCCCGAATTCCGCGAGGTCATGACCACCACGCCGGAAAACCAGATTTCCGCGCCCTTCCAGAGCCAGTTCGGCTGGCATATTCTGCAGGTGCAGGGGCAACGTCAGGTCGATATGACCGATGAAATGCGTGAACAACAGGCCCGCAACCTGTTGCAGAACCGCAAGTTCGATGAAGAGCTGCAAACCTGGTTGCTGGAAATCCGTGACGAAGCCTATGTTGAGATTAAAAGCTAAGTGACTGCCTCCGCCATTGCTCTGACCGCCGGCGAACCCGCCGGCATCGGTCCTGATCTGTGTCTGCTGCTGGCTCGTGAGCCCTGCGCCCATGAACGTGTGGTCATCGCTGATCCCGACCTGCTTGCAGAACGCGCCCGCCAGCTCGGTCTCGATATAGAGCTGCGACCCTACGACCCGACACGCCCACCGGCGGCCCAGCAGGCCGGTCAGCTCAGCGTCTTGCCGGTGTCTCTGGCCGCGGCCTGCCAGCCGGGCAAGCTGAATCCGGCCAACGCACGCTATGTGCTGGAAACCCTGCGCCTGAGTGGCCAGGGCTGCATCGATGGGCAGTTTGCCGCAGTAGTGACAGCGCCCGTGCACAAGGGTGTCATCAATGACGCCGGGGTGCCCTTCTCCGGACATACCGAGTTCTTCGCCGATCAGACCGGCACCGAGCAGGTGGTGATGATGCTGGCCTGCCCCGGCCTGCGGGTGGCCCTGGTCACCACGCATCTGCCCCTGCGAGAGGTAGCCGATGCCATCACTCCAGAAACATTGGAGCAGGTGATACGTATTCTGCAGCAGGATCTGCGCCGCAAGTTCGGTATCGGTGAGCCTCGCATCCTGGTCTGCGGCCTCAATCCCCATGCCGGGGAAGGCGGTCATCTGGGCCGCGAAGAAATTGACATCATCATTCCACTGCTCGAGCGCCTGCGCGGCGAGGGCATGTTGCTGGACGGTCCCTTACCGGCCGATACGCTTTTCACTCCCAAACATCTGGATCATGCCGACGCGGTATTGGCGATGTATCACGACCAGGGGCTGCCCGTGCTCAAACACAAGGGCTTTGGCCAGGCCGTAAACGTGACGTTAGGACTGCCGATCATCCGCACCTCGGTAGACCACGGCACAGCGCTGGATCTGGCCGCCACCGGACGTGTTGACGTAGGCAGCCTGACCGTCGCCCTGAACACCGCCATCAGCATGATCGAAGCCCGAGGCCGGCAATGAACGAATTTGCTCCACACCGGGCGCGCAAGCGTTTCGGTCAGAACTTTCTGCACGATCACGGCGTGATCAATCGCATCCTGCGCGGTATCGCTCCGCGTGAAGGCCAGCGCCTGGTCGAGATCGGCCCGGGCCAGGGTGCCCTTACCGAAGGCCTGCTCGCCAGTGGTGGTCGGTTGGATGTGGTCGAGCTGGACCATGATCTGCATCCGCTGCTGCTCGCCCACTTCGGTGGTAACCCGCAGTTCACCCTGCACAAGGGCGACGCCCTGAAATTCGACTTCCGCTCCCTGGTTCAACCAGGCGAGAAGCTGCGGGTCGTAGGCAACTTGCCGTACAACATTTCCACGCCGCTGATGTTCCATCTGCTGAAGCAGTCCGACTGCATCGCCGACATGCACTTCATGCTGCAGAAGGAAGTAGTGCAGCGTCTGGCCGCCGGCGCCGGCATGAACCACTACGGTCGTCTGGGCATCATGGTGCAATACCATTGCCAGGTGGAGCACCTGTTCGATGTGGGTCCGGGCGCCTTCAATCCGCCGCCCAAGGTTGACTCGGCGATAGTGCGATTGACGCCCCACGCGACCTTGCCGCACCCCGCCGATGATCCACAGGTGTTGGAACTGATCGTTCGCGAAGCCTTCAACCAGCGCCGCAAGACCATGCGCAACACGCTCAAGGGTCTGCTGGATGCCGAGGCTATCGCCGCTGAAGGAATCGACCCGACACTGCGTCCGGAACAGGTCGACCTTGCCGGATTCGTGCGCCTGGCCAATCGGCTGGCCCAGCAACAGCGAGCCAGCCATGATTGATTCGCAGCTGCACAGCATTGTCATCGATACGCAACCTCGCTATCTGAGCGAACAATCCGATCCGGCGACCAAACGCTTTGCCTTTGCCTACACCATCAGCATTCACAACGCCGGCCAGGTGCCGGTGCAGCTGCTGGACCGGCACTGGCTCATCACCGACGGCAATGGCAAGGTTCAGGAGGTACGTGGTGATGGCGTCATCGGCGAGCAGCCAGTTATCGAGCCCGGCGCCAGCCACATATACACCAGTGGCTGCCTGCTCGAGACCCCGGTAGGCACCATGCAGGGCAGCTATGGTATGCGCAGCAACACAGGAGTCGATTTCCGAGCCCCGGTCACGGTCTTCCGTCTGGCCAAACCCAACGC
This sequence comes from Halopseudomonas litoralis, assembly GCF_900105005.1. Taxonomy (NCBI): domain Bacteria; kingdom Pseudomonadati; phylum Pseudomonadota; class Gammaproteobacteria; order Pseudomonadales; family Pseudomonadaceae; genus Halopseudomonas; species Halopseudomonas litoralis. The sequence continues at coordinate 2,860,698 of NZ_LT629748.1, forward strand.
ACTCAACTGAGACCAGTATGGCCGTATACGCTGTCGGAGATATCCAGGGCTGCTTCAAGCCGTTGCAATGCCTGCTTCAGGAAGTGGACTTCAATCCTTCGCGCGATACGCTCTGGGCAGTGGGCGATCTGGTCAACCGTGGCCCCGACTCGCTGGCCACCCTGCGCTATCTGGACAGCTTGGGCAATGCCTGCATAAGCGTACTGGGCAATCACGACCTGCACCTGCTGGCCGCCGCCCATGACATCAAGCGTCTGCGCAAATCCGATACGCTACTCCCCATATTGCGAGCTCCCGATCGAGACCACTTGCTGTATAACCTGCGCCAGCGTCCCCTGGCGCATATGGACAGCGAGCGAGGCCTGATCATGACCCATGCCGGCGTACCGCCGATCTGGAGCGCCCAGGACACCCTGGCGTTGGCTGCCGAGGTCGAAGCGGTACTGCGTTGCGACCAGCAACTACCCTGCTTTCTCGACGATATGTACGGCAACGAACCGGCATGCTGGAGTCCTGAACTGGACGGCACAAAGCGCCTGCGGGTGATCACCAATTACCTGACGCGCATGCGCTTCTGTCGGCCTGACGGCACCTTGGATCTCAAGTCCAAGGACACGCCCGGCCAAGCCCCACAAGGTTATGTGCCCTGGTTCACCCTACCCCGCCGTGACCCCGAGATCGGCATCATTTTCGGCCACTGGGCTGCGCTGGAGGGCAAGGTGGAGGTTCCCGGCATTCATGCACTGGATACCGGCTGCGTATGGGGCAATCAATTGACATTGATGAATGTCGACACCGGTGAAAAACGCCACTGCTCGTGCCACGATTGACCGCCACCAACAGCTGCCCTAGGCTTCGCACATACCCTCACCGGAGCACATCATGAGCGATTTTCAGCGTATCTCCCCCGAAACCGCAGCCCAGCTGCTGGCCGCGAATGCCCACACAGTGGACATCCGTGACCCGCAAAGCTATCACGCTGGCCATATCCGCGACGCCGTACGCCTGGACAACGATAATGTGCAGGAATTTATCTCCTCTGCCGACCAGCAAAGACCCTTGGTCGTCTGCTGCTACCACGGCAATTCCAGCCAACAGGCCGCCGCCTGGCTAGCCGGCATCGGCTTCAGCGAAGTCTACAGCCTGGATGGCGGCTTCGAGCTCTGGCAACAGCAATACCCCGATCTTGTCAGCCGCGACTGAGCGGCTTCCTGCCTGCAATTGCACATTTTTTCACACATCCTCTGTCACCCTCGCGCAAACCAACTATCCTGAAAGCAAGGCAATCAAATAATTCAAAGCAACGCCGGTCCACCGGCTTCCGATAACAGGGAAGCAAGTCGATGTGCAGCGCCGACCTGCCTTCGACCCACTTCCCGGGCCTTGTCTGCAGGCAGTAATGGGGGGATTTGCGCATGCCATCAACTTTGCCCTTCGCTGCGTGGCAGATGGGTTCCTACCCGGAAGTCTCGGACCTAATTTTCAGTGAAAGCGAGGTCGCGCCATGAGCATATTCAGTCATTTCCAGAGTCGATTCGAGACCACCCAGCAGGAGGAAATGTCCCTGCAGGAGTACCTTGATCTGTGCAAGGCCGATCCCTCTACCTATGCCACCAGCGCCGAGCGACTGCTGATGGCCATCGGCGAGCCGGAGCTGATTGATACCTCACTGGACCCGCGGATGTCGCGCATCTTTTCCAACAAGGTGATCAAGCGCTACCCCGCCTTTGCTGACTTCCACGGCATGGAAGATGCCATCGAGCATATAGTGTCGTTCTTCAAGCACGCCGCTCAGGGCCTGGAAGAGCGCAAGCAGATCCTCTACCTGCTCGGCCCGGTGGGCGGCGGCAAGTCGTCCATTGCGGAAAAACTCAAAGCGCTGATGCAGCAGGTGCCCTTCTATGCCATCAAGGGCTCGCCGGTTTTCGAATCCCCCCTGGGGCTGTTCAATGCAACGGAGGATGGCGCGATCCTCGAAGAGGACTTTGGCATTCCCCAGCGTTACCTGACCAGCATCATGTCGCCCTGGGCGGTCAAACGTCTGCATGAATTCAATGGCGACATCAGCCAGTTCCGTGTGGTCAAACTGTACCCGTCGATCCTGCAGCAGGTTGCTGTCGCCAAGACCGAGCCGGGCGATGAGAACAACCAGGATATTTCTGCACTGGTCGGCAAGGTGGATATCCGCAAACTGGAAGAATTTCCGCAGAGTGACCCGGATGCCTACAGCTATTCCGGAGCCCTGTGCCGCGCCAACCAGGGGTTGATGGAATTCGTCGAGATGTTCAAGGCACCGATCAAGGTGCTGCATCCGCTGCTCACCGCCACCCAGGAGGGCAACTACAACAGCACAGAAGGCCTCGGCGCGCTGCCCTTCAATGGTGTGATCCTGGCTCACTCCAACGAGTCGGAATGGCACACCTTCCGCAACAACAAGAACAACGAAGCCTTCATCGACCGAATTTACATCGTCAAGATCCCCTATTGTCTGCGGGTCAGTGACGAGATTCAGATCTATCAGAAGCTGTTGACCCACAGCTCGCTGGCCAGCGCCCATTGCGCCCCCGACACGCTGAAAATGCTCGCCCAGTTCAGTGTGCTATCACGCCTCAAGGAGCCGGAAAACTCCAACGTCTATTCGAAGATGCGAATCTACGATGGCGAGAATCTCAAGGATACCGATCCCAAGGCCAAATCGATCCAGGAGTACCGCGATACCGCAGGGGTAGATGAGGGCATGACCGGCCTGTCCACTCGCTTCGCCTTCAAGATCCTGTCCAAGGTCTTCAACTACGACAATACCGAGGTCGCCGCCAACCCGGTGCACCTGTTGTATGTACTGGAGCAGCAGATCGAACAGGAACAGTTCTCGGCAGAAGTCAGCGAGCGTTACCTGCGCTTTCTCAAGGAATACCTGGCGCCACGCTACGTGGAGTTCATCGGCAAGGAAATCCAGACCGCGTACCTGGAGTCCTACAGCGAATACGGGCAGAACATCTTCGACCGCTATGTGTTGTATGCCGACTTCTGGATTCAGGATCAGGAATATCGCGACCCGGATACCGGCGAGATTCTCGACCGCGGCGCCCTGAGCGAAGAGCTGGAGAAGATCGAGAAACCCGCGGGCATCAGCAATCCCAAGGATTTCCGCAACGAGATCGTCAACTTCGTGCTGCGCGCCCGCGCCCACAACAACGGCAAGAATCCCACCTGGCTATCCTATGAAAAGCTGCGGGTAGTGATCGAGAAGAAGATGTTCTCCAATACCGAGGACCTGCTGCCGGTAATCAGCTTCAACGCCAAGGCGTCCACCGAGGATCAGAAGAAGCACAACGACTTCGTTACCCGGATGGTCGAACGCGGCTATACCGAAAAACAGGTACGCCTGCTGTCGGAATGGTATCTGCGCGTACGCAAGGCGCAATAACGCTACTGCTACGCAGCACGGCCGGCTTCGTGCCTGAGGTACGGCATGAAGCCGGCCCTCCCCCGGAGGGGCATTATGAGCTATGTGATCGACCGTCGTCTGAACGGCAAGAACAAGAGCACGGTCAACCGCCAACGCTTTCTGCGCCGTTACAAGGCGCATATCAAGAAGGCAGTGGAAGAGGCGGTAGGCCGCCGCTCCATCACCGACATCGAACATGGGGAGCAGATCAGCATTCCCGGGCGGGATATTGATGAACCCATCTTTCATCACGGCCCCGGCGGCCGGCAGACCCGCGTTTTCCCCGGCAACCGCGAGTTTTCCACCGGTGATCGTATCGCCCGCCCAGAAGGAGGCGGCGGCGGAGGTGGCGGCAGTCAGGCCGGCAATTCCGGCGAAGGCGAAGATGACTTCGTCTTCCAGATAACCCAGGAGGAGTTTCTCGACTTCATGTTCGAGGACCTGGCGCTGCCCAACCTGATCAAGCGACACCTGACCGGCACTGATACCTTCCGCACCGTGCGCGCCGGCATCAGTCAGCAGGGCAACCCTTCGCGCATCAATATCGTACGCTCCATGCGTGCAGCCCAGGCCCGCCGCATCGCCTTGAGCGGGGGCAGCCGGGCGCGACTGCGCGAGGCGCTCAAGGAACTGGAGCAGCTGCGGTTGCAGCAGCCCGACAATCTGGGTGACATTCAGGCCCTGGAGCAGGAGATCGAGCAGCTGCGCAGCCGTATCGATCGCGTGCCCTTCCTGGACACCTTCGACCTGCGCTACAACCTGCTGGTCAAGCAGCCCGATCCCAGCTCGCGGGCGGTGATGTTCTGTCTGATGGACGTGTCCGGCTCCATGACTCAGGCCACCAAGGATATCGCCAAGCGCTTCTACATCCTGCTGTATCTGTTCCTGCAGCGTAACTATGAACGCATCGATGTGGTCTTCATCCGCCACCACACCAGCGCCAAGGAAGTCGATGAGGAAGAGTTCTTCTACTCGCGGGAAACCGGGGGCACCATCGTTTCCAGTGCCCTGCGGATGATGCAGCAGATCATTGCCGATCGTTACTCGCCCGAAGAATGGAACATCTATTGCGCCCAAGCCTCCGACGGTGACAACTGGAACGACGACTCGCCGATCTGTCGCGAGCTGCTGATCCGTCAGTTGATGCCGGCTATGCAGTACTACTGTTACGTCGAGATCACACCGCGAGAACATCAGGCACTATGGTATGAATATGAGCAGATTGCCGAGTACTTCCCCGACAGTTTTGCACAGCAGCAGATTGTCGACGCGGGGGATATCTACCCGGTGTTCCGCAAGTTGTTCCAGAAGAGGATGGTCACATGATCCGACAGCCCATCTCCACCGAATCGGAATGGACCTTCGACCTGATCCGCGAGTATGACCGCGAGATCGGTCGTATCGCCTGTGATGTCTATGGCCTGGATACCTATCCCAATCAGATCGAGGTCATCACCGCCGAGCAGATGATGGACGCCTATGCCTCAGTGGGCATGCCGCTGGGCTATCATCACTGGTCCTATGGCAAACACTTTCTGCATACGGAAAAGCACTACCAACGTGGGCAGATGGGTTTGGCCTACGAAATCGTGATCAATTCCGACCCGTGCATTGCCTATCTGATGGAAGAAAACACCATGACCATGCAGGCGCTGGTCATTGCCCATGCCTGCTACGGTCACAACTCCTTCTTCAAGGGCAACTACCTGTTCCGCAGCTGGACCGATGCCGGCTCCATCATCGACTATCTGGTGTTTGCCAAGCAGTACATCAGCGAATGCGAAGAGCGATACGGCATCGACGCGGTGGAGGACCTGCTGGACTCCTGTCACGCCTTGATGAATTACGGCGTGGACCGCTACAAGCGGCCCTACCCGGTTTCGGCCGAAGAAGAACGCCGCCGGCAACGCGAGCGCGAAGAATACCTGCAACGTCAGGTCAACGATTTGTGGCGAACCATTCCGGTCAGCCCCGACGCCCATGATCGGCACCACGAAGAGTCGCGATATCCAGCAGAGCCCCAGGAAAACCTGCTGTACTTCATCGAAAAGAACGCACCGCTGCTTGAGCCGTGGCAGCGTGAGGTGGTGCGCATCGTGCGCAAGGTGGCGCAGTATTTCTACCCTCAACGCCAGACCCAGGTGATGAATGAAGGCTGGGCCACCTTCTGGCATTACACCCTGCTCAACCACCTGTATGACGAAGGCAAGGTGACTGATGGCTTCATGATGGAGTTTCTGCAGTCGCACACCAGCGTTATCTATCAACCGCCTTTCGACAGCCAATGGTTCAGCGGGGTCAACCCCTACACTCTGGGCTTTGCGATGATGCAGGATATCCGCCGCATCTGCGAACACCCTACCGCCGAAGATCGCGACTGGTTCCCTGATATCGCCGGCAGCGACTGGCTTGAAACAATCAAGTTTGCCATGCGCACCTTCAAGGATGAAAGCTTCATTCTGCAGTATCTGTCGCCCAAGGTGATTCGCGATCTGAAACTGTTTGCCATCGTCGACGATGAGCAGGACGATCATCTGCAGGTGGCAGCCATCCATGACGATGCAGGCTACCGTCGAGTGCGCGAACTGCTCGCCGCCCAATACAATCTGGGCAACAACGAGCCGAATATCCAGGTATGGAAAGTGGACCGCCGGGGCGACCGGTCACTGTCCCTGCGTCACCAGCGCTATGAAGGCAAACCCTTGGGCGAAACCACCGAACGCATGCTGAAGCATCTGCATCGGCTATGGGGATTCGACATTCATCTGCAGAGCCTGGATGGCGATACCGTCAAAAGCGAGTCCCATATACCGCCTCGCCCAGCCAGCAACGAGGTGCCGATACCGCGCTTCGATATGAACATCCCGCCGATCTGAGCAGGCTGGCGGATCGATAGAAGCTTTTGAAGAACACCTGAGAGCGTTTTCAGAGGATTCTTGGCCTGCCAGGCACAATGCCTTACAGTCGCGCCATGAAAACAGATTTCAATACCTATCTGGTCGGCGGGGCCGTCCGCGATCAACTGCTGGGGGTGCCCTGGCACGAGCATGACTGGGTTGTGGTTGGTGCCACCCCCGAACAGCTGGTTCACGCTGGCTTCCGTCCGGTCGGGCAGGATTTCCCCGTATTCCTGCATCCACGCACCGGCGAGGAGTACGCGCTGGCCCGCACCGAGCGAAAAAGCGGCCGCGGCTATGGTGGTTTCACCTTCCATGCCACCCCGGACATCACTCTGAAACAGGACCTGCAACGCCGCGACCTGACCATCAACGCCATGGCCATGGACGATGCTGGCGTGGTCATTGATCCCTATGGTGGCCAGCAGGATCTGAGTGCGCGGCTCTTGCGTCATGTCTCCCCGGCATTTGCCGAAGACCCGCTGCGGGTACTGCGGGTGGCGCGCTTTGCTGCGCGCTATGCGCCGCTGGGATTTCGTGTAGCAGATGAAACCATGCAGCTGATGCGCGAACTGGCAGAGTCCGGCGAACTGCAGGCACTCACCGCCGAGCGCACCTGGAAGGAGATCAGTCGTGCGCTGATGGAGAGCCGACCCGAGGTATTTATCCGGGTGCTGCATGAGTGCGGCGCACTGGCAGAATTGTTACCGGAAGTGGACTGTCTGTTCGGCGTGCCGCAACCCGAAGCGCACCATCCCGAGGTGGATACCGGCGAGCACGTATTGCTGGTGCTGCGCAAAGCCGCCGAGATGGACCTACCGCTGCCGGCACGCTGGGCCTGTCTGCTGCATGACCTGGGCAAGGGACGCACGCCCGAGCATTTCTGGCCCAAGCACCATGGTCACGAAGCCAAGGGGCTGGCGGCGGTCAAAGCAGTCAATCAGCGCTGCAAGGCGCCGCGTGATTGCCAGGAACTGGCGCTGTTGACCTGCGAGTATCACACCCACTGTCATCGTGCTCTGGAATTGAAACCCGGCACCCTGCTCAAGCTGTTCAAGACGTTCGATATCTATCGCCGGCCGGAGCGGTTCGAGCAGTTTCTCGGTGCCTGTGAGGCCGATGCCCGTGGCCGCACCGGACTCGAACAGCGGGACTATCCCCAGGTCGACTATTTGCGGGCCGCTGCCACAGCCGCCCGCTCGGCGGATGTAAAAACGCTGCTGGAACAGGGGTATCAGGGCGCCGAACTGGGTGCGGCGCTGGAGCAGGAAAGATTGCGGCTGATTGCAGAACACAAACAAGGGCAGGCAAACCAGTAAGCCGCAGGATTGCGAGCTGATCCTGATCGCCGGGCTGGTACTGCACTGTGTTTGCGGAAGGCCCGACCCGGGGCGACAGTGTCCGCAAGCACGCCTGCGTCGCTCTCAGAGGTCGCTCAAGCCACACCGCTTCCCGGGGCGGGACTGACGGCCAGCCGCTGACGCAGCAACAGATCCGGCGTCAGCGACTGGCCACGCCAATCGAACGCCACCGGCCAGACCTTCTGATTCCCACGCCAGCCAGCCCAGAGATCGGCATGGGTCTGCTGCCCGCCGGGGAGTGGTGCATGCGGTGCCAGCAACGCCAAGGGCCACAGCACAAAGGCGTTGCGCCGCACTTCAGGTCGAGGCAACGTAATGCCGTGGTGCTCGCCGGTAAGGTCGCCATACACCAGAATATCGATATCCAGGGTAATCCGACCCGGAGAGAACTGCTGACGCCGACCACACGCCGCTTCAATCGCCTTGAGCGCGGCCTGCAGGTCAACCAGTTCCAACTGACACTCCGCGCCAACCACCATGTTGTAGAAGCGTGTGCCGAGAATGCCCACCGCATCGCTTTCAAACACCGGGGAGAGATCCAGCGGTCCGAGCAATTGTTCGAGTGCATCCAGCCCCCGACGCAAATGGTGTTCGCGCTCGGTGTTGCTGCCCACACCAAGAAAGATGGCTGTCATGCTGGACGCTGTCCGCGCTCGATGATCACGCCCACACCACCACCGGCCTCCTTCACCGCACCGGGTTTGGTAACCGTCAGTCGTACCCAAGGCACGTTGAATTCATCCAATACCAGCGCTGCGACCCGCTCGGCCAGAGTTTCTATCAATTCGAAGTCAGTCGATGAGACATAGTCCAGCAGTCGCTGGCTGACCGCGGCATAATCCAGCGCCTGATTCAAATCATCATCCGCCGCAGCCGCACGAATGTCCCAAGCCATATCCAGGTCAAACAGCAGGCGCTGACGGATGGTGCGCTCCCAATCGTAGACACCGATTACAGTCTCGACTTCCAGCCCTCTGATAAATACCTGATCCACCCTTTTCTCCCGTGTCGACTACAATGGCCTTTCGATCAACCTCGGCCAGGCGCACCATGACCGTTGAATTCAACCTGTTGCTGTGTGTGGCATATCTGCTCGGCTCGGTTTCCTTTGCCGTGCTGCTCGCCCGCCTGCGCCACCAGCCGGATCCGCGCCATTTCGGCTCGGGCAATCCGGGCGCCAGTAACATGCTGCGCCTGGGCAACCGCCCACTGGCCTTGGCCACCCTGCTCGGCGACATGGGCAAGGGCGCCCTTGCCGTCTGGCTGGCCAGCCAGGCCGGGCTGGAGCCGGTCCAGCTGGCTTGGGTCGGTCTCGCCGCCGTCGCTGGCCACATCCTGCCGCTGTATCACCGTTTCCATGGCGGCAAGGGCGTGGCCACCGCTGCTGGCGTGTTGCTGGTGCTGGCCTGGCCCGCCGCTGCGGTAGCTGCGCTGGCCTGGCTGAGCGCCTTCGCCATCCGCAGCATTGCTTCGCTCGCCTCGCTGGTCGCCTGTGTCGTTCTGCTGCCCTGGCTGGCCTGGCACAGCCCCGAATTGCAGCTGCCAGTGAGTCTCATGGTACTGATGATACTGCTGCGCCACAGATTGAATATCGGCCGCTTGCTGGCCGGCAACGAAAACCGTTTCCGCCACTGACTCAGCTGACGATAGACGGCAACTGTTCAAGCGGCCAGCGGGCACGCGTAACCAGTCCCTCACGGTCCTGCTGTCCCGCCAGCAGCCGCTGGCAACCCGCGTAGGCGATCATGGCGCCGTTATCGGTGCAGAATTCGGTTCGGGCATAGAAGAGTTCGCCCTTGAGTCCGCGGGCCATGGCTTCCAGCGAAGCACGCAGGCGACGATTGGCACTCACCCCCCCGGCAATCACCAGCCGCTTGAAACCGGTGGCCTGGAGTGCACGACGGCATTTGATGGTCAAGGTTTCGACCACCGCCTGCTCAAAAGCCAGAGCAATATCGCAACGTGTCTGCTCGCTGTCATCACCCTCGGCAACACAGCGCTGCCAGGCGGTCAACGTCGCGGTTTTCAGGCCACTGAAGCTGAAATCCAGCCCCGGCCGGTCAGTCATCGGGCGTGGAAACACGAACCGACCCGGCTGGCCATGTTCGGCAAGGCTGGCGATTTCCGGACCACCGGGGTAGCGCAGCCCCATCAACTTGGCAGTTTTGTCGAAAGCCTCGCCCGCTGCATCATCCAGCGATTCGCCGAGCAGCGTGTATTGACCGATGCCATCCACCTTGACCAGCTGTGTATGGCCACCGGATACCAGCAAGGCAACAAAGGGAAAGGCCGGCGGCTGATCTTCAAGCATGGGCGCCAGCAGATGACCTTCCATGTGATGCACGCCCAATGCCGGCACCTGCCAGGCAAACGCCAGCGCCCGCGCGAAGGCGCCGCCCACCAACAGCGCGCCCACCAGTCCCGGGCCGGCGGTATAGGCGATACCGTCCACCTCGCTGACTGTTACACCTGCGCGCTCCATCACTTCCCGCATCAGCGGCACCAGGCGCTTCACATGATCCCGCGAGGCCAGCTCGGGGACCACGCCGCCATACACGCGGTGCAGATCGATCTGGCTGAACAAGGCGTCCGCCAGCAGGCCGCGTTCGCTGTCGTACAGCGCAACGCCGGTTTCATCACAGGAGGTTTCAATACCCAGAACACGCATGGAGTCAGGAATGCCGGTCAGCTTGGAAATGAGGCGTGCATGATAATCCCCATGATCCACGCAGACCAGCCTTTCCTGACCGCGATCTGACTGCCGGCAACGATCAAACGCATCCACCCTTTGCATTTCTCCACCGAAGGCGGTAACATCCGCTCCCCTTGAAATGCAATCGCTCTGATCCTTGTCGGGGCTATTACTCACAGTTTTTTGAGAAAGGTACGAAATGCCTGCCGTCAAAGTAAAAGAGAACGAACCCTTCGACGTGGCCCTGCGTCGTTTCAAGCGCTCCTGCGAAAAAGCTGGCGTCTTGGCTGAAGTCCGCCGTCGCGAGTCCTACGAGAAGCCCACTACTGAGCGCAAGCGCAAGGCAGCTGCTGCTGTCAAGCGTCACGCCAAGAAGCTGCAGCGCGAAAACCGTCGTCGCGAGCGTCTGTACTGAGTTCAGCTGCGACGTCCTGTCGGGCCTGACATCAGGCCCGCCGAGCAAGCGGCTTATCGCTGTATCGGCAGGACAGAAGTGATTAGTGCACACATTGGTCCGGCCTTCCGGTAATACTGGAAATGGCTGGATTTCTGTGTTGCTTTTGCATGCTATCATCTTGCCCCGATAGCCGCTTGCCCAACGCCTGCCTTCATGCCGTTGTGGCAGTCTCAGGGTCCTCGGCCCTGATATCCATTTCCACGTTTGCAAGGCAGCATGCATGGCCGGGCTGATCCCACAGGGTTTCATTGACGATCTTCTTGGACGCACCGATGTGGTCGAGGTGGTCGGCTCACGCCTGAAACTCAAGAAGACCGGCAAGAACTACTCGGCACTGTGCCCCTTCCACAACGAAAAATCGCCCTCCTTCAGTGTCAGCCCCGACAAGCAGTTCTATTATTGCTTCGGCTGCGGCGCTGGCGGCAATGCCATTGGCTTCCTGATGGATTTCGAGCGCCTGGATTTCCCCCAGGCCGTCGACGAACTGGCACGCCAGGCTGGCGTGGAAGTGCCTCGCGAAGATAGCGGCGGCAACCGCGGCCCACGGCAAACGCGTCAGGACAGTCCGCTGTATCCCGTACTGGAAAATGCCGCCGCCTATTATCGGCAGCAGCTGCGCCGCCATGCCCAGCGCAAGCGGGCGGTGGAGTATCTGCAGCAGCGCGGCCTCAGCGGTCAGATCGCCAAGCTGTACGACCTCGGTTTCGCTTCGCCTGGCTGGAATAACCTGATGGGACATCTGGCCACTGACAACAGTGAAGAGAAGCTGCTGATCGAAGCCGGGCTGGTGGTGGAGAACCCCGACAGCGGCAAACGCTACGATCGCTTCCGCGACCGGATCATCTTTCCCATCCGCGACAGCCGCGGCCGGGTGATCGGCTTCGGCGGTCGGGTACTGGGCGACGACAAACCCAAGTACCTCAACTCACCCGAGACCCCGGTTTTTCACAAGGGCCGGGAACTGTATGGGCTGTATGAGGCCCGCAAGCAGAACCGCCAACTGGACGACATTCTGGTGGTGGAGGGCTACATGGATGTCATCGCCCTGGCCCAACACGGCGTGACCAATGCCGTCGCAACCCTGGGCACGGCCACCAGCGAAGAGCACCTCAAGCGCCTGTTCCGTATCGTCAACAGCGTGGTGTTCTGCTTCGATGGTGACAATGCCGGCCGTCAGGCCGCCTGGCGTGCATTGCAATCCTGTCTGCCAGTACTGGAAGACGGTCGCCATGTGCGCTTCATGTTCCTACCCGATGGCCAGGATCCGGATAGCCTGATCCGCAGCGAAGGCCACGACGCCTTCCGCGCGCGCATGGTGCAGCAAGCCCAGCCCCTGACCGAATATCTGTTCCGTCATCTGGCTGAAGAAGCGCCGCCGGACAGCCTGGAAGGCAAAGCCCACCTGGCTACCCTGGCGCTGCCACTGATTGAACAGATCCCCGGCAGCCTGCTGCGCCGCCTGTTGCGGCAGTCCCTGGAATCGCGCACCGGGATGGACCTGGATAGCCTGCCGACGTCAGAACCGGCAAGTCCGCCCAGCATCGACTACGATTATGATTATGGCTCTGAGCGCCAACTCAATGAAATGCCCGACTGGGCCGCTCCAGCGCCGAGCGCAGCGCCCAGTCGCACTCAACGCCGCCCCCAGAAGCGCGAGCGCAGCGCAGTGGAAAGCCCGGTCATGGGCGCCACCCGCACGCTGCTGCATCACCCGCATCTGGCCGGCCTGGTGAAACAGGCCAGACAGTTGGCCAATGAGGATGACGAAGAGGCGCAGCTGCTGATTGCATTGATCGACGCCCTGCAGAAAAACCCGCAGCTGTCGACAATAGAGTTATTGGCCAGGTGGCATGGAACAGCCTTGGGAGACCAGCTCAACCAGCTGGCAGAAAAGGAATGGCTGCTGAATATTCCCAGCGCCAACCTTGAACAACAGTTTTTCGACACCATAAACATACTGATGGCAAGGCAAACCGACCGTCAGATTCAATACCTCCTCGACAAGTCGGCCCAGGCCCCACTCACCGCCGAGGAAAAACAGCTGCTGCGGGAGCTTCTGAGCAGAAGACATACACCAACTGTCGGAACCTGACAATCAGGCAAACTGGCAAGACACCCTGATTTCAGGGTATAATCCGCAGCTTACTTTTTGCACACCTAGGCATTCACATAGGGTTGTTATGTCCGGAAAAGCGCAACAGCAATCCCGTCTCAAAGAGCTTATTGCCCGCGGTCGCGAGCAAGGCTACTTGACCTACGCGGAAGTCAACGACCATCTGCCTGAGGATATCTCAGATCCGGAACAGGTTGAAGACATCATTCGCATGATCAACGACATGGGAATCACAGTCTTTGAGGCTGCACCCGATGCCGATGCTCTTCTGCTGGCCGATAACGATGCCGATGAAGCCGCCGCTGAAGAAGCTGCCGCTGCTCTGGCCGCCGTGGAAAGCGACATCGGCCGGACAACCGACCCGGTGCGCATGTACATGCGCGAGATGGGTACCGTCGAGCTGCTGACCCGCGAAGGTGAAATCGAAATCGCCAAACGCATCGAGGAAGGCATCCGCGAAGTCATGGCGGCCATCTCCATGTTCCCCGGCACCGTCGAAGGCATCATTACCGACTACCAGCGCATCGCCGAAGAAGGCGGTCGCCTGTCGGATATCTTCAGCGGTTACATCGACCCTGACGATGACGGCATGTCCGGCACTGACAATGCCATTGTGCCCGGCGAAGCCACCAAGGCAAAGAACGACAAGAAGTCGGACGACGACGAGAACGAAGAAGAAGACGACACCGAAGAAGAGGAAGAAGGTGATGGCGGTCCGGATCCGGAAATCGCCCGTCAGCGTTTTGGCGCCGTCAATGACCAACTGCAGAAAGTCCGCAAGGTACTGAAGAAGCACGCTCGTAACAGCCCGGAAGCCATTGCCGAGCTTGAAGCACTGGCCCTGCTGTTCATGCCGATCAAACTGGTGCCCAAGCAGTACGAAGCACTGGTGGTTCGCGTCCGCAGCACCCAGGACAGCGTCCGCGCCCAGGAACGCGCCATCATGCAGCTCTGCGTGCGTGATGCCCGTATGCCGCGCGCCGACTTCCTGCGCAGCTTCCCCGGTAACGAAACCAATGATCAGTGGGTCGACGGTCTGCTGGCTGACAAGCCGCGCTATGCCGAAGGCCTGGAAGCGGTCAAGGCGGACATCATCCGCGCGCAGAAGAAACTCGTTGCGCTCGAGCAGGATTCTCAGCTGACGATTGCCGAGATCAAGGACATCAACCGTCGCATGTCGATCGGTGAAGCCCGTGCTCGTCGCGCCAAGAAGGAAATGGTCGAAGCCAACCTGCGTCTGGTTATCTCGATCGCCAAGAAGTACACCAACCGCGGTCTGCAGTTCCTCGACCTGATCCAGGAAGGCAACATCGGCCTGATGAAGGCTGTAGACAAGTTCGAATACCGCCGCGGCTACAAGTTCTCGACTTACGCCACCTGGTGGATCCGGCAGGCCATCACCCGCTCGATCGCTGACCAGGCGCGCACCATACGAATTCCGGTGCACATGATCGAGACGATCAACAAGCTCAACCGCATCTCCCGTCAGATGCTGCAGGAAATGGGTCGCGAACCCACGCCCGAAGAGCTTGGCGAGCGTATGGAAATGCCCGAGGACAAGATCCGCAAGGTATTGAAGATCGCCAAGGAACCGATCTCCATGGAAACCCCCATCGGTGACGACGAAGACTCGCACCTGGGTGATTTCATCGAGGACGGCGCCATGGAATCGCCGATCGACTCGGCCACTGTGGAAAGCCTCAAGGAAGCCACGCGCGACGTACTGTCCGGCCTCACTGCCCGTGAAGCCAAGGTACTGCGCATGCGTTTCGGCATCGACATGAACACCGACCACACCCTGGAAGAAGTCGGCAAGCAGTTCGACGTCACCCGGGAGCGGATTCGTCAGATCGAAGCCAAGGCTCTGCGCAAGCTGCGTCACCCGACCCGCAGCGATCACCTGCGCAGCTTCCTCGACGAGTAAGCGCACCGCACCAACAGAACGCCCGGCTTGCCGGGCGTTTTTGTTTCTGCCGCCTGCGGCGAATAAAGTTACCGCTTCGTTCTATGCGACTTTCCCATTTCTCGCCTATTCTGCTTCGGCAGCATCACCCAAACGGGTGTTTGAATAATAACAAGAGGAAAGGAATATGCAGCAGTATATGCAGCGTGGAAGTCTCGCTCAGCTAGGATTGATCAGTACCTTCCTGGTGCTGGGTGCGTGCAAGTTTGGTGGCAGTGGCGGTGGTAGCGATAGCCCTCCTCCCGCCGGCTACAAGGCAACCATCGAACGCACTACCTACGGCGTTCCCCATATTACCGCGGATAACCTCGGAGGCGCAGGCTACGGCCACGGTTACGCCATTGCAGAGGACAACCTTTGTGTACTGGCAGATGCCTTTCTGACCTTCCGTGGCGAGCGCTCACAGTATTTCGGGCCGGATGAACCCGCCTCACCCATGAGCACCTTCGGTTCACCGCCCAATCTGGAAGCGGACTTCTTCTTCCGCTTTGTCGTCGATGATCAGCAGGTCAGTAAATTCAAGAATGCACAGTCCGATGACGTGCGCGAGCTTCTGCGCGGCTTCACTGCGGGTTATAACCGCTACGTAAATGAGATACAGGATGGCCAGCATGCCGGGCGCCACACCGACTGCCGCAACCAGGAATGGCTGACGAGCGTAACCGAAGACGATCTCATGCGCCGGCTCGTTGGGCTCAACCTGGCCGCCAGCAGCGCCAACTGGGTGGAAGAAATCGCCAGCGCGCAGCCGCCGGCCATAGGTGCCACCACGCTGCGCAGCCGCAGCGCTCCGCGGGAGCTGGACATCGACCCGGAACGTTTCAAGCTGGGCCGCAAGAACGGTATCGGCAGTAACACCTTCGCCTTTGGCAGCGATGCTACCGAAACCGGTGAAAGCCTGCTGTTTGCCAATCCCCATTGGTATCACCTGGGCATCGACCGCTTCTATCAGGTGCACATGACCGTCCCCGGCAAATTGGACATCTCCGGCGCCGCCATCATGGGCTCGCCCATGATCCAGATGGGCTTCAACGACGATATCGCCTGGGCACATACCGTCTCCACCGCCTATCGCTTCACCCTCTATCAGTTGCAGCTGGCAAATGGCGATCCTACGCGCTATATCCAGGATGGCCAGGAAAAATCACTGGAGGCGACCGAGATCACCATTCAGGTCAAGCAAGACGATGGTTCGCTGGCGCCCGCTTCCCGCACCTTGTATCGCTCTGTTTACGGGCCGATGATCAATCTCGCCGGTATGGGCCTGCCCGGCTGGAACGAACAGATCGCCTTTACCCTGCGCGATATCAACCTGGAAAACACCCGCTCCTTCGAGAACTTCTTCGCCTGGAATCAGGCGGAGTCGCTGAGCGACTTCTATGACATAACCCGGCAGTACGTCGGCATCCCCTGGGTCAACACCACAGCTATTGGCCGCGACGATGAGCGTGCGCTCTATTCCGACATCACCGCCGTGCCCAACGTACCCGACAGCATGTTGGCTGACTGCCTGGCTCCAGGTCTCGGTCCCGTCGTCATCCAGTTGGTACCGGGCTTGCCGCTGCTGGATGGCACCCGCAGCGCATGCGACTGGCGCACCGACCCCGACTCGAAGCAACCCGGCGCATTCGGCCCCGGCAAACTGCCCAGCCTGTTCTCCACCGACTATGTCGCCAACATGAACGACAGTTACTGGCTGAGCAATCCCGAGCAGCCACTGACCGGTTTTGATGGCATCATCGGGCGCGAGAATTACCCGCAAACCCTGCGCACCCGCATGGGTCATACCCTGGTGAGGGAGCGTTTGACGGGTACTGATGGCCTGAACGGTCACCAGGCCAGCAGCGAGAATATCCGCGATATCGTCCTCAATAGCCGGGTCTACAGCGCCGAGCTGCTGAAAGACGAGGTGCTTGCCAGCGTATGCGACGCGGGCGCACCGGATATCGAGCAGCAGGCCTGTCAGATTCTGGGCAACTGGAATAATACCGGTGAGGTCGACGCGGTCGGTGCGCATATCTGGACTGCATTCTGGGTCAAGTTGCAGGATCTGGAGCTGGATATGGATCTGTACGCTACGCCTTTCGATGCGGCCGATCCAATCAATACACCAGCCGGTTTGAGCACCAGCGGCGCCGTGCAGGACGCTATTCGCGGAGTGTTCTCCGATGCTGTGGCAGAATTGGTCGAAGCCGATATTCCGCTCAACGCCAAGCTGGGCGATATCCAGTTCTTCCTCAAACCGGGCGAGCAGATTTCCCAATATGGTGGCGAAGGTGAGGAAGGTTACTTCACCGTGCTGCGCAATACCTATATGCACGTCGTGGATTTTCCGGAGGATGAACCGGTGCGAGCCTATACCTTCCTGAGCAATTCCCAATCCACCGACCCGACCAGCCCGCATTATGCCGACTACACCGAAGCCTATGCGGCAAAGAACTGGCACCGAGTACCCTTCACCCGAGCGCAAATAGAAGCTGAGCGCATCTCCAGCATCGATATCAGCGAATAGCACCAACCCGGATACAAGGCACCACAGGTGTCTTGTATCTTCCACACCCACTGCAATGCAGCCTAGCCAGAGCCAACCGCAGTACGTATAATCCGCGACTGTTGTAAATAAGTGGGCCTATAGCTCAGTTGGTCAGAGCAGTCGACTCATAATCGATTGGTCGTAGGTTCAAGTCCTACTGGGCCCACCATTTTTCCGGTCATTTCAGACCTCTCGCCGCCCCCTGTATTCCAGTATTACAGCGAAGCAGCGGCCTCAGCCCCCATCTCGTCATCAGTCCTACCCAGCCGCCAGGTCATCACCAGCACCACCAGTGCACCAAAGACCAT
Source organism: Halopseudomonas litoralis (assembly GCF_900105005.1). NCBI lineage: Bacteria > Pseudomonadati > Pseudomonadota > Gammaproteobacteria > Pseudomonadales > Pseudomonadaceae > Halopseudomonas > Halopseudomonas litoralis. The sequence goes on from NZ_LT629748.1 coordinate 2,878,470, forward strand.
ACAGACCCACGCCCATTGCAGCGATGCCATGGTATCCCTGATGACGCCCGCGAGCAGCGGCATCAACGCCGCTATGGCATAGCCACCACCCTGCACGAACGCCAGCAACGCGCCGGCCTGGGCCGGGGAGTCAGCATGATCCAGGGTGACGATCAGCGACAGCGGAAAGAGGGCACCAATGCCCAGCCCAAGCAAGACGATGGCCGGTAGCATGAGTGATATTGGTGCCAGAATCAGGCAGCCCAGCCCGGCCAGCATCAGCAGAATGACAAAGGTCAGCAGCGGTCGACGATCCGGGAAACGATGCACCAGGGATGACACGGCCAGCCCGGATACCACTTCCATCGCCGATAGCGCGCCGAGCAGGTAGCCGGCGTGGACCGGTGAGCGCCCAAGATCAATGTAGTAGGCCGGCAGCCATGCGAGCACAAGCGTGTAAGCGCTGGTGCCAATACCGAAAAACGCTAACAGGAACCAGGCCCGCGCGTTGCGGTATGGCAGTACGACCCGGTCCGCCGTGCGCTGTCGGCCGCCGGCATAGCGCATCCAGGCAATCAGTGCGAGCAAAGCCGGAATCAAGGCTACGCCCAGTACCAGGCGCCAGCCGCCTATTTCCGCAGCCGGTGCCGCCCCGGCTGCGGCGATCACCGCTCCGCCCATGATGCCGGTGGTAAACAACCCCATGAGCGAGCCTGCCCGCTCGGGGTGGTTTCTTTTCAGCCAGGCGGGCATCAGAGCCTGGACCATGGCGATCCCGGTGCCGGCAACAGCCGCCGAGACGATCAGCCAGGCGGCCGAATCAATCAATAATCGCGCCGCGCTGGCCAGTGTGATCAACAGCATGCCGAGCGCTATTCCCCGCACCTCGCCTACCCAGCGTTGCAGCCACGGTCCGGCAAGAGCACAAACGCCCATCAGAAAAACCGGCAAGGTGGTCAATAGACTGGCCTGGGTGCTGCTGAGCCCGAGATCCTGCTGGAGTATGTCCAGCAACGGCCCGATGGAGGCCATGATCGGCCGAAGATTGAAACCAATAATTAAGGCAAGCCCCGCAATCAGCGAGTACCGGGGAGAGGTCGACATGAGTTATTTCCGGGAGGGGGAACGCGGGCGGTATATTAACATGCCCAATCCAAGGCGTGCGCCATTGGAACCCGATGCAAACCAATGAGAATGCGAGATGCCAGAAAACACTGTAAATCTGTATGAATTCAATCGCCAGGATGTCTGGGCAGGATTCAAGCAGCTTGTACCCATTGCGATTTTTGTCATCGCTTTCGGCGCGGCCTTTGGGCTTGCGGCGACTCAGGCCGGGTTATCGCCTTCCCTGAGCATGTTCATGAGTACGCTGGTGTTCGCCGGTGCCTCCCAGTTCGCCGCGTTGGAGTTGTGGGGCACGCACATTCCGGTAGTTCCGCTGGCCCTTACGGTCTTCGCCATCAATGCCCGCCACCTGTTGATGGGCGCCTCGCTTTACCCGTGGCTGCGTTATTTATCACCGGCCAAGCGGTACGGCATCATGCTGGTGGCGTCCGATGCCAATTGGGTGATGTCGGTACAGGCATTTCATCGCGGGCAGCCAGGCTTCGGACTGCTGTTCGGTGGCGGTCTGGCACTCTGGTCTTTCTGGATTTTCGGCACCTGGCTGGGTATTTATTTTGGCGGCGCCATACAGGACGCGACCCTGTATGGGCTGGACATGGTGATGGGCTGTTTCCTGCTGGCCATGGCGGTTGGCGGCGACAAAAGTATCCGGCTGTGGATTATCTGGGCAATTGCAGCTGGCTCAGCTCTGCTCGCCTACTGGTACCTGCCAGAGAACAGTCATGTCGTGGTAGGCGCCCTGGCCGGCGGTGTGCTGGGTGCGGTGTGGACGGAGAAGCTGCCATGAACATCGAGACAGTTGGTCTTGGCGCGCCGATCATAGTGCTGATCATGGCTGTTGTGACCCTGACGACCCGCTGGGGTGGCGTCTTCGTCATGTCGTTTGTGCCCATCAGCTACCGGGTCAAGCAGTTCATCAGCGCCATGTCCGGTTCAGTGCTGGTAGCGCTGCTGACGCCCATGGCCCTTGAGGGCGATACCAGCGCACGCCTGGCGCTACTGACAACAGCACTCATCATGCTGGTCTGGAAAAAACCCTTGCCTGCCATTGCTGCCGGTATTCTGATGGCTGCAGTTTCAAGACAGTTCTGAACTCGCAGGGAGGTACTGCGCAGCCTGTCAAACCGGATCAGTCTGGCTTACTTCCATGAGCAGAACCTGTAGCGCATTTCCGCGCCCCTGGACGAAACCGGACTGCCCGCCAGCGTTCTCCACAATACGCCGAACAATAGCCAGTCCGAGGCCTGTGCCTGTGCCGCTTCGGCGGCCCTTGCGAAAGCGCTGGAACATGGCTTCCCGCTCTGCCGTCGGCACGCCCGGGCCTTCGTCGGCCACTTCCAACATAATACCTTCGGCACGGCGGCAGACATTAACCTGGACGGTGCCAGCACCGTGCGTCAAAGCGTTATCCAGCAGGTTGACCAGAACTTCACGCAGCTCATCGGTGTTCCCCTGACATCGCAGACTGTCCTCAATATGAACAGTGATGCCACGGCCCTGCGCTTCGAACAACGGCAACAGCGAAGCCGTCACCTCACGGCTCAGGCGCGACAGGTTGGTCTGCTGCTCCGCTCCACCTCGCTCGGTAGCGCCTTCCTGGTGGGCCAGTTCCAGCAACTGGCTGACCAGCCGGCGCAACTGGCGCATCTCCGCTTCCAGCGCGGGCCAATCCAGCTCGCCGCTATGGCGCGCATCCTGCAGCCGCAGATCGAGTACCGCCAAGGGTGTACGCAGTTCATGAGCGGCGTCGGCGATGAAGCGGCGCTCGGCCTCGTAGGCTCGCGCCAGGCGGTCGAGTGCACAATTGGCCGCCACGGCCAACGGATAAAACTCACCGGGCAAGCCTTGCAAGGGTATACGCCGCTCAGGTGTATCCGGACCAATACCTTGCGCCAACCGAGCCGCGCGGCGTACCGGGCGCAGTGTCCAATTGAGCAGTAACAGGATAAGTAGAATGCACAACAGCCCCACCGGCAGCATCAGGATCAGGCTGTGGCGCAGACGTTCCAACAGCAGTTGGTCGAGCATGGCGCGCTCGTTCTGGTCATTGCGCGACACCATCAGAGTCGCGCCATCTGGCAGTCGTACCGGCGCATTGATGCTGTACCCACCATGAGGGCTCCAGCGCCACCAGGATGACTCGGGCGCCAGCGCCGCTGTGCGCAGACGCCGTGGTCGATCCATATAATCGGAGTACCCGAGCAACTGCCCGTCCACCGCATACAGGGTGTACTCCATCTGCCCACCGGCATGATAACGCGGCAACTCGGCCAGAGGCCGATCGCTGGTGAAACCTTCGCTGACTGCTTCAGCCTGCACCAGCAGTACGGCGCGGCGCAGTTCGTCCCGCGTGCCATACATGTGCAAGGCGGACACGCCGAAACCCAGCACGAAGACCAGCGACAGCGCTATCAGCATGCGGGAGCGCAGACGCCGACCGGGCTGTGATCCATTCGTCAGGTTGCTGTCAGCTTGCAGTGGCATATTTGCGGCCAACAATAATGATAACAACTATCATTTGCATTACTCTTACAGGGAACGAATTGCGCATGCCAGCACAAAGCATCCACCGCTACAAGTTTTTTTCACCTGCCGCCCTTACCTTGGCGATTGCCAGCACGCCTTATTTGGCCGCTGAGCCAAATAAGGCAGACCCTGTTCAGCTCAACAATATGGTGGTGACCGCCGCCGGATATGAGCAGCAATTGATCGATGCACCAGCCTCCATCACGGTGATCGGCAAAGACGACCTGGAGGGCAAATATTACCGGGATGTCACCGATGCACTGCAGGACATTCCCGGTGTATCCATCGAGGGCGGTGCCGGCGGCAAGCTGGAAAGCACCAACATCAATATTCGCGGGCTTGGCGAGTCCTATACTTTGTTTCTGATCAACGGCAAGCCGCTGGGCGCCTCCACCGAGGCCTATTACAACGGCTTTGGTTCGGCCACCCAGGTCGGCTGGCTGCCGCCGCTATCGGCCATTGAGCGCATCGAGGTGATCCGCGGACCAATGTCGTCGTTATATGGCTCCAGCGCGCTGGCCGGGGTGATCAATATCATCACCAAGGAGGTCGGAGACGAGTGGAGCGGGCGCGTCAGCCATGATCGGCTATTGCATGGGGATAGTGACGCCGGCGGCTCGCAGCAGACCAATTTTTACCTCAGCGGGCCGCTGGCCGAAGATCGTCTGGGGCTGACCCTGTTCGGCTCCCGGTATCAACGCGACGAGGATGAAATCCAGGGCGGCTACACCGACAAGGAGCGGATCGACGGCACTGCCAAACTCAACCTGGTGGTCAACGAGGCCAACAGCATCGAGCTGGAGGCAGGCCGCGCCGAGCATGACAACCAGCGCACCGCCAAATCCGGCTCGCCGGGCGAAATGAACAATATCCGCACCCATTACGGCCTGACCCATAAACTTGACTGGGGCAATGATTTCGAGACCCGCAGTTTCTTCATCAATGAAGAGGTGGAGATCGAGAATGGCAGTGTCGAATCACGCTACGACAGCAGCCTGGTCAATACCAAGACGGTGTTGCCGCTGGCCAACCAGACCCTGACCCTGGGCGGTGAATACAAGTGGGAGACCACCGATCATGACGCTGGGCGCTTCTACGGCCGTGCCAACAACCTGGAACTGGAGCGCTGGCAGCGCGCCCTGTTCATTGAGGATGAGTTCTACGTCACCGACGACCTGTCTATCACTGGCGGGCTGCGTTATGACGAGAACGAACATTATGGCGAAGAGCTGATCCCGCGCCTCTATGGGGTGTATCGCCTTACCGATGAATGGGTGGTCAAGGGCGGTGTGAGCGGCGGCTACAAGTCACCGACGTTGAAGCAGTCCGACCCCAATATCGTCGAGAATGCCGCCCGCAGTCGCGCCTTCGATATGGGCAACGCCGACCTCAAGCCAGAGAGCAGCATCAACTATGAAGCCGGGTTGATGTGGGATGCCGCCAGTGGGATCAACTCGGGGGTCACCGTCTACTACACCGAGTTCGAGGACCAGATCGGCAAGCGCATCATCTGTGATACCCGTGACGGTTCCGACCCGGTATGCGACGTCAATGGTGTCACCCGTGAATACATAAACCAATACATCAACCACGACTCGGCGGAGCTGCGTGGCGTGGAGATGTTCTTCAACGTACCTCTGGGCCCGGTGGATCTGAAGACCAACTACACCTACTCGGACAGCGAAATCACCGACTCCAAGGACTCACCGGAAAGCGTCGGCCAGCCATTCAACAATCTGCCCAGGCACATGGTCAATGTCGGCCTGGACTGGGCCGCCACCGATGCGCTGGGCCTCTGGGCCAAGGCTCGCTACAAGAGCAAGACCGTGGAAGACAGCGACAGCCGCATCCCTTCCTACACCCTGGTAGACATCGGCGGCCTGTACCGGCTCAGCGACAGCTTCGATGTCTATGCCGGGCTGTACAACCTGTTCGACAAGGAAGTCACGGCCGAGGACTACGGCAAGACACTGGATGGGCGACGACTGAATGTCGGTGTGGCGTTCAATTTCTGAGCGTCTGGGCCGGGGCCTGCGCCAGCCGGTAGCCCAACCCGCGCAGTGTCTCGATCGCGCTGTCGGCACCGGCTGCGGCCAGCTTGCGCCGCAGCCGCGAGACCAGCGCTTCAATGGCATTCGGCGTCACGGCCTCGCTCAATGAATACAGGCGATCCTCCAGATGGTCCTTGACCACCACCCGCGGCGCGTTGCACAGCAGCTCCTCAAGCAATGCCAGCTCGCGTTTGGACAGCAGCATCGGACGCTTGCCGACTAGCACGTCGCGGCTGTCGCGGAAGAACGACAGGTTGCCCAGCTGCAGACAGCTTTCTCTACGCTGCCCGGCGCGGCGCAGTACCGCCCGCAGGCGCGCCTACAGCTCCGGCATGGCGAAGGGTTTGAGCAGATAGTCATCGGCGCCCGCATCCAGGCCGGCGATCCGACGCTCCAGCGAGTCGTAGGCAGTGAGGATGATGCACGGCAGATCGCTGTTGCGGGTCGAGTTGCGTGCGGCCAGCAACGACAGGCCGTCCATATCCGGCAGACCGAGATCAAGCAGCATGGCGTCGTAGCGACACAACCGCAACATCGCCATGGCCTGCCGCCCGTGCTCGGCCACGTCAACCACGAACCCGCTGCGCTGCAGGTGTTTCAACAACAGCTCACGCAGTGAGGGATGGTCTTCTATGACAAGCAGCTTCATGCGATTTCACCCGCCGTGGCCTCGTCAGGCTCCGGTCAGTTGGAACTGGAATAGTGATGCGAGGAATGTAACAAAATGCTTATGATAAGTATTCTTATTTGTATACTAAGCGGCTATTCGCAACCGTTAATCGTAAATCTGCCCCTATTGAGTGATGCTCATCATGCTTGTGTCATACCGCTTGCTCACTGATCTTTCAGCGCCCGTGCGTTATCGGTTGGTCATATTATCCCGCACGCTGCTCGCCATCGGCGGCGGCTATCTATTTACCGCGCTGAGCACCGCCAGCCTTGCCCTCGCCCTGCCGCTGCCTCGGCCGCAAGCGGTACTGGCTGCAACCCAACTGTCCTTCGCGCTGTATTGCGCGGTGATCATCTGGGCCTTCGCCGCTGCCAGCGTCCGGCGTGCCTGGCTGGTTACCGCCGGGCTATGTGCGGTGCCGGCTACCTATTTACTGTTGAACGGAGCGTGGTCATGAAACAGCTCGGTTTTCGTCAAACCAATGCCTGGCTGCATACCTGGACCGGCCTGTTGCTCGGCTGGCTGCTGTATGCCGTCTTTCTGACCGGCACGCTGAGTTTCTTCCATCAGGAAATCAGTTTCTGGATGAAGCCCGAACTGCACGGGTCGGTAGCCGGTGATGGCAGCGCCGAGCGCGCCATCGCACGCTTGCATCAGTTGGCGCCGGATGCGGCCCAGTGGAATATCAATCTGCCCACCGAGCGCAACCCGGCGCTCGATGTGCAGTGGTTCGCTCAGGGCGAGCGTATCGGCAAAGGGGGCGGTCAGCGCCTGAGTCTGGATGCCGCAACCGGTGAGCCAATAACGCCACGTGAGACCCGCGGCGGTGGTTTTCTCTATCGCTTCCATTTCGAACTCTATGGCCTGCCACGAGTAACTGCGCGCTGGATCGTCGGTATCGCCACCATGGTCATGCTGGTCGCCATCGTCAGCGGTGTGGTCACCCACAAGAAGATCTTCAAGGACTTCTTCACCTTCCGCCCGCGCAAGGGCCAGCGCTCCTGGTTGGATGCGCACAATGCCACCGCCGTGCTGGCGCTGCCCTTCCACTTCATGATCACCTACAGCGGCCTGTTGCTGTTCATGTACATGCTCATGCCCTGGGGGGTGAACAGTGCTTATCAGGGCGATATGCAGGCCTATTTCAGCGAAGCCGGCAATCGCCGGGGTGCGCCCGAGCGCAGCGCAGACCAACCGAGTCGCGAGCCGATGACCGCAGAGCTGAGCGCCATCGCGCCATTGCTGGCCCAGGTGCAGCAACATTGGCCACGCGGCGCCGCCAGCATTCAGATAAGCAACCCGAATACCCAGCGGGCCCAGATCGAATTGCGCGAGCAGGGCAGCGACAGCTTGCTAGAACGCGGTCGTGGCCAACGGATGCGCTTCGATGGTGTCACCGGCGCGGCGCTGGAGATGCCAGCCACACCCCCGACCTCAACTACCAATGCGGTATATAACGTGTTCAGCAGCCTGCATCTGATCCGTTTCGCCGGCCCACCGCTGCGCTGGTTGTTCTTTATCAGTGGGTTGTTGGGTACCGCCATGATCGCCACCGGCCTGGTGCTATGGGTGGTCAAGCGTCTGCCCGAACGCCGCAAACTCGGTCGCACACCGTTTGGCCACCGCCTGGTCGAAGTATTGAATGTCGGTACGGTAGCCGGCCTGCCGCTGGCTATCACCGCGTATTTCTGGGCCAACCGCCTGTTGCCGGCCGGACTGGCTCAGCGCAGCGACTGGGAAATCCGCAGCTTTCTGATTACCTGGCTGCTGTGCCTGCTGCATCCGCTGCTGCGCTCGCACAAGCGCGCCTGGCAGGAGCAGCTGATAGCCGCTGCCGTACTGTTCGCTGGACTGCCACTGTTCAGCCTGGCGCTGCCGCATAGCGGTCTACTGCATACCTTGACCACCGGCAAATGGCTGCTGGCAGGTATGGACCTGACTCTGCTGGCCAGTGCGGCGCTTTTGGGCTGGGCCGCCTATGCGTTGGGCCGCCATCAACCCGCCGCCGCTCGCAGCCCACAACGGCAGCCGCGCAAAACCATGGCCACTACCGAGGAGGTATCGGCATGATCAGCCTGAGTCTGGCGCTGTGCATCAGCGCCTTCGGTAGCCTGTGCCTGGGCATGCCGCGGCATTTCGAGCAGGCGCTCAAGCGCAAACCACATCTCTGGGCGAGTCGGGCCCTGCGCTGGCTCGGCTGGTTGCTGCTGGGTTTGGCGATCATGCCAGCAGTCGACGCGCTCGGCCCTTCCGTGGGACTGGCATTATGGGCATCGGCCCTGACCATTGCCGCGATGGGACAGGCACTATTGCTGACCTATCGGCCACGCCTGATCGTTCCAGTAAGCCTGTTGGCGCCACTGCTGGTGTTGCCCCTCCTCGGAGCATGACCAGCAGCTTCTACAGGCGGTTGCCGTCAGCGGTAACCGCCTTGAGCCGCATCAATCCAGCACCTTTCGCTCTCCCGCCCCCTCTGGTGTCAACAGCACATACAATGCCGGCACCACAAATAGTGCCAATACCGACACCGAGACCAGCCCGAAGATAATCACCAACGTCAACGGTCGATAGAAGGCGCTGCTGACCGCCAAGGGTACCAGGCCAACGATGGTGGTGATGGCGGTGGTGAGCAGTGGGCGCAGGCGCCGGGCGGAGCCGGCGGCAGCAGCTTCGGGAATGCTCATGCCTTCTTTCAGGAAACTGTTCATGGTGTCGACCATGATGATGCCGTTGTTGATGGCGATGCCGATCAGTGAGACCAGACCGATCATGGCAAAGAACGAGAAGGTGATATCGAACATCCAGAAGCCAAGGGCGGAGCCGATCACGGCCAGAGGCATGGTGGCGAAGATGATGAAAGCCTGACGGAAGCTGCTGAACAGGATGACCAGCACACCGACCACCAGCACCACGGCGATAACCAAAGCTACCAGCGCGGAGGAGAAGGTTTCGGTGGTGTCCGCGGCTTCACCACCGATCACGGCACGGTAGCCGGAAGGCCATTGCTGCTGCATTTCATCCAGATGCGGCTGCACTTCGGCGAAGACCTCACCGACGGTGCGGCCTTCGTTCTTGGCCATGACGGTCAGCGCCCGCTCGCCGCCAACATGGGATATGGCGATAGCGGACTCGGATTGATTGGGTTTGAGCAACTGCTGGACGGCGAGGGAGCGGCCATCCTGGGTGAAAGCCCGCACCCGGCTCAGTTCTTCGGTGCTGCGTGGACCGCCGGCTTCACCGGGGCGGCTGGGCCATTCGGTGCCCAGGCGAATATCGATATTGTCATCGCCGTCGGCAGTGACGAAGGTGCCGACTTCATCGGAGCTGAAGGCGATACGCAGCTGTGAAGCCAGGTCGCCGTGATCAATGCCGAAGAAGTTGGCTGCCTCACGGTCAGGCTGCAGCGCCAGTTGCGGCTTGAGCATACCGATGTTGTCGCGTACATCGACCACGCCCTGGGTGCCGGCCAACAGCGTCTGCACCTCTCGGGACAACCGCAGCAGTTCATCCATGTCCGAACCGATCAGCTGGATCTCGATCGGATCACCCATGCTCGGGCTGCTGGATTCCGGCACCACCAACAGCTGTGCAGCGGCGACATGTTGGTCCAGATAGACGGCAAGCTCGCGGCGCAATTCGTCGGCCAGCTCGTAGGACATGGCGTCACGCTCTTCCAATGGACGGAAGATGGCGGAGAAACCAATGAAGTTCTCCGCCTCGCTGGGCTGCAGATTCGCTGCCATCGAGCCAGCGGCAAACGGGCTCTTCAGACCCACCAGTTTGACTACACTCTGGAAATAGGGCTTGTCGCGCAGGATCGCGCCGACATCATCGGCTATCGCCTGGGAGGTTTCCAGCTGCACCGTGGGCGGCAATTCGATGTTGATGCCCAGGCGTTCGCCGTCCGTCGGCGGGAACAGCTCGACCCGCGCCTGGGTGAATGCCCACATGGAGAAGACAAACAGGGCGATGGCGCCGATCACCCACAACCAGGATTGCCCGCGGCGCCCCACCACCCAGCGCGCATTCCAGCTTTCCAAGCCATTGACCGCACGAGCCGTGACACGGTCGGACAGACCCTGGCGCTGCGGGTCCTCGGATTTGCGCTGCTTGCCCAGCAAAGCGCGGGCCAGCGGCAGAGTGCACAGCATGGCGACAATGAACGAGAGAATCAGACAGACCACGGTGGTGGTCGGCAATACGCGGATGAACTCGCCGACGGTACCGCTGATCGACATCAGCGGTGCCAGCGCGAGTATGGTGGTCAACTGTGCGGCAAAGGCAGGCAAGGCGTAGCGTTTGACCGTGGCCAGTACGGCCTGGCCGAAGGTCTTGCCGCCGTTGTAGATCTCGTCGTGCAGACCTTCCAGCAGGATGATGAACACATCAACGATCATCACCAGCGCGATGACCATACCGATGACTACCAGCTCGTTGAGCGAGTAGCCCATGATCAGGATGATCAGCAGCACCCCGGCAAAGGTCACCGGCACCGACAGACCGGCGAGAATCGCCTCGCGCCAGGCAATGGTCAGCAGCAGGATGATGAAGACCACCGCCATGGTCTGCAAGGCGCTGAAAAACACTTCGGCCAGCGATTCCATTATCTGGTCCGCTTCGTCTTGAATGACGCTGTATTCCAGGCCGGACGGCCAGGCGCCCTGCTCCTGCATCTGTGCCAGCGCTGCATGCAGGTCCGCCACCAGATTCACCGTATCGGCGCCGGGGCTTTTGCGCACCGAAAGTTCCAGCGACGCTGCATAGGCTTCGCCATCCGCACTGAAGAAGGCACGTGAGGTTTCGGTTTCCTGCATGCGGCGCACCGATGCCACTTCATCAAGACGCACCGGTCGATCGGCACCGGGACCACTGAGCCTTGCCACCGGCAGCGCTCGCAGGTCATCCACATCACGGAAGCGCCCTTCCAACCGCACCACGGCGCCGATATCGTCGCTATGGATCTCGCCAAATGGCTGTTCCACGTTGGCCTGCTGCACGGCGTTGCGCACGGATGAAGGCGACAACCCCAGCGCCAGCAGTCGCTCAGGACGCAGCAGTATTTGCACGATCTCCTCGCGTTCCCCGCCGATGTTCACTTCCCTGACGCCGGTCACCCGCTCCAGCATATCGCGGATGCGCCGAGCCTGGTCGTTCATGGTGGCCGAGCCGGCTTCGCCATGCAGGGTGAAGGTGAGAATCGGACGGTCATCCACGGATGCCTGCTCTATCGCCGGGCGTTCCACGTCTGCCGGCAACTCAGCCTCGGCATCGGCCACAGCGGCGCGTAACCGGGTCATGGCGTCGATAGGGTCGGCGGAAGCATCGAATTCAACGGAAATGACCGAGAAGGAATCATAGGAGGCGCTGTCTACCTTGCGTACGCCCTCCAGGGTGGTGACTTCGTCTTCGATGATATCGGTGACTTGCTCTTCGATGGTGCGCGGGTCGGCGCCCGGCCAGGCGGTGGTGATGGTAGCTTGGGGGATATTCAGATCCGGCAGGGATTCCTTGACCAGTTGGGTATAGGCCATCAGCCCGCCCAGCAGCAGAGTGATCAGCAGCAGAATGCCGAAGATCGGCTGCAGGAAGAAGAACCGTGCCAGCGGGTGGGCCGAGCGTACCTCGTCGCTTTCCTGCCGGCCGTTGGCGGTGCTCATTCAAACTCCCCATCGGTTTGCAGAACCCGCACCCGCTGACCATCGTAGAGTGCGGCACGCCCATCGGTCACCACCAGCTCGTTCTCCTCTACCCCATCGAGAACGGCACGGTAGGCGCCAGCCTGCTGACCCAGTTCTACCCGACGCTCGTTGACCCGGCCACTGTCCCTGTCCACCACGAAGAGAAAGGTCTGATCGTTACGAAAGCGCAGCGCTTCCAGGGGTACGGCCAGATTGTCCTGCAGCGCCGGCAGGGCAATCCAGACCGCGACGAACTCGCCATCCTGCAACCGGGGATTCTCGCCTTCGGTGTGCGCGATGACTTCAAAGGTGCGGGTTTCCGGATCAAGGGACGGACTGATCGCATGCACATTGCCGGCCACTCGGTCCTCGCCGATCAGCGGATCGACATCACGACCGTCCAGCGGTGGCTCGCCACCGATCACCACCCGGGCACCGTTCTCGACCTTCCGGAAATCATAGGACGGCAGATCCACCCGCACCTCGAAGCGGTTCGGATCGATCACCAGCGCCGGCACCGTGCGCAGCGCATTCTGCTCGGAGTTTGTCTGCACTATGCTGGGCATGAAATAGCGGCCCTTCTCGATATTCAGCCGCGCCAACACCCCATCGATGGGCGATATCAGACGCGACTCATCGACACTCAACTGCGCCTGCGCCAGTTGCGCACGGCTGTTGTCCCGTGCTGCGGTGGCCTGCTCCACCTGCACCACGGCCTGGTCCAGTTCCTGCTGCGAGGCTGAACGCTGCTCGATCAGCGTTTCGTAACGCTGGCGGGTTACCTTCGCCAGGGAGAGGTTGGCTTCGGCTTCGGCCAGTGACGCCCTGGCCGCCTGCAGATCCGCCTGCACCCGCTCCGGAGCCTGATGGGCAATCAATTGTCCGGCCTTGACCGGACTACCGATCCGCAGATCCTCATCCACGTGGGATACCACCCCCTGTTGAGTGAAGGTGAGAAATTCTCGCTGGCGGGAACGGGCGGTGCCCTGACTGTAAACCCAGGCCTGCAGGTTGCGATGTTCCACCGGCGTTACCTTGACGCTGACCACCTGCGCACCGCCATCCTGCTGCTCGGCGGCGCTGGGCTGAGCGTCCTGCAGCGGGTCCGGCTCCTCCGCGCCGCCACAACCCAGCAGTCCGAACAGCAAGGCCATGCCAATGGCGCTCAGTCGAGTCTTGTTCATTTATCTGCGCTCTTCTGGTGGGTTGGTGGAAAAGCTGCCGGCAGCAGCGGGCGTCACCGCAAGAACCTTGGGCGTGGGCTCGAAGCCGCCGCCCAAGGCCAGATGCAGGGCGATACGGTTTTCGATGCGCGCATGACGGGCAGTGATATGGGCGCTGCGGCCATTCAGGGCGCGCTGCTGGCTTTCCAGTACGTTGAGAAAGGGGTCTATGCCTTGCTGATAGCGGTTATAAGACATGTGCACTGCCTCTTCGGCAGCGCTGGCAGACAAATCCAGACTGGCTTCGCGCCTTTCCAGCACCGTATCCACCGCCAGCATACTTTCCACTTCTGCCAGCGCGTTCAGCGCCGTTTCGACATAGCCATGCAGCGCTTCATCCTGCTGGCCTTCAGCGATATCAACCTGGGCTACCAGGCGCCCGCCCTGAAATACCGGTTGCATGATCTGCCCGGCAATTGACCATACGAGATTGCTGCTATCAAACAGACCAGACAGCTCGCCGCTGGCATAACCCGCCGAGCCGCTCAGTGATAAAGAGGGTAGAAAGGAGCGCTGGGCTGCGCCCAATTGGTAACCGGAGGCCAGCAAGGTCAGCTCCGCGGCGCGTACATCCGGCCTCCGTTCCAGCAGCTCCGCAGGTACCCCTGCCGCTGGCGCTGCTGGTACGCCGGGCAGTGCGTCGGCCGTCTGCAGAGTGCCCGCCGGGTAATAACCGAGCAATATGTCGAGCTGACGCAGGGTACGCGCCAGGGCCTCACGTCGCTGCTCCAGCCCTGCTTCTGCAGAGCCCAGATTGGCTTCGGCCAGCTTGGCATCCGCTGGAGAGGCAATGCCGACCTGCGAGCGATTGCCAATCTGCCGGGACATCTCCGCCAACGCCTCGACGGTGCTCTCGGATAGTTCTACCTGAGCACGTGCATGAACGATGTCGTAATAGAGTTGCACCACCTGAGCCACGACCGATTGCCGGGCGCCGCGTAATTGCTCGGCGCTGGCCAGAAATTCAGCGCGCGCAGCCGAAGTCAGTGCCGACAGCCGGCCCCATAGATCCAGCTCCCAGCTGACGTCCAGTGAGGCATTGTGATTGTTGCTGATGAAGGCCATGTCATCGGTCAGCTCCCCCAATGGCCCAGCCATGGCACTCATGTTCTGCCGCTGGCGGGCGCTATTGAAGCCTATTCCGGCCTGGGGGAGCTGATCACCCCGGTTCAGCCTTACGCGCGCTTCTGCCACTCGGGCGCGGGCCAATGCCTGAGCCACACCCGGGTTGCGCAGCAACGCGGTGTCGACGAACCGATTCAGTTGGTCATCATCGAAGTCCTTCCACCAGCGCTCTACCGGTGCGTAACCATCAGCGAGGGTGCCATCGAAGGTCTCTGGCAGGGCGAACGGCAACTGCGGTTCTGCCGGCGGCGCTACGCTACAGGCGCTGGACAGTATGGCCATGACCAGAACAACGCAGGGTAGCGACTTGTAAAAGCTGAAATTCATTCACCGTCCTTTTCTGGCTTCCGAATGAGTTATTCATTCTAGCCCAGCCAACCCACCACCGGCTGACTTCCCGGACCCCATCTTGGCTCCGCTGCGATATGCTCGCTTGGCGAACACTATCAAGACATCGTCCCTTTGGGGAAATTCCGACAGTGGCGCTCAGTCACGCCGCAACCGCGCCATCAGTCGATGTCGCCAGCTGGACTTCTGCTGTTCCTGTGGCGTTGGCCAGTCCAGTTTCTTGCTTTCACATTGGACTATACCGTTGGCTCCCAGGCGCAAGCGCCAACGCTGGGCCCTTGTGTGTTGCTGGCCCGGTTCGGTGAGTACCAGCAGCAGGTTATAGTCGTGCTGCTTTTCGATGGCGTGGCCCTCAACTGTGGAAAAGGCTTCCCCATCATCGGCGAGAGTAAACAGGCGGTTACGGGTAGGCTCTATCAACTCACACAGTGGTTCACAGTCCAGATTCACTCGCTCTTGAATCTCATTCTGCTCCAGCGCCGCCTTATCCAACTGCAAGTGGGTGCGATAGCAGATGATATGGCGCTCTTCATTGGCCCATTTGCCGGAATGCTCCAATACATCTCGCGGTAGATCAGCCAACTTGTAGTAGTCCAGCCAGACCAACTGCTGCGCCATCAGCTGTTTGGTATAGGGCATCAACAGACGGTTTTTCCAACGCGCCCTGCCCTTGCGCAACCAACGGGTGAGCAGGGTGATCAAATCGTCACGCAACAGATCGCGGACGCCATACACCATGGCAATCCCCAGCAACAGAGTGATGGACAGCTGACTGGCGCTGCGAGCGTTGAACAGCACATAGGTAAACAGTCCCATGATCAAGGTGGTGCTCGCTGCCTTGACCAGCTTGCGGGTCCCCGATCCCAGCTCGGTGAGCTTCGAGCGCAGCAGCACAGGATACTCCAGCAGCCGGTGATACAGGCTCATGCGGTTCCATACCCGGGTTGGCTTGCCACGGAAGTCGGCCAGGTACTCGCGCTCCTTGCGGATCCGATACTCCTCCAGCAGAAACTCCTCGACTGTCTCACGCAGCTCCGCATCCAGTTCCGAGTAACCCTCCAGCGTCATGCATTCCAGCAGGAACTGCTCGGCGTACCAGGAGAAATAGATATCCATCTGCCGGAAATAACGCTGCTGACTGCTCGGCTCGGGTACCGTTCGGCGCAAGCGCTGGGCATAGGTCTCACTCAGACGCAGGGCCCGTGTTATGGGCTCGGCCGTGGCCACACCGGCGCTCTGTAGCTGCTGACGCAATCGGTCCACCGAGGCTTTGTAGCGGAACAACCAGGAACCGTAGGTAATCTCGTAATGGGGCGACATCAGCGCGAAGGAGCTGTCCTCCTTGCTGGCACGCTCCTGGGCTGGCAGGCCCAGCAGACCAAAGCGGTGCAACAGGGAGGTGAGATAGAACTGCTGCTCGGACATTGTCCAGGCGGCAAAATTGCTCTCGTGGGGCGTGAACAGGTACAGTTCAATCTCGTAGCGGCCCGGCTTCTTGAGCGTGCGGGTCAGCTGCAGACGGTAATCACCCTTGCGTTTCAGTGAGAACACGGTCACTCCCTTCGATGTTCATGGCCATTCTTGGGCCTGACTGCGACACCTCCCTGGCAGGAGGTATGGCCCGCTTCAATCCTAGCATGACCGCGCCAGCGCGGCGTGGGGCCACAAGATAACCAGGACATTCGCGCTGCCATTGCGGTGTCGAGCCAGGTTAATATGAGCTCCACGGCACAATCCTCTGCTGCACAGGAAATCATGGTGATCAATACCAATTCATACCTGTTGTCTGGCCGGCCTTTTCTGCACGATTTTTCGCCTGCAGCCAAGGGCCGAATGTGAGTTTCTTCAAGGACCTGTCCCTCTCCTCCTTCAGCGCCGGCTTTGTCGCGGTACTGGTAGGCTTCACCAGTTCTGCCGCGCTGGTGTTCCAGGCTGCCCGCGAGCTTGGGGCCACACCGGCCCAGATCGGCTCATGGATGCTGGCGCTCTGCCTGGGTATCGGTCTGTCCGGCATCTATCTTTCCTGGCGATTCAAGGCGCCGGTAGTCACCGCCTGGTCAACGCCGGGCGCCGCGGTATTGGTCACCGCTGCGTCCAGCGCGAGCCTTCAGGAAGCCACCGGCGCTTTCATTATCTGTGGACTGCTGATGGCGCTATGCGGTTTCTTCGGCTGGTTCGAACGCATCATGCAGCGCATTCCGCCGGCAATTGCCGCAGGCATGCTGGCTGGTGTGCTGCTGCGTTTTGGCATGGAGGCCTTCGCCGCACTGGAAACCGCATTCGGCCTGGTATTGCCGATGCTGCTCACCTACTTGCTGGCTCGGCGATTGATCCCGCGCTATGCGGTGATAGCGCCTCTGGTGGTCGGTATTGCGGTGGCGGCGACTGCTGGCATGCTGGATTTCAGTGCATTGAGTTTCACCGTCACCACGCCACAGTGGGTTACGCCGTCTTTCAGCGTGCAGGCACTGATGGGCGTGGCCTTACCCTTGTTCGCTGTGAGCGTGGCATCGCAGAACCTGCCCGGGCTGGCGGTGCTACGGGCCGCTGGCTACCAGACACCCGCTTCGCCGTTGATCGGCTGGACCGGAATGGCAACCCTGGTGCTGGCCCCCTTCGGTGCCTTCGGTATCAACCTGGCTGCCATTACCGCAGCCATCTGCACCGGTCCCGAGGCCCATGACGACCCCGGCAAGCGTTATACCGCTGCGATTGTGTCCGGTATCTTCTATCTGATTGCGGGTATTTTCGGAGCCAGCATCGGTGCATTGTTTCTGGCATTTCCCAAGGAACTGGTGCTGGCCATTGCCGGTTTTGCCTTGATCAATACCATCGGCAGCGGGCTCGTCAGCGCACTGCAGGAAGAACGCCACCGCGAAGCGGCGCTGATAACCTTTCTGGTCACCGCCTCAGGCGTATCGCTGCTGGGAATAGCCTCGGCGTTCTGGGGGATGGTAGCGGGCGCCGGCGCATTGCTTATCCTGCAAGCGCCCGGCCTGCAGAGCCAGCTCAGACGCAACGGGAAGACGGAGCCAGCCCAGGCTCAATCGACAGAGAAGAGCTGAAGTTCTGAAAAGCCCAAAAGACGCCCATTAAAAAACCCCGCCGAGGCGGGGCTTCGCAAAATAACGTCCTGATCATCATCCTTAACGAGAGCACTTCCTGTAGCTTGTTCCCTGCTCCCTATTGGTGTTTCTCCGCTTCCTGCGATGCATCCTTGCGAAACCAATAGTACGTAGATGGTATGGATCGGCCCATAGGCTATTACCGCCACGCCTTGTAGGCCTTCTCCTACACCTCAACAAAGTGTCTCAGAACTGAGCCGCCTCCAACTCAAACAGCGACTCACTACCCGCGCGCACCGCCGCGCTCAGCGACTGGACTCTCGGCAGCAAACGCTTGAAATAGAAGCGAGCGGTGGCCAGCTTGGCCTGGTAGAAACCATCCCCGTCCTGCTCCACAGCCAGCGCGGCCTTGGCCATGCGTGCCCACATATAGCCATAGGCGGTATAACCGAAGGTATGCAGATATTCCACCGACGCAGCGCCGACTTCATTGGGGTTGGCCTTGCTGCTTTCGATGACCTGAGCCGTCAGCTGCTTGAGGTTTTCCAGTGCGGCCTGCAACGGCTGAACAAACTCGTCCATGTCAGCTGCGCCATTGTCAGCAATGAAGTCCTCGATTTCATCAGCGAACACCTTGAAGAACGCGCCGCCATTGGCAACGGTCTTGCGCCCCATCAGATCCAGCGCCTGAATACCGTTGGTGCCTTCGTAGATCTGCGCAATACGCACATCCCGCACCAGTTGCTCCTGACCCCACTCGCGAATGTAGCCATGCCCGCCGAGCACCTGCTGGCCGTGTACGCAGTTTTCGAAGCCCACGTCGGTGAAGAAGGCCTTGGCCACTGGCGTCAGCAGTGCAACCAGATCTTCGCCCTTCTTCTTGATCTGCTCATCTTCAGCAAACTTGCTGATATCCAGCTGCATGCCGACATAGGTCGAGAAGGCGCGGCTGCCTTCGATCATGGCCTTCATGGTCAGCAGCATGCGCCGCACGTCCGGGTGCACTATGATCGGGTCGGCGGCCTTGTCCGGCTGTATCGCACCGGTCGGCGCACGGCTCTGGATGCGTTCACGCGCATAGGCGACAGCGGTCTGGTAGGAGGCTTCGCCGCAACCGATGCCCTGGATGCCGATGGACAGGCGCTCGTAGTTCATCATGGTGAACATGGCGTTCAGGCCCTTGTTCACTTCGCCGATCAGATAGCCCTTGGCACCGTCGAAGTTCATCACACAGGTGGCCGAGCCCTTGATACCCATCTTGTGTTCGATCGAGCCGCAGCTCAGGGTATTGCGCTCGCCCAGACTGCCGTCTTCGCTGACCAGGAACTTGGGCACCAGGAACAGGGAAATACCCTTGGGGCCGGCCGGTGCGTCGGGCAGCTTGGCCAGAACCAGGTGAATGATGTTTTCGGTCAGGTCATGCTCACCGCCGGTAATGAAGATCTTGGTACCGGTAACGGCATAACTGCCATCGGCCTCGGGTACAGCCTTGGTGCGGATGATGCCCAGGTCGGTGCCGGCATGCGGCTCGGTCAGGCACATGGTGCCAGCCCAGGTGCCGGCGTACATGTTCGGCAGGTACTTTTGCTTGAGCTCTTCGCTGCCATGGGCGTCCAGCGCCAGGGTGCTGCCGGCGGTCAGGGCGATATACAGGGCAAAGCTGCTGTTGGCGCCGTAGATCATTTCCTCGACCTGCACACCGAGGGTCTTGGGCATGCCCAGTCCACCGTATTCGGCATTACCTGCCAGCCCTACCCAGCCGCCTTCGGCATAAGTGCTATAGGCTTCCTTGAAGCCGGCAGGAGTGGTGACTTCGCCGTTGTTCCACACCGCGCCTTCTTCGTCACCGTTGCGATTCAGTGGCGCTATGGTCTGCGAGGTGATCTTGGCGGCTTCCTCCAGCATGGCATCAGCGGTTTCAGCATCGATGGCGCCATTCAGGCCGGGCAGGCTCTGCCACAGCTGGTCGGCTGCAAAGGTTTCATTGAGAACGAAACGGATGTCACGCAGGGGGGCTTGGTACTCGGCCATGGGAACTCCTCAGTCAATATGCCCGCTCGAACGGGTCGATTGGCCGATTGTAGACCGAGAACTTTTTAAACGACAGCGTCTTGTTGTGACTTTTATCTTTATTATGGTCACGAACTGTCGAATTGGCCGGCTTTGGTGGGGCGGTTGGTTTGTGCCCTGGTCGCAGGATAGTATTCCCCTCATCTGAACGCGCACCCCGCCATCGATGGCGCTCGTCTACGGCCGTCCCTGGCCGCAGACGGTTCTGACGAGGGGAGTATTACCCTACGCCTGACTAGCTCGGAGTGGTTGATGGAAGAATCTGGATACACCGCAGCGGCGCGCGGTCACGCAGCCAACAGCGTGCTGGCGTGATAAGCGGAAAGCGGGTTTGTGTGGGAGCGGTCTTGCCCGCGAGGGTTTCCTGCAGGCCGTTCGCGGTCAAGACCGCTCCCACAAAAACAGCCCGGAATTGACTGGAACCATAAAACTTTCCACAGACGCTTACCCATACCAAAGCGGTACCCGCAGCCCCTACAGAGGATACGGGTCTGGTGGGTATTAGCCCACTTCAGAACCGTGTGCGGCCAGGGACGGCCGTACACGAGCGCCATGGATGGCTGGGTGCGCGTTCTCAAGTGGGCTAATACCCGCCAGGACCCTACACCGCACCAGCAATAGCTCCAACACGAACTCAGAACTGCTCGGCAGTCATCCGCATCAAGGCATCAGCACCCGCTTCCAGCGCCTCGACATGTGCCTGAGCACGCGGCAGCAGACGTTTGAAGTAGAACTCCTGGGTGGCCAGCTTGGCCTGATAGAAAGATGCTTCGGAGCTGCCTGCGTCCAGTTTCTGCTGGGCGACCACCGCCATCTTCAACCAGAAGAAGGCGTGGATGACATAACCGGAGAACATCAGGAAGTCCGTGGCTGCGGCGCCGACTTCTTCCTTGTTCTGCATGGATTTGACCGCGACCTTCTGGGTCAGCTCGCCCCATTGGGCATTCAAGGCCGTGAGCTTGTTGAAGTACCCGCCCAGCTGCGCATGACCTTCATTGGCCTGGCAGAACAGATGTACTTCCTTGGAGAAGGCCCGCAGCAGTTTGCCCTGACTCATCAGCACCTTGCGACCGAGCAGGTCCAGCGCCTGAATGCCATTGGTACCTTCATAGATAGGAGCGATGCGGCAGTCACGAACCTGCTGCTCCTGACCCCACTCGCGAATGTAGCCGTGACCACCGAACACCTGCATACCCAGCAGAGTGACTTCCAGACCGGTATCGGTCATGAACGCCTTGCAGATGGGCGTCAGGAATGCCAGCTGATCTTCGGCGTTGGCGCGAACCGCTTCGTCGTTTGAGTAATGTGCATTGTCCAGCAGCTGAGCGGTGTAATAGGCGAGCGCGCGGTTGCCTTCGTTGAAGGCTTTCATGGTCAGCAGCATGCGGCGGACATCGGGATGCACGATGATCGGGTCAGCTGGCTTCTCCGGTTCGGCCGGACCCGACAACGCGCGCATCTGCAGGCGGTCCTTGGCGTAGGCAACGGCGTTCTGGTAGGACACCTCGCCATGGCACAGGCCCTGCATACCGGTACCCAGGCGGGCGCCGTTCATCATGGTGAACATGCAGGCCAGACCCTTGTTGACCTCACCGATCAGAAAGCCGGTGGCGCCGTCGAAGTTCATCACGCAGGTGGCCGAGGCCTTGATGCCCATCTTGTGTTCGATGGAGCCGCAGACTACGCCATTGCGCTCGCCCTTCTCGCCGTTGGCGTCGGGCAGGAACTTGGGCACGATGAACAGCGAGATGCCCTTGGTACCGGCGGGCGCGTCGGGCAGTTTGGCCAGCACCAGGTGGACGATGTTCTCGGCCAGGTCGTGCTCGCCGGAAGAGATGAAGATCTTGGTGCCGGTCACCGCATAGCTGCCATCAGCCTGGGGCGCGGCGCGGGTCTTGATCAGGCCCAGATCGGTGCCGCAGTGGGGCTCGGTCAGGCACATGGTGCCGGTCCAATGGCCTGGTACCAGTTTGTTCAGGTACAACTCTTTCTGTTCCTGAGTACCATGGGCGCGGATCGCCGAGGCGCAGCCGTGGGTCAGACCGGGATACATGTTCCACGCGTAGTTGGCCGAAGCAGTCATTTCATTGACCACCAGACCCAAGGATGAAGGCAGACCCTGCCCGCCGAACTCGACCGGGCCGCTCATGGCCGCCCAGCCGTTGTCAACATACTGCTGGTAGGCTTCCTTGAACCCCTTGGGCGTGGTGACTACGCCATTGTCGAAGTGACAGCCTTCTTCGTCACCGGTGCGATTCAGTGGAGCCAATACTTCGCCGGCAAATTTGGCGCTTTCCTCAAGGACGGCATCTACCAGGTCAGATGTCGCATCGGTCAGACCATGGGTTTGGTAACCGGCAGCGAAATCAAATACTTCATCCATGACAAAGCGCATATCGCGCAGCGGGGCTGTGTAACTCGGCATCGGTGTCTCCAGTGAAGGTGCAGCGCGTGGCTGATCAATATTCATACGATTGTTTGACATTAAAGCCGTGCTGACCGGCCGGTCAACGGAATCCACCGTCCATTACATCGCTTGATACACAGCCATAAGGCAGGCAGCATGAAAGCCTTTCCATCCGTAAACGGCATGCTTATGACTACTCTGGCTGATCTGCATTTCGACAACCGCTTCGCCCGGCTTGGAGATACCTTTTCAACCAAGGTGGTACCCGATCCCTTGAACAATCCACGCCTGGTGGTCAGCAGTGAGGATGCCATGGGGCTGATTGATATGGATCCAGCGCAAGCAGATGATCCTCAGTTCACCGAGGTATTTTCCGGACGCCAGATCTGGAGTGCGGCGGAGCCACGCGCGATGGTGTATTCAGGCCATCAATTCGGCGCTTATAACCCGCAACTGGGCGATGGGCGAGGCTTGCTTCTGGGCGAGGTGGTCAATCAACGAGGCGAGCATTGGGATATGCATCTCAAGGGGGCCGGTAGCACGCCTTACTCCCGCATGGGCGATGGTCGTGCCGTACTGCGCTCCTCGGTCCGCGAATTTCTCGCCTCCGAGGCGTTGTACGCGCTGGGCATTCCAAGCAGCCGGGCATTGTGTGTGACAGTCGGCGACGACCCGGTGTACCGCGAGCACCAGGAGCGCGGCGCCATGTTGCTGCGCATGGCGCCCTCGCATATCCGTTTTGGTCATTTCGAGTTCTTCTATTACACCAGGCAGCATGACGCCCTGCGCCAGTTGGTCGACTTCACCCTGCAGACCTGCTATCCGGCATCGCAACAGGCGGCCGAGCCGGTGCTGGATATGTACCGGCAGATTGTGCGTCGCACGGTGGACATGATCGCCCGCTGGCAGGCCTATGGTTTCTGCCATGGGGTGATGAATACCGACAACATGTCGATTCTCGGTATTACCTTCGACTTCGGGCCCTATGCCTTTCTCGATGACTACGACGCCGGCCACATCTGCAACCATTCCGATCATGAGGGTCGTTACGCTTTCAACCGGCAACCGGCGATCGGACAGTGGAATCTGGCCTGTCTGGCGCAGGCGTTGACGCCCTATGTAGAGGTGGAGCAATTAAAGGCAGAGCTGGCCACGGTGATGCCGCTCTACCAAACTGAATATATGCGGCTGATGCGTGCCCGGCTGGGCTGGGCGGGCGAGCAGCCAGGTGATGAGGAGCTGCTGCAGCGCCTATTGCAACAGATGCAGGACAGCGCCAGCGACTACCACATCACTCTGCGCCTGTTGGCCGAAGACGATGCCGGCGCGCGTGATCAATTCATTGACCGTCTCACCTTCGATATCTGGTTTCAACAGCACCAGGCCCGACAGTCAGCGGACCCCAGCGCCCTGGCCGACCGGCTGAGCTGCAACCCTGTCTATGTACTGCGCAATTATCTTGCCCAGCAGGCCATCGCCGCAGCTGAGGAAAACGACTTCAGCGAAGTGCGGCGACTGCACCAGATCCTGCGCCAGCCCTTCACTCGCCAAGCCGGACAGGAACGCTATACAGCCTCGCCACCGGATTGGGGCCGTCGGCTGGAAATCAGTTGCTCTTCCTGATATCTGCCCAGCCACTTATACCTAAAACGCATAAGAAAGGCATTTTCAGGTCTTGGACAGACTAAGCGCCAACCTTTAGGGTAGCCGCTCTGTCTGGTTCCAGTTGCGGAACCCATACCTCACACGAGATTCAGGTGCCGATGAACTGGGATACCCTGGCCATGCTTGGCGTGGCCGCCCTGCTAGGCTGGGTCATGTATGCCTTTGTGCGCGAGAAATTCAGCCCCGATGTAGTGGTGGGTATTGCTGTTGCCATTCTGCTTGCCACGACACTGCTGACCCCGGCGGAGGTGCTTGGCGTGTTGTCCAACAGCGCCCCGATCACCATCGCCTGCATGTTTGTCCTTTCCGCGGCGCTGGAGCGCACTGGCTGTGTCGATAAACTCGGCAGTCTGCTCGCCCGCATCGGTGGCACCAGCCCGACGCGCATGCTGTTCGCCTTGCTGGTCACCGCCATGCTGCTGTCCACCTTCATCAATAATACCCCGGTCGTTGCCATCCTGACCCCGGTGGCGGTAACCCTCGCCGCCAGGGTCGGCAGCAAGGCATCGAAGATGTTGATCCCGCTGTCCTATGCCACCATCCTCGGCGGCACCATGACCATGATCGGCACCTCGACCAATATCCTGGTCGACGGCGTTGCACGTCAGCAAGGGCTGGCCCCCTTCGGCATGTTCGAGATCACTCTGGCGGGCGCTATCTTCTCCGTCATCGGCCTGGCTTTCATCATGCTGCTCGGCAATCGTCTGCTGCCCGACCGTGACAGCCTGTCCGATCGCCTGCGTCCGACCCGCAGCCGCACCTTCATGACCGAACTTCTGGTGCCCCACGGCTCCCCGGTCATCAATCAGACCATCGCCGATGCGCAGCTCAACGGCGACAGCGGTATCCAGGTACTGAAACTGTTCCGTGGCGACGACGAGCTGAGCACCCCGCTCAACACCACCACCCTGAACGCCGGCGACCGGCTAATATTGCACGCCAATGTGCGCGACTTCGTTGAGCTGCGGCAGAACGGGGTGCTCGAGTTCAACCGGGACCAGAGCTTCGAAACCATCTCCACCCGTGACGTGGTTCTTGCCGAGGCGGTAGTGGCACGCAGTTCGCGCTACATCAACCGCCCCATGCGTGATCTCAACCTCACCGCGCGCTACGGCATTCATGTGCTGGCCGTGCACCGTCAGGATGAGCATATTCAAGATAACCTGGACGACTTCGAACTGCAGTTCGGCGATGTGATGCTGGTGGAAGGCTCGCCGACACTGATCCGCAAGTTCGCTGACAATGGTGACCTGATCAGCCTGAACACCGTACAGGAGCGCGCTTACCGTCGTAACAAGGCACCAATTGCCATCGCAGCTGTGCTGGGGGTGATGGTTCTGGCAGCGCTGGGCATCATGCCGATCGAAGGCCTGGCAATCATTGCCGCCGCCCTGGTGGTCGCCACTGGCTGCCTCGAAATCGAGGACGCCTACAAGGCCATCGACTGGAAGATCCTGGCGCTGATATTCGGCATGCTGGCGATCAGTATTGCCATGAACAAGGTGGGGCTAGTGGACAGCATAGTCGGTCAGGTGATGACCCTGTCACCGCTGCTCGGCCCGCTGTTCATGCTGTCCTTCATCTACCTGCTGACCTCGATTCTTACCGAGATCATCAGTAACAACGCAGTGGGGGTCCTGCTGACGCCCATTGCCATCGGCGTGGCCCATCAGTTGGGCGCCGATCCCCGCCCCTTCGTGGTGGCCGTGATGTTTGCCGCCAGCGTCAGCTTTGCCACCCCGATCGGCTACCAGACCAACACTTTCGTCTACAGCGCCGGCGGCTATCGGTTCATGGACTTCGTGCGGATCGGCATGCCGTTAAACCTGATCATGTGGGCTGCGGCAACACTCATCATCCCGCTGATCTGGCCGCTGTTTCCGGCGTGAGGTGCGAACAACAAAGGCGGCCGAGGCCGCCTTTGTTGTGTTCAGCAATACTTACTTCGATGCTTCCAGCGCCTGCTCCAGATCGGCGAGAATATCGTCGATATGCTCGATACCAATCGACAGCCGTATCAGATCCCGCGGTACGCCAGCCTTTTCCAATTCTTCATCATCCAGCTGACGATGCGTGGTCGAGGCCGGGTGACACGCCAGGGACTTGGCATCACCGATATTCACCAGCCGCAGCACCAGATCCAGCGCATCGATGAAACGCGCGCCAGCTTCTTGACCACCCTTGATACCGAAGGACAGAATCGCCGCCGGCGTACCGCCCATGTAGCGCTGGGCCAGTTCGTATTCGGGGTTATCCTTCAAGCCCGCAAACTTCACCCAGGCCACCTGCGGATGCTGCTGCAGGTACTCGGCGACCTTCTGCGCGTTCTCGCAATGACGCTCCATGCGCAGGCTCAGGGTTTCCAGCCCCTGCAGGATCAGGAAAGTATTGAACGGCGACAGCGCCGCGCCCATGTTGCGCAGCGGCACTACTCGACAACGACCGATAAAGGCCGCCGGGCCGAAAGCCTCGGTGTAGACCACGCCGTGGTAGGACGGGTCAGGCGTATTCAGCAGCGGGAAGCGATCCTTGTTATCCGCCCAGGGAAACTTGCCGGAATCCACCACCATGCCGCCCAGGCTATTGCCGTGGCCGCCGATATACTTGGTCAGCGCATGCACGACGATATCCGCGCCGTGCTCGAAGGGCCGGCACAGCACCGGTGTGGCCACTGTGTTATCAACGATCAGCGGCACGCCATGGCGATGCGCTGCATCGGCCAGTGCCTGCAGGTCGACAATGTTACCCGCCGGATTGCCAATCGACTCGCAGAACACCGCCTTGGTGTTCTCATCGATCAGCGCTTCCATGGCAGCAATATCATTATGCGGCGCGAAACGCACCTCGATCCCCTGGCGCGGTAGCGTATGAGCGAACAGATTGTAGGTACCGCCATACAGCTTGGCGGTGGAAACAATATTGTCGCCCACCTCGGCAAGGGTCTGTATCGCATAGGTGATCGCCGCCATACCGGAAGCTACCGCCAATGCAGCTACCCCACCCTCCAGTGCCGCCACTCGCTCTTCCAACACCGCATTGGTCGGGTTGGTAATCCGCGTGTAGATGTTGCCAGGTACCTTCAGGTCGAACAGATCAGCACCGTGCTGCGTGCTGTCAAACGCGTAGGAGGTAGTCTGGTAGATCGGCACCGCGACCGACTTGGTGGTCGGGTCGGGGCTGTAGCCAGCATGTATTGCCAGGGTTTCGAGCTTCATTATTGTTCTCCCTTGTGAAAAGTCCGTTGTCAGCCCTGGGCGACAACTGCATTCGGATCATGATATTTGGCCGAAAACTCATGCACCGCCTCAATGAACACACCAGCATGGACCGGGTCCACTTCCGGGGTGATGCCGTGGCCGAGGTTGAACACGTGGCCAGCGCCCTTCCCGTAGCTGGCCAGGATACGCTCCACTTCGTTGCGGATGGCTTGCGGATTGGCATACAGCACAGTCGGATCCATATTGCCCTGCAGCGCCACCTTGGAGCCAACCCGCGAACGGGCCACACCGATGTCCATGGTCCAGTCCAGACCGACACCGTCAGCGCCGCAATCAGCAATGCTTTCCAGCCACAGACCACCGTTCTTGGTAAACACGATCACCGGCACGCGACGGCCATCATGCTCGCGAATCAGGCCGCTGATGATCTTGCGCATGTAGGCCAGGGAAAACTGCTGATAAGCGTCGGCAGACAGGTTGCCGCCCCAGGTATCGAAGATCTGCACCGCCTGGGCGCCGGATTTGATCTGCTCGTTCAGATAGGAAGTAACCGACTGGGCCAGCTTATCCAGCAGCAGATGCACCGCTTCGGGCTGGTCATACATCATTGCCTTGATCTTCCGGAAGTCCTTGGAAGAGCCGCCTTCAACCATGTAGGTCGCCAGGGTCCAGGGGCTACCTGAGAAACCGATCAGCGGCACTCGGCCATTCAACTCGCGGCGAATGGTGCTGACCGCATCCATGACGTAACCCAGATCCTTGCGCGCATCGGGAATCGGCAGGGCTTCGATATCCGCCAGGGTATCGATGCGCTTGCGGAATTTCGGACCTTCACCGGTCTCGAAATGCAGACCCAGGCCCATGGCATCGGGAATGGTGAGAATGTCGGAAAACAGAATGGCCGCATCCAGCGGGTAACGCTCCAGAGGCTGCAGCGTTACTTCACAGGCCATTTCCGGATTCATGCACAGACCCATGAAATCACCGGCGCGGGCGCGGGAGGCGCGGTACTCGGGCAGATAACGGCCAGCCTGGCGCATCATCCACACCGGGGTTACGTCGACAGGCTGACGCATCAGCGCACGCAGAAAACGGTCATTCTTCAATTCAGACATGAAATCGGCATCCAGTTACGTAAATGGAGTCCATTGTAACCGTTATCGCAAGGAAGATAAGGGGCGGTGCGGCAAAGGGGCGCGGCGGGCTCGTTGTTACTGGCATGTTGATGTGCCTAGTGTGCAAGGACTGCGGTTACCGGTCGGGCCAGCTCGACACGCTGCAAGTACGTCCCTGTAAGCTCGCGGTTGTCATCCCTGACAACCGACGGTCGAGCTAACCCGACCGGTAACCGCTGCCGTCATCTCCGTGCGAGACCGGGACGCAGAGCGTCCCCGCAGGCATTCCCACGCTGGAGCATGGGAACGATCAAGTAAGGA
Organism: Halopseudomonas litoralis; assembly: GCF_900105005.1. Taxonomy (NCBI): domain Bacteria; kingdom Pseudomonadati; phylum Pseudomonadota; class Gammaproteobacteria; order Pseudomonadales; family Pseudomonadaceae; genus Halopseudomonas; species Halopseudomonas litoralis. The sequence goes on from NZ_LT629748.1 coordinate 2,907,056, forward strand.
GCCAGCACTCGATTTTGATGGTTCCCATGCTCTGCGTGGGAACCTCGCTGTGGACGCTCCAGCGTCCGGCCTGGCCGGTATGCACGGCGGCGGGATTAAGACGCAGAGTATTCCATCAGCAACTCAGCAGCTCACAGGGTTGATGGTCTGGCCTGGCTTCGCAGACCGTTTGATGCCAGGGATGGCATCAACGAGCCCCCAGGGATGGGTTCACGGCGTGTCTGCGAAGCCAGGCCAGACCATCGACCCAGGCACCAACACGCCCAAACAACGCCAACGCAAACGCAAACCGCCAGCAGACATCACCCTAAAATCGACATCAAACCTCGAGATAATCCAGAATCCCCTCAGCCGCCTGCCGCCCTTCCCAGATCGCAGTGACCACCAGATCAGAGCCGCGCACCATGTCACCGCCGGCAAACACCTTGGGATTGCTGGTCTGGAACTTGTACTGCGCCTGTTCCGGGGCGAGCACGCGGCCCTGCTCATCCACCTGTACCTGCACATCGACAAACCAGGGCGCCGGGCTGGGACGGAAGCCGAAGGCGATGATGACCGCATCGGCCGGCAGGATCTGCTCGGAACCGGGAATAGGTTCCGGGCTGCGGCGGCCGCGGGCGTCCGGTGCGCCAAGGCGGGTCTCAATCACCTTCACGCCTTCGACCTTGCCATCGCCGACAATTTCGATAGGCTGGCGATTGAACAGAAACTTCACGCCCTCGTCCTTGGCGTTCTTCACTTCCTTGCGCGAGCCTGGCATGTTCTCCGCATCTCGCCGGTAGGCACAGGTGACCGCACTGGCGCCCTGGCGAATCGAGGTACGGTTGCAATCCATCGCGGTGTCACCACCGCCAAGTACCACCACCCGCTTGTCCTGCATATCGACAAAATCGCCCACCGACTTCTCAAAGCCCAGGTTGCGATTGACGTTGGCGACCAGGAAATCCAGCGCATCATGCACGCCCGGCAGCTCCTCACCCGGGAAGCCACCTTTCATATAAGTGTAGGTACCCATGCCCATGAAGACCGCATCGTATTCATCCAGCAGTTGCTGCATGGTCACGTCCTTGCCGACCTCGGTATTCAGGCGGAACTCGATGCCCATGCCGGTGAAGATCTCGCGGCGGCGAGACATGACATTCTTCTCCAGCTTGAATTCGGGGATGCCGAAGGTCAGCAGGCCGCCGATCTCGGGGTTGCGGTCGAATACCACCGGACTGACTCCCGCGCGCGCCAGCACGTCGGCGCAGCCCAGGCCCGCCGGACCAGCACCGATGATCGCCACGCGCTTGCCGGTCGGCACTACCTCGGACATGTCCGGCCGCCAGCCCATGGCAAAAGCGGTATCGGTGATGTACTTCTCCACCGAGCCAATGGTGACCGCGCCAAAATCATCATTCAGGGTGCAGGCACCTTCACACAGCCGGTCCTGCGGACACACCCGACCGCAGACTTCCGGCAGAGTGTTGGTCTGGTGAGACAACTCTGCAGCCTCGATGATGTTGCCCTCAGCGACCAGCTTCAGCCAGTTCGGAATGTAATTGTGTACCGGGCACTTCCACTCGCAGTAGGGGTTGCCGCATTCCAGGCAACGGTGCGACTGCTCGGCCGCCTCCTGGGGTTTGAACGGCTCGTTGATCTCGATAAAGCGCGTCTTGCGCTGGCGCAGCGGGCGCTTCTTCGGGTCCTTGCGGCCCACCTCGACGAACTGGAAGTCGTTATTCAGACGGTCTGCCATTGTTGCACCTCGTTACTGCAGCGCCGGGTCGTTCGCTCGTCGCTGCTTGATATCCATTGCCATCGGCGGGCCTGATCGCGCCCGCCGCTGCGAGTTATTGCGGGTTGGCCAAGGTGGTCCGCAGCAATGCCCGCAGGCTTGCTGCCTTCGGCTTGACCAGCCAGAACCGGCGGATGTGGTTGTCCAGATCCTCGAGCACCTCGGCACCCCAGGCGCTGCCGGTTTCGGCAACGTACTCGGTCAACACCTGGGTCAGGTGGCTGCGGTAGGCTTCCATCGCTTCGCCGCTGATGCGTTGCAGCTCCACCAGCTCATGGTTGAGCTTGTCGAAGAAGCTGTTGTCCTGATCCAGCACGTAGGCAAAGCCGCCGGTCATCCCCGCGCCGAAGTTGTAACCGGTCTTGCCGAGCACACAGACCATGCCGCCGGTCATGTACTCACAGCAGTGATCACCCGCCCCTTCGACGACCGCGTGACAACCCGAGTTGCGAACGGCGAAGCGCTCCCCAGCGGTACCAGCAGCGAATAGCTTGCCGCCAGTGGCACCGTACAAGCAGGTATTACCGATGATCGCGCTCCGCTCGGAGCGGAAAGCGCTGCCCCCAGGCGGTACTATCACCAGCTTGCCGCCGGTCATGCCCTTGCCAACGTAGTCGTTGGCATCTCCCTGCAGATACATATGCAGACCACCGGCATTCCACACGCCGAAGCTCTGGCCTGCGGTACCGCTGAAACGGAAGGTGATCGGTGCGCCACTCATGCCCTGGTTGCCATGGACCCGGGCAATCTCGCCGGACACCCGCGCACCAATGGAGCGGTCACAGTTGGTCAGGCTCAGCTCATAGTCGCCGCCGGTAGCCCCTTCAATAGCGGCACGCGCCATGTCCACCATGCGTTCGGCGGTCTGTCCCTTGTCGAAGGGGGCGTTACCCGGTAGCTGACAATACTGCGGCTTGTCCGCCGGCACCGCATCACTGAACAGCAACGGACGCAGATCCAGCCCCTGCTGTTTGCTGGTGGCGCCCGGCAGGACTTCCAGCAGGTCGGTACGGCCGATCAGATCCTTGAGCTCCCGCACGCCGAGTTTCGCCATCCACTCACGCGTTTCGGTGGCAACGTAGGTGAAGAAATTCATCACCATCTGTACCGTACCGATGTAGTGGTTGTCGCGCAGGTTCTTGTTCTGCGTGGCGATGCCGGTGGCGCAGTTGTTCAAGTGACAGATACGCAGGTACTTACAGCCCAGGGCAATCATCGGCGCGGTACCGAAGCCGAAACTCTCGGCGCCGAGAATCGCCGCCTTGATCACATCCAGACCGGTTTTCAGGCCACCGTCGGTCTGCACCCGCACCTTGCCGCGCAGATCATTGCCGCGCAGGGTCTGGTGCGCTTCGGACAGGCCCAGTTCCCAAGGCGAACCGGCATATTTGATGGAGGTCAGTGGTGATGCACCGGTGCCGCCGTCGTAACCGGAAATAGTGATCAGATCGGCGTAGGCCTTGGCCACACCGGCGGCGATGGTGCCTACGCCCGGCTCGGCGACCAGCTTGACCGAGACCAGCGCCTGGGGATTGACCTGCTTGAGGTCGAAAATCAGCTGCGCCAGATCCTCGATCGAATAGATATCGTGGTGCGGCGGCGGCGAGATCAGGGTCACGCCGGGGACCGCATAACGCAGCCGGGCGATCAGCTCGTTGACCTTGCCGCCGGGCAGTTGCCCGCCTTCACCAGGCTTGGCGCCCTGGGCCAGCTTGATCTGCAGCACTTCGGCACTGACCAGATATTCCGGCGTCACGCCGAAACGGCCAGAGGCGATCTGCTTGATCTTCGAAGTACGGATACTGCCGTAGCGCGCCGGGTCCTCACCACCCTCACCCGAGTTGGAGCGCGCACCGAGCCGATTCATCGCCTCGGCAATGGCCTCATGGGCTTCGGGCGACAGCGCGCCGAGAGAGATACCCGCGGAATCGAAGCGCTTGAACAAGGATTCCAGTGGCTCGACCTCGGCCAGCGAGATCGGCGTCTGGTCATCCCGCAGGCGCAGCAGATCACGCAGGGTCGATACCGGCCGCTGGTTCACCAGCGCGGCGTATTCCAGGTACTTGTCATAGCTGTCGCCCTGCACTGCATCCTGCAACGCGCGAACGATATCGGGGTTGTAGGCATGGTACTCGCCGCCGAACACGAACTTGAGCAGCCCGCCCTGCTGAATGGTCTTGCGCGGATTCCAGGCCTCGCTTGCCAGCAGCGCCTGTTCGACCTGCAGGTCAGCGAAACGCGCGCCCTGAATGCGACTGGGTACGCCCTTGAAGCACAGGTCGACGATCTCATCGGCCAGACCGACCGCTTCGAATAGCTGCGCGCCACGGTAGGAGGCGACGGTGGAAATCCCCATCTTCGAGAGAATTTTCAGCAAGCCCTTGGAAATGCCCTTGCGGTAACTCTTGAAGACCTCATACAGATCGCCGATCACCTCGCCGGTACGAATCAGGTCGGCCAGCACCTCATAGGCCAGGTAGGGATAGACCGCCGAGGCACCGAAGCCGATCAGCACCGCGAAATGATGCGGATCGCGGGCGGTGGCGGTATCCACCAGGATATTGCAGTCGCAACGCAGACCGACGGCGATCAGATGATGGTGCACCGCGCCGACCGCCAGGGCCGCATGCACTGGCAGCTTGCCCTGTTCAATAGCCCGGTCGCTCAGCACCAGCAATGTCTTGCCCGCCCGTACCGCGGCCTCGGCCTGCTCGGTGATGGCGGCCACCGCGGCATCCAACGGCACATCGGTAGCCACGTTGAGATTGATGACCTGATGGGCGAACCCCGGACGCTCAAGGTTCATCAGGGTGCGCCATTTCGCGGGGGAGACTATCGGGCTGCTGAGAATGGCGCGGTTGGCGTGATCCGGGGTCTCTTCGAAGACGTTGCGCTCGGCGCCCAGGCAGGTTTCCAACGACATGACGATGGCTTCGCGCAACGGGTCAATCGCCGGGTTGGTGACCTGGGCGAACTGTTGGCGGAAGTAATCGTAGACCGTACGCACTCGACTGGACAGCACGGCCATGGGCGTGTCGTCGCCCATGGAACCGACCGCCTCCTGGCCGTTTTCACCCAGGGGGCGCAATACCTGATCGCGTTCCTCGAAAGTGACCTGGAACATCTTCATGTACTGCTGCAGGGCTTCGGATGCGAGGAATTCGTCACGGTGGTCCCGGTCGTCCAGCGTGCCCTGGATGCGCAAAGCATGCTGCTTGAGCCACTTGCGATACGGGTGCCGGGACTTCAGCCGGCCTTCTACTTCATCGGTGTGCAGGACTTCACCGGTGCGGGTGTCCACAGCGAGGATCTGACCGGGGCCGACCCGACCCTTGCTGACCACGTCTTGCGGGCGGTAACCCCAGACGCCGACTTCCGACGCCAGAGTAATGTAGCCGTTGGCAGTGATGACATAGCGCGCCGGCCGCAGCCCATTGCGGTCAAGCAGGCAGACAGCGTAGCGGCCTTCGGTCAGCACGATACCGGCCGGGCCATCCCAGGCTTCCATGTGCATGGAGTTGTATTCATAGAAGGAGCGCAGGTCTGCATCCATGGTTTCCATGTTCTGCCAGGCCGGCGGCACTACCATGCGCACCGCCCGGAACAGATCCATGCCACCGGCCAGCAGCAGCTCCAGCATGTTGTCCATGCTGGATGAATCCGAACCGGTGACGTTCACCAGCGGCGCCAGGCTGTTCAGGTCGGGCAACAGCTCGTTGACGAACTTGTTGCGCCGGGCATGGGCCCAGTTGCGGTTGGCGGTGATGGTGTTGATCTCGCCGTTGTGCGCCAGCAGGCGGAACGGCTGGGCCAGCGGCCAGCGCGGCAGCGTATTGGTCGAGAAGCGTTGATGGAATACGCTGATCGCGGTCTCCATACGGGGGTCGCCGAGTTCGGGGAAGAATTTATCCAAGTCGGCGGGCATCATCAGGCCCTTGTAGGAGATCACCTTGGGCGACAGGCTGCAGACATAGAAGTCCGGATCGTCCTGCAGGGCGATTTCCACCCGGCGGCGGACATAGAACAGTTTGATCGCAAACTGCTGCTCGTCCAGCCCCTCGCCGGAGATGAACAGCTGCTCGATATTCGGCTGGCAGCTCAGCGCCAGCGGGCCGAGAACGCTGCTCTCCACTGGCACCGCGCGCCAGCCGATCGGCAGCAGCTGCTGATCGGCCAATGCGCTGGCAAATGCCTGATGAGCGCGCTGTTGCGCCTGTTCGCTGGCGCCAGTAAAGACCATTCCCACGGCGTACTGCTGCGGCAGATCCACCGTCAGCTCATCCTGCGCTACGGCACGCATGAAACGGTCAGGCATCTGGATCAGCAGGCCGCAGCCGTCACCGGTCTTGCCGTCGGCATTGATGCCGCCGCGATGGGTCATGCAGGTCAGCGCCTCGATGGCGGTTTCCAGCAAATGATGACTGGCCTGCCCTTGCATATGGGCAATCAAACCGAAGCCACAGTTATCCCTGAACTGATCAGGCTGATACAGACCTGCTTTCATAGACACGCTCTCAATATTTCCATGTATTTCAGGCATTTACAGGATATTTTCAGGGTCAGAAAGACCGCTATCAACTGTAAAAGAGAGCTTGATTCTACACAGCCCCCCAAGCCACGACAATTATTTTTGCCGCAAAAACATATCTAACTGTCGTAAAAGTGAATGCTTTTCTTAAAAGTATTTATATTTTTGAACCAAAGGAGTGCATACTTCATTATTCTGCACCGTGACGGGGCAGAATCGGGACGCAGACATTTCAGCTGGTTCTCCCCAAGCTGTGCATCGGAACCTGCGTTATGGGTACCGGGGTTCGGATTGGCTGGCCTGTGCGGCGGCGGGAATGGGACGCAGAGCGTTCCGGCAGGCATTCCCGCTGGAGCGCGGGAACAATCAGAGTGACAGACGAAATCGGAGCTATGACCACTCGATGGTTCCCATACTCTGCGCGAGAACCATCGGAACGGTCAGCCTGCTTAGCGCAGCGACTGTTGGATGCTGCCGATACTACGTGGCCACGGCTTCAGTTTACGCAGGGATTCGGGTAATCGCGCCGCACCCTGCTGGGCCTGGCTACGCCCGGCATAGGCGCCTTGAGTGACGACGAACCATGGCTTGCCTTCGTGCAAGGTCTCGAAGTAGCCCAGATCCGCCACACCAGTTTGCGCACCAATGAAGTCCAGAGCAGCTTGGCGTGAACGGCTGCCCAGCAATTGCAGCGCATATTCACTCGTGGCACGTTGGCGATACCAGTCTGCCTGATGGTAGGCACCGGCTTTCCGGGCGGTTACCGCTGGCGCCGGGGCAGGTGCTGCTACCGGAGCGGCAGCCTCAGGTTTGACCGCAGGCTCTGGAGCAGCAACCACCGGCGGCGCCTCTACCGGTAGCGGCTCGGGCATGGCAATGGGCTCGGGCAAATCATTGGCATTGGCCGCAGTACCGCTGATCGCCGGCTCTTGGGTAAGAGCTCCGGCGTCCTCTGGGGCAGGCCCGCTGTTGGCCACGGTCGTGCCGAGCGGCTCGGCATCAGGCTCTTCGGCTATGCGTTCGAGCATGTTGCCTGCGTCATTGGGCATCTGCAGAATTGGCCCAGCCACTCCGGCATCGGTAACATCTACCGTTGCCACTTGATCAGGCAGACTGAGGACCGTGCGGGTGGGCTCCGGCTCATCGCCACCCATCATCCAGGCAATGGCTACGCCGGTACCCACCAGCACCAGCGCAACCAGCGAGCGCAACGGCAAGGCCGTGCCCTTCTTGCGCTCTACCGGTCCTGCCGGCTCGATTGCTTCCACCATCGTCTGCCTGGCCGCCTGGTTGATTTCACCCGGCCAACCACTGCTCTGCTGATAGATATGCCGAATCTGCTCGTCATCCAGCAACTCGATGCCCTGGCCAGCGGTTTCCAGCCGCTGGCTCAGATAATCCCGGGTTTCTTCAAGCGTGAACGGCGCCAGATCGATCAGTTGCAGCCAGACCCGATCTGCCGGCATATCAACGACCTCCAGCAGTCCGGCAACGGTTTCGTCCGCGAACAGAAAAACCCGCGGAGCGGCTCTTCCGCCAGATTGGCTCAGATCAGCCAACAACTGCACAGCCTCACCATCAAGACAATGAGCGTCATCCACCACCAGGTACAATTGCATGCCGGTCAGATGCAGCTGATCGGCGCGTTCCAGCAGCGCCTTGGTATCCGCGACATTCAGAGCCTGGCAGATAAAGCGCGCCAGCGTCGACGCATCGGCAACTTCCCGCCCGGAGGTAACGATGCATTGCACATTTTCCTTGTTGCAGCTGGCGACCAGCGCCTGGCGCAGCAGTGTCTTGCCCGCACCCGAAGGTCCGACCACGACCTGCACCTGCTCGGAGAAATGCGCCATATGGTGCAGTTGCGCCAGTACCGGCTTGCGCTTGGGCGTGAAAAATCGAAACCCCGGCGTACGCGCAGCGAAAGGATCATGCTGCAGTTGATAATGATCGAGAAAATCTTCTGTTGCGCTCAAATCGCTCATTCCCGCTTCCCGTTGATCACTCATCGCCGGCTGCCAACACGGAGCGCAGCGCCTTCCCATCAAAGTCTGCGGTGACTACCGCCTCACCCAATCGCTTGAGCAATACCAGGCGCAACTGACCATCCAGCACCTTCTTGTCCACCGCCATCAGACGTGTGAAATCCTCCGCCGCCATATCCGCCGGCGGCGTCACTGGCAGCCCGGCAGCGGCGACAAGCTGCGTGCAGCGGCGCTCTTCCTCAGGCGTCAGCCAACCGAGAGTACGCGACAGCTGCAGCGCCATGATCATACCGGCGCCGACCGCTTCGCCGTGCAACCAGGTGCCATATCCCTGATGCGCTTCAATCGCATGGCCGAAGGTATGTCCCAGATTGAGAATCGCCCGCACTCCGCCCTCACGCTCATCCGCCGCCACCACTTCCGCCTTGATTGCACAGGAACGGGCGATCGCTTCGGTCACCAATTCCGGCTGCAGTGCGCGCAAAGCCTGCATATTCTGCTCAAGCCAGTCGAGAAATTCGATATCACGAATCAGGCCGTACTTGATGATTTCCGCGAGCCCGGCACTGACTTCGCGTTCCGGCAAGGTGCGCAGGCTATCGGTATCTATGAGTACAGCCTTGGGCTGATAGAAGGCACCGATCATGTTCTTGCCGGCAGGATGATTTATACCGGTCTTGCCACCCACCGATGAATCCACCTGGGACAACAGCGTGGTCGGGATCTGAATGAAATCCACACCGCGTTGATAGCAGGCGGCAGCGAAGCCTGTCATATCACCGATGACGCCCCCACCCAAGGCAATCAAGGTAGTACGGCGGTCATGCCGCGCACCAAGCAAGGCATCGAATATCTGCTGCAGGGTCGACCAGTTCTTGAAGGCTTCCCCGGTAGGCAGGATCACCGGTAGCACCGAGTAATCTGCCAGCGTCTGGCACAGCCGCTGCAGATACAACGGAGCAACGGTATCGTCCGTTACTATGCAGACCTGCCGACCGGCGATATGCGGCGCCAGCAGCTCCACCCGCCCAAGCAGGTTGCTGCCTATGTGGATGGGGTAACTGCGATCATCGAGATTAACGGTCAATTGCTGCATGGAACTCCCAATAGTCAGACCCGGAAACTCAGAAAGGATACATCAGTCCCCAAAGCTGCGCATAAAGCCGTAGAGATCTCATGCTCGTCACACTGGCTGGCGTTGCTGGATACCTAGCTCAACTCTTTATCGAGCTGGGCCATGATGGTATTGACCACCACTCGGGGGCCACGCTGGTCGGTATCGATGGTGAGGTGGGCAATTTCCCGGTACAGCGGATCGCGACGGGCCATCAGATCGCGCAGTACCGTTTCCGGGTCGGCGGTCTGCAGCAGCGGTCGCTGGCGGTCCTTGCTGGTGCGCTGAAGCTGCTGGTCGACACTGGTACGCAGATAGACTACCAGGCCGTTGTCCGCCAGTGCCCGACGATTGGCCTCACGCATGACCACACCGCCACCGGTGGCAAGAACGATCCCCTGTTCCTGCACCAGCTCGGCGATCATGGCTTCTTCACGCTCGCGGAAGCCGGTTTCCCCCTCCACATCGAAGATCCACGGGATATCGGCGCCGGTTCTGGCTTCGATTTCCCGGTCTGAATCCTTGAAGGGGTATCTGAGTTCCTTGGCAAGCAGACGCCCGATGGTACTTTTACCAGCTCCCATCGGGCCTATCAGAAAGACATTACGCAACGCGGTTACCTGGCAAGGCTGATGGCTCCGTTATTGATGATGCGCGGAGTCAGGAATACCAGCAGCTCGGTCTTGCTCTCAAAGCTGATATCACGCCGGAACGCTCTGCCAACGATGGGCAGGTCGCCCAGGAAAGGTACCTTTTCCTGACTCTTCTGCGATTCACTGGAGAATACACCACCAATGACGATGGTTTCACCATCGGCGACCAGAATCTTGGCATTGACCTCGTTCTTGCGGATGGTCGGCACACCATTTACTTCCCTGGTGAAGTCCGGCTCATCCTTGGTCACGATGACTTCCATGATCACCTGATTGTCCGGGGTGATCTGCGGGGTCACTTCCAGCGATAGTACCGCCTCGGCGAAGGCAGTAGTAGTGGCGCCGCTGGAGCTGGCTTCCTGGTAGGGAATTTCCGAACCTTTGAGGATCTTTGCGGTTTCCTTGTCCGAGGTAACGACCTTGGGCTGGGAAATGATTTCGCCGTTACCGGTGCTTTCCATGGCCGACAGTTGCAGATCGAGAATGGTATTGTCAGTAATGAAACCGATACCGATACCCGAGGTGGCGCCCAGCACGCCCATATCAACGAAGGGGGTATTCAGTGGAATTTCCGGAATACCGATGAAGCCAGCAGTATTGCGCGAGACTTCCTGGGTAGAGCCGTCGGGGTTGGTGACTGTGATCGGATTGGGATCCTCGGCAACTCCCATATTCCCATCCTTGCCATACGCATTGAAGCGGCTTCCCAGGTTCACGTTACCGCCCCAACGCACGCCCAGCGCCTTGTCGAAGCCGACGTTGGCCTCAACGATACGCGCCTCGATCATTACCTGACGTACCGGAATATCCAGCTGGGTAACGATACGACGCAGCTCGTCGAGTTTGGTCTGGGTTTCCAGAGCAATGATGCTGTTGGTACGATCATCCACGGTGATCGAACCACGCTGCTCACCTTCGCCGGCGGTGACCGAGGCAAACAGGGTGGCTATATCCGATGCCTTGGCATAGTTGACCTGAATCAGCTCACGACGCAGCGGCGCCAGTTCGGCGATCTGCTTCTGTGATTCCAGCTCCTGACGCTCACGGGCGGCAATTTCTTCAGCCGGCGCAACCAGAAGCACGTTGCCGATCTGGCGCTTGTCCAGACCTTTGGTTTTCAGTACCAGATCCAGCGCCTGATCCCAGGGCACGTTCTGCAGACGCAGGGTGATGCTGCCCTGCACGGTGTCACTGGCCACCAGGTTCAGGTCGGTGAAATCGGCAATCAGCTGCAGCACCGAGCGCACTTCAATATCCTGAAAGTTCAGCGACAGCTTCTCGCCGGTATAGGAAAACGCATCGGCGCGACGCTGTTCAACCTCGGTCTGGCTGAGCGGCTTGAAGCTCACGATCAGCCGGCTCTCGGCCTGATATACCAGATGCTCATAAAAGCCGGTCGGCTCGATGGTGATGCTGGCGTCGCTGCCGGAAGTGCTGGCATTGACGAAGTTGACTGGCGTAGCAAAATCCTTGACGTCCAGACGTACCCGCAGCTCATCGGGCAGGCTGGTATTGGGGAAGTTCAAACGTACACGGCCGCCCTGCTCCTCAACATCCACGCGGATGGACGGGTCAGAGAGATCGACGATGACGTTACCTTCGCCCTGGTCTCCGCGCTGGAAATCCAGGCTGCGGATGGCCGGCCCTCGAGATACCGCTGCAGGACTGCTGACCGCGGGCTGGTCGCTGCCGCGCCAGTTATTGCCGGCCTGTGCAGGTGCCACTGGTGCCGCGGGTGCCGCTGCATAGCCGGGCGCCTTGTCAGCACCGACCATGATGAACAGATTATTACCGTCAACACGGGTGGTATAGGGTGCCAGATCGGTCAGATTGATGATCAGACGAGTTCGATCATTGGCTTCAACCACGGTGAGGCTGCGCGCATTACCCAGCCCCAGCTCGCGAGAACGCTCGCCCAGCTTGTTCTTCACACCGGGCAGATCAATGGCAATCCGGGCCGGTTGCTCAATCGTGTAGCCTTTCGGCGCAGCCGCAACCGGCTCATCGAAGGACAGCTTGAGTTCCACCCGCTCTCCCGGCAGCGAAGCCACATCAATATTTTGAAGATCGGCGGCAAGAGCCAGCGGGCTGAGCAGCGCAAGCACGGCTGCGAATGAAAACTTCCTGGTTAGAGGCATTTGATTGCGTTCCACGCGTGACTGTTTACAGTTCATGTTATCTCTCCCTGGTTGACCTTATCCGCGCTCAGGCAAGCTGAGGGTACGCGGCCGCTCCAACCAACCACCTTCACCGTCCGGCACTATCTCGACCACATCGACACGACCTTCCTCGATGCTGGCAACCCGGCCGTGGTTTCGACCCAGATAGTCACCGACTTTGACTCTGTGCACGCTTCCCGCGCCACGGATGAGCGCCTGCATGCCCTGCTGATTGCTGAGCACACCGACCATCTCGAACCCTTCGATATTGAAGCCCTCGAGGAACTGTCGAACTCTGTTTTCATCCGGCTTGATATCCTGCGAACCTTTCTGTCGCTGCGTCAGATCGACACGAATCGGCGGCTGGAAAGGGCTGCGCAGGGACGAAGCGCTGTAGGTGAATGCCTCATAGGGTTTGAACCGGGGCAGCGGCTCGATCTTGCCTGCTGGACGCGCCCGGGTCTCTTCCATGAACACCTGCAGATCGCTGAAATCGTTGCCACCGCAGCCGCCAAGCAGCACCGCGCTCAGCATTACCACGCAGGTTAATTGTTTATGCATGCTCATTCTTGGCCCTCCGCATCATGATAGCGGTAGGTTTTCGCCAGGATGTTCATCTTCAGCAGGTCGGGATTGCCCTCGCTGAGCGGCACGATATCGAAATCGTGCAGCGTGACGATGCGCGGCAGACCGGCAACACTGCTGACGAAAGTCGCGATATCGTGATAGTTGCCCTGCACCACGATGCGGATCGGCAGTTCGATATAGAACTGCTGAGCCACTTCCGGTTGCAGGGTTATGGATTCGAACTCGAGACCGCTGTTCAGGCCCATCTGGGTGATATCTTCAAGCAGGCCCGGCACTTCGGTGTCGCTGGGCAGCTGCTTGAGCAGCGTACCAAAGCGCTCCTCGATTTCGACCAGCTGTTCCTTGTAGGCATCCAGATTGGCAGCCCTGAAGGACTTGTCTGCAAACTCCTTGCGCAGCGTCACTTCCTGACCCTTGGTACGTTCAAGACTGGTCTGCAGGTCCTTCAGGTGAAAGTGGTAACCGAGAAACAGCAGTACCGCGAAGACGAGTATGCCGACGATCACCTTCAACGCCGCAGGCCACGATCCTATATTGTTGAAGTCAAGATCGTTGATATCGACCTTCTTCAAGCTTTCCATGGATTGAGCAAAACTCATTGCTGCTGTTCTCCCTCAGCGGCTGGCGCACCCGGCTCGGTCTGGCGGACCGACATCTCGAATACGTTGGCCTGATCCAATGCTCCCTGGGTAACCGCTTTCACTGCGGTCAGATTCGGTGATGCCAGCCAGTCGGAAGCGTCCATCTGGCGCATGAGATTGGAAACCCGGCTGTTCGACTCGGCGCCGCCCTTGATGCTGATCACCGGCCCCTTCATGTTCACCGAGGTGAAATAGACGCCCTCGGGCAATGTGCGCGCCATTTCGTCGAAGACGCGGACGATGATGGGGCGGTTGCCTTGCAGGTCCTGGATGATCTTCATCCGGTCGAGCAGCTGGGTCCGACGGGCCTGCAGCTGTTCGATTTCCTTGATGCGTCCATCCAGCAGGCTGATTTCCTTACGCAGGAAATCATTGCGGGCATTCTGCTGATCGATCTTGCCGCTCAGATTGCGATCGCCGAGGAATATCAGCAGACCGGAAAACAGGACGATGAGCACCAGGATGCTGAGAAATTGCTTCTTGCGCTCTTCCCTGAGCTGCTCGCGCCAGGGTAACAGGTTAATGCGAGCCATCAGTCGAAACTCCTCATTGCCAGACCACAGGCGATCATCAGTGCCGGCGCGTCATTGCTGAGCGCTACCGCATTCACCTTGTTCGACAGGGTCATATTTGCAAAGGGGTTGGCCACCAGAGTGGTGGTGCCGAGTTTCTGCTGGATCAACTGGTCCAAGCCCGGGATCGAAGCAGTACCACCGGCAAGCAGGATGTAGTCCACATCGTGGAACTGACCACCGGCAAAGAAGAACTGCAGAGAACGCGAAACCTGCTGTGCGACTGCATCCTTGAACGGCCCCAGCACTTCGCCTTCATAGTCATCCGGTAGCCCGCCCTGCTTCTTGGCAAGACCGGCTTCGTCCTGGGACAAGCCGTAGCGGCGCTGGATCTCGTCGGTCAGTTGCTTGCCGCCGAACAGCTGCTCACGGGTATAGATGGTGCGCCCTTCGCTCAACACGCTCAGGGTCATCATGGTCGCGCCGATATCGATCACCGCAATGGTCAGCTCGCTCGGATCGCCGTTGAGCTGATCGATCACCAGTTCGCAGGCACGCTCCATGGCGTAGGCCTCGACTTCGACGACTTTCACATCGATGCCGGCAAGCGCCAGCGCGGCCTCACGGATATCGACATTTTCCCGGCGACAGGCGGCCAACAACACCTCGACTCGTTCGGGATTGCGCGGCGAGACACCCTGCACCTCGAAGTCGATGGAGACCTCGTCAAGCGGGTAGGGAATGTACTGATCAGCTTCCAGCTTGATCTGTTCTTCCATCTCGTCGTCATCGAGGCCGGCGTCCATCTCGATGATCTTGGTGATCACCGCCGACCCAGCCACGGCCACGGCCGCCTGTTTCAGAGACGTACGCGAACGTGCCAGCACCTTTTCCAGGGTCTGACCCACGCCTTCGAGCTCGATTATGTTCTTTTCCGCCACGGCACCCGGTGGAAGAGGTTCCACCGCGTACGCTTCCACCTTGTAGCGGTTTCCTGAGCGGCTGAGTTCAAGCAGTTTCACGGTGGTGGAACTGATATCGACACCCAGCAGCGTATTCGCTTTCTTCTTGATAAGCCCTAGCACAGCCAATTCCCTATCAGCATCCGCCACTTACGGGCGGTTTATATTTAACCGCATTAAATAACAGTCCTTGTCCCAGTGCAAATGGCTAAACCCAAAAAAATACGCTTATAATGCGGACTGTTAACCCGTTCTCATCACTATCTTACATTCACCGGCTTATTCAACAGGGAATGATCAGATCCCTCATGCGCGTGCTAATCATCCTGTTCTGGCTGCTCGTCGCTATCGCAAGTGCTCCTTTACTCGCGCTCAGCGGCGTCGCTCTGTATCTGACTCCGGCATTACCAGATGTAGATACACTGCGCGATGTCAAATTGCAAACTCCATTGCGCATTTACAGCGCAGACCACAAGCTGATCGCCGAATACGGCGAAATGCGGCGTTTACCAATAAGCTTCGAGCAGGTTCCTCAGGGCTTCATCGATGCCATCCTGGCGGCTGAGGATGATAACTTCCTCAATCATCATGGGGTCGACCCCATGAGCCTGCTGCGAGCGACTTCGGAGTTGCTGACTACCGGGCAGATCCAGACCGGCGGCAGCACCATCACCATGCAGGTGGCAAAAAACTACTTCCTGACCAGCGACCGGGTGTTTTCACGCAAGCTCAACGAGATCCTGCTGGCGCTGCAGATCGAACGCAATCTCAGCAAGCGGGAAATCTTCGAGCTGTACGTCAACAAGATCTACCTCGGTAATCGCGCCTACGGGATCGAGGCCGCCGCCCATGTGTATTACGGCAAGCCGATTTCAGAACTGCCATTGGCCCAGCTGGCCATGATCGCCGGTCTGCCGAAAGCGCCGTCCGCGTACAACCCCGTCGCCAATCCCGAACGGGCCAAGATCCGCCGTGACTGGATTCTGCAGCGCATGTTGTATCTGGGCAGCATCGACCAGGCCGCCCATGATGAGGCCGTGGCGGCGCCGATCACAGCGCGCAACCATGGCGCCAACCCTGAGCTGGAAGCGCCCTATGTGGCAGAGATGGCTCGCCTGGAAATGATCGAACGGTTTGGCACGGAGGCCTACACCGACGGCTATTATGTGTATACCTCGGTCGATAGCCGCCTGCAGACGCTGGCCAACCAAGCTTTGCGCGGCGGCCTGATCACTTACGATCAGCGCCACGGCTACCGCGGCCCGGAAGCTCGTCACCCTGACGCCAGTGCGCAGCAACTGCCGGAACTGCTCAAACCCTATCGCAGTGTGGGTGGTCTGCGCCCGGCGATCGTCAGCGAGGTCGACTCTGACTCCGCAAAGATCATGCTGGGCAATGGCGACAGCGGTACCATCGCCTGGGAAGCCATGCGCTGGGCTCGGCCGTACCTTAGCGCCAACAGTATGGGCCCGAACCCGCGCCAGCCGGCTGACATCCTGCAGCCCGGCGACGTAATACGCGTTCAGCGGTTGGAGGAAGACGGGCAGTACAAGCTGGCGCAGGTACCCAAGGCACAGAGTGCGCTGGTGGTTCTGTCGCCCCAGGATGGCAGCATCCAGGCGTTGACTGGCGGCTTTTCCTTTCTGCAGAGCAACTACAATCGTGTTACACAGGCGCGCCGGCAACCGGGCTCGTCATTCAAGCCATTCCTCTACAGCGCCGCACTGGATCACGGCTATACGCCCGCCAGTCTGACCAATGACGCCCCGTTGGTGTTCAACGATGGCAGTCAGAACGATGAGTGGCGGCCAAGCAACTCCAGCGGCGACTTCCTCGGCCCGATCCGGCTGCGCGAAGCGTTCTACCGGTCACGCAACCTGGTCTCGATTCGCCTGATGCAGGACATCGGTGTGGATGAGGCCTTGACCTATATGGAACGCTTCGGCTTCAGCCGCGAGGAGCTGCCGCGCAACCTGTCCGCGTCGCTGGGCACCCCTGAACTGACTCCGCTGCAGATCGCCACGGGCTATGCCGTCATCGCCAGCGGTGGCCATGCGGTCAAGCCATGGCTGATCGAGCGCATCGAGAACAGCGAACAGAAGGTGATCGACTTCGCCCGCCCGGCAGTCACGCCGCAGGCGCTGGCCGACCAGCAACGCCGGATCGATGCCTATGTCGGGCTGACACCCGGCCAGACGCCGCCCGAGGCCGAGCTCGCACCTGAGGTAATCGACCCGCGCACGGCCTATCAGATGACCAGCATGCTCAAGGACGTCATCACCCGAGGCACCGGCTCGCGCGCGCGGACCATGCAGCGCAGCGATATCGGCGGCAAGACCGGCACCACCAATGAACAGAAAGATGGCTGGTTCGCCGGATTCAACAGCGATTATGTAGCAACGGTATGGGTCGGCTTCGATCAGCCCAGCACCCTCGGCCGCCGCGAATATGGCAGCACCACTGCACTGCCGATCTGGGTGCAGTTCATGAGCGACGCGCTGAAAGACAAACCCGAGCACAGCCAGCCGCAGCCCGATGGCCTGGTGACGACCCGCGTTGACCCCATGACCGGCCGCAGCGCCCGTCCGGGCACACCCGGCGCCTTCCTGGAGGTTTTCAAGGAAGAGGACGTACCGCCACCGACCAGCGAGCTGGAAGCTGGCGGCTACAGCAGCGACGGAGGCATCACCCCTCTGGAATTGTTCTGACAGCCAAAATGCATTTGCGTGGCATACCATAAGCACCGGTACTGCCCCGCCATTCGCCACGGCAAGCTTGCTGCTTTTCGTACCCAACCGCTCTACTCTGACCTTGCTCCTACAATAACAAGCAAGGTGTCGAACATGCATGAGCATGAATATCTTGAGCGTCTGCGCGAGCTTCAGCGCCAGGCCTGGCCCGCTGGTCACGCCACCGAACCGCAGTATCCGCTGGGCCAGCGCCCGCTGACCGACTACCTGCGCCATTGGGCCGAGGTATCACCGGACAAGCCCGCCGTCCGTTATTACGGTCATGATCTGAGCTATGCCGAACTGCACGAGCTGAGCGACCGCTTCGCCGCCCTGTTGCTGGATCAGGGCGTACAGCCCGGCGACCGCGTTGCCGTATTCATGCCCAACTGTCCGCAACTGCACCTGGTGTTCTATGGCATTCTCAAGGCCGGCGCGGTACACGCCCCGGTCAGCCCGATGGCCACACCGACCGAGCTGGCCTACCAGTTGCAGGATTGTGGAGCCAGCGTCATGGTCTGTCTCGACCAACTGCTGCCAGTAGTGCGCCAGGCTGCCAGCGACACGCAGTTACGCGTGCTGATCAGCACCAGCCTGTCGGAAATCTGCCCCGCCGAACCGCCATTTGCCGTACCGGAACTGCTGCAGGCGCCCAAGCTTCCGGTTACCGACAGCATCGATCTGCTGCCGGCTCTCGCGGCAACTGAACCCCGAGCAGAGCTTCCCGAGCCGCAGCTCGACAGCATCGCCGCGCTGAACTATACCGGCGGCACCACCGGCCTGCCCAAAGGCTGTATCCATACCCATGGCGACATGCTCTACACCTGCGCCAGCTTCCTGCCCGCCGCGCTGGGACTGGACAATGAGCGCGTCAGCCTGAACTTCATGCCCGAATTCTGGATCGCCGGGGAAAACGCCGGGTTGCTGTTCCCGGTCTTCGGCGGCACCACCCTGGTATTGCTGGCACGCTGGGACCCGCTGGCCTTCATGGGTGCAGTGCAGCATTACCGGGTCAACCACTGCGGATTGCTGGTCGACAGCGCCGCAGAAATCCTCGATCATCCGCAGCGCGACGAGTTTGACCTCAGCTCCCTGAGCGTCACCAGCTGTGTCTCCTTCATCAAGAAACTCACCCCGGAGTACCGCCGCCGCTGGCGTGAGCTGACCGGTTGCACCCTGTTCGAAACCAGCTTCGGCATGACCGAAACCCATACCTGTGACACCTTCACCGCCGGCCTGCAGGACGATGACTTCGACCTCAAGTCCGCACCGACCTTCGTTGGCCTGCCGGTGCCCGGCACCGAGTTCAAGGTCTGCGATTTTGCCACCGGCGAACTGCTGCCGTTGGGCAGTGAAGGCGAGCTGCTGGTGCGTACACCCTCTCTGCTCAAGGGCTACTGGAACAAACCCGAAGCCAGCGCCGACGCATTGCGCGATGGCTGGTTGCACACCGGTGACAGTGGCGTCATCACCGAACAGGGCTTCATTCGCTACCTGGGCCGGCGCAAGGAAATGCTCAAGGTCAATGGCATGAGCGTGTTCCCCAGCGAATTGGAAGCCATGCTCGGCCAACACCCGGGCATTCTCGCTTGCGCAGTGATCGGCCGCCCGGATGAGCAGCGCGGTGAAACACCGGTGGCTTTTATCATCGCCAAACCGGGCACCGATCTGAGCGCGGAAACATTGCGGGAGTGGTGCCACGAGGTCATGGCCATCTACAAGGTGCCGGAGGTCAGACTGGTTGATTCGCTACCCATGACCGCTACTGGCAAAGTGAAAAAGAACGAACTACAGGAATGGATCTGATGCCCTTCAAACGTCTGCTGATTGCCAACCGCGGCGAAATCGCCATCCGCCTGGCCCGCGCTGCGGCTGAATTGGATATCCCCAGTGTGGCGGTGTATTCCGAAGACGACGCGGGCTCGCTGCACCTGCGCAAGGCTGATGTCGCTGTAGGGCTGCAAGGGCGTGGCGCCACAGCCTACCTCGACGGCCCGCAGCTGATTGCCATTGCCCAGGCGCATGGCTGTGACGCCATTCACCCGGGCTACGGCTTTCTCAGCGAAAACGCCGGGTTCGCCCGCGCTTGCACCGAGGCGGGCATCACCTTTGTCGGGCCCGACGCCGAGGTGCTGGAGCTGTTCGGTGACAAGGCCAGTGCCAGACGCCTGGCCATCAAGCACGACGTACCGCTGATACCTGGCACCAACCAGGCCACCGATCTGGAGCAGGCGAAAGCTTTCATGGCCGGCTTGCCAAGCGGCGCCGCTGTCATGCTCAAGGCCCTGGCCGGTGGTGGCGGACGCGGCATGCGCGCGGTGCACAGCATCGACGAACTGGACCAGGCCTTTGCCCGCTGCAGCTCCGAGGCACGCGCGGCCTTCGGTAATGGCGATCTCTACATCGAGCGGCTGATCCGCCGCGCCCGGCATATCGAGATTCAGATCATTGGCGATGGCCGCACCGTGAGCCACCTCTGGGAGCGGGACTGTACCTTGCAGCGGCGCAACCAGAAAGTAATGGAAGTGGCACCCGCGCCGGGGCTCGATCCCGCGCTGCGTGAACGCCTGCTGGCTGCCGCCGTAACGCTGACCGGTGCCGTCGGCTATCGTGGTCTGTGCACTGTGGAGTTCCTGGTTGACGAAGATAGCGGCGACTTCGTCTTCATGGAGGCCAACCCGCGCATTCAGGTCGAGCACACGGTGACCGAAGCCGTTACCGGGCTGGATCTGGCCCAGCTGCAGATTCGCCTGGCGGCGGGCGCCAGCCTGGTCGATCTCGACGTGGAACAATCACGCATTGCAGCGCCACGCGGTTACGCCGTGCAGTTGCGTATCAATCTGGAAAACATGCAGCCCGACGGCAGCGCCAGCCCCACCGGCGGCACCATCACCGCCTACGAAGCGCCCAGCGGCCATGGTGTGCGCGTTGACGGCTATGGTTACAGCGGTTACACCACCAATCCGGCCTTCGACTCGCTCTTGGCCAAACTGATCGTGCATGCCGCATCCGACTACAAAACGGTGTTGCGCCGGGCCTACCGCGCGCTCTGCGAATTCCGACTCGAGGGTGTCGCCAGCAACATGCCGTTCCTGCAGAGCCTGCTGCAGCATCCTCAGGTGCGCAGCAACGAGGTCACCACAGGCTTCATCGAAGCGCACGCTGCCACGCTGATCGGCGCTGATAATACAATCCACCCGCAGCTGTATGCCGCGAGCCAGATAACCGCAGGCCAAAACCTGTCAGCTCAACAGGTGGCGCCTGACGGCAGTCAACCGCTGAGCGCACCGGTGCAGGGCGTATTGGTGAGCATGGATGTTCAAGCCGGGGACGAAGTGGTCATTGGCCAGCCGTTGGCGGTCATGGAGTCGATGAAAATGGAGTTCGTGATCAAGGCCGATTGCAGCGGCATCATTCGCGCACTCGCCGCCGCTCCGGGGGGCAATCTGTTCGAAGGCAGTCCGCTGCTGTTCATCGAACCGAACGGCGTTGAGCAAGTACAGCAGACCAGCGAAGAGCAGCTGGATCTGCAGCATATCCGCACCGATCTTGACGAGGTTCTGCAGCGCCGCGCGGATCTGACCGATGCCCGGCGCCCCGAAGCCGTAGCCAAACGCCGCAAGACCGGTCAGCGTACCGCCCGCGAGAATCTCGCCGAGCTGCTGGATGAGGGCAGCTTCATGGAATACGGTGGCTTCGCCCTGGCCGCACAGCGCACTCGGCGCAGCCATGAGGAACTGTTGAAGATGAGCCCGGCCGACGGTCTGATCGCCGGTATCGGCGCGGTCAACAGTGACCTGTTTGATGCCGAAACCGCCCGATGCATGGCCATGAGTTATGACTACACGGTCTTCGCCGGCACCCAGGGCGTGATGAACCACAAGAAGACCGACCGCATGCTGGCCCTGGCGGAACAGTGGCGCCTGCCGCTGGTGTTCTTTGCCGAAGGCGGCGGCGGACGACCAGGCGATGTGGACAAGGTCGGTGTCGCCGGACTGGATTGCACTACCTTCATGCGCATGGCCAGGCTCAGCGGCCAGGTGCCGCTGGTCGGCGTGGTATCCGGTCGCTGCTTTGCCGGCAACGCTGCGTTGCTCGGCTGTTGCGATGTGATCATCGCCACCGAGAATGCCAGCATCGGCATGGCGGGCCCCGCCATGATCGAAGGCGGCGGACTCGGTCGCTTCACCCCGGAACAGGTCGGCCCGACCGGTGTGCAAGGGCCCAACGGGGTGATCGACGTGCTGGTCAAGGATGAAGCCGAAGCCACCCGCGCAGCCAAGCAGTACCTGTCCTATTTCCAGGGCGATCTGACCACGAGCGAATGTGCCGATCAACGCCTGCTGCGCCACCTGATTCCGGAAAACCGTCTGCGCGTCTATGACATCCGCCAGGTCATCGAGGCGCTGGCCGATACCGATTCGGTGCTGGAGCTGCGTCGTCAGTTTGCCCCAGGCATGATCACCGCGCTGATCCGTATCGGCGGCAAGCCCTTCGGGCTGATGGCCAACAATCCGATGCACCTGGGCGGAGCCATCGATGCGCTGGCAGGAGACAAGGCGGCGCGCTTCATGCAGCTGTGTCAGGCCCATGGTCTGCCCATGGTATCGCTGTGCGACACCCCCGGTTTCATGGTCGGACCGGATGCCGAGCAACAGGCCACGGTGCGCCATGTATCGCGCATGTTCGTCACTGCGGCCAGCCTGAACATTCCCTTCTTCACCGTGGTGCTGCGCAAGGGCTACGGCCTTGGCGCTCAGGCCATGGCGGCCGGCAGCTTTCACGCACCGATGTTCACCATCGGTTGGCCGAGCAGTGAGTTCGGCGCCATGGGCCTGGAAGGTGCGGTGCGACTGGGCTATGCCAAGGAATTGGCTGCGCTGGAAGACCCCGCCGAACAGCAGGCGTTATTCGACAAGCTGGTAGGCGAGCTGTATGCCCGCGGCAAAGGTCTGAGCATGGCCAGCTTCCTGGAGATCGATGCGGTCATCGACCCGGTGGAAACCCGGGATTGGCTGCTGCGAGGGTTGAGTTCGGCGCCGCCGGAGTCGCTGCAGGCGGGCACCCGGCCGTTTGTTGATACCTGGTAGTAGCCGGTGCGCTATATGCGCAGCCACTGCAACCCCTCAGCCATGACCGGCTGGTGACTGGCGATCAACAGCAGCCCCTGCTGTTGACGCCGCACCAGCGCCGCCATTACCTGTTCGCGGGAAGCGGCGTCCAGTCCGGCGAAGGGCTCGTCGAGCAGCAGTATCGGCCTCTCGGCCAGCAGCAGCCGCGCCAGCGCAATACGCCGCGCCTGGCCACCGGAGACCGCCGAGCCCAACTCACCGGGCAACAGTTGCAATTGCTGTGGCTGCCCCCTGACCCACTCCGCCAGAGCGACGTCCTCCAGCACCTGCCATAACTGTTCATCACTTGCCTGCGGGTTACCCAGACGCAGGTTGGCGGCCAGCGGCAGGGTGAAGATATCGATGTCCTGGGGCAGATAACCGATCACCTCCCGCAGGTCCCAGCCGGCCAGAGGCTGACCATTGAGCAGACATGCCCCACGGGACTCCATGTCCTCACCCGCCAATAGCTGCAGTAGCGTGGACTTTCCACCTCCGGACGGCCCCTGCACGAGCAGCGTCTCGCCCTGCGTCAGTTGCAGATCGATATTGTCTGGGCCATTCAACGCACCCGGCCAGCGTGCGCTGACAGAGGATAGCTGCAGCGACCAGGGCGCCTGCGGCCGCGCTGCCGATGAGTGTGACGGCGCGTCCTCACCCGCCAGGGCATTCAACCGGTCCCGCGCCGCCTGGCTCAACCCCAGCGCGATAAAACTGCCCGCCAGTGGCAGCAGCGCCTCATACAAGCCGAGCACTGTCAGCAGCGCAGCGAGCAACAAGGGCACCGACAATATCCCTTCCGCCATCAACGGCTGGCCTTGCCACAATACCGCCAACAAAGCGTACGCCAGCGCCACTTGCTGGAGCAGCGCCATGCGGCTGGTCAGTCGCTGTTGGTGGTCCTGTCGAGCGAGATGCTCACGGTCTCGCTGCATAAATGCCTTGCCACGCTCACTCCAGCGCTGCCAGATCAGCAGCGGAGTCAGCAACTGCAGGCTATCGAGCAGAAACTCCCGGCGCTCTTGCGCGTGGGCAACCTCATCACGTGCCAACCGCCCACCGCGCCAGTAACCCAGCCAGGGCAACAACCACGCCAACAGCAGTCCAGGCAGCGCCGCCAACAACAAGCTGTGATCCAGCAGTGCCAACCAGGCCAGCAGCATCACCAGCAACAGACTGGCCCAGGCCCAGGGCAGCACGACTCGCAACGGAAACTGATCAAGCAGATCGATATCTGCCACCAGCCGGTGCATCGCGCCCGCGCTGCGCAACGGCAGGCGCCGGCGTTGTGCGATGCGACTGAAGAGCTGACTACGCAGGTCTCGCAGCAGTCCCAATGCGGCATTGTGCGAGGCCAGGCGTTCGGTATAGCGGCCCACAGTGCGTGTCAGCGCCAGCAAACGGATGATCGCGGCAGGCACAAAGATATCGAGAGCATAACCAACGCCCGCCACCGCCATGCCAGCAAGTGCCGCCGCCGTGATGAACCAGCCGGAAACTGCCAGCAGCGCTATTGCCGAGAACAGCGTAACCGCGCCGAGCACACCGGCCAGCCACCAGCCACCCAGGCGGCTGTTGAGCAGGCTGCGCAGACGTATCACCGGCTTCTGCTGTTCAGTCATGTTTTTCTTCCAGGCTGACCCGCCGGTCCAGCCAGTCAAGCCCGACCGCATCATGGCTCACCAGCAGCAGGGTACGGCCCCGGCTGAGCCGCTCCAGCAGATCACCGATCAGCTCCGCAGTCTGCGGATCGAGGTGGGCGTGGGGTTCGTCCAACAGCCAGACCCGCGTATCACGCAGCAGCAGCCGGGCCAATGCCAGACGGCTCAACTGACCGCCGGACAGTCCCAGTCCCCGCTCGCCCAACGGCGTTTCGAGCTGCAGCGGCAATTGCCGCAGTAAAGGCCAGAGCCCGACTTCCTGCAGCACGCCGATCAACTCCTGGTCGCTGGCCTGGGGTGCTGCAAGACGCAAGTTGGCTTCTACCGTGCCTGCAACCAGCTCAGGCTGCTGCGCGAGAAACCCCACATACCGGTGCCAGTCACTGCGGCGCACCGCGTTCAGTGGCAGGTCGTCGATCAAGATCTCTCCGGCATGCGCTACAAAGCCGAGTAGCACATGCAGCAGCGTCGACTTGCCACTGCCACTGGACCCTTGCAGCCATACCCGTTCACCTGCAGCCAGCCCCAGACTCAGCGGCCGCAAGCGTGCTGCCGCGCCCGGCAGATCCACGCTGATATCACGACAGGCAATGGAGGGTGCATGGTCGAGCGTCAGCGGTTGGCTGCCGGGGTGCTGCCATACCTCCAACTGCAGCATGGGCAGCAATTCGGCGACCGCACCCTCGGCCTCCGCCTTGGCATGATAGTCAGTGCCCAGCTGACGCAGCGGCGCATAGAACTCCGGTGCCAACAGCAATATGAACAGTGCACTCTGATAGGGAACCGGAATCTCGCCCTGCGCCCAGGGCAGCATGCCGAGCAATCCCATGCCCAGATACAGGGCAACCATGGCGATGGCAATCGAGGCGAACAGTTCCAGTACGGCGCCGGACAGGAAGGCCATGCGCAACACCCGCATGGTCCGGCTGCGGTAGTCTTCGGCGGCCTCTTCGACCGCCTGCTGCGCTGGTCCCAGCGCCTGCAGATGGCGCAGGGTAGCCATGCCGCGCAACAGATCAAGGAAACGCCCGCTCATCTGTCCCAGCGCCACGAATTGACGCCGACTGGCCGTAGCCGCCGCCTGGCCCAGCAGCACCATGAACAGCGGCACCAGAGGGGCAGTCGCCAGCAGCAGCGCAGCGGCCAGCAGGCTATGCCAGGCTGTCGCCAGCAACAACATCAGGGGCACGATGAAAACCAGTTGGCGCTGCACCTGGTAGCGGCTGATATAGCCGTCCAGCGCATCCACCTGCTCCAGCAGGCGACTGCTCAGTTCGGCATCGACCCCCAGCCCACGGCGCGCCGGCCCGAGCATGGCCAGACGTTGCAGCAGCTGCTCACGCAGCTCCTGGCGTGCCCGCAGACTGGCCCGTTGCGACAGGCGTTCGCGGCCGTACTGCAGGCATGGCCGCACTATCAGGCATAGCGGCAAGCCAATCAGCCATGGCCACCATCGAGAAAGTTCGCGCGCCTGCGCAGCGCCCGTTTGCCAGGCAGTCAACCAGTGGCTGAAGAGGCTGGCCAGCAGCCAACTCTGCAGAATAAACAGGCCCGCCGCCGTGACCGCCAGCAACAGCGCAGCATTCAGCAAGCGCCGCTGCGGCACCAGCAACCAGCGCAGCCAGCCATCACTGCCTTCGGGAGCGGATAATCTGCTTGCGCTGTTCAGTGGTAACCCTCACCCACCCGTACCTTGCCGCGGAACACCCAGTAGGTCCACGCGGTATACGCAAGGATCACGGGAATCACGAACAGCATACCGATCAGCAGAAACAGCTGGGAGCCCGGTGCGGAGGCAGCGTCCCACAAGGTATAGTTCGGCGGCACCACATAGGGCCATTTGGTCACCAGCAGGCCAAGGTAGGTGAAGGCGAACATACCCATGGTGGCGACAAAGGGCATGGATTGCTGACGGCGTCGCAGGCTACGCAATACCAGAAAGGCGAACAGCAATGCCAGTAACGGGAAGATCCAGATCAGGCGGATGACGCTGAACCAGCGCTCGAAGGCCGCAGGGTCCACCGCTGGCGTCCACACACTGACCACGGCGAATACCAACAGCACCGCCGCCAGCAGCCAGGGAGCGATACGGTAGGCCCACTGCTGGATGTAACCTTCGGTCTTCATGATCAACCAGGTGCTGCCGAGCAGCGCGTAGCCAGCCAGCAGGCCCAGTCCGGTCAGTACGCTGAAGGGGGTGAGCCATTCCAGCGCACCACCCACATAACGCCCATCCACCGTATTGAAACCCTGGATATAGGCACCCACTACCGCGCCCTGGGCGAAGGACGCCACCATGGAACCACCCGCAAACGCCCAGTTCCACAGATTGCGCGAAGACGTGGCCTTGAAGCGAAACTCGAAGGCCACCCCACGGAAAATCAGCCCCGCCAACAACAGAAATACGCCGATGTACAGTGCCGGCATCAGCACCGAATAGACCAGTGGAAATGCCGCCAGGAGCCCAGCACCACCGAGAACCAGCCAGGTCTCATTGCCATCCCAGACCGGTGCCACCGAGTTCATCATCACGTCGCGCGCATCTTCATCCGGAGCGAAAGGGAACAGAATGCCCACGCCCAGATCGAAGCCGTCCATCAATACGTACATCATGATGCCGAAGGCGATGATCACCGCCCAGATAATGGTCAGGTCGATGCCATGCATGTCAGTGCCCTCCTTCTTCGATGCTCACATGGGCCGCCGACAGAGGCCGCTTCGGACGCTCGATGTCATGAACCTCATCATGCTGGTCAATACTTTCCAGCCCTGCCCTCAACACCCGCATCAGGTAATACAGGCCGGCGCTGAAGATCACTGCGTACACCATTATGTAACCCAGCAGGGTGAATAACACCATGCCCCCGGTCAGCGACGGCGTCAGCCCTTCCATATGGCTCATCTGCCCATAGACCACCCACGGGAACCGGCCCACTTCGGTCACTATCCAGCCGCATAGCACCGCCGCAAAGGGCGCAAAAGTCATCAACCGCATGGTGTTGAGAAACAGCGGCTGGCGCCAGTAACGCCCGCCGGCACGCAGGAACAGACCGGCCAGTGCGCAACCGATCATCAGCAATCCAATACCGACCATGACGCGGAATGCCCAGAACACTATCCATACCGGCGGCCGTTCCTCGGGCGCCACTTCCTTGAGCCCCGCCACCTCACCATTCATATCATGGGTCAGAATCAGGCTACCGAGTCTCGGGATACCTATCTCGAAATGGTTGGTCTCGTTTTCCTGATCGGGAATGGCAAACAACAGTAACGGCATGCCCTTCATGGTCTCCCAGTTTCCTTCCATGGCGGCGATCTTGGTCGGCTGATGTTCCAATGTGTTGAGTCCGTGATAATCACCAACCACGGCCTGGGTTGGCGCGAGGAACAGGATCAGCCACAAGCACATGGACAGCGCCCGGCGGTTGGCTTCCACATCCCGCCCCGTCAACAGGTACCAGGAACTGACCCCCGCCACCACGAAGGAGCCGGTTAGAAACGAGGCCAGTACCATGTGAGTGAAACGATACGGGAACGACGGGTTGAAGATCGCCTCGCGCCAGCTGCCGACGATGAACACACCCTCTGTCAGCTCGGTGCCGACAGGCGTGTGCATCCAGCTGTTGGCCGCGAGAATCCAGAAGGTGGAAATGAGCGTACCCAGCGCCACCATGCAAGCGGCGAACAGATGCACACCCGGGGGCACCTTGTTCCGGCCAAACAGCAACACGCCGAGAAAGGCCGCTTCCAGGAAGAACGCCGTGACCACTTCATAGCTGAGCATCGGCCCGATGAAATTGGCCGCAGCGTAGGAGAAATTGCTCCAGTTGGTGCCGAACTGGAAGGACATCACAATGCCCGAGACCACCCCCATGGCGAAGGCCACAGCGAATACCTGAACCCAGAAGCGCGACAGCCGCGTCCATACCGGATTGCCGGTCTTGAATGCCAGCGCCTCAAGAAAGGCAATGAAGGTCGCCAACCCGATAGTGAATACCGGGAATATGGCGTGAAAGCAGACCACAAAAGCAAATTGCAGGCGCGACAGCAACAGCGGATCCAGTTCCATCCGTGCAACTCCTTGTCGGAAGGTATGAATGCAGAAGGCCGCGTCAACCGATGATCAAGCCCATCGGCAGCGCGACGCTATTATCTGTGACAGGGTATTGCAGAATGCGTTCCCGGTATTGCACCGGGAACCGGGCAGTCAGAGTAACAACCAGAGCGTGACGCAGACCGGCAGCAGCAACGCGGTTCCTATGCCCATCAGGCTCATTGCCAGCGCGGCGAAGGCACCGGCTTCTTCGCCTTCTTCGAGTGCCCGCGAAGTACCGACCGCATGAGCCGCCAAGCCGAGCGCCATGCCACGGGCCGCCGGATGGGTTACACCGGTCACACTCAATAGCCATGGCCCCATGAGCGCGCCCAGTACGGCGGTGTACATGACGAAAGCGGCCGCCATCGCCGCCACGCCACCCAACTGCTCAGCAACCATCATGGCGATAGGTGTGGTCAGAGACTTGGGTGCCAGGGTCATCAGCATGGCGAAATCCGCTCCCAGCAGCCAGGCCAGCAGCAGCGTGACGACGGTGACAAACACGCCACCCACCACCAGGGTAGTCATTACCGGCCAGAAAAACTGCCGAATGCGCCGCAGGTTGTGATACAGCGGCACGGCCAGCGCCACCGTCGCCGGGCCCAGCAACATGGTCAGCGGAAACACCGCATCTCGGTAGACGGGATATTCCAGCCCCAGCAACCACAAGGCGCCAATCAATAGCACGATGGACACAATCAGCGGATGCAGCAGGGCCATTTGCGTGCGCTCATACAGCGCCAGGCCGAGCTGATAAATACCCAGCGTCAGCCCCACCAGAAATAACGGATGCGCCACCACCGCATCCCAGGCCGTCACCAGCGAGCTGTTCATACTTCCTCCCGGCGGACTTGGCGGCGTATCAGGTGCTGCATCAGATGACCGGCCAAGGGGACCACCAGAATGAATGACAGCGTCAGGCTGACCAGTATCGCCACAGCATCTGCTGTTACTTCGCTGCCGTACATCATGACGCCGGCCGCTGGCGGAATCAGCAGCAGAGGCAGAAAGCGCAGCAATCCCGAGGAGGCCATTTCCAGCGACTCACCCACCTTGCCGCGCACGCGCATGAATACCACCAGCAACGCCATGCCGATGATCGGACTGGGCAGAAAGGGCAGGAACATAATATTCAGAGCCGTGCCAATCAGCTGAAAAACGATAAGCCAGGTTAATCCACGTAACAGCATTTTCAGTTCATTCCAACAAATTGCGTGCTGACAAGATTACCATTCCACGGCCGCTATGGGGCGTTGCCGTGCGCTGTTCGCCGGCATGTGAGCGGAAGCAGTTTTCTTTTGCTGGAGAATCATTAATATGGCGCGCGATTCTCCCCATCCTTCACCCCGGAGCAAATGAATGCGCAAACTGATCAAGGGAGCCGCTGTCGGCGGTCTTGCCGTCGCCAGCGGCCTTGCCGCCGCCTCGCCTCTGCAATGGCAGAACAACAGCCTGACCTATCTCTATGGCAATGACTTCGAAGTGGATCCCAAGACCCAGCAGGCGGTCACCTTCGAGCACGTCAGCGGCTGGAGCTTCGGCGATCTGTTCCTGTTTGTCGACAGCATTCACTACAACGGCGCCAAGGATGCCAACGGCAACAACAGCACCTGGTATGGCGAGGTTGCACCGCGCCTGTCATTCGGCAAGCTGAGCGGACAACAGATCAGCTTCGGCCCGATCACCGACGTGCTGCTCGCCGGTACCTATGAGCGCGGCCGCGGCGACATCAAGAACTACCTGCTGGGGCCGGGCTTTGATCTGGCTCTGCCCGGCTTCGACTATTTCCAGCTGAATACCTATTATCGGCACTCCGATACACCCGAGGGCGTACGCGGTTCCTGGCAGATCACTCCGGTCTGGGCTGTGACCTTGCCGGTGGGCAAGTCAGATGTTCTGATCGATGGGTTCATTGACTGGATCGTTGATAACGACGGTGACGGCAAACATGCCAACCTGCACTTCAACCCGCAGGTCAAATACGACCTGGGCAAGGCGTTGGGCTGGAAGGCCAAGCAACTGTATACCGGTATCGAATACAGCTACTGGAAGGACAAGTACGGTATCGAGAATACCGCTGCCTTCGATACCAATCAGAACGTCACCAACCTGCTGGTCAAGGTGCACTTCTGATCCGGTCCAGTATCTGAACAGCACACCGGCGCTGGCTACAGCGCCGGTGTAACCTTCTCAGCTCAGCGACACCGCCTTCAGAATCCGCGTGCCTATGGTCACCAGCAGTACGGCTGAACCGAACAGCATCAATCCCACTCCCCACCCTTTGTCACGAAAGCTGAAACCGATTCCCAGCATGAGAAAGCCGAACAGCAACAGGCCCAGCATGGTGTGCAGTTGATCAGTAGGGATCATTTATACTCGTCTCTGGATTAACGCTCAGCGGCTGCCTGCCGCAGGCTTGATGGCGACATGGTACTTGCCCGCCATGACAGTGCCAAGGCGAGCATAGCCACCCTGCCGTTATTCCAACGCGCCCAGTGCGGGTCCGGGTGACATCATGGTCAGCAGACCGACAAAATCCTCCAACTCGATATTCTGCCCGTTGAGATTGATCATGCCGTCGGCGTAACGCAGGTTGGAGAGAATATTGTCGCCTTCCAAGATACCGAGCTGCATCATTTCCGCCATGCCCGCGACCATCTCCGCTGCCATCACCGCCTCCTGCTCCACTGCCGCCGCATCGGCTTCTGGCTGGAACAATGCCTTGTAACGCACCATGTCGCTGAGCATCGGTTTGGACAACACCAGATTCGCATCCAGACCGCCCACCAGTTGCTGCGCCAACAGCGCCGGTGGCTGATCGAAGGAATCCGGGCTGTGCAGATCCACACCCAAGGTGAAGCGGCTTTCACCATTCGCGGTCCGGATCGAGAAGTTGTCCAGCGCCAGCCGCGGCTTGCCCTTCAGCAATTGCTGTAGAGCGGCGGCAAATTGCTGCTTCAAGGCCTCTGGATCATCCGGCTCAAGGCCCATGCTCAGCGTGTTGTACATGCCCATCAGCGCCGCAGTCGCCTGCGGGTCAAGCCGGCCAAGACTCCAGTCCATACGCACTGAACCCAGCGAGTTGCCGTCATAGTTGACTGAGCCCACCTGGTAATCGAGCGCGCCCTTCACGCCATCGGCGCCGAGTGTTGTGGTATCGGACTGCACAATATCCCGCAGGACCAGCGCCGGCTTGTCGGCGACCTCCACGGCCAGGCTATCGAGCGTCAGATGACCATCACCGAGATACAGTCCGAAGCTGTCATCGCGCTGGCGATCCAACTGGAACCCTCCGCCCACCAGGCTGACACTGGCGTCTTCTCCGTCGATCTGCAACGAGTCGAACCGGCCGCTGAGTACAACCTTACTGCCCGTGGTGTCGGTCTCGAAATCTGCGTCCAGGCCAGAGAAGGTCATATGGCTACCGGACTCGCTCAGCGTCATCGGCACGACATGCAGATCACCGGTGATGCCGTTGCCGTAACCGATATTGCTGGTGATCGTCAGGGGGGATTGCCCTGCGCTGGCGACGAACAACTCGGACATGGTCTCGCTGGGCTCCAGCACGGCATGACTGGTCGCCATGACCGGCATCCACTGCAAGGAAAGCAATCGCGACACCGGTATCGGGCCATGCTCTATACGGTCACCGATAAACAGATCAAGCGCAGGCTCATCACCGCTGGCCGCCTGCATTATCAGGCGATAACGGGCCGTGCTCGAGAGTATTCCTCGCTCGAACGCCACCAGCTCCAGCGCCACATCCGTATTCGGGAACTGTGCCGCCAGCTGTTCATTGCCCTTGCGAATGGAATCCTGCAATACCGATTCCAGCTGGGAGCCGGTGTACCAGCCTCCGCCTGTGCCTGCGACTGCCAATATCCCCAGCGTCACTGCAGCTATCCCTGTCTTGTTCATCGCCTGATCCTTGTATGTGAATGCGACTGATCTGTGTTGAGCAGCCAAGCCGCACAAATCTGCCACAGCGTTCGACAGATTGCATCTGTTTCAACAAGACGACTATCATCCTTCGCCCCCGCCAGCCCTACTGAAGGACACCCATGTTCTATCTCATCGCCGTCACGCTGTTATGGGCCGTCTCGTTCAGTCTGATAGGCGAGTATCTGGCCGGGCAGGTTGATAGTTATTTTTCCGTATTGACCCGTATCGTTCTGGCAGCGCTGTTGTTTCTGCCGTTACTGCGACCGCGGCAGTTGCCCAAGGGTATGGCGCCCGGCTTGCTTGCCGTCGGCGCGCTGCAGTTCGGGTTGACTTATATCTGCCTGTACCTGTCCTTCGAGCTGCTCACCGTGCCCGAAGTCCTGCTGTTCACCATCTTCACGCCGCTGTACGTAGCGCTGGCAGACAATGCCCTGCGGCGACGCTTCAGTTCCGGACCGGTGGTCGCCACCCTGATTGCCGTAGTGGGTGCGGGTATCATTCGCTATGACGGTATCAGCAATGATTACGTGAAAGGCTTCCTGCTGCTGCAACTGGCCAATATCGCCTTCGCCGCGGGCCAGGTGGGCTACGCGCATCTGGTGCGCCATTTCCGCGCGGACACCCGGCAACAGTGGCATGGTTTCGGCTTCTTTTTCATTGGTGCACTGCTGGTGGCACTACCCGCCTGGATAATGCTGGGTGATCATCAGAAGTTGCCGCAGACACTGGTGCACTGGAGCGTACTGGGCTGGCTGGGATTGATCGCGTCGGGACTGGGTTTCTTCTTCTGGAACCGGGGTGCCACACTGGTGGATGCAGGTACCTTGGGCATCATGAACAATGCGCTGATTCCAGCTGGCCTGGTGGTCAATCTGTTGATCTGGAATCAGCAGGCCGATCTGCCACGCCTGCTGCTCGGAGGCGCGGTGATCGGGCTGTCGCTCTGGTTGAATCTGCGTTGGGACAGCTGGATCAGCCGGGTCAGAAAATCAGCATCAGCAGACCGATGATCACCACCAAGCCGACCAGAAAAATGATGCCTGCAGTGCTGGCGAGAAACTTCAGCATAAAAAACTCCTGAGTTCGAGGTATGTAAAGGTTTCGACCCGGGCAGCGGTTATACAGTTCAGCTTTTCCTTGAACCGCACTTCATTCGGAATTACCGGGCAGGAAGCGGCTCAGAACCTGTTTTGCAGATTGCTTGATGATGCCCCGCTGATTCGGATCGCCTTGTAGCAAGGCTTTGGCATAGGCCTGAGCCTGTTCGAGCTTGATGTGCGGCGGCAGCGGCGGTACATCCGGGTCGGTCTTGAACTCGATGACCACCGGCCGGTCAGCCGCCAGCGCTTCCTCCCAGGCGGCGGCCACCGCGTCTTCGCGATCGACATAAATACCTTTCAGCCCTATCGATTCGGCGAAGCGGTGATAAGGCACACTGGGAATGTTCTGCGAGGCTTCAAATTTGGGATCGCCCTGCATGACCCGTTGTTCCCAGGTCACCTGATTGAGGTCCTCATTATTGAATACGGCGCAGATCCACTGGCTGTTGTCCCATTCCTGCCAGTATTTGGCGACGGTAATCAGCTCGGCCATATTGTTCATCTGCATGGCGCCGTCCCCTACCAGCGCCACCACTGGACGGTCGGGATGGGCAAACTTGGCAGCTATCGCGTAGGGAACCGCCGCGCCCATCGAGGCCAGCCCACCGGACAGCGAACATAGCATGTCGCGGCGAATCTTCAGGTCCCGCGCATACCAGTTGGCGCAGGAGCCGGAGTCGCAGGTAACCACCGCCCGATCCGGCAATCGCGGTGACAGCTCGAAGACCACTCGCTGCGGATTGATCGGGTCGGCTGCCACCATGGCGCGGCTTTCCAGCGTTGTTTCCCAGTCGCCACGCCATGCCTCGACGTCCCGGCGCCAGCTGCGGTCAGTCTTTTCTGTCAGCAGCGGCAACAGCAGACGCAGAGTCTCGGCGGCATCCCCCTGCAGACTCACCTCCATCGGATAGCGCAGACTGAGCATGTCTGCCTTGATGTCTATCTGCACACCCCTGGCCTGGCCTTCTTCGGGCAGAAACTCAGAATAGGGAAAGCCCGAACCTATCATCAGCAGCGTGTCGCATTGGGTCATCAGCTTGTAGCTGGGCTCAGTACCCAGCAGACCGATGGAACCGGTGACCCAGGGCAGATCGTCGGGCAGCACCGCTTTACCGAGCAGCGCCTTGGCCACCCCAGCGCCGAGTTTTTCGGCAACCTGGATGACTTCTTCAGTCGCGCCAAGCGCACCCGCACCGACCAGAATGGCCACCTTTCTACCGGCGTTCAGCGCCTCGGCAGCAAGCTCAAGGTCTTGCTGGTAGGGCACGATTTTTGGCCGGCTGTAGCCAATGCCGGAATGCAGGGTACCGTGGGCACGCTGCGGCTCGGTGTATTCCACGTCCTGCAGATCATTGGGTAAAATGATCGTCGCCACCTTGCGCTCGCCGTATGCCGTGCGTATTCCCCGGTCCACCAGATGCCGCACCTGTGCCGGCGCACTCGCTTGCTGCACAAAGGCACCGGATACGTCCTTGAACAGAGAGACCAGGTCCAGTTCCTGTTGGTAATGACCACCCAAGCAAGTGCGCGCCTGCTGTCCGACAATCGCCAGTACCGGCATGTGGTCGAGGCGTGCGTCATACAGCCCGGTTATCAGGTGTGCCGCCCCTGGGCCGGATGTCGCCAGGCACACACCCAGGCCGCCACTGAACTTGGCATCGGCAGATGCCATGAACGCAGCCATTTCCTCATGCCGGGCCTGAATGAAACGAATCTTGCCATTGGCTCGATTAAGCGCGCCAAATACGCCGTTTATACCATCCCCGGGATAACCGTAGATGCGCCGCACACCCCACTCGTACAGGCGTTCGACAAAATAATCACTGACTGTGGTCGGCATGGGGCAACCTCCTCGGCGGGACCGTTTCAGCACCCGAATAACCGATCGGCTTCAGGCGCCTTGATATCTGCTGATGAAATTGTGACCGGGCACAGCGCGAGGGGGTTCAGGTGAAGTTTTCTGATAAACGCGCATTTATCAAATTGATGTCGTTGCTTCTGGCGGCCGAAAACCGGATGCTCGGTCCATACAGCCACCTGACTGGATTTACCGGCCCCATGACAGAACAAGATAAAGCGTCATCCTCACGTTGCTATACATTTTCGCCACGCTATACCGACCTGGATACCTGGCGCCATGTGAACAACTCCCGCATCTATCAATTGCATCAGGAAGCGCGCGTACGCGCCCATGTCAGCCGTTTCGGCCAGGATGCCTGGTTCTCCGATGATGCCCGTCTACGTCCGGTGCGCAGCATCACCGACTATCGGCAGGTCAGTTGGTACGGCAGTGATATCGACGCCCGCATCAGCGTGACCGCCTGCGACGAGGACAGCTTTCGTGTGTACAGTGAGCTGCATCAGAATGGCGTGCTGGTAGGAACTCAGGATTGCCTGATGGGCGCGTTCGAGGATGGCCGGCGGATCGCGTTACCGGCAGATATACAACAAGTTATGGTGGATGCCAGCACAGGCAGCGCCGCGCCGCTGGCACCGGCCGACTACCGTGACCACCTGTACCACGCGCACAACTTCGCCATCCGCCAGCAACTCACCCCACGTTATGCCGACGTGGACGCCGACAGCCAACGCAGCGAAGCGGCCCTGGCGCTGTACATGGAGCAGGCTCGCTCAACCGGCGTTCGGCAATTGGACTTTGCCGGCCTGGGCGTATTGGTTGCCTCGGTGGACGTCAGTTTCGAGCATTATCAGGCTGGCTGGACGCCGTTGGAGCTGGCTGCCGGCATCAGCCGGATCGGCAACAGCTCCTTTCTGTTCACCAGTTGTGCGCTGCACAAGGACGAGGTTCAGGTCAGTGCCCGCAGTGTAATGGTGGTAATCGACCCCACCACCAACCGACCGGTGCCGATTTCACCGGCATTGCGCGAGCAGTTGGAGGCGTGGTTTATCTGAGGTAGTCCGCGATCCTGGCTAGCCCGGAGAGACGTGTGGGCGACCCTTTCGCGGGCAAGCCCGCTTGTACCCCACACACGAGCTGTCTTGCTCAGCCCTGGTCGCCGCCCGCTACAGGCACAATGGTGCCCGTGATATAGCCAGCGGCATCCGAGGCCAGAAACAGGATGGGTTCGGCCTGCTCGTCGAGCGTGCCGTAGCGGTGCATGAAGCTGCTGTCGTTGGTCTGATCGATCAACTGCTGATACCAACCCTTCTCCCGCTCGCCCTGCTCTTCGGTATTGCGTGGCGTCAGCCGTGGCGGCGCTTCTGTACCACCGGGAGCGGTGGCGTTGACGCGGATGCCCTGCTCGGCATATTCGAAGGCCAGGTTCATGGTCAGTCCATTGACCCCGGCTTTGGCCGCACCATAGGGCACACGCATCAGACCGCGGGTAGCCACTGAGGAGACGTTGACGATGGCGCCCTTCTGCTGCTCGACCATATACGGCAATACCGCTCGGCAGCACCACAGGGTCGGAAACAGCGAACGCTGGATTTCCTTCTGGATCTGCTCGGGCTGGTAATGCTCATAGGGCTGCGCCCAGATGGTGCCGCCCACGTTGTTGATCAGCACATCGATGCGGCCGTATTCCTGATGAGCACGCGTCATGACGCTTTCGGCGCCCTCCCAGGTTTCCAGGTCTGCCTGCAGCGCCAGGACCTGCACACCCTGTTCGCGCAGATCGGCTGCCACACCCTGCACGTAATCGCTGATATCCACCAGCACCAGCCGGGCGCCTTCAACGCCGGCCAGCTCAGCAACCCGTTTGCCGATGCCCTGTGCTGCACCGGTAACCACCATCACCTTGTCGGTGAAGCGCGCGTTCATGCGGCCTCCTGCGGCGCCACACTCGGCGTGAAGCGTTCATAGTGGAAGGAGTTCGGCTTGATGTTCTGCTCGCGGAAGTAGCCCAGCACCGCATCCACCATGGGTGGTGGCCCGCACAGATAGACATCCACATCACCACCGTTCAGCGGCGCATCCTGCATGTGGTTGGTGACATAGCCCTTGTTCGGGTGGGCGCTGTCCGGGCTGGAGGTCACGGTCTTGAAGGTGAAGCCGTCGATGGCATCAGCGAACGCCTGCAAGGCCTGAACACAGACCAGATCCTCGTCACTGGTAACACCGTAGACCATGTGTACCGGCTGATCGGTGCCACGCGCCTTGAGCTGCTCAAGCATCGACAGAAAGGGTGCCAGGCCTGTACCGCCGGCCAGCATCACTACCGGGCGCTCTACCGGACGCAGATAGAAGATACCCATGGGGCCGGCCAGTTTGACCTGATCACCGGTTTTCGCTCCACCCACCAGCCAGGAGCTCATCAGCCCGCCCGGCACGTTGCGAATCAGGAAGCTCAGCTCCCGGCTACCGGGCTCAGAGCTGAACGAGTAGGCGCGCGTTTCATCGCTGCCGGGCACCTGAATATTCACATACTGGCCGGGCAGGAAGATGATATCGGCATCGGCAGTCACCTTGAGCTCGATCGCGGTGGGTGAAATCAGGTTCACCTCGGCGACGCTGCCTGTGGTTTCCATGATGCCGGTCTTGCACATCGTGGAAGCGACCGGAACGTTCACTACGCAATCGGTGGAAGGCACCATCTGGCAGGTCAGCACCAGACCCTGCTCGGCTTCATCCTCGGTCAGCGCTTCTTCGAGGTATTCCTCACCCAGATCGTATTGGCCCTGCTGGCAACTCCCCTTGCAGGTGCCGCAGACCCCATCGGAACAATCCATGGGCAGGTTGATCTGGCTGCGGTACGCCGCGTCCAGTATGGTTTCACCCTCATTGCAATTGATGAAGCGGGTAATACCGTCTTCAAAGTTGAGTGCGATGTTGTAACTCATATCGGTGGCTCCCGATCGGTACGCCCGATCAATTACAGGTGATAGATATCAATCACCTGATTGATGTAATCGTTGTTCAGAATGACCTTCTTCTCGGTGATCACCGGCTGCTCGCCAATGGTGTCCAAGGTGTAGAAAGCGGTGCCGAAGAACATCTGGGTGGTGTGGTAGCGGTGGCTGTTGGTCTGCCAGTTGAAGCGCAGTTTGACCGTGCCCTCCT
The DNA here is from genome assembly GCF_900105005.1 of Halopseudomonas litoralis. Classification (NCBI taxonomy): domain Bacteria; kingdom Pseudomonadati; phylum Pseudomonadota; class Gammaproteobacteria; order Pseudomonadales; family Pseudomonadaceae; genus Halopseudomonas; species Halopseudomonas litoralis. The sequence goes on from NZ_LT629748.1 coordinate 2,945,637, forward strand.
GCTGCTCCAGCACCTCCAGATTGGTGCGCAGATGCGTGGTGCGCGGCTCCGGCATGGACGTAGCACCGGAGCGCTCGGTCTTGATCCGGTACACACGATCTTCCAGCCCCTGACGGTTGGGGTAGTAGATCAGCGACAGCTCGGTCTGCGGGTCCTCGGTAAGGGTGTCCTCGTCATCCCAGCAAGGCATCCAATACACGGCATCCTCGCGATAGCACTGCAGCCACTCATCCCACTGGCGATCATCCAGCAGACGCGCTTCGCGATTGATGAAAGCCTGAATCTGTTCGAAATTCATGCTCATACGGAAGTCTCCTGTGCGGCAACGGCAACGAAACGGGCACGCTCGGTCTCAACGGCGCGCAACATTTCCTCGACCCAGTGCTGATGATGCGTCACGTACAGACCTTCATCCTCTGGCTTGGCACCGCTGAGAATGGGCTTGAGGTCGATGCGCTGAGCACCTTCGTCCGCACCTTCGATCCAATGCGCGGCACCACGGCTCATGTCATTCCACTTCAGGCCTTCGGCGTTATAGCCTTGCTGACAGGCGCGGAACTCTTCCAGGTCATCCGGCGTGCCCATGCCACTGACATTGAAGAAGTCTTCGTATTGACGAATGCGCTTGGCACGCTCGTCCGCCGGCTCGTTCTTCGGCGCCCAGCAATAAATGGTGATCTCACTCTTGTTCAGCGAAATCGGACGCAGCACACGAATCTGGGTGGAAAACTGATCCATCAGATACAGGTTCGGATAGATGCACAGGTTCTTGGTGGTATTGATAATGGCATCGGCACGCGCCTCACCCACCTTTTCCTGCAGACGCTCCTGATGCTTGAATATCGGGCGAACCTGCGGGTTGGTCAGACGGGTCCAGAGCATCATGTGGCCATGCTCGAAGGAGTAGAAGCCGCCCTCGCTGGACCAGCTCTTGGCGTCGACTGCCTCGGTACCACCCTTATCGTAATTGCGCTGGCCCATGGTCGACAGATAGTTCCAGTGCACGGTACCCACGTGATAACCATCAGCGCCGTTTTCCGCAGCCAGCTTCCAGTTGCCTTCAAAGGTATAGGAGGAGGTTCCCCGCAGCACTTCCAGACCGTCTTCGGCCTGATCGACAATATTGTCGATGACCTTGGTGGTTTCACCCAGGTATTCCTGCAGCGGCAACACATCGGCATTCAGGCTGCCAAACAGGAAACCACGGTAGTTCTCGAAGCGCGCCAGGCGCTTGAGGTCATGCGAACCATCAGTGTTGAAGTTTTCCGGATAACCGCCCTTCTTCTGGTCACGCGCCTTGAGCAGCTTGCCATCGTTCTTGAACGTCCAGCCGTGGAAGGGGCAGGTGAACGACGCCTTGTTGCCACGCTTCTTGCGGCACAGGGTGGCGCCGCGGTGTGAACAGGTGTTGAGCAGCGCCTGCAGTTCACCTTCCTTGGAGCGGGTGATGACCACAGGTTGGCGGCCCAGCGTCAGAGTGAAATAGTCGCCGGGGTTTTCCACCTGGCTTTCGTGGCCGAGGAATACCCAGTTACCTTCGAAGATGTATTTCATCTCCAGGTCAAACAGCTCCTGGTCGGTGAAGATGCTGCGATCGCAACGGTAGTTGCCGCTAACCGGATCGACTTCCACTGCACCGCGGATCTTTTTTTCGAGTTGGTCGAGTTGACGAGTCATATTGGTAACTCCAATCTTTTATTTTGACACCCAGTGGGGCGCTGACCTCAGGCGACAGCAGCGCCTTCCAGCGCACGCTTACGCTCGTGACGTGCCTGCAGCTCGGCCTTGTCGGTGGAGACCAACTGGAAGTTGAATTCCACTTCGGTAATCGGGCCCGTCACACCATGCTTCTCGCCATCGGCGGAATGCTCGACCGAATGCGCCTCGACTACCAACTCATCGCGGGTCGCGAAGGCGAAGTCGTCGTAGGTGAACTCATCGCCGGCCAGGTTGATCTGGGTGGTCAGGTGCTTGTGACCGGGCGCCGAAATAAAGAAGTGAATATGTGCCGGACGCTGACCATGGCGGCCCAGCTGATTCAGCAGCGTCTGGGTGGAACCCTCGGGCGGGCAGCCGTAACCGGACGGAGTGATTGATTGAGCAACGTAGCGGCCGTTCTCGTCAGTCTTGATCCGGCGACGCAGGTTGAAGTCACTCTGCGACTTGTCGAAGTAGGAATAGTTACCCTTGGAGTCGGCATGCCAGACATCGACAATGGCGTTGGCCAGCGGCTTGCCGTCTTCATCAGTGATCTGACCTTTGAGCAGCATGGCCTGACCAGTCACATCCGTACCATCGTCCATCCGGGCAAAGCCCTCAACCAACGGCGCACCAGCCACATACAGCGGGCCTTCGATGGTGCGCGGGGTGCCACCAGCCAGACCAGCAGCCTCGTCCTCGGCATCCATACGGATATCCAGGTACTTATCCATGCCCAGGCCCGGGGCCAGCAAGGACGCTTCACCGTTCTTGCCCAGTTCGCCAACGTAGTAAACAGCACTCCAGAACTCTTCCGGAGTGACATCGAAATCTTCAATCAACTGGAATACATCGCTCATGAAGCGATGCACGATCTTTTTCACGCGCTCATTGCCGCCTTCCACGTGGAATCCGGCAACTTTTTTCAGCAGTTCCTGTACTTCGGCAGTTTGGGTGGTTCTGATTGTCATCGTTATATTCCTCATTATTTATTCTTATTGCCTGATCACAGCTTTAGCGTTGGCAATGTTATTCAATGGCGCCTGTTTGCCTGACGGCGCCTGGTTCACAGCTGGTTATCAGCGGTCATCCTCATGAATCGAAGACGGATGACGACACAGGGGCGCGACGGTGATATCCATATAAGGGAACAGTGGCAGGTTGCTGATCAGGTCCTGCAGTTCAGCGTTGTCCTGCACATCGAAGATACTGACGTTGGCGTAGCTGCCGGCCACCCGCCACAGGTGACGCCATTTGCCCTGGCGCTGCAGCTCATGGGAGTAGGCCTTTTCCCGCGCCTTGATTTCATTGGCCACTTCCGCCGGCATGTCCTGGGGAATATTGACCTTCATCTCGACCTTGAACAGCATGGTTATCTCCTCGATTATTTGCGGCGGTATTCAGCCAGCTTGTCTTCGTCAATTTCGACACCCAGGCCCGGGCCGGCAGGCAGGTCCACGCCGTTGTCATGGAAGTTCAGGGACCTGACCACGATGTCATCTTTCATCAGCAGCGGACCGAACATCTCGGTGCCCCACTGCAGGGTTTCCAGGGTTGACCAGGCATGCAGCGAGGCTGCCGTACCGATAGTGCCCTCCAGCAGCGTGCCGCCATAAAGGCCAATACCCGCGGCCTTGGCGACTGCCGCCTGTTCCAGAGCACGCAGTGGGCCACCCGCCTTGGCAATTTTCATGGCCACGGCACCGGAAAAACCTTCCGCCGCCAGCTTGTACATGTCAGTCGCGTCCGCCACGGCTTCATCGGCCAGAATCGGAATGTGAAACTTGGAGGACAGACGCGCCAGCGCAGCAAAATCCTTCATCGGTGTGGGCTGCTCCACCAGATCAATACCGGCAGCCTGCAACTCGGCCATACCTTTGGCGGCAGTCGCCTCGTCCCACGCCTGGTTCACGTCAACCCGGACGCTGGCCTGATCACCGACGGCAGCCTTGATCGCTGCCACATGGCGTACGTCATCCATCAAGGGGCGTGAACCGATCTTCAGTTTGAAATCGCAGTGACGCTTGGCGGTGATCAAGGTCTTCGCTTCGTCGATATCCTTGGCGGTATCACCACTGGCCAGGGTCCACAGCACCGGGATGTGCTGATGTATAGCACCGCCAAGCAGAGCCGACAGGGGCTGGTTCAGACGCTTGCCGAGCAGATCCAGCAGGGCGGTTTCAATAGCCGACTTGGCCAGATTGTTACCACGGCTGGAGCGATCCAGCATTACCCTCAGGGTATTGATGTTATTTGCCAGCTGACCAATCAGCTGTGGCTTGAAATAGGTGTCGATGGTAAGTTTGACGCTCTCGGGACTTTCCGGACCGTATGCCAGACCGCCGATGGTGGTCGCCTCGCCCAGCCCTTCAAGACCATCCGAATCCTTGATGCGCACGATTACCATGGTCTGTACGCCCAGAGTCGTCATCGAAAGCTTGTGCGGCCGGATGGTCGGGATATCGACCAGGACGGCTTCAATGGATTGGATAATGGCGGACATGTGTTCTCCGAATTCGAGGCAAAATAGCTGTGAGTCGAACAATATGAAGTTTTGGTTATGCCGACCAATATTGATTAAGTAACCAGCGATACCCTGGAGGTATAGATGGAGCTAAGACACCTGCGTTATTTCGTCGCAGTCGCGGAACAACGCAATTTCACCCGCGCTGCCGAGAAGCTGTTCATCGCCCAGCCGCCCCTGACCAGAGCCATCAAACAGCTTGAAGAAGAGATCGGCGTGGAGCTGTTCATCCGCAAAGCCCGAGGACTGGAGCTGACCTCCGGCGGCACCTACTTCCTCGCTCACGCACAGCAGATCCTGGACAAGGTAGAAGCCACCATCGCCGATACGCGGCGCATTGCCACGAACCGCAAGACCATTTTTTCCATCGGCTTCGTACCTTCGGTGTTCTACGGCCAGCTGCCGCTGATGGTGCGCCGCCTGCGGCAGAACAAGAATCTGGAGATAGTGCTGCACGAACTGAAAACCCGGGAACAGATCGATGCCCTGAAAGCTGGCAAGATCGACATCGGTTTTGGTCGACTACGCATCGAGGACCCGGAAGTGGAGCAGCAAAGCCTGTTCGACGAACCGCTGATCGCCGCCCTCCCCGCCGGCCACCCGCTCACAGCCCGCCCGCCGAGCATGAAGGAGCTGTCTGAAGTGCCCATGGTCGCCTTCCCCTCCAGTGCCGGCCCCAACTTCGCCGACCTGACGCTGGGGCTGTTCCGGCGGCGCGGACTCAAGGTCAACGTCATCCAGCAAGTCAATGACCTGCAGACCGCCCTGTCACTGGTCGCATCGGACATGGGCTTCACCCTGGTACCCGAACAGGTGCGCCATCTGCAGCGCGAAGATGTCGAATTCATGCCGCTGGAGGATGACAACATCACTACGCCGGTCATCGCCTCCCGACGCAAGGGCGAAAACCCCAACGCCATTATGCGACTGACCAACACCATTCTGGCGGAGCTGGTGAACAACCGGATGACCGGTCGCTATCCCTGAGAAACACTGCGGGTCGACGCATTGCACTTGACGGAACAAATCAGCTGGACGCAAGATGTTCGCATGAAAAACATAAGTTCGCATTGCGAACTCCGAACAACCAGTCAACCGGATGGGAATCACATGACCTTCTGCACTCACAACGGCCGCACCATCAGTTACCGCCTGCTCGGCCAAGCCAGCAACCCACTGCTGGTACTGGCTCATCCGCTGGGCATGACGCAAGGTATCTGGGATGACATGCTGCCAGAGCTGCTCGGCAAGTTCCGCGTCCTCACCTGGGACCTGCCCGGCCACGGCGCCAGCAGCGCCTGGGCAGAAGGCTCCGACGCCATAGAAGCCGAAGATCTGGCTCAGGAAGCCCTGACTCTGGCCAAACTGGCCGGCGCTGATCAATTCCACTTTGCCGGCACCTCCATCGGCGGCGTGATCGGCCAGCAACTGCTGAGCCAGCATGCCGACAAACTGCTGTCCGCCACCCTGACCAACACCGGCCCGGTGATCGGTACCGCAGAAGCCTGGGGCCAGCGTGCCGACATGGTCATGGAAAAAGGCCTGCAAACCATGGCTCCCGACCTGGTACCCCGCTGGTTCGGCCCGCAAGCCTGCGCTGACCAACCGGCACTGGTACCCGGCTGGTGCGTACAACTGGGCCGTACCGACAACCGCAGCTACGCCCTGCTGTGCCTGATGCTCGGCCGCAGCAACTTCAGCGATGCATTCAGCAATGTTCAGGTACCGCTGCAGATCATCGCCGGCAGCGACGACATCTCCACCCCGCCTGCGTCATTGCAAGCGCTGGCAAAAGCACTGGGTGCAGCTGAGCCGGTGGTGTTGGACAAGGTGGGGCATGTGCCGGCGGTGGAGTGTCCGGCGCGGTTGGTTGAGTTGTTGAAAAAGCTAGGCTGAAGGTCTAGCGTTTCCCAGCTGTGAATGGATACAGGGCGCAATGCCCTGTATCCGGGGGTGTCATAAATTTTGTGTTTGGGCATAACATGTTGCAGCAGAGGATGCATGTATGCCGACCAAGAAGAAGCCGGGGCGTGAAACCCCGCGAGACCTACCAGCAATTCCCAAAGAGCTGATTGATCAGTTCGTCAATGGCCCGATGAGCGCTGAAGCCATTCAGGATGCCTCGATGGCGTTCAAGAAGGCGTTGATCGAGCGGGCCCTTGGTGCCGAGCTAGGGCATCACCTTGGCTACCCTGAAGGTGCTGAGCGCCCAGAGGGGGCGAGCAACCAGCGTAACGGCCGGAGCGGCAAGACAGTGCTCACCGATGATGGCCCGCTGCGTCTGGACATCCCCCGAGACCGCGACGGCAGCTTTGCCCCGATCCTGATTCCCAAGCATGAGCGCCGCTTTACCGGCTTTGACGACAAGATCATTGCCATGTATGCCCGAGGCATGACGGTTCGTGAAATCCGAGCCTTCCTGGCCGAGCAGTACGGAACCGATGTTTCTCATGACTTCATCAGTTCGGTTACCGATGCCGTATTGGAAGAGATTAGCGCTTGGCAGCAACGCCCCTTGGAGCCAATGTACCCGGTCATCTTTTTCGATGCCTTGAGGGTCAAAATTCGGGACGAGGGCCTGGTTCGCAATAAGGCCGTTTACCTAGCGCTTGGGGTGTTACCGGACGGTACACGGGATATTCTGGGCATCTGGATCGAAACGACGGAGGGCGCCAAATTCTGGATGAAGGTGTTCAACGATCTGAAGACCCGAGGCGTAGAAGATATATTGATCGCCGTGACTGACGGCCTGAAGGGCATACCTGAAGCCCTGAGTGCGGTGTTCCCGGATACCACCTTGCAGACCTGCATTGTACATCTGATCCGCAACAGCCTTGATTATGCAGGCTGGGACAAGCGCAGAGAGCTGGCCAAAGCTCTCAAGCCCATCTATCAGGCGCTCAACGCCGAGGTCGCAGCGCAGGCTTTGGACGCGTTTGAAGCTGGGCCATGGGGTAAGCAGTACCCGACGGTCACAGCAGCCTGGCGGCGTGCGTGGGATAGGGTCATTCCGTTCTTTGTGTTCCCGCCCGCCATACGAAAGGTGATCTATACGACCAATGCGATTGAAAGCATCAACGCTCAGTTGCGTAAGATCATTAAAACCCGGGGCCACTTCCCAACGGATGAGGCCGCGACGAAGTTGATCTGGTTGGCGCTACGTAATATCACTGCCAACTGGGGTAACGCGGCACATGACTGGAAAGCCGCTATGAATCAGTTCGCGATCCTATACGAAGATCGCTTCACCAGGCCGACCTGGTAAGTGAGGGCCTACCTGATGGCAGGCCATTAACGGCCCGAACACAAAAAATCTGACAGTCCCCTGTATCCCAATAGCCTTACCCTCTAATCCATCAGTTCAAAATCAATGCTCATCGGCTTACTGCCAGTGTGCTTCTGGTAGCGTACCCGGCCGTGATACGTGAAGGGGGCCGCTTTCCCATTTTCCAGTTTGTTCTCCCGAATAAACAAATGAATCGGCAAACCACTTGCCTCTTGCTGAATTATGGCTTGCCCACGACTACTCTCCGGGGAGGTTTGATTCTGCGTTTGCCAATGAAAGTGTCGATCGTCTACCCAGCGATCCAAGTAACGTAAATCCGCCGCTTTCCCCTGCTTATTGAGAGTAACCAGTAAGATATGCGCACTGGGATTACGCAAGACGACATGGCCACTATGCCAACTGCCCGGATTGAACACTTGGCCAAATAGGCCTGGGATTTCCTCCCGCATAAAGCGCTGCCCCACCTCCATCGACAAAGGGTCAATCACGCTCTTTAGTCGGGCGAAGGTTCGCAGCTGCTCACGCAGCTCATCAGTCACGATGATGTCGGCATAGTCCGGATTATTGGCCCTAAGGGTATATTGCCCAGCGGCGTCCTTTAGGGAAGGTCTGAAAAAGACTTCCTGAAAAGGTAAAATGCGTCAGCGCCATTTTCGAGACCACCGCATGAAACAGATGAGCTTTGCAGACGCCGAATACGCTGGTAAACGTAAGCAGACCCGCCGTGAGCGCTTTCTGCTGGAAATGGATCAAGTGGTTCCCTGGAAGCCATTGCTGGCGCTGATCGAGCCGCACTATCCCAAGGGCGAAGGTGGTCGACCTGCTTACCCGCTCGACGCGATGCTGCGAGTTCATCTGATGCAGAACTGGTTTGGGTACAGCGATCCAGCGATGGAAGAAGCGCTGTATGAAACCACCATCTTGCGACTCTTCGCGGGCCTTCAACTTGATCGCATTCCGGATGAAACCACTATTCTCAAATTCCGTCGGCTGCTGGAACGCTACGGCCTGTCCACGGCGTTGTTCGAAGTGGTCAATCGTTACCTGGGTGAGCACGGGCTAATGCTGCGCCACGGCACCGTGGTCGATGCAACCATCATTCATGCACCCAGTTCGACCAAGAACAAAGAAGGTAAGCGCGATCCCGAGATGCATCAGACCAAGAAGGGTAACCAGTATTATTTTGGCATGAAGGCCCACATTGGCGTTGATGCTGAGTCAGGGCTGGTTCACAGTCTCGTGGGGACGGCGGCCAATGCGGGCGATGTTACTCAGGTAGACAAGCTTCTGCATGGCGAAGAAACCCATGTATGCGGTGACGCCGGCTATACCGGCGTTCAGAAACGGGATGAACACAAAGGGCGCAAGCAGGTGGTCTGGTCGATTGCGATGCGCCCAGGCAAGCTCAAGACATTGAGCAAAACCAAGCTGATCGAGAAAGGCTTGCGCCGAATCGAGCGGGCCAAAGCCAGTACACGAGCCAAGGTCGAGCATCCGTTTCGAGTGATCAAATGCCAGTTCGGATTCACCAAGGTGCGCTACAAGGGCCTGGCGAAGAACACGGCCCAGTTGCATACCTTGTTCGCCCTGGCCAACCTATGGATGGCCCGAAAACAGCTGTTAAGTGCAGGATAAATCCGCCCGGAGTACTGGGTACAGCGGCCTGGATGGCCGAAAAGGGGCTGCAACGCGCTGAAAACGCGACTGAGGGCGATGAAATCGTTCCTGAAATGTTTTTTTTGTGAGTCGAGGTCATAATCGCCGCCCATATGGCCGGTATTTCAGACCTTCCTTAGTACTTTACGCAGCAAATACTGGTTATCGCCGGCCGCATCTTGACGCTCAATCGCCAAAATCTCCCCGGTAAGCTTGCCGGCACTCGAAGGGCTAATCACTTCACACAGCAAATAATCACCATCATGGATGGGTGACTTGCCTCCATTCATGGAGTTGCCTGCAGCATGAGCAATGAAGTGTCTTTCAGAGTCTAGCTGCCCGATACCAGAATGCACCTTCCGGTACTCCGGCTCACCTGCATCGGCTGACTTAAAGTGGCCGCAAGCGATTTTCAGACTCGGAAAGTAGGGCAACTCCACTTTGTCTGGACGGGAAGTGATAGGAGTAACAACCGCGCTGGTTACCCCTATCCGAGCGACATAGGTGGCCAAGCGGAAATCGACCAGCTCCTGCACCATCTCCGAGAAGGTCAGTAAATCGGCTTCTGCGATATTTGCCAGACCAATAAACCGTCCATCCTCTACGGCAAAGAACCGCCCACCAGTCCATGCAGCTATTGGGTTTTTCTTCCAGTAAGTCAACCAGCCAGGCGGGCAAAAAACAGCGTTTTGGTAGTCTTCCGGCAAGTCAGCTTGAAGCGTTCGTCTACGCTGCAAGACCTGCCAGGAGCGCTCGGCCAGCGCCTCAACGTGCGGTGCCTGTTGCCAGCCATCCAGTTCCTGAAACGCCTCCAACAACACTGCCTTGTAGCTTTTCGTCATCGAAGTTACTTCGACTTCTCGTAAGAAATCCAAGTGCTTGGCAATCAGCTCTTTCTCACTCTGGGACAGAGTCATGCTCAAGCTCTGCCAACAAGCCAAACCAGTTGCCATATTGCCTGCGCATACCAGTCAGGCTAACCCCAGAGTGATAAAACTCCGTCAACGTGGGGCGTCGGCCAAGCGAGTCACTCAACGCCCGATAATCGCTCTCCACACTGCCGCTATCGAGCGACTTGAGGAAGTCAATAAACTGCAGGTCATAGTTAACGTAGCAACCTTCAGGCAGATCCAGGTTTTGCCGTTCGACAGCATTAGCAAACGCTGCCAGCCCCTTATATGTCATGGACTGCCCCATCAGCGCCATAGGCTTGTGTAAGAAGCTTTTGTGGTTAGCAACGAAGTCCAGAACAACCAGCTTTTCTTTCTCTGCCGCCTTGCGCAACCCTCGCCCTAACTGTTGAAGGAAAAGGATTTTTGACTCTGTGGGGCGCAGCATCATTACGGTATCGATAGCCGGCAAATCGACGCCTTCGTTGAACAGGTCAACCGAAAAAAGCACCTCTAGTTCACCGCTGGTTAGCTGATCTAATGCCTCACCACGGGACAATTGAGAGCTAGCGTATACCGCGGCGGCTTTCACTCCCTGTCTGCTGAAGTAATCTGCCATAAAATCGGCGTGCCGAGTCGATACGCAAAAGGCCAATGTCCTTGTCTGCGCACGATCCCGCCAGGTGCTTAAGGCATGACGTGCCCGACCTAGAGTAGCCAGCTTATTATTCAGTAGCTCGGGGTCAAACCGCCCGTTGCGCCAAGGGATGCTTTGGTAGTCCACATCGTCATCAAAAATGCCAAAGTAGTGAAATGGCACCAATAACTTGGCAGACACCCCAGCAAATAAATTGCTCTCGTATACAAGATTGTCATCGCATAACGACAAGATATTTGCGCTATCTGAATCGCACCGGGTTTCGTGGAGGCCTCAACTCTTGAGAGAATGAGGCATGAAGAAATCTAATAGCTATTCCCCTGAAGTCCGTGAACGTGCTGTGCGCATGGTTCTGGAGAACCTGAAGGACTACCCCTCCGAATGGGCAGCCATCGAATCCATTGCGCCCAAGATCGGCTGTGTCCCCCAGACGCTGCATGGCTGGATACGCACTGATATTGGCCACCGCCCCGGCCAGACGACCGAGGAACGAGAACGCATCAAGGCTCTGGAACGCGAGAACCGGGAACTGCGCAAAGCGAACGAGATTCTGCGCCTGGCCAGTGCGTATTTTGCCCAGGCGGAGCTCGACCGCCGCAACAAACCCTGAACGCCTTCGTTGACGAGTACCGTGACCGCTACGGAGTCGAGTCGATCTGTCGGGTAATCCAGATCGCTCCGTCCGGTTATTACGTGCATGCAGCCAAAGCCCGTCAACCCGAACTGCGAAGCGCTCGTGCCAAACAGGACGAGCTGTTGAGCGATAAAATCCAGCGAGTCTGGGATGACAATATGCAGTGCTATGGCGTCGTGAAAGTCTGGAAGCAACTCAAGCGTGAGGGCATTGATATTGCTCGCTGCACGGTACAGCGGCTGATGCGTCAACTGGGCCTGCAGGGCGTTCGTCGCGGTCATGTGATCCGCACCACCATCCCGAATGAGAACGCGATTTGTCCGCTGGATAGGGTCCAACGCCAGTTCCATGCGGATCGACCCAATCAGCTATGGGTGTCCGACTTTACTTATGTTTCAACGTGGCAAGGCTGGCTCTACGTCGCCTTCGTGGTCGATGTATTTGCCCGGCGTATCGTTGGCTGGCGGGTGAGCAACAGCATGCGAACAGACTTCGTTCTGGATGCCCTGGAGCAAGCGCTGCACGCTCGACAGCCGAGCCGCATGGACGGCCTGATACACCATAGCGACAGGGGTAGCCAATACGTCTCCATCCGATACACCGAGCGTCTCGCTGAGGCCGGCATAGAGCCCTCTGTAGGCAGCAAAGGCGATAGCTATGACAACGCTTTGGCTGAAACCATCAACGGGTTATACAAAGCGGAGCTGATCTATCGGCAATCCTGGCGTAGTCGCGAAGCCGTGGAAATCGCCACTTTGAAATGGGTTCACTGGTACAACCACCAGCGGTTGCTGAGCTCGATTGGGTATATACCCCCGGCAGAAGCTGAGGCAAACTTCTACCAGCAACAATCCGGTCAGACCATGGCGGCCTGACTTAAACGAAATGGCCTCCATAAAACCCGGTACGATTCAATCAGTACGATCGGGGGTGGCCGTAAGCCCCAACATAAAGGAAGGAGCAAAGTAGCTCAGCAATCGATGATAGGTCGGAGCTGACGCATGGTGGAATTCATCGATGACGATGTAATCAAAATGCTGTGGTTTAAAGCGCTCCAAATGCTCAACCTTGCCCAGCGTTTGCACAGATGCGCAGAGCACATCCACCTGCGTATCCCGCTGCTGCCCCTGATAGAAACCAATCCATGCAGAAGGCCTGATACGAGCAAAGGTGGCGGCCGCCTGATTTAGTATTTCTTCCCGATGAGCGACAAACAGCACCCGCCTCGCACCCATCTGAACAACATCGAAAGCAGACAACCAGGTTTTTCCTAAGCCCGTTGCAAGAACCACTAAGCCCCGCGTATAGCCTTCTTCACGTGTTGCTATCAGGGCTTGCAGTGCCTCATCCTGAATCGGCGTTGGTGTGGGCGGCGGATCACTTTCATTGCTACCGGCCTCCACTGGTTGCAGTGGCTGAACCCGCCGTCTTTCATAATCATCGATCCAGGTGTCGGTTAAGGGCACCGCTCTGGGGTTGTGAAACAGCTCTTCAAAGCGGCCTCGTGATTCCAGATAACCATCGTCGCCCGGATAATCAACTCGATAATTCCACTCCAGACCGTGCTGTAAAGCCTGCCGACTGATGTTACTAGAACCGATAAAAGCTCTACCCCAAGACGGACTTTCTAGCGAGCCGCCGGCAAATAAGTAGGCTTTCATATGGAAGCTACTACTCGCGGCTTCATACACTTTTATTTCTGCACCCTGCTCTTGCAGCAACATCAGGAGGCGTAATGCTTCGGGATCGGTGACGCCAAGGTAGTCACTGGTAATAATTCGAATATTTGCGGCAGATGGCCCTTCCGTCCGGGTCAGAGCATCAAGCAAATCAGGCATGAGAAGCCGTAGCCCAGTGCTTTTAACAAAAGCCACGGCCATCTCAATTTCATCGGCTTCATGTATTGATGCACACAAGTGCGGTAAGAATGGGTTTTCAGTACCACCGACAATCAGTTTCTTGGTCATTCCACCGCAGCCTTAAACAGCAAAAGGTTGAACCACTGCTCTACTCGCCCCGGACGCTGGTCTTCCGTAAGCCAGGACTCCTGCTCAACGCAGCCTATAAGGTGTTGCGTCCACTGCTGCACTCGCTGCTCGTTGGCATCGGTAAAAAAACGCTCATCTTTGACCCGCTCCCCATCACCATACTATGTAGTGGTCTAATGAAACCGGACACCAACTAGGCGACAATACTCGCCATTGAGAGGTGTTCGATGACAAGAAAGCGACGTACTTTTACCCCTGAATTCAAACAGGAAGCAGCCAGCCTGGTGCTGGACCAAGGCTACAGCATTACCCAAGCCAGCACATCGCTGGGCGTGGTTGAAAGCGTCCTGCGCAAGTGGGTTAAACAGCTCACTGAGGAGCGGCAGGGTGTCACCCCTAAAGGCAAAGCCATGACACCAGAGCAGCAGCGCATTCAGGAGTTGGAAGAGCGGTGCCGGCGGCTGGAGATGGAGAAGACCATCCTAAAAAAGGCTACCGCTCTCTTGATGTCGGACGACTGGAAACGTACACGCTGATTGACCAGTTGAGAGAGCAGGCCCCCGTTGACATGGTGTGCGCAGCCTTTGATATCAACCGTTCCTGTTACTACGAACACCGCCAGAGGATACAGCGTGTGGATGCTGAGCGTGTAGCCCTGAGGGCCCAGATTAACGAGCTGTTCAACAAAAGCCGCAGCTCGGCAGGTAGCCGCACCATCAAGGACATGCTGAACGATCAAGGCGTCGGCATCGGCCGCTTCAAGGTGCGCCGTTTGATGGGAGAGCTTGGCCTGATTTGTAAGCAACCAGGCCCCCATAAGTACAAGCAGGCCACCGTGGAGCGGCTAGATATCCCCAACCGTTTGGACCGGGAGTTCGATGTGGCGCAACCAGATCAGGTCTGGTGCGGTGATATCACCTATATCTGGACCGGGCAGCGCTGGAGTTATCTGGCGGTGGTACTGGACCTGTATGCCCGTCGCGTCGTCGGCTGGGCCATGTCTGACACCGCTGATGCGGACTTGGTGGTACAGGCCTTGGAGCATGCGTGGGAGCAGCGTGGGCGCCCTCATGGGGTGATGTTCCATTCTGACCAAGGATCACAGTATGCAAGTCGCAAGTTCCGGCAGAGGCTGTGGCGCTTCCGTATGGTGCAAAGCATGAGTCGTCGAGGCAACTGCTGGGATAATGCTCCTATGGAGCGGCTGTTCCGCAGTCTGAAAACGGAATGGATACCGCCGATGGGGTATCACAGCCTGGCAGCTGCCCGGAAGGATATCAGCAACTACCTGATGGGGTACTACAACCAGAAGCGTCCCCACGCCTTCAATGGCGGGCTCGCTCCGGCGGTGGCCGAAGAAAAACTTAAAACTGTGTCCGGAATCAGTTGACCACTACACTTGAAGCTGCAGTAAAGAACGCCCCCGCCCAGCAGCGCTTCCCACAAACGAGAAAACGCCTCTGGCAGCTTAGTTTCTGGCACGTGCAGCAAACTGGCGCAGGCCCATATGCCGCCGTAACGGGGAGTTTCTTTAAACTGCTCAAACATTTGGACCGCAACGGACTGGCCAAGCAACTCACTAGCCTTTATCGCCATAGCTTCGCTGGCATCAAAAGCTCCCACGGGGTAGCCCAATCCTTTAAACGCCGTCGCATCGCGTCCCGAACCGCAGCCTGCATCCAGTATGGGTTTCCCTACCGGCACATGCTGTAGAAAGCGTGCGTAGAGCGCGTCCATGTTCACGCCCACCGTATCCCGGTAGAACTGCTCTGAATGGGTGTCGTAATAATCAGCGCTGTCGATCAACGGTCGTTGCCCCCGATTCAGCCAGCTCAAGGCGCTGTCCGCGCAGGGCCAAACTGCGATGGTAATCATCACGCTCGGAGTGCTGTCGCTGTTTCAACGTTCGATAGTCTGTCGCTTCCATTGCTCCTCCCGGATCACACTACAGTCCTTACTACAGGGGCTGGATCCATTATGCATGGAAGGACATCACAATAAAGCCATTTGGCATCATTTCAGGTGCGCCACAATTTAGGCGCCTCGGTGACATCGCTTATTTTCCATCACTCTTGATTGGCTGCAGGGCTGACTTTGAACCTGTGTGTATATCTAGCTGAAAACACCATAAGGAGATCTTGACGCGCAGCAGGCAGACAATTGCCCTGCTTGTAGAGCATGGATGGTATGAAGTAGCGCATCTCCGAGGCACTCGATAACATTCAGGACGCGCTGGCACTGCATTTTGAAGGTTTGCTTGCAGATGGCGAGCCGCTACCGCAGCCAAGTGAAATTGACGCTCATGCGCTGAACCCGGACTTTGCTGGCGGTGTGTGGGCGCTTGTCGATTTCGATATAACCCCCTATCTGGGTAAGGCTGTCCGCTTCAATGCGACCTTACCGGAGTATCTCCTGTCGCGAATAGATGATTATGTGAAGCACCATCCAGAGCAAAAGAGCCGCTCCGGCTTTCTGGCTGACGTCATTACGGGTTCTGCAGCAGGCCTGAGCTGTCCGGGTCGCGCTTCGCACGCCGTCGCCGCGAGGCGGCGCGTCCTACAGGTGAAGCAACCAGACTAGAGCACTGTTTGCGGCGCAACAGCTCGCTGTCGCAGGCGGGGCATAAACTCCCAGGCTGCTGTAGCGAGACGGTGCTGGATGCGCGGGGTTGCCGGGAGGCGAGGAAGACAATGTGTGCATTGTGGGGATGGGTAGCAGTCCACCACTGGGGCGGACTGCTGGGGGAGGGTTAGACGCGCTCGATGAGCGTAGCAATCCCCTGTCCCACACCTACACACATGGTGCAGATGGCGTAGCGGCCGCCGGTGCGTTGCAGTTGCAGCGCGGCGGTCATCAACAGGCGGGCGCCGGACATGCCCAGTGGGTGACCAAGAGCGATGGCGCCGCCGTTGGGGTTGACCCGGGCGTCGTCGTCGGCGATGCCCAGTTCGCGCATGACCGCCAGGCCCTGTGCGGCGAAGGCTTCGTTGAGTTCGATGACGTCGATGTCATCAATGCTCAAGCCATGTTTGTGCAGCAGTTTGCGGGTGGCCGGTACCGGCCCGATGCCCATGATGCGCGGCTCGACACCGGCGGTGGCCATGCCCAGCACCTTGGCGACCGGCTTGAGGCCGTGCTTCTGTACTGCGGCTTCGCTGGCGACCAGCATGGCGGCGGCGCCGTCGTTGACGCCGGAGGCGTTGCCGGCGGTGATGCTGCCGTTCTCACGGAAAGGCGCTTTCAGTGCAGCGAGCTTGTCCAGGCTGGAGGCGCGGGGGTGCTCGTCCTTGTCGAAGATCAGCGGTTCCTGCTTGCGGCGCGGGATTTCGACGGCGACGATCTCTTCATCGAACACGCCGTCGGCCTGGGCCTTGGCGGTCTTTTCCTGTGAGCGCAGGGCGAACAGGTCCTGGTCTTCACGGGAGATATTGAACTGCTCGGCGACGTTTTCCGCGGTTTCCGGCATGGAGTCGATGCCGTACTGCTTTTTCATCAGCGGGTTGACGAAGCGCCAGCCGATGGTGGTGTCTTCGATCTTCTGGCCGCGACTGAAGGCGCTGTCGGCCTTGCCCATGACATAGGGTGCGCGGGACATCGACTCGACCCCACCGGCCAGTACCAGCTCCATTTCACCGGCACGAATGGCGCGGAAAGCAGTACCTACCGCGTCCATGCCCGAACCGCACAAACGGTTCAACGTGGTGCCGGGGACGCTGGTCGGCAAACCGGCCAGCAGCGCCGACATGCGGGCGACGTTGCGGTTGTCTTCGCCGGCCTGGTTGGCGCAGCCGAGCATGACCTCTTCGATGGCGGCCGGGTCCAGATCCGGAGTCTGTTCCAGTACCGCTTTGATGACCTGAGCTGCCAAATCATCGGGGCGCACAGTTGACAGGGTGCCACCGAAACGGCCGATGGCCGAACGGCGCGGGTTACACAGATAAACGTTACTCATCACTGACCTCGACTTGTGTTATTGACCGGCGTGGTGTGCGGCGGTGCGTGCTTTCAGTGCACGCAGCACAGTCAGTTCCTGCTCGGTCGGTACTGGGGTGGTTTCCAGTGTGTCGGCAAAGCGGATCTCCCAGCCAGTCGCCTCGATTACCTGCTCGCGGGTCACGCCCGGGTGCAGCGAGGTGACTACCAGCTCCTTGCTGGCGGCGTCAGGCTTGAGGATACACAGGTCGGTAATCACCACGGTCGGGCCACGACCGATGTTCGGCACGTTGTCCCGCGCCTTGCCATCACGACCAAAGCCAACGGTGGTGATGAAGTCCACGTCCTTCACGAAGGTACGCTTGGAGTGCTTGACGGTGATGAAGACTTCCTTGGCGTTGGTGGCGATTTCAGGTGCGCCGCCACCGCCGGGCAGGCGTACCTGCGGATTGCGGTAGTCACCGATCAGCGTGGTGTTCAGGTTGGCATAGCGGTCGATCTGCGCCGTGCCGAGAAAGCCGACGCTGATATGACCGCCTTGCAGCCAATAGCGGAACATTTCCGGTACCGACACGGTAGTCAGAGCCGATGCGCACAGCTCGCCGTCACCAATGGACAGCGGCAGCACGTCTGGCTTGGTCTGCAGCGTGCCGGATTCATAGATCAGGGTGATGTCTGGCGCGTGGGTCAGACGGGCCAGGTTGGCCGCCTCACTGGGCAGGCCGATACCGACAAAGCAGGTCATGTCATTGGTCAGCGCTCGTGCAGCGGTGACGCTCATCATTTCCGAGGAGGTGAATTCAGTAGTCATCTCAGGCTGCTCCATTCTCGAATACGTTATCTTTCAGCCACGCCTGGAACAGATCACGATCACGCGCGATGGCATCCCACTCTTTATAGAAGGCGTTGTCACGATCGTAGTAACCCAGCGCGTAGGACGGTGCAGCGCCCTTCTCGGCCACTGCAATGGCGCTGATGGCCCAGGATGGCAATACACAGGCATTAACCGTTGCACCGAGGTCATCAACGATCTCTTCCACCGTAACGATGCTGTGCTTGGCCGCCAGAACGGCTTCCTTCTGCACGCCAACGATACCTTCCACCAGCACGTTGCCTTTGCGGTCGGCGCGCTGTGCATGGATCACTGCAACATCGGGACGGATCGACGGTATTGCCGCCAGCCGCTCACCCGTGAAGGGGCATTCAATGAACTTGATCTCGTCGTTGACCTTGGGCAGGTCACTGCCGATGTAGCCGCGCAGTACTGCCAATGGCAGACCGGACGCGCCGGCTTCATAGGCGTTAGCCATGGCCGCATGGCTATGCTCGACAAGCTCCAGACTACACGGCCACTCTTTCTGGACCGCATCACGCATGCGGTGCAGCGAGCCGACGCCGGGGTTGCCACCCCAGGAGAAGATCAACTTCTTTACGCAGCCAGCGCCGATCAATTGGTCATACACCAAATCCGGAGTCATGCGGATGAGCGTCAGATCGCGCTTTTTCTGACGAATCATTTCATGGCCAGCAGCGAACGGGATCAGATGAGTGAAACCTTCCATCGCGACGGTGTCACCGTCATGAATATACTTTTTCACCGCATCCCGCAGAGAGAGGAACTCAGCCATCACATGTCTCCATCGATGTTATGATTTATGTTCGCAGTGCGAACTAAAGTTTTATATGCGAACATAATGGCGCAATTGATTTCCCTCAGTCAACACCGTCTTTGGTCTTATGCAAAATAACGAGACATTGTTCGGCATGCGAACAATGTTAATATCGGCTCACCTCATTCATTTCAGGAGAAACCGTTATGGATAACAAACTTCAACCCGGTGACCGGGATTATGTCGCTGCGCTGGCATCCGGGCTGTTAATCCTGAAAGCCTTTGACGCCGAGCACCCGCGCATGACCCTCACCGAGATGGCCAGCCGGACCGACATGGACCGCGCCAAGGCGCGGCGTTTTCTGCTGACCCTGGAGGCGCTCGGCTATGTCAGGCGCAGCGGTCGGGATTTCGAACTGACTCCGCGGGTGCTGGAGTTGGGACATGCTTTCCAGGCGTCCAATCAGTACCGCGCTGTCATCCAGCACTATCTGCAGGACATCACCGCCGAGATAGGCGAGTCATCGTCACTGAGCGTGCTGGATGGTGCTGATGTGGTCTACGTGGTGCGCTCGGCTGCACCGCACCGGTTGATGGCGATCACCCTGTCGGTCGGCACCCGGCTACCGGCAGCCTATACCTCCATGGGTCGGGTGTTGCTGGCTCAGCTGGCAGATGCGCAACTCGACAAGCTGCTGACCCAGGTCAAACTCCAGCCGCACACGCCGCATTCGCTGATCGACATGGCCGCGCTGCGGGCGGAGATCACCAAGGTCGGACAACAGGGCTACTCCATCGTCGATCAGGAGCTGGACCTGGGGTTACGCTCGGTGGCAACCCCGGTGTTCGCAGGCAATGGCGATCTACTCGGCGCGATCAACATCAGTACCAACGCCGCGCGGGTGCCAATCGAGGTGTTGCTGGATGATTATCTGCCGCGCCTGCAGCGCATGGCCGAGACTGTACACAAGACGGTACGCTCGGCCGCGGGCTGAGTCTCGGCCCCCCCCACAATCAAACCGCCAACCTCTGCCCACCCCTGGAAAAGTGTTACCTGACAACTGTTACCCGGCAAACTGCTACCCCACCAGGTAGCGGTAACACTTAACGGGGAGAACGGTAACACTCTCGCTTCGCCCACCTGCCACGAAATCGCGCACAACCACCCAACCCATTGATATTAAAGGAAACGAATAACTTGGCACGACAACTGCTTTGTTATACGTACAACAAAAATAAAAACCGAAACCAGCAAGACCCATAACAAAAACAAGATTCAGCTCTACACATAACAAAAACAAAACGTACGAGTGCAGCAAACTGATTTTTTTGGAGAATGGGAAATATCCGCAAGCGAGCAATATGCTCGATTGGAACCGAGAAGAATAAAAAGTTGCTCAAGCAACCCACCGGATCCGATGTCAAACCTGACCACTGCCGTTTCCTGAGCGTCCAAAGCAATCCGCTTGCTTTAGGAAGCCCAGATGGGCTCAACGGTGTGGCAATGCCACCTCGCCAAAAAGAACAAGAAACAGCTCACAAAACAAAAATAAAAAGCATTTAAAGGGAGCGAAAGCTCCCTTGAGCTTTTCCAGCCCCAGGAAAAGTCCAATCGGCTAGTCCAGCCACCCCCCCCGCACCATGTACAGCTTCGCTCGTTAGATATGTCCTGTAGATCAGAGCAACCATTCAATCGGCAATATAGACATTTGCGAAGGCGGGTCTGGTGTCATGCGATGCCGCGTCATGCAGACACCGCAGCACTCGGAGAGTGGTAACCTACCCGCAAACCATTGCCCTTGCGATGATCGTACGATGATCACAGCAAGGATACGCCGCCATGAAAAAAGAGTATGGAAGTCTATGCCTGGGGCTGAGACGAGCCAGCAGAAGTTGGTCATTTGCGAGCATTGCGATTCGGTATACCAACGCCCTGCCCTCGCCCTTAAGCAAACGGCCCACTGTCGCCGTTGCGGCGCCTTGCTGGATCGCGGCAGGCGCCTGAGCACCGATCAGCTGCTGGCTTTGACTTTTGCAGCGGCCATCCTGTTTGTGTTCGCCAATACCTTTCCCATCATGGGTATCAGCATGCAAGGGCTGAGTAATGACGCCACACTGTGGTCCACCGTCGAAGCACTGGCCCAGGGCCGGATCACCCTGATTGCTCTGGTCACGGGTCTCAGCATCATCTTCGCGCCGGCCTTGCAGATCATTCTGCTCGCCTGGGTACTGATTTACGCACGCCGTGGGCGTATGGCGCCGGGATTTCGCATATGCATGCGCACCCTTGAGCACTTGCGCCCCTGGAGCATGCTGGAGGTCTGCCTGCTCGGTATTCTGGTAGCCATCATCAAATTGGCCGGCATGCTCGAGGTTCACCCCGGCATCGGCTTGTGGGCGATGTCCATGCTGACGGTGCTGATCATCCTGATCGGCGGACGCGATGTGCGTGAGTTATGGGACGAGCTGGAAGTCGCTCCGCAATGAGTCTGCCTCCCTATGCGGCAGAACTGGGGCTGCAGTTGTGCCACGACTGCGGCAACACCTGCCAACTCGATGATGAGCAGTGCCCGCGTTGCTGGTCAGGGCTGCATGCACGCAAACCCAATAGCATTGTCCGTACCTGGGCGCTGTTGATCGGCGCGCTGATTCTGTATCTGCCAGCCAACCTGCTGCCGGTGATGTATACCGACATGTTCGGCAACGGCAGTGAGAGCACCATCTTGAGTGGTGTCATCGAATTCTGGCGCGGCGGCTCATGGGATATAGCTCTGCTTATTTTCATAGCCAGCGTCGTGGTGCCCTGCATCAAGTTCTTCGTGCTCGGGTTGCTGCTGATCACCGTGCAGCGCCGCTCTCGCTGGGCGATGCGCGAGCGGGCGCGGCTGTACCGTTTTATCGAGACCATCGGCTACTGGTCGATGCTTGACGTACTGGTGGTTGCCCTGGTGGCGGCACTGGTGCAGTTCCGTGCACTGAGCACCATAGAGCCGCGCATGGGCATTCTGTTCTTCGGCCTGGTCGTTGTGTTGACGATGATGGCTTCAATGACTTTCGATCCGCGATTGATTTGGGATGCAGAGAAAAACGATGTCAGATAACACCTACCACAGCTCCTCCCGACCCGCTCCCGGCGAGCCGGAAATCAGACAACGCCGTGTGCGCATTTCGCTTATCTGGCTGGTCCCTATCGTGGCGGCACTGGTGGGGCTGTCCATGGTCCTCCAGAACTGGCTCTCCGCCGGCCCACAGATCACTGTCAGTTTTCTAACGGCTGAGGGGCTGGAAGCCAACAAGACCCAGGTCAAATACAAGAACGTGGTTATCGGTCGGGTGACCGGTATTACCTTGAGCGTGGATCAGACTCGAGTACTCGCCACCATAGAGCTGGATCAGAACACCGACGCCTTCGTACGAGAAGACGCTCAGTTCTGGGTGGTCCGCCCGCGCATCGGCGCCAGCGGCGTCTCGGGTGTGGATACCTTGCTGTCCGGCTCTTTCATCGGTGCGGACCCAGGCGATGCCACTGACACCCGCCGCGAGTTCATAGGTCTGGAAGCGCCACCGCCGGTGACTTTCGGCGTGGAGGGCAAGCAGTTCATCTTGCGTACCAGTGATCTCGGTTCGCTGGGCATCGGCTCACCCGTGTATTACCGCCGCATTCCCGTCGGCCAGGTGGTTTCCTACGCGCTGAGTGAAGATGGCACGGGTGTGTCGGTGCAGATATTCGTCAATGCTCCCTATGATGACTTTGTTACCGAGGACACGCGCTTCTGGAATGCCAGCGGTGTGGATGTCTCCCTCGCCGCCGACGGCTTCAAGGTCAATACCCAATCGCTGTCATCGATCCTTGCCGGGGGGATAGCCTTTCGCGCACCTGCTTACAGCACCGACACCGAGCCTGCCATCGAGGAAAGCGAATTCGCGCTATTCAACGATATGGCCCAGGCGATGGCACGCGATGACGGGCCGGCGCGCTTCGTACAGATGCGTTTCGACCAGACGTTGCGCGGACTGAACGTCGATGCACCCGTGGAGTTTCTCGGCGTACCCATTGGCCGAGTGGTATCAGTCAATCTTGATTACGATGAGCAGAGGAAAAGCTTCCCGGTGGTGGTGGGCGCCCTTATCTACCCCAACCGCCTGGGCACAGCGAATGACAAGCTGCTCGCTCTGATTGAAGGTGACGATGAAGAACGCAGCGCACATTTGATCCGCTCGTTAGTCGAGAATGGCTTGCGTGCGCAGGCTCGGACCGGAAACCTGCTGACCGGCCAGCTGTACATCTCTCTGGATTTTGACAGCCGCGCCGCCGAGGTGGTGTTCGATCCCCATGCCCAACCGCTGGTCATCCCGACCATTCCCGGCAGCTTTGACAAACTGCAGGAACAGCTGCAGGCCGTGGTGGACAAGCTCAGCAAAGTACCCTTCGAATCCATGGCGAACAATATCGACGGTAGTCTGAGTGAACTGCGCAAGACCATGGAGCAGGTCAACAACGGCGTGCTGCCCCAGCTGCAACGCACACTGGAACGTTCAGAGCAGACACTTGAATCAGCCAATCAGGCGATGGCAGACGGATCACCCCAGCGCCAGCAAGTGGGTGATGCCCTGGAGGAAGCACAGCGGGCAATGCGCTCGGTACGCGTGCTGACGGACTACCTGAGCCGCCATCCTGAATCCCTTATCCGCGGCCGCGGCAACGCCGAGGCGCCCGCCAGCTTCAAGGGCAGCGCCACTTCACGCGAGCTTAATATGGAGCCTCAACAATGATCCTGCGTTCCTGTCTGTTAGCACCCCGCAGGCTACTGGTTCTGGGTAGCCTGTTGGCGCTGAGCGCCTGCAGTTCAACACCCATGCGGTACCACACACTCATCCCGACGCAGCCAGCTGAAGCCGCTGCCAATGCCCCATCGGTTGAGTTTCAGCTGCAGCTGATGCCGGTGCGTATCCCCATGCAGGTCGATCAACCCAGTCTGATCGTGCGCGAAAGCGATGGACAGCTGAGCATTCTGGAAACGGCCCTCTGGGCCTCGCCACCGGCAGATGAGTTCCATGACGCCCTGGCGTTCGCGCTGGAACACCGGCTGGGCGTCCGCGATCTGGCGGGTCTGCCGGCCAATCCCGAACGCCCTGTCATGAGCATACGCACCGATGTGCGCCGATTCGACTCCTTGCCAGGCAGCCATACCGCACTGGATGTGGTCTGGAGTCTGGAACTCAAGAATAGCCAGAAACAGCGTGCCCTGACCTGCGCAAGCCAAATCAACGAGCCGGCCACCACCGAAGTTGCCAGCCTGGTGCAGGCTCACCAACGCTCGATCGGAAAGCTGGCAGAGGAAATTGCCGGGGCAGCTCGAAAGCTAGCTCAAGATGGCAACACGACTTGTCTGTGACAGGACTCTATCGCCTCTAGCGCTTTCGCCTGCGGCCAGCGCGGTCCAACTGTTTAGATGCGCCCCTCACAAGCGCCCCGCAATCGAGGGGCGCTTCCACCTGCCGATCGATAGTCAGTAGCTCTTGTAAGGCAGAAACTTGCCTGACAGCACTACATTGACCCGGTCACCTTTGGGATCAGCCTGGCGTTGAATATCCATGGAAAAATCGATCGCACTCATGATGCCGTCACCGAACTCCTCGTGAATAAGCTCCTTGATGGTGGTGCCATACACGCTGACGATCTCGTACCAGCGATAGATGAGTGGATCAGTGGGCACTGCACTGGGCAGTGAACCTTTATAGGGCACAATCTGCAGCCAAGCTACCGCCTCGTCAGGCAATTCGAACAGCTTACCCAGCACCTCCGCCTGCCTCTTATCAAAGGTCATCTGGCCAAGGCAACCTGCGGTCACAAACTCCTTCGATAAGCCCACAGCTTCGGCGGCGTGCCTCCATTGCAGGCCTTTGCGTACCTTCGCGGCGATTATCAGGTGGGTTACTTCTTCACGACTTGAGATCATGCTGTACTCCTCGATCTGGCAGGAAATGCCGATTTGGTAAAAGAGGAGAAGCAAGGAGTGGGCCAGCAGCAGATAAGCTGCGTAGAAACGAAAAAGGCCCGCATTTCTGCGGGCCTTTCTATTCGTGGTGCCGGCACCAAGAGTCGAACTCGGGACCTACTGATTACAAGCGGGTCGTTTCTCTGTTTCTGGATGTTTCCCAAACCATCATTTCTTCCCTGTAAGGCCCGTGCTACAAGGGCTTAAGGCATCAACTTGTATCTCTGCGTTTCTGTGGTTTCCTGAGAGTCCAGCGAGAAGCTGTGACCAAAGCTGTGACCAAGCTATCAGGAAGTATCATTGAAAACGAACAAACCGAAAGTTGTAAACGACCAAAAAGTGCGGGGCATGCAGCCTAAATCTGCGCCACTGGTGGAGAGTCTGCCTGGCCGGGGTAATGGCGCACTGCTTTTCAAGCGCCCCAATGCTAATCCCCCTGTCTGCTACTACCGCTATCACGTCAATGGCAAGCAAAAGCTTATCAAGTTAGGAGCTTATCGCCGCTATCCCAGGGATCCCGGATTCAGCCTCCCTGAACTACGGGACATGGCCACCCAGTATGCTCGCATAGCGACGACCCACGGTGATGTTAAAGCGTACCTGACTAGCCAACGGGAAGAGGAAGCCGAGCGACAGAAAGCACTTGAACGGGCTGCCGAGGAACGCCAGCGCCTTGAACAAATTGAAGCGGTGCACGGTACGTTCCAAGAGCTGTTTCTAGATTACATTGAATCTCGAAGAGAAAAAGCCACTCAACGCGTGGTAAAGGAGCTCGAGCGCATATTTGATGTCGACATGCTTCAACTGAATCGCACCGGGTTTCGTGGAGGCCTCAACTCTTGAGAGAATGAGGCATGAAGAAATCTAATAGCTATTCCCCTGAAGTCCGTGAACGTGCTGTGCGCATGGTTCTGGAGAACCTGAAGGACTACCCCTCCGAATGGGCAGCCATCGAATCCATTGCGCCCAAGATCGGCTGTGTCCCCCAGACGCTGCATGGCTGGATACGCACTGATATTGGCCACCGCCCCGGCCAGACGACCGAGGAACGAGAACGCATCAAGGCTCTGGAACGCGAGAACCGGGAACTGCGCAAAGCGAACGAGATTCTGCGCCTGGCCAGTGCGTATTTTGCCCAGGCGGAGCTCGACCGCCGCAACAAACCCTGAACGCCTTCGTTGACGAGTACCGTGACCGCTACGGAGTCGAGTCGATCTGTCGGGTAATCCAGATCGCTCCGTCCGGTTATTACGTGCATGCAGCCAAAGCCCGTCAACCCGAACTGCGAAGCGCTCGTGCCAAACAGGACGAGCTGTTGAGCGATAAAATCCAGCGAGTCTGGGATGACAATATGCAGTGCTATGGCGTCGTGAAAGTCTGGAAGCAACTCAAGCGTGAGGGCATTGATATTGCTCGCTGCACGGTACAGCGGCTGATGCGTCAACTGGGCCTGCAGGGCGTTCGTCGCGGTCATGTGATCCGCACCACCATCCCGAATGAGAACGCGATTTGTCCGCTGGATAGGGTCCAACGCCAGTTCCATGCGGATCGACCCAATCAGCTATGGGTGTCCGACTTTACTTATGTTTCAACGTGGCAAGGCTGGCTCTACGTCGCCTTCGTGGTCGATGTATTTGCCCGGCGTATCGTTGGCTGGCGGGTGAGCAACAGCATGCGAACAGACTTCGTTCTGGATGCCCTGGAGCAAGCGCTGCACGCTCGACAGCCGAGCCGCATGGACGGCCTGATACACCATAGCGACAGGGGTAGCCAATACGTCTCCATCCGATACACCGAGCGTCTCGCTGAGGCCGGCATAGAGCCCTCTGTAGGCAGCAAAGGCGATAGCTATGACAACGCTTTGGCTGAAACCATCAACGGGTTATACAAAGCGGAGCTGATCTATCGGCAATCCTGGCGTAGTCGCGAAGCCGTGGAAATCGCCACTTTGAAATGGGTTCACTGGTACAACCACCAGCGGTTGCTGAGCTCGATTGGGTATATACCCCCGGCAGAAGCTGAGGCAAACTTCTACCAGCAACAATCCGGTCAGACCATGGCGGCCTGACTTAAACGAAATGGCCTCCATAAAACCCGGTACGATTCAATCAAGCTTAGGTCTTGCTCACATGCGCTGATCGCTAATAATCGGAAGGCAACAACAAGGTCGTTACGCTGCGGTCTCCTTCAGTGATGACCCATAGCTTGGGCGATCCCTCTACCGGAATAACATAACTAGAGAACTGAATCGCCCCCAGTATTCTAGACACTCGCCAGACTCTGATAGTGGCGCTTTTCGAACTCGATCGGTGACATGTCACCACTCGTGCCGTGTCGGCGCCTTGGGTTATAAAACATCTCAATGTAATTGAACACGTCCTGCCTTGCAGCCTCGCGTGTTGGATAGATCTGCCGCTTGATCCGCTCCCGTTTGAGTAACTGAAAGAAGCTTTCAGCGACTGCGTTGTCATGGCAGTTCCCGCGACGGCTCATGCTACCCACCAGGTGATTCGCTTTCAGGAAGCTCTGCCAGTCTCCACTGCTAAACTGACTGCCTTGATCCGAATGAACCATGACACAGCCTTGCGGTTTGCGACGCCACACCGCGGCTAACAGCGCGTCTAGCGCCAAGTCAGACGTCATGCGCGGCTTCATCGACCAGCCGA
The DNA here is from genome assembly GCF_900105005.1 of Halopseudomonas litoralis. Taxonomy (NCBI): domain Bacteria; kingdom Pseudomonadati; phylum Pseudomonadota; class Gammaproteobacteria; order Pseudomonadales; family Pseudomonadaceae; genus Halopseudomonas; species Halopseudomonas litoralis. Next base: position 2,973,179 of record NZ_LT629748.1, read on the forward strand.
CGACCTGACGCGAGAACAAGTCGATAACCACGGACAAATACAACCAACCTTCGTAGGTGCGGATGTAAGTTATGTCTGTCACCCAGGCAACATTGGGCGCTGATACATCGAACTGGCGATCCAAGTGATTGGGTGAGACTATCGCAGGCTTCCCACCGTAATGACCAGGGCGGCGGCGATAACCTGTCTGTGAGCGCAATCCCTCGCAGCGCATGAGGCGGGCTACCCTGTGTTTGCCGCAAGCCTCACCAGCTTCACGAAGATCCAGGTGGATTTTTCGATAGCCATACACGCCGCCGCTTTCCAGCCATGAGTGTTTAATCTGGCCTAACAACCGCTGATCTTCACGAGCCCGATCAGACAGCTTGTTGCGGCACCAGGCGTAGTAACCGCTAGGGTGCACAGTCATCATTTTGCACAGGCGGCGCACGGGGTACAGGTCCACTTGGCTCTGAATAAACGCGTACCTCAATCGGACTCTCTGGCGAAGTACGCGGTGGCCTTTTTTAATATATCTCGCTCTTCGGATACGCGTTTCAGTTCGGACTTCAATCGACGAATCTCGGCCTGAAGCTCATCGTCCTGCTGCCGCTGCTCCGTGGGCTTGGAGTAGCGCTTGATCCACTGATAAAGGCTGTGCCCTGACACGCCCAATCGGGCGGCGACCTCGGCAACAGAGTGGCCTCGGTCAGCCACCTGTTTGACGGCTTCAATTTTGAATTCTTCGGTGTAGCGTGAGTTGCTCATGGGACCTCCTGGGTGCCTTGATTATAAGGCCTGGAGGTGTCTACGAAACTAGGGGCGATTCATTTCTTGACCTTCTGCGCATCCTTCGGAGCAAGCTGGGTAGTCACCGCGACCAGGTCGTCGAGAGCTCCATACAATCCATCGTCTTTTTTTATCGATTGGAAAGCCTTCCGCAACGCTGCGCGTCGATCTTTCTCCGTGGCGGTTACGTTGAAGGTGACGTCCTGGTTGTCGCTTGTCCATAGCCCCAGACAGTCACACACGACTTTGTGCAGGTAGCCTAGCGTCGGCAGTTGATTGCTGGTTGGCAGCATGGTTGTTTCCTCTATGTGAAGTTCTGGGCCAAGCCATCCTAAGGAAACGACAATCTCACACTAAGTATCAAAATCGCGATTACTGTCGCCGCCTGGATCCAGAAGCGCTCCTAGCGCTCGCCCATCCGCCGTGCAATCACCGAGCATACGTCAGGGTGCTGACTGATTGCCGGTTCGTTTATTCCAAAATCACTGTTGGCGAACCATCAAATCCGCAGCATAGCGATACCTCCGCTCTATCTAGGTTAGAATCTGAAGTAATCATATCTACAGGACAGGCATCCACGATGGATGCCCACAAGGAACCACGTAATGCCCCTCACGCTGCAACAATTGGAACGCCATCTGTTCAAGGCCGCCGACATTCTGCGCGGCAAGATGGACGCGTCCGAGTTCAAGGAATACATCTTCGGCATGCTGTTTCTGAAGCGCTGCTCCGACGTATTCGAGGAGCGCTATGAGCAAGTGGTTGACCAAGAACTGAAGGCTGGAAAGAGTCGGGCTGATGCCTATGTCTCAGCATCCAGCCCGCGCTGGTACAAGCGCGACGGCGGTTTTTGGGTTCCCCAACAATCACGTTTCAGCCACCTGGTCAACGAAGCGCACCTCAATGTCGGCGACCTGCTGAATAAGGCGTTGGCCGGGATCGAGGAAAGCAATGCGTCCCTGGAAGGCGTGTTGGAGCACATCGACTTCACCCGCAAGGTCGGCCAGAGCAAGATTTCTGATCAGAAGCTGCGTCAGCTCATCACGCATTTCGGCGAGGTCCGGCTGCGCAACAGCGATTTCGAGTTTCCCGACCTGCTGGGTGCGGCCTACGAGTACCTGATTGCTGAATTCGCCGACTCTGCCGGTAAGAAAGGTGGCGAGTTCTACACCCCACGCTCGGTGGTGCGGCTGATGGTCAACCTGCTCAAGCCGACCCTGGCCCATGACGTGTATGACCCATGCTGCGGCTCCGGCGGCATGCTGATCGCCGCCAAGGAATATATCGACGAGCACGGCGAAGACGGCCGCAAGGCCAACCTGTTTGGTCAGGAATACAACGGTACTGTCTGGTCCATCGCACAGATGAACATGCTGCTGCACGGCATCAGTACCGCCTGGCTGGAGAATGAAGACACCCTGGCCGATCCCCGGCATATCGAAGGCGGCGAGCTGCGCCGCTTCGACCGCATTCTCACCAACCCACCGTTTTCCATCAACTGGGGCCATACCGAAAAAAGCCCGGATGGCAGCCTGGCCTGGAATCCGGCGTTCCGTGAGGAGCGCTTCCGTTTCGGCGAGGTGTCACTGGGCTCCAAGAAAGCCGACCTGATGTTTCTCCAGCACATGCTTGCCGTGTGCCGCGATGAAGGCATGGTCGCCACCGTACTGCCCCATGGGGTGCTATTCCGCGGCGGCGAGGAGAAGGGCATCCGCGCCGGCATCATCGAAGAAGACCTGCTCGAAGCAGTCATCGGCCTGCCGGCGAATCTGTTCTACGGAACCGGCATCCCCGCCTGCATATTGATTCTGCGTCAGCAGAAACAGGACGGCGCCAACCGCGTCAGCAGTAAGCCGGTCGCGCGCCAGGGCAAGGTGCTGTTTATCAACGCCGACCGTGAATACTTCGAGGGTCGGGCGCAGAACTTCCTGCTGCCCGAACACATCGAGAAAATCTCCACTGCTTTTGACGAATTCCGCCAGATCGACGGTCTCAGCGACGTGGTGGACATCGCTACCCTGCGCGAAAACGACTACAACCTGAACATCCGCCGTTATGTGGACAACGCACCGCCGCCCGAACCCCACGACGTGCGCGCTCACCTGCTCGGCGGCGTGCCCAAGGCCGAGGTGCAGGCCAAGGCCGTACTGTTCACCGCCCACGGCCTCGACCCGCTGGATCTGTTCGCCGAGCGCGATGCGCAGTATTTCGACTTCCGCAGCGAGCTAACCCGCCGCGCCGATCTCAAACCCGCCATCGAAGGCAACGCAGGTTTGCAGATCAAGGAAGCCTCGATACGCGCCGCCTTCGAGGCGTGGTGGAGCGAGCACAGCCCGCGCATCACCGCCCTGGCTGGGAAACTCGACGACAGCGCCGCGCTGGTTGATCTACGCAGCGAGCTGCTGGCCAGCTTCAGCGAAACGCTGGAGCGCATCGGCCTGCTCGATCCTTTTCAGGTGCGCGGTATCGTTGCCGGCTTCTGGTACCAGAGTAAATATGATTTCCTCGGTCTGATGGCACGTGGCAGCAGCGGCGTGATGGATGCCTGGCGTACCAGCGTGGTCACCGCCCTGGAAGACAAGGCCAGCAAGCATAGCCCGCTGGAACACAAGCTGGTCAAGTTCCTGCTCGGCGATTTCGTCGCCGGGCTGGCCGAGCTGGAAGCGGAGAAAGCCGAACTTGAAAGCCAACTCAAGGCCGCTACCCCAGCCAAGGGGGCGGAGGGTGACGAGGTGGAAAGCGAGGCGGAAGCCGGCGATGACGAGGAAAACGCCGTTGACGAAGCCCAGCTCAAGGCCTGGAAAGCCGATCTGGCCAAGGTGAAGAAGCAGCTCAAAACCCAGAAGGACAACTTCGCCAGCCACCTGAACAAGGCCGTTGATGGTCTGGACGAGCAGCAAGCCGCCGAGCTGTTGCTGACCATCCTGCACAACGACATGCAGGCCATCGTCGAGCGCTATGTCGCCGCGCAGCGCAAGCAGATCGTTGCCGCCTTCGAGAACTGGTGGGATAAGTACCGGGTGACGCTGAACGAGATCGGACAGAAGCGCGATGCGGCGGCAGAGGCGTTGCAGGAGTTCCTGAAGGGGTTGGGGTATGTCTGAGACTCTGTATGAGCAGCGTCCTTTAGGGGACGCAGTAGAACGGCATATTGGCGGCGGGACGCCCCCACGGCAGGTGCCGTCCTACTGGAAAGGGGAAATCCCCTGGGCCTCAGTCAAGGACTTCCCTGAGCAGAAGGGCGTGATTCAGGACACCGAGGAGCACATTTCCTCTGCAGGCCTTCATGCCAGTGCCAGCAACCTGATTCCTGCACAAACGCCGCTGGTCTGCACTCGGATGGCAGTCGGCAGGGCTGCGTTGCCGGTGATCCCCATGGCGATCAATCAGGACGTGAAGGCGCTTTTTCCTGCCTCGGGTGTATCCGCCGAGTACTTGTTGAAACTAATTCAATACATCCAGCCGCTTGCCGAGGGCAGGGCCGTTGGCTCTACGGTGAAGGGCATCCGTATTCAGGACTATCTGAATATTCCCGTGCCACTGGCGCCTCAAGCGGCCCAGCCTGTCATCGCCCAAATCCTCGACACCCTCGACACCGCCATCCGCGAAACCGAGGCGCTGATCGACAAGCTCAAGGCCGTCAAACAGGGCCTGCTGCACGACCTGCTGTCCCGCGGCATCGACGCTAGCGGCGAACTGCGCCCGCCACAGAGCGAAGCACCGCAGCTCTACAAGGAATCGCCGCTGGGGTGGATTCCGAGGGAGTGGGAGGTTGAGCCCATTATCAACCTGACATCCAACTCAGTGATCGGACCATTCGGCAGTGATCTTGTTGCTGCCGACTACCGCGACTCTGGGGTGCCAGTGATCTTTGTGCGGGACGTTAAACCGGATCAATTCGTGTGGAAGAGTAACGTCTTCGTAAGTGCCAGCAAGGCACAGGCTTTGGCGGCGCATGAGGTCCGCGCGGGTGATGTCGTTGCCACAAAGATGGGCTTTCCACCATGTGTGGCCGCCGTCTACCCAGAATCTATGCCCAGCGGAATCGTAACTGCAGACATAGTTCGTCTGCGGCCATGTACGGATCGTATCTGCCCTGACTGGATGTCGATGTTCATCAACTCTTCAGCCGTCGCCAAGCAAGTCGAGCAGATCACTGCTGGCGTAACTCGGCCCAAGGTTACATTGCGTGATGTTCGGAACCTTCTGATAGGACTACCGCCGTTCAAAGAGCAGGAGCGGGTTTTGGATCGACTGACTGCTATGCAATCACGGATTCAGCTTGAAGAAACCTCACGTGAGAAGCTCACTGCAAAAAAAGCTGGCCTGATGGACGACCTACTCACCGGCCGCGTGCGCGTCACTCCGCTGCTGGAATCTGTGCAGCAGCCTGCTGCACAAACGGGAGCCTGACATGACCCCGCATCTGCCGCCCCGCGAAACCCTCACCGTCGAGTTCAAGAGCGACCGCAAGAAGCTGTCCGACACCGACCTGATCGAGGCACTGGTCTGTCTGGCCAATGCCGAAGGCGGCGAGTTATGGCTGGGCGTCGAGGACGATGGCACGCCCACCGGCCTGCATGCCGAGCATCGCCTATTGGAAGGGATGGCCGGCATGGTGGCGGCTCGCACGTCGCCATCGTTATCCGTACAAGCCGAGGCGGTGGAGGTGGACGGCGTGACCGTGGCGCGCATCCATGTACCCAAGGCGCACGGTGAGGTAGCCACCACCAGTGGCGTTTACCTACGCCGCCGCGTGAAGCACGACGGTACGCCCGAATGCGTAGCCATGCTGCCCCACGAGCGGGCCAGCCGCGCCTCCAGTTTTGGTCTGATCGACGTGTCGGCTCAGCCGGTGGCCGGTGCCACTCTGGCAGACCTTGACCCGTTGGAGCGCGAGCGCCTGCGCCAGGCCGTGCAGCAGTACGGCGGTGACCGCGTGCTGCTCGAATTGGATGACGAAGCGCTCGACGGTGCACTGACACTTACCGCACGCCAGCCGGATGGTTCGCGCGTGCCGACCCTGACCGGCCTGCTGCTGGTTGGCCGGGAAACCTCGCTACGCCAGTGGGTACCCACCCACGAATTCGCCTTCCAGGTGCTGGCCCAGCAGGCAGTGCGCTTCAACGAATTCCGCCGCTTCCCGTTGCTCAAGGCGCTGGACTGGCTGGAAACCAACTTCCGCCCGTATAACCCGGAGGACGAGCTGCAAGTCGGCCTGTTCCGCGTGCCGGTGCCCAAGGTCGATATGGGCGCCTTTCGCGAAGCGGTGGCCAACGCCCTGATCCACCGCGACTATCACCGTCTCGGTGCCGTGCATGTGCGCCTTGAGGACGAGGCGTTGGTGGTCAGCAACCCCGGCGGGCTGGTCGATGGCGTAACCCTGGCTAACCTGCTGGTCACCGAGCCGCGCCCACGCAACCCCACCCTGGCGGACGCCATGAAACGCATTGGCGTGGTCGAACGCTCCGGGCGCGGCGTGGACAAGATCTTTCGCGGCATGCTCAAGTTTGGCCGCCCAGCCCCGGACTACAGCTACACCACCGCCCAGAGCGTGGTACTGCGCCTACCCACCGCCGAGGCGGACCTGGACTTCCGCCGCCTGGTGGTCGAGCACGAACGTGCTACCAACACCGAGCTGCCCATCGACAGTCTGATCGCCCTGGCCGCCCTGCGCGAAAGTAAGCGTGTCACGGCTGATGAGTTGGCCGTGCAGATCCAGCGCGATACCACCAGCGCCAAACGCACCTTGGAAGCTCTGACCGAAGCCGGCTTGGTGGAAGCCCACGGCTCTACCCGAGGGCGCAGCTACACCCTATCGGCCAGCCTGTACCAGGCCGTGGGGGACAAAGCCGCCTATACCCGCCAGGCAGGCTTTGCACCGATTCAGCATGAGCAGATGGTGCTGAGCTACGTTCGCCAGCATGGTTCGATTAAGCGCGCCGAAGTAATGGGGCTTTGCCGTCTATCTGCTGAGCAGGCAAAGGAGTTGCTAACAAAGCTTCGCGATGAAAATCGCTTGATTCTGCAAGGTGAAAAGCGTGGCAGCCACTATGTGTTGGGGCCAGGGGCATGAGCTCGCAACGTGACGACTTGATCGCCGACTTCGCAAAACTTGCGGAGTTTTCTCAGGCATTCGACTACGGGCACGACAATGATCGAGAGATAGCCATTGTTGGCTGCGCGTATATCGAGAGCCTACTGGGAGACATCCTGGTTGCGACTTTTCTGGATGATCGCTCCGAAGTGAAAAGCCTGATTGGTGAGGCTGGCCCACTCAATGGCCTTGTAGCCAGAGCCCGCCTGCTCTATCTGCTCGGCGTTATTCATGAGTTGGTCTACAAAGACATCAAGACCATCGGGAAGATCAGGAATGAATTTGCGCACAAGGTTTCTGCCTCGTTCGCAGATGACAAGATCAGAGAGCTGTGCAAAAACCTGAAATGGCATGAGTTCAACCTATTTATGAAGCCGCCAGCTGAGGCTACAGCCAGGGACATTTACCAAGTCGGCGTCAACCAAGTGGTTGCTCATTTAGGCGCCCTTCCTGGGCTACAAAAATTGAACCGAGTCCAGCGCGACTAGCTTTGGCGTATCCATTCGGCAGTAATTGGGGCCGTTATGGGATTTATGGGGACTTATGGGGGACATGCCCCCATAACATCGCCCAATTAGACAAGGAGTGGCCTGTGGGCTGGGAACTGGAAGACGTCGAAAAACCCTTTGTGGCTCAGTTGCAGGGGCTGAACTGGCAGCACACTGAGGGTAGCCTCGACGACCCGGCCATGACCGGCCGCAGCAGCTTCAGTGAAGTGATTCAGCGGGCCACACTGACCGAGCGCTTGCGCGCCATCAACCTGCGCGACGGCCAGCCCTGGCTGGATGATGAGCGACTGTCCGAAGCATTCGCGGCCATCACCCGTCTGGGCACGGCAAAGCTGATGGAAGCCAACCAGAAAGCCACCGAACTGCTGCTCAAGGGCATCACCGTCGATGGCCTGCCGGGCTGGGATGGCGGGCGCGGGCAGACCATTCAGTACATCGACTGGGACACGCCGGCAAACAACCGCTTTACAGTGATCAATCAGTATCGGGTGGACTGCCCTGCCGGCTACGACAGTGGCAAGAAATTCATCGTTCCCGATCTGGTGTTGCTGGTGAACGGCATCCCGCTGGTGGTGGTGGAGTGCAAGAGCCCCTCCATCCCCGAGCCGCTGGCCGAAGCGGTGGATCAGCTGCGGCGCTACAGCAACCAGCGCAAGGCGGCCTTGGAAGTCGACGAGAACGAGGGCAGCGAGACGCTCTTTGCCAGCGTACAACTGCTGATTGCCAGCAGCTTCGACGAGGCGCGGGTCGGCTGCATCGGTGCCGGCTTTGCCCATTTCGGCCAATGGAAAACGGTGGTCGGCCCTGATGGCAGCGGCAGCGAACAAAGTATCGCCGCCGCGCTGGGCAAGAACACGCTGTCCGAACAGGAACGTTTGGTGGCGGGGATCCTGGCACCGGTTCATCTCATCGATCTGATCCGTCACTTCATGCTGTTCATGCAGGTAGGCGGGCAAACCATCAAGACCGTTTGCCGGTACCAGCAATACCGCGCGGTAAACCATGCGATTGCCCGTCTTAAACGCGGGCAGACCCGTGCGCAGCACGGCGAGAGCGATCAGCGTGGCGGCATCGTCTGGCACACCCAGGGCTCGGGCAAGAGTCTGACCATGGTATTTCTGGTGCGCAAGATGCGCACCGATGAGCAACTGCGGCGATTCAAGGTAATAGTCATCACCGACCGCAAGGATCTGCAGAGCCAGCTGGCTGCGACCGCGACCCTGAGCGGCGAGCCACCGGAGATAGCGGCCAATATCGACGGCGTGAAGGCGTTGGCCCGGCGCAAGGGTCCGGGGCTGGTGTTCGCTACTATCCAGAAATACCGTAATCCCGAGCAGGACGAAAACGTATCGGTGCCCAGCACTACAGGCGCCACAGCGCCGCTCAAGGCGGCGAACGCTCCCGCGTCCTACCAGGCGAACAAACCTTTCGAAGTGCTCAACAACGACGAGAGCATTCTGGTAATGGTAGACGAGGCGCACCGTACCCAGGCCGGCGACCTGCACGCCAACCTGCTGGCTGGTCTGCCCAACTGCGCACGTATCGGCTTTACCGGCACGCCGATCATCATGGGCGAGAAGAAGCGCACCCATGAGATCTTCGGTGCCTTTATCGACAAGTACACCATCAAGGAAGCCGAGGCCGACGGTGCCACTGTCCCGGTGCTCTACGAAGGGCGCACGGCACAAGGTGCGGTCAAGGACGGGGCCAGTCTGGATGAGCTGTTCGAGGATCTGTTCCGTGATCACAGCGAGGAAGAGCTGGAACTGATCAAGAAGAAGTACGCCACCAAGGGGCATATCTTCGATGCGCCGGCACTGATCGCCGACAAGGCGCGCGACATCCTCCGGCACTACGTCAGCAATATCCTGCCAAACGGCTTCAAGGCCCAGGTGGTGGCCTACAGTCGGATTGCAGCAATCCGGTACTTTCATGCGCTGCAGGCGGCCCGCGACGAGCTGCTTGCCGAGGCTGCGGCTTTGCCAGGCATCGACAAGGCGTTGGATGATGAAGCCCTGTGCCAGCGGCCGCCTAAGGTGCAGGCGCGAGTCCAGGCTTGGCGCTACCGCGAGATACTGGGCAAGCTGGAATTCGCGCCGATCATTTCCGGGTCCAATAACGACCCATCCGAATGGAAGGCCTGGACCGATGGATCAAAGCACGAGCAGCTGATCAAGCGTTTCAAGAAGCCGCTGCACCATGAGCAGCCGGGCAAGGCCGACCCGCTGGCCTTCCTGATCGTCAAATCCATGTTGCTGACCGGCTTTGACGCACCCATCGAAGGGGTTATGTACCTCGACCGACCGATTAAGGAGGCCGAGCTTCTGCAGGCCATCGCTCGGGTTAACCGAACTGGCTACGGCAAGCGCTGCGGCATTGTGGTCGATTATTACGGAGTCGCCAATCACCTGCAGGAGGCTCTGGCAGCCTATGCCGATGAAGATATTGAAGGCGCGCTGAGCAGCATCAAGGACGAGATTCCGGTGCTGCGTGATCGTCATCTGCGCGTAGTGGATGTGTTCCGCCGCCAGGATATCGACTCTCTGGAGGATGCCGAGGCATGCATCACCGCGCTGGCCTCGGAGAAGCTGCGGGCGGAATTTGCGGTCAAGCTCAAGGCCTTCCTGAATTCACTGGATACCGTATTGCCCCGCCCGGAGGGGCTGCCCTTCGTCAAGGATGCGAAACGTCTGGCGTATATCCATGCCCGGGCGCGCGGCCGCTACAAGGATTTACCGCAGCTGGGCAAGGATGTGGGTGCCAAGGTACGCAAGCTAATAGACGACCACGTCATCTCACTGGGCATCGATCCGAAGATTCCGCCGATCCAGCTCACCGATGCGGACTTTGAGAAGCAACTGGCACGCAACGTCAACGACCGTGCTAAGGCGTCGGAGATGGAGCACGCTATCCGCTCGCATGTGCGCAAGCATGCCGATGAAGACCCGGTGCTGTTTCGCAAGTTGTCCGAGCGCCTGAATGAACTGCTCAAGTCACTGGGTGAACAGTGGGATCAGCTGGTTGTGCAGATGCAGAAAATCATCGATGAGCTGCGCAGCGGCCAGCTGAGCGACGACAACACCCCGCTGGATCTGCCTGAGCACTATGGGCCCTTTCTACGCACGCTGCTGGACGTGGTGTGCGCCGACACCACACCGCAACCCAGCGAGCTGCTCCGTTTGAAGGACGTAACCGTGGAGCTGGTCGATCTGCTGGTCGACGAACTGCAAAGCCATCGCGATATCTGGAGCCCACGCAAGCGCGCCGCCCAGGAAGACCTGGCCGGGCAGTTATTTGACCATCTGATGCGCTTGCGCCCACCGCTGGTGGATACCGATACGGCGGGCGTGCTGGCTGACCGGCTGCTCGACCAGGCACGGGCCAGCCACGACCGGTTGATGCAGCTGTGAGCCAGACCCTGAGCGTGGACGACCTACTGCTGACAGTGCGCCGCAGTGCACGACGCAAGACGATCCAGATCACTGTCGAACGCGATGGCGCATTGATTCTTTCTGCCCCTCCCCGGGTGGAAGAACAGGTTCTTCGGCAATTCGTTCAGGAAAAGAGCTTCTGGATTTACTCACGGCTGGCCGAAAAGGAACGCCTGCAACGCGCCATCCCAACCAAGGAGTATGTAGACGGCGAAGGCTTCCTATACCTGGGCCGCAGCTACCGCCTCAAGCTGGTGGATGAACAAGATGTGCCGCTCAAGCTCACAGCCGGTCGCTTCCGACTGCGCCGCAGTGATCTGGCACGGGCCCGCGAGCATTTCATTCGCTGGTACAGCGAACACGCCCGCCATTGGCTGGCCGCGCGGGTAAAGGCATACCAGGAGCGTATGGAGGTGTCTCACAGCGGCGTGCGGGTGCAGGATCTCGGCTACCGCTGGGGCTCCTGCGGTAAGGGCGCGCAACTGTACTTTCACTGGAAAACCATTCTGCTTCCCAAGCATATCGCCGAGTACGTGGTGGTGCATGAAATGGTGCATTTGCACGAGCCGCACCATAACCCGGAGTTCTGGCTGCGCCTGGAACGGGCCATGCCTGATTACGCACAACGCAAGGCATGGCTGGCCGAGCACGGTATTGAGGTAGAGGGGATTTAAGGACTCGCCGCCTGCGTGGTGCATCGTGGCGTATTTTAGAGCCTGGTATGGGGCAGAAATGACCTGACGCTTGCCCAACAGGTGTATATTTCAACCCTTTAGAATTTTCGCCACTACCCCTTTCGGGCAAGCCCCTTGCCCCTTGTCCTACCCTTCCCTTATAGCCTTTTACACCTTTTGATGGCCAACCGTCCGAATGGACTACCGCCTGTTTGGACGCTAGCAGGTCTGGCTGCTACCTTTTGAGGGATAACCAAAGTCAATTAAGGAGAAGGATATGGCCTCCAACATATACGGCGAGCCCATCCCCGACCTCGCTGTAACGAATACCCCAACGGAACTGCCGCAGCGTGCCGATGGACGGCCGTGCAATATTTTTGGGGAAATCATTGATGATCCACAGACCGTTGCGGAGCAAAACCTGCTACTTCCCGCAGCACCTAAGCGGATGCTTTTGACCCAAGGGACTGTCGATTCAGTCTTCGCGGGCCTCGGTGCATTCGCTGGTTTGATTGCAGCCACAAGTGCTGCACAAGACATTGCGACTGAAGATTGGGCGCGCGGGTTCTGCCACGATTATGTTGATCATGAGGGTGAAGTTAACGGTCTTGGGGAGCCTGCATACTTCCTTGAAGACTGACTTCGAAAGTGGACCCCACAGACAAGACAGGTAGTGCTTGAATTTAAGAAATCACCCGGATCTCTCTCGCAGCTGAAAAGCGTTGCCCTGATCCAACTGATTCTCCGGCTGCTACCGTTCTCGGAACGTACTTATCCTTCAATAGGCTGCAACATGTTCCATTTAAGCCAAAAACCGCTGACGCCGGGTCGTTTTTTCTTGGCGGCGAACTCGGCTTGGGCGAAACGCGTTTGCTTCATGCTGGTTCTTGGTCAGTGCGTAACGGTGGCATTATATCGAAAGACGAAAGCGAGCTGAATTGATCAGCGCTGCCCTAGAGAGGAACAGTTTCTGGGCTGGCATTTCACATCTGAGCCTTCGCCTTGTATGGAGTGCTCAAGGAAGTCACCCCATACAAAGGTACGTGGCTACCTTAAGCCTCCAAAGGAAGAACAGCCGCTGCGATCTTCTCTGCAATATCAGCAACCGAATCATCGGTAGTCGTAAAACCAGCAAGATCAGGCAATATTCCGCTGTACTGCTGCACATCTTCAAACGTAACGCCGTGAAGCACAGGGATAAGTGTGGATTTGTTCAATAACGCCCCCAGCTCGCGCTCGGTCCAGAATCTCCCTGTTAGATACGCTGGAGTCAACAGCGCTATACCGGTTTTAGCCTTCTTCAAGCCTGCATCCATCTGAAGCGACTGACTTCGCCCTGGAACAATGGCGACCTCGTCAAACCAAACAGCCACCCCTAATTCTTCTAAACATGCACGCAGTTCTCCTGCCACGTTGGCCCCATCAATCCGCGCATAGCTCAAAAACGAGTCATACTCCCTAGGGTCAGCGAAAGCTACTGCCTGATGTACTCGGTCTGCTAATTGCCTCTCAGAATCAGTGTATCGAAGCCCGCCCGTCGACGAACGTAAACTTCGATTAAGCTCTGTGATGACCTTTGCGTTGTGCTGACGAGCTCGGCTGTTGTACACGTTGACTTCGGACTCAACCTTTCTATTTTGAGTTTCAACATTGCGGTTATAGGTATCTACCTGCGCCCGTACCTTTCGGTTGTGAATCTCAATCTGGCGATTGTGGTCTTCAACCCGCCTCTTATTTTCCCTATTTATCCGGGTAATATCACGGTTCAGTTGCTGCTGAGCTTTACGCTGCGCCTCTTGAATGCGTCGCCGCAATTGCGCCTGGCTAATTGCCATAAATCACCTCCTGCTTCAGCTTTCCTGGAATATGGAGGTCATAGGTGATTAGATATGTAGCCATAACACCTCCTCAGCGCTTCTTGTTAGATTGGGAAAGAGCCGAGGCTGCGAGCGCCTTGGTGGCCTCGCTGTATTTGCTCGAAAGGAGCACTCGAGAGGCCTCCGACTCCATCGCTTTTCCGGTTTCTTTAGACGAGCTTGACTGGGAAAGAACAGATCCGGCTAATTTCTTGGCGATGGCTGATGCACTAGGGTCTCGTAACGTTTCCGCCGCCTGTTTCGCGATTTTTGAGGATGTTTGCTTTAAGTTTGGCATGATAGGTTCTCCTATGTTGCCCGTTCATAGAACCAAACCTCGATAGGAGAACCGTTCAGCAGTGAGCAGTTGACGCTTCCGCCATTTGTTGGCTCAATGTGAACCCATATCAGGATCTGGCATGGTCCATACCATCTGGCTTCTGGTGATGCGGATGGGTGCGTTCGGTCGCCAAACTTCTACGTACTCATCCGCAGCTTTCACTTGCGCCAGTCCTCTTTAGAGGTGCGCCCACCAAAATACACAACATGTAGCGTTTTTTGGCCAGCCAAATCGCAATATAGAGTGTGGTTAAAGTAAACGCAAGCCTGTCTCTGCGGCTGTACTTTTTTACAGTTCCCGCTGCGTTACCTGATGATGATCTCCACTGCTTTAAAGGGCCTGTTAGCTCTGGATCAACTTACAGAGATAGCTCACGCTTAAGCCCTTTCAATGTATGCGTCAGGCCATTACCGGGTGAAGTACGGTTAGATCTTGAGCTGCGGGTGCGGGCGACTGGTGTGCGGGCCCGATGCCACCGCCGCATCGACTGATGATTCCCAAGCTGTTACCGCATTCTTCCCTTGGTCGCTGCGCTGGCTACTGCGCTTGAAGCTGAATCGCCTGCTGTTTTTGTGCTTTCCGCACCCTTACCCAACTGTTGGCCGAACTGACTGCCCGCTTTAAACCCAGCCCACGCCATTACCGCCATCCAGATCATCGGCAACAACAAGAACATCGCCCACTCAATCATGACCAGCAATGATTTGTCGTACAGGTTGGCCATCCCAAATGCCGTTTCCAGCGCACCTGTGGTTGAAGCACCGCCGCTGTACAGCATGGTAATCAGGTTATTGCTCAGCCACCTGGCCAGCTCCCACCAGAAGGTCAGAAACCAGATGGCAAATAGTCCGAAGGTCGCTGTGCCAGCGACAGTCAAGCTGTAGCCGGACATGACCATGATCAAGGGCAAAGGGATAATCACCGCCATAACCAGGACTGCCTGGACCATAGGCAACGCCATTTTCAGCATATCCATACCGGCTTTTCCTTTGGCCACGTACACGCCGCCGCCTACGCTTCCTACCATGCCAGAAGCGACGCCTGTTACTGCATCAATGGCATTCTCTACTCGACCGCCACCGCCGATATCCCGATAGCCTGCCACCGGTCGCAGGTGCCTGCCGTTAGCCGCACTTTCCCGAGGGCTGACCATACGCCTGATGACGGCCTCCTCGGCAGACGCGTGCACCCCTACCGCAGCCTGGATACTCGTCCACAAGCTGGGATTGACCTCATCATAAAGGCGCTTGCGCAAACCGTGGACGCTGTCTGACCACCATTCCGAGCAACTTGGGTAGCCGGGCAGTCCCGGACCGGTATTACTTCTGGCAGAGTCCCGCGCCTCTACATATGGAAACCCCTGGATGGGTCGAGGCGCATAGAAGGAGTCGTACAAACCCGGCGTATTCACCAGATGCTGAGAGCCCAGCCATGCGGTGTCTCTGGCCAAAGCGCGGTCCATGTTGGGTTGCTCTCTGAACAGTTTGTTACGCGCAGCGCCGTAACATGCCAGCTGAAACTCGCTGACTTCCAGCCGCAGCACCTGATCCTCGACCTCCTGCAGGTCAACTTCGGTAGCGATCGATTGCCAGTCAGGTGTGCAAGGGATGGCCGCGACAGCTGTATTGGTCAGCCCCTTCGAGAGGATGTGCACAAACGCCCACCAGAGCGGAATGCTTGCGGTTTGTCCGGCCATCGAATTGAGCGTAGCGCTACCCCATTCACCTTCCCCGACCACCGCGACGGAGCAGACGTTTCCGCTATCGTCGAGTCGAGGAATGTTGTTGGCTGGGTTGATTGAGACGTTGAGCAGGGGCAAGCACGTAAACGCGTAACACAACACCATGGCGTACAGCCCGGTCTCAATCCGGTTGATTGCCACCTTACCCCGGTTGCCTTCATCATCGCCTTCCCGGCGTGCCCGGAACCATTCAGATACCATCATGGCAATAAAGGGCACTGCTGCCAGCCCGGTCATCATCAAGGTATTCCACAGGGAGTTGTTGACGATCCAGGCCAACAGCAGCAAGGGCGCTTCCATGTAATCGGTGACAACCAGGTTGGCGTTCATGTGTGGCCCCATGTTGCATACAGGTTGTACGTCTCAACCACCACGGCAAGTATTACGACGGCGCACTCCAGGCGATGTAACCGAGCCAGGCCTTCAGTCCCACCATCCGCATCCTCCTTCAGCCATTGCACTACCCGCTTACGCAGTTGCCCCATCCATGCCAGTACCAGGAGGGCATACAACAACAAGCGCCAGACCAGTAAGGCGGGGGCTGCTGACTCCAGTAGCTGCCCATAACCGTCGATTCCGCCGGCCAGCCGCGATCCCAGGTACACCATCATCAAGCCGACAATGAACGTGACCAGAGTTGCAATGGTCGCTACCAGGGTCAGGCGCTTGAAGTTGCCTTTGTCGCTCATCAGGGCGTTCCGGGGCTGGGTTTAGGGCGGCCTCGGCTATCGAACAGGGAATCTGGCGAGAATGTTTCCGCCTGGCTGGCACCCTCTGATCTGCCAGCCGCGCGCTCAAGTGCGATCATGGCTGTGTTGTTTGCCATTGCAGTACGGATTTCCAGCTCTGTCTTGAGGGCGTCGATATCCCGATCCAGCGAGTCGAACTTCTGGTTCAGCGCCGGCGCGATGGGTGACTGCACGCTGGCGGAGACCTCGGCGATTGCGGGTTCAGTCATTCCGGCCAGTAACGTGCGCCGGGCCCACATGGCTTTGATCAGGGTGCGTGACAGTGCCATTTCACTTGCCAGCCGGTGAGCCAGCAGCTCCGAGTCCGGGTCCGCCCGAATGGCTTCGATGACGCCGCGGGAAACAGCCAGGCCCTCACCGCCTGAAACCTGTCGCAGGTTCTCGGGGTTGATCTCCAGGGACCCGGCAATCAGCTGGACCAAAATACTCAGGATGTTTTGCTGTTCTTCTTCCAAATCCTTGATTAACCCGGTTCCGGCACGGCCCGCCCCACGCTCGCAGTTATCACAGGTCTGCAGGCGTGTTTCGCCAATGGCTTTGGTAATCCAAACCGCTGCATCTTCAGGAGTGCCCCATAAAGTACACATGCCACCCCGGCAGACCCCGGTACCAGTTGCCACGTTACCTGCCTGGTTGCCACCACCAGGCCAGGATCCGCTGTTGGTGGGTGCAGCTCCCCAGCCGGTGCCTCCACCGCTGATCGGCTGGGTTTCCATGGAGCTACGCTCATGCAGCAAGTTATAGCCAGCCACCACAACATCGGTGACGACATTGATCGGCTCCTGGCCCTGGCCACCACGCTTGCTGCCTCCCACCCAGGTCACGCCGTCATTCCCAGCCGTTTGTTCCACCTGTGCCTGAGCCTGAACGGGGTCACGGGTACTCGCTGCCGCATCTGACCAGGCCTCACCCGCAGCTACCTGCTGCAATCTTGAGCCCATCATCCAGTCGCCCATCTGGCCGGCCATGCTCTGACATGACAGCTTGCCCCGGTCAAAGTCCAGTCTGCCCTGCAACACACCGTTGCTCAGCAGCTCATACAACTGTGGGTAAGAGCGTTGGATGATCATGGCCGGCAGCGATGCCACGGCCCCTTGGGCGTTCTGAATCACGTTACCCATCAGGTTCTGGAAGCTATTGGTCACGCCATTGAGTGAATTTGATACCGAGTATCCGAGATCAAAATTGCCGCAGGATGCGTCCATGTTCCAACGCACACCCATGTTGACCAAGGCAGGCGACTGAGGAATGCCGGAAGACGCGGCAATGGAAATCGGGTTGGCACCACCAATGCGGTAGTAGACCTCATCCGCTGCGCTAACCGTCAGGCTTGATGCCAGTAGCGCTATTGCGAAGAATAGAGTTATTCGGCGCTTCATCTCATCCTCCGGTGTGCACGAGCAATACCTGGCCACGCCGCTCACAGCAGCTGTAAGGCCGCCACAGCGCCCAAACATAATCACCACTGCCATCGGTTCGATCGCCATACGAGGCAAGATGCCCGCGGTCCGGCCAGACAGCGCAGCTGCTTTCGAGGCTAGGCGCCAATGCCTGCCATCTATGGGTAGACGCATCACCCTCCACGACGGCCGATAACGGCGGCCACCAGCCGTCGCGAGCAACCGGGGTGAGCGGCTGGTAAACATGCGGCGAATTGCGACGGGTGACCAGGTCGGCTACGCGCTGTGCCGCCAGCGCCCCGCCGCGATAGTCATCGGATTGAGAAACGAAGCCACTACGTGGGTAGATATTTCCCCAGTTATCCCCCAGCCGTCCCAGCTCGCGCATGCCGGGGGTATAGGCCTGGGGATACAGCCGCTCAACCAACGCATGCCGCCAGCCCACAGTGTCCAGCGTGGACAAGAAGTGCGGGTTCATGGAGAAGGTGCCCGACGCGCAAATCATGCCCGACATGTTATTCAGCGCCGAGAAGATTGAGGTGGCCGGGTGGCCGATGGCATCGACATTCTTGAACCGCAAAATATCCCGTGCATTGGCATGCCGGCTGGTCATATTGCCGCCGCCGTCTGCCCGGCCGCTGCCGGGCGGACTCATCGCAGCAACATCTGTCCAGGGATTCGCTCCGGTGCTGTTGTAGCTGGAGACCACCAGCTCCGGGACATAATGTTTGACCTTTACTGATGTTCTTACGGTGCAGCCATACGAGCAGAACAGCCAGGCACAGATACCCACCGCTTGATAATCCACACAGGCTGGGGAAACCGCTGAAGACACAATCTCCGCCGTGGAGATCTCACCAGCCTGCACCGGCGCTGTAGCCAGCACGACCAGACAGAGCCCAATGAATCCGTTAAGAAGCGTTCTACTCTGCATGGGACATGGCCTCCTCAATGAGATAGACGGCACGCGCCACGTCCGTTTCGCCATATACGACATTGCCGTCGACCACCACCGCCGGGATCTTCTCAACGCCTAACACCCAGGCTCGGGATACGGCCAGAGCCGCGTGCTCGTAACGCTCCAGCATCTCTGTCCAGCGCTCGCCCTGCATACGCCCCAACGCAACAGAGCCGGCCTGATCCGGGTTGGCAGGCAGGCCCAGAGACAACACCTCGTCCAGTCCCACCAGAGCATCCAGTTCGACCACCACCGCGTTCGATGGGACATTGCTCAGCGTCAGGTGTGAGGCGCTGAACACTTCGATACCTGCAAAGGCTGGAGTGGACAGGAGCATGCTGATACCCAGGGTATTCAGGGCAATGACGGAGGTTTGAATCCAGCAGCGGGTTCTCATCGACCGATTCCCCGCTTTTCATCCAGCCGCCGGGCTATTTCGATCGCTGCGTCCAGTTCAGAGCAACCGTCATCCTGCATGATCCGGCGGCGCTCGGCCTTTTCCTCACCTTCAGTGCCAGCGAGAGCCAGATACAGGCTGGGCGGCACCACCCGAAACAGTGATTCAAGACGCCCGCCCAGTACCACCCCTTCGGTATATTTGCGGGTGACTTTGGTTGCCGACTGCACCAGCTTGCGCTGATCCTCCGAGAGCTCCTTAAAGCGCATGACCTTGGCCACCTCATCCGGCGGCATGGTCAGCAGCACCCACCACTCGATCATGTTCAGCAGCTTGGTTGCTACTTCCGGGAAGTCTTCCAGGTTCTGGGTAGCCATCCACAGCCAGTGCGATAATTTTCTGCCCATCTTGCCTACGGATACCAGAAACGGAGCCAGCAGCGGATTGGTGGTCAGCAAGTGGGATTCATCGATCACTTGGACAATGGGACGACCACCGTACTGATCGCGCTCAGCCATAGCGGTAATGACGTTGGTGATGGAGATGATGGACAGCGCCAGCTGCGCGGTATATCCGCCGTCAGCGTAATGGGCCAGGTCGATAATGGTAACGTCGCACTCAGGCCACGCCTCTCCAGGCCGGTTGAACACCTCTCCATCAAAACCATCAACATACAGCCCCATGGCTTCACCCATTTCATAAGCTCGCCTGCGGCCATGCTCCGGCGTGTCGGGATGAAGGGCTATCTCACGAAAAGCGGCCCGGACATCTTCAGTCAGACACTGCCGGCCTTCGCTGACCGCGCTGCGTGCCGCGCGGAAAATCGCATCACGAACCGTGCGTTGGTCACTGCGGCGAAACAACGCTTCCTCTTTGGGGTCGCCGCCGGTGATCATCAGCCTGGCGGTGATCTCCATTTCACCAAGGATATTGCGCTCCTCTTCCGCTTCTTCGTCGATTTCCAGATCCGCCGGATCGTCTTCCATCCCGGCCCGCGCCTCGATATCCTTCAGCTGCCTGCGTCGCAACTCTTCCGGCTCCAGCAGCCGGTGAGCCTCGGCAAAGGGCGGCAGGCGAACACCGCTACCAGGTGACAAGCGCACTTGATTAACCGACAGCCCGAGGCGCTCAAAATACTGGCCTAACAGCCCAAAGCTGTTGCCCTTCTCAATAATGAACAGACGGGGCCTGCGCACCGCCATCAGCTGAGCCAGCATGGCATTCAGCGTCGCCGATTTACCCGCCCCGGTCGGGCCGAAAATCAACATATGCGCATTGGCCTGACGATCATCCAGGTTCAGCGGATCAAAGCTCAGGGTTTCGCCCCCGCGGTTGAAAAAACTCAGTCCCGGATTGCCGGTGCCCCGGGCTCGACCAAAAACGGGTGCCAGGTTGGCAAGATGCTGCACAAACTGAAACTGGGTGTACCAGCGGTTTTTCCGGTCCAGCTCCGGCTGGAAATTCATTGGTACCCAGCGCAGGTAACTGTTCAGCGCTGCGACTTCATCTTCCAGTTCGGTCGGTTTGAGGTTCGCGTTAATGAGGTGAGTACAGAGCTGCAGCAACCGGGTATCCAGTTCTGCATCGGAACTGCCACGGAGAAAGAACACCAGGCTGCTCTGATACAGCTTGTGGCTCTCACTCAGCATATCCCGCGCTTTATCACAGTCATGACGAACACTGGCAGCCAGTACCGAGTCGCCAATGGCTTTCTGACGCAAGGCATTGATATGCGCTTCCAGCGGCTCCTGCGGGGTAGCGATGATCGTCAGGCAGGCCACCGTGCCTTCGGGCATATGGTCAAACAAGGCGTTGCGCGCGTTGGAGTCACCACGGGGTAACTCGCCCGTCAGATGACCGAGTTTGGGCGGCGTTCTCACCTCCTCAACCGGCACCACACAATGCGGCATGCCATCGAAATACCACAGGCCCGTATCCGCATCGCCACGGGGGCTGGACGCCAGCAAACCTTCCGCCAGGTCATATGACCAGGCTGGCTGCTCTGGGTATCTAAAGCAGTCATGGAATGCTCTGGGGCTGTCCGGTGACAGCCGCGGACGCGGATTAAACCAGGGCATCATCCAGTTGTGGAAGTCCGCACCGTTGTAGCGTTTCATGCGCAAGCCGGCGGCCCCCAGGCTGCCGGTGAGCCGGTCATAGACATGGTTTGCGGCCGCCTCGGGATTTAGCGAGCGCTTGCGGTCGCCAATGCGTTTCTTGCCCTTTTTGGCGTGCTCCGGCAGCCAGCGGTACAGCACCAGCCGGGCTTTTCTTGTATGCCCGCGCCATTCTGCCTGGGTGACGATCTCATCGACAAAAAGACCACCTGGCCGGGAAATAGCTGCCAAATGCCGCTCCATATTTTCCAGCCAGTCCTGGGTGAAAGGACTCTGACGCACCGTCGGCTTGATGTATGCCTGTATTGCAGCAATATCAGACCGGGGATCGGTATCGTCACTGACATACATCTGCACCACCCAGGGGTAGTCATCCTCTTCCGGCAGACTGTCCTGCAAGGCTGCTTCAATCTGATCCCGCAGCTGCTCGAGCGACTCCGGCGAACGGCCTTCCGTAGGGATGGGAACAACCTCAGCGACTATTCCCACCGACTTGCCATCTTCCAAGAGAAAGCACCCAGACTCCTCCAGATATTCAACCCATGGGAGTCGACTGGCAAAGCTGGGAGCACGCCGGTACATCCGGCGCAGTACCTCCATGGTCGTGGGTTTGCCGCGTGGCAGTACCAACCGCTGGTTCGCTTCATCGGTCAGCAGACCTTCAACCTGGCCCAGGTTCACTGAAGCATCCGGCTCAGAGCGGACTTCCTGCCGGTCTGTCGTGGACGAGTAGTATCTCGCCATGATCCCATTCAGTCCGGTCATCAGCGCCTCCTTATTGGGCGTTCGAGTGCATTCATGTCCGGGATGGCCATCTCACCCGGCATGGCGTATTCAGGCATGGTGTACAGCGGAAATACCGTGGAATAGCCCGGTACGGGGACCGGCTCCCCTCCGGCCACATGAGGAAAGACGTACATGACCAGGTCTGGATTGGGCAGACGTGCAAACTGACTGTAGATTTCATTTGCCGCATTTCGGGTGTACTGAATACGCTGCTCCACCATAGGCTGATCACCGATGGGGCGACGCAAATCTGACCGGGCATCCAGCAGTGCTTGCTGACTCAGATTGTCACCACTGTCACCGCCAGCGGAATGGCGCCAGATATCCTGCATTGTCTGGCCACCATGCGGCATCAGCTCTTCCTTGGATGTGGCGCATCCGGTCAGTGCTGCTGCCAGCAAGATCACAACAAGGCTATTAGGGAAGTTCATTAAAGCCCCCCGCAGCTATCTGATGGCGCACCTTGCGGCCCGCCTGGTCATAGTCGATTTCCAGAGGCTGTTCGATATGCACAGCAACCTGGACGCCGGGCTGTACGTACACGGCGGCGAATGCTTCGCCGTATAACCGGTTAACCCAATCGGAGATGTCAGAGATACCGTTGGTCAACACTGAGGCAGCCGCCTGATTTCCGCTGATAGCAGTGGATACCGAGCCATCAGTGTTGATAGTGGCGACGCCAGTCGACTCATCAATCAGGCTTGATGCGACAGCCGCACCAGCCGCTGTAATCAGTGCACGGCTACCCAGATACTCCTTGGCATTACTGCGGCGGATGCCACTGACACACGGAATCCCATAGGGATCAGAGATATAACCCAGAACGTCATCACTGGATTGTGTTCGTGAGAGGTTACCCGTAGCCGGCTGGGGAATGGTGCGGACAGTTCCATCCTCAAAGACAAAGGTCATCGAGGTAATGGCTCCTCTCACACATGATAGCGTCCAGTCGCCCGTTGCCGTACCACTGACAATGGCCGAGTGCACCTCGGGAATTTCAATATGGTTTGCCGTGAGGTTATCCTTGCCGATGATCACCTTGAACGGATACGGATCACTGACGGTGCCGTTCACCGGCACGCGACCAATCAATGCCGTCATGCCGAGCGACCCCATCAAAGTGGCGTTGGCCGGTACAGTGTAAAC
The DNA here is from genome assembly GCF_900105005.1 of Halopseudomonas litoralis. NCBI lineage: Bacteria > Pseudomonadati > Pseudomonadota > Gammaproteobacteria > Pseudomonadales > Pseudomonadaceae > Halopseudomonas > Halopseudomonas litoralis. The sequence goes on from NZ_LT629748.1 coordinate 2,996,148, forward strand.
CGGCTCCAACAGCGCAGCATCAGGCTGGCCGGTAGCCTTGGACTCCAGGCTTGATGCACCTCTACTCACAGAATCGGCGAGCAGTCCTGCCTCGTCAGCGAAGGAAGATGGAAACGACCATTTGCCTTGATCTCGTCCTGTCTGCGCTTGCTCTCCATCCATGGGCTTGACCCAGACAACCGGGGTAGCTGAACCCTGCTCCGCATCACCCCATCCGCTACCAATCGGTATACGTCCATGCTCGCCCGTGCCGGCTTCTCTGGCGTAATTGTTCTTCAACTGGTCAAACTGCTGCTCGAAACGGCTCAGCAAGGACTGCTCCCGGATGCGCTGGGCATCGTCCATCCGACGCCGTTCCTGCTGCATCAGGGTTTCGAGCTTGCGATCAACATGTCTGTTCTCCTCGGTCAGCTTCCGGTTCTGATCCGCCAGCTGCTGGCTTTCAGACCGCGTGCCTTCCAGGTCCTGCTCCATCATTCGTACCCGGCCTACGAGGGTGGCGACGGTATCCTGTGGCGTATCACCCTCTACCCCCAGCAATTTCAACTCTTCGGGTTTGAGTTCCAGCGTGGTGTCTGAGAGCTGATGCGACCGCCCTGCGTCGTTATCGCCGCTACTGGCCATAACGACAACCAGCAGAACAATCACCAATACAGCCGGAACCAGAATTTTCAGGAAGCCGTTGCTTTTCAGTGCCATGGCCATCTCAATCCTCCTTACCGACAGGCTGGATGCGAGGAAGGTGCAGGCGCTCTGCCAGGGGACCCCGGGTGACGATGATCACGGTAGTCGTGTCATCCATCTGCCCATGCACGCCAATGTTTGGATGCATGAACGTCGCCGCCTCAAGGGCACCCTGCAGGTAGCGAGGATCAAGTGCGAAGGCGCGATGCGGATCCTGGTTGCGCAGTTCAATTGCAGTAACATGCAGCCCGTCCAGGCTCCATGCCGCGATGGGTGTAGCGGCTACCGGCAACGCGGGTAACAGGGTGTTGAGTGATTGCGGCAGCTGCATGGCAACCCGGTTGATGCCCGCTACCGGCTCAATTACTCGCAACGGCGAATACAGTGACTGGGCAGCGAAACGCGTCAGCAACACCGGCAGCGGTGCGCGTTTTTCTTGAATAGACTCATTATCTGCGCCCCGAACGGGGTCAGCGTCAGAAGGCTCAGCATTGACTACCTGAATCTGCTCTGCCGAAGCACCGGTCTTCGCCGTCAGATCTATCAGCAGGATTTCTCCTGTCGATTCATCCCGTAATTGCACCCGCTGTGTATCAAACGCCTCCTGCGCCCTGAGGTAGAGCACCCCGCCTGTTGACTGCACGCGCAACACATCGCTCTGTGCAATGCTCAGCGGCAGACCAACAGATACGTTTCTGTCCAGCACCACCAGTCGTTCAGTACCTACCGGCAGATCAATGGCCAAGGGTGTTCTATCCCACACCATCAGCTCAATAGCACTGGCCATCGGGGAAAGTAGCAATACGCCGCACAGCGCTTTGCTCAACAAGACCAAGGCTTTCATGGCGTGTCTCCCGGCATGGTCAGACGCTGCGGCTTACCCTCAAAGCAATCAATCTGCAGTCCGAAGGGGTTCTGCTCCCGATCCATATCCGCGCGCACCACACGCAGCGGGTAGCGGACATACACATCCCGTACATCCACGCCGCCGTACTGCTCATTGATAACCAGATCCAGATCCGCAACCCAGGTATCCTGCCCCAGGATCTTGATCGCTTCGGCACGGTATCCTCTGCCGGGCACCTCAAAAACGCCCCGGACACGCCCACGCAATTCGCCACGATTACGGCGGGCGTCATACTCGCTGGACAGCGCGATACGGCAAGACGGAGTAAAGAAGGCCTGTAAGCCATGGATGTTGCGCTGATAATCAACCTCCCCGTTGACTGTCCAGCGGTTGAGCTGCTGCCAGATATAGAAGCTGAAGGCGTACACGGTAGAGGGCGGTACTTCCCACCACTTCTGTGTAGAGCCACTACGCAGATCGGGCGGGATACTGATGGTCAGGTCTTTGGGAGCCTGATACCAACCCCACCACATGGCGGCACAAGCTAGAACAAGTACGGCACAAAGCGCCCTCAGAGTGGTGATATGCGCGTCTCGCGAAGCATTGGCGTTACGGTAGCGAGACATCACAGTTTCCTCTGCCCAGGCTTGAGCGTGGGGTTTCTCCGGATGCTGTAGTTCGTAGAATGCGTGATCAACTTCTCCATCGTTGGAAACCCCTTGCCCGCCAGTTTGAATTGCAGCTGTCGGTACATGAGCGATGTCGGTCTGCCCCGGCGCAACCGCCGCATGATGGTGCCACCGAAGAAGAGCGTCACTCCGGCGCCAAAAAATGCCACGGTAGGCACCATCGCAATAGCGCCCGAGAGCACTGCTGCGATAATGCCCAGTGGCGTAAATACGCCGAGACCAGCCAGTGTCACCGTGACCACTTCCTTCCCGGTCATACCCCTGAACACCACCGGCGCAGCATTCAAACGCTTGGGAACCCAGCTGATGTTATTGGCCATGTTGGTCTCCGGCTCTGTTACTGGGACAGAATGGGCGCTGCTACTGTCGCCAGCCAGACCACCGCAACGATCAACACCACACCAACCATGGCTGTCACTGCAAATTTGCCCCAGGTTTCCCGCTCCCGTGCCTCCTTGAAGGAGGCGACTGAAGATGAGGCCACGACCATGAACGCCACCACACACAAGACCAAGCCAATCAGGATTGCGCCGTCATAAACGTACCCCTGCGCTGTTGCCAGGAGCCCGCCACCACCGACCTGACTGGGTGCATCCATGGTCGGTAAGCCTTGAGCGAAACCCTGGCCCACACCTGCCCCAGCCAGAATCAGGCTTTGTGAAACTTTCACAGCAACTTGTTTTAATCTTCGGTAAAATTTCATGAACTGCTCCTTACGGGTCGTATCAGAGTCAAAAAAACGATTCTCATGACAGCAGAATCCAGAACGTCACCACAACGATGAGCGTCGCCTTGATAGCCGCATGCACGGCTTCATCTCCGCCCAGATTGCTCTTGGCCCAGCCACGATATGTAGAAACAAAAATCCAGCCGGCAATCATCAAAACAACGACGCAGCCAACGCCAACTATCAACCCCCAGACATCAATCGAGCTGAAGCCGGAGCCGGCCTTGAAGGCCTCCTCGGGGGTCACCGTCGCCTCTCCAGGTAGCTACCGACCACGTCGCCTTCAATGGTGCCGAGGTGGCGGGGTGGCACACGTCTGGGTGACAGGTAGTCATCCAGTCCGCGCTGGATGGCACCCACATCATCGCGAGCCCGCGGGATGTCCAAGTACACGTCCGCCTCCCCGACCTGGTCGGCCTGCCTTGCTTCCAGACGCTCCAGTACGGTCACAACCTGTTCGAGCTGAAGATGGATCAGCGCGAGGTCGCGACGCTGGATCTCGTCATAGGGCTCGGATGCCCAGGCCGGACTGGCCATTGCGAGCGGCGCGGCCAATAACAGAAACAACGGTTTGATAAGGGACATGTGCCAAGCAACCCCCGGCGTTATGCTTTGCGACAGTGTCAAAGCAGGCGGGAAGCAATGCGATAGAGAACATTAAGTGCAGCGCAACGGGTTTTAATGAAAGCCGAGGGCAGGCTGAAGAACACCGGTTTTGCTGGTCAGAGGTACTTTTTGAAGGTACTGGTCGCAATCGCAATGAGCAGGCCGAACAAGGCGGCACAGGGCAACAGGAACAGATTGGGGTGGATGGCAAACGGCAGACTCAGGTAAACCAGCCAGCCAAGCAGAAACACCGGAATCACGGTGCGCTTGGCGTGGTGGTAGATGAAAGCACTCTCCCGGCCAGCTCCGAAGCGACGCAGATCCCGAAGCACCAGCCCGTCGACCAGACCCACCAGCGCAGCCAGCAGGAACAGCGGGCTGGTTAACAGGAGAATGACACAGCGGGTCAACGTCATCAGGGTGACGTACATGGCTGCCAAGGCATAATCCTTGAGCGTGCCGACCCAGCCCCTGCTGTTGGCATTCAGTGCCCACTCGGCTATGCCACTTCGGACAAACAGCCACTCGTTCACTGATGCCAATATCTGACCGGAAAAGATGACCGGGTCCGACACCAGCAAGGAACGGGGAAAATTGCTGTCCAGCCAACGCATCTCTTGACGCATAACGTATTCGGCATGATCCGCACCGGGCAGGGTCCACCATGCAAAATAGATCCCGGCCCACTCGATCAGTACTGATATGAAGATCGAAACCAGCACCACTCCCAGTACCTTGAAGGGCAGCGAAAGGGTTCTGGAAAGCAACCCTGTCCGTTTCTTTTCAGCAGCCCTGACACGCGGGTCTTCAGCCATCAGCCGGGTACTCGGCCGGATCATCCGGCGCGACCTGTTCCCTGGTGACTGATACCGCCCCCTGGAGCAGTTCATGCGCGTCCTGCGGCTGTGGATTGGCTATGGCGAAACTATCGAAAGCCTTGCGTAACTCAGGATCAATTTCCATGGGGGGCGGTGCGACTGCTTCCCACCAGCGCTCACCCGCGCTGAATTGTTTGCGCATGCCGACCGCAATGTCCGATACCGACTGTGGTACATCCTTTCCCTTGTCCGGCAGCGGCAGGGGCATACGGATTTTCCATAGCTGACCGCCTTCCATCAATACGAACGCCTGCCCCTTGGGTAGGTTGACGATGTCGGCAGGCTCCAGCATAGGCACCGCTACGGTGCTGATCCGATCCCCACCCGAGCTGGTGAAGTCCACATCAGAATCCGGGGTGCTGTTATCCGAGGTCATGGACACCAGCATGCGGGTCTGGACGTTTACCTGGCGCAGCTGGTTGGTCAACAGCTCGGCGGTCTTGTCCTCCCTGACTCGCAACATGATCAGGTTGTTAAAGTTACCGATCACCTGACCCGCCTTGGCAGCGCTACCAATCTTGGCCTCAATGTCGGAGACCGTCTGGGTGTAGGCCGTTACCTGGATGCCTGCGCCACCACCTTTGTTTACCAGCGGAATAAACTCCGGGCCCATCAGCTCGTTGAACTCATCGCAATGCAGGTTGATAGCCACCTTACCGCTGACCGGGGCAGGTAAACCGTCATCCACGCCGAATTTATAGATATGGCCAGCCACGCTCACCAGATCGGCAAACATGGAGTTGCCAATCGCCTGAGCCACCTCGAAATCACTCAGCGCATCAAGACCAACATAGACAATGCCGCGCTTGCGGATTACCTGCAGCCAATCGAATATCGGCCGGGTATCTTCGAGATCATCGTAGTCTGGCGATAACAATTCATTAATACGCCCGCTGGTCAATTTCTCCAGTAACGGCAGCAATGACGCCACTATCTTGTCGAAGTAGGTCTTGTCGTAACGCACTGCTGAGAGTAACCCTTCGAGTACAGGATCCTTGATCGACACGTCGGGCGATTGCAGGAACTGAATGAGGGCCACCACTCGCTTGTCACGGCCAAGCATGTTTCGTGGCCAATTCCTGTCATTCAGCCGCCCTTCGAACTCGGCCACATGCGCCCATGCGCCTGGCAATGCCGTTTCCAGCCGTTGCTCGGCATACTCCACGAGCAAGCCATCAATATTCACCACATCCGCGAGAATCTGTTCATAGCTTGGCCGGTGCCCAAGGGCATGACGCGCGCGATTGACGATATTCACAAAGCGCCAGGCGAACTCCCTGAAAGCGGCACTATTGCCCTCGTTGGGCAACGCATTGGCAATCCGGGTAGCGACCTCCGAGAGCCGACCGAACCGGCCTACTGCGTTATAGCGCGCCGACAATGCCGGCCATCCGAGATGAAACACATAGAATTCATTCTGGCGTCCCGCGCGAACCGCCTCGATGTACATGCGCACCAGCAGGTCCGCATCCCCTTTTGGATCAAAACAGATCACTACATCCTGGCTGGACCGATGAATATCCTGGGTAATCATTACCTCGGCCATGCGCGTCTTGCCAACCCGGGTCGTGCCCTCCACCAGGGTATGGCCAACGCGCTCACCCAATGGCATCCAGGCGTCCTGCTCTTTCCACTCAACAGCATGTATGGCCGGGTTCCCGCCAACCGGGGGTAACGGCCTGACGGGATTGAGTGGCGAGTCCACCCCCAGCAGGCGAACCAGTAACCGCGCTGCACGATACCGGTCCAGCCGGATTTCCATGCGCCGAGCTAATCGATACCACCGCCTGGATTGCAGATAAACCTGTGTCTCTGGCTGCTGCGCTTCATGCAAGCGCTGAGTGTGCCTCGCCTCCCAGCGAAATCCCCTGCCAAGCCAAAGGTACCGATTGCTGACCGGGATCTGCTGGCTACGCATGGCAAAGCGCGGCAAGCGACGCATATTCCGGCGATACCGCAATACGACCCATGCTTGTCTACCGCGATGCGCGGCAAATACCAGAAAGCCAGCGGCCATGCCCAAGCCAATTGATGGCGTCAAGGCTACCGACCAGGGCGCCCACAAACAGAGTGCCGCACAACCAATACAAACCCATGCCGTTTGCAGCTCGACTGCCGGGCGCAGCATGGATTCCATTGGGTGTCTCTGTCTCATGCCCTCTCCGCTCCCTTAATGCCATACCGCTCGCCGGTCGAAGCAGCCAAAGCTGCTTCAGCAACAGCCAGACCATGCTGCGCGAGCATGGCCACCAGCGAGTCGAAATGATCGGGATCGAAGTCGCACAAAGCTGTAAGGCCGGTAAGTACAGGGTCGGCCTTGATTGTCGATGCGTGCTTGCCGACGTATAGCTTCAGAGCCGCGATCCGCCGGTCTCTGTGTTTGAACCGAAGCGGTAATGATGGTGCTGCCAGAGCCTCTGCCGACCGTATTATTTCAGCCCAGGCACCCTCTGCGCGCAAGCTGGACTGGGCGTATTCCAGGCAGAGCTGATCCAGTTTTTCGTGTGTATGCACGCGCTCTACGAGTGCGCGAGGCAATACCTGTCGCTCCTCCTTCATTGCGTGCAAGGCAATCCACATCACACGGCATAACCAGAACAAATGGCTGTGTTCGCCAACCACCACCGGCTTGCCCAGGCTTGGTAGTTCCATACTGGAAAACGCATTCACCGGCACCTTCAGGCCAACTTGCTCACTCACTGCTCCACCCCCGCATGGGTAATCAACGCCGGGTAATGTGACAGCCCCAGCAAGACGGCCAGGTCGTCGCCTGCGACAGGGTCAATACGCAACCCGGGCACGGCATCCAGCAACAGCTGCAATGTTGCGGCCGACTGCGCATTCACCGCCAGGCCAGTGGCTCCTATCTCCAGCAGGTGTTGGCTTCGTGCGGCCAGCCAGCTGAGGCTCAGCGGATCATCGCCGACAATGAACAGTGGCTGGAAGCCGGCAGGCAGGCTCAGGCCCCTTCGCTCCACTGGCCCAGGGCTCAGGGTTTTTGTCACCACCGGCAACATATCTTCGATGCTATAGGGAGCTGTACGGGCCACCTGAATTCCTTCATGTTCTGGCACCCCTGCGCCGCCAATAGCCACGTAATAAGGACGGGCAGACTCCCCCCCAAGATCCGCCACCACTTTCAGCGACATCTGATTTCCCGGAGCCGCTAGCGTTATCTGCGACCAGCCCATTGCCGCCACCAGACTGCCTGCAGCAAGCGGCCAAACTGTTCGGCTCATGAAAAACATATCAACCTCCGGGAGTAATCCAGACCATATGCACCGGCTCAATCCAGGAGACGGGCGCTGGCTTGAGTGGCTGGGGGTGAGGGGAGCGCGAACGACCAGCAGGGCGGTGAACTGAAGCAATGACGGGAGTGTCCATGCGCGCGGCAACCAGCGCTGTATAGCGTCTGGCAGCATCCCCGCCAGCGGGTCGGTGATAGCGACCAGCGGCGGTCAGCCAGTCGCCGGTAGTATCAAAGTGTGCGCGCAAGATAGCTGCTGCAGCGTCTATATTCTGGGCCGGATCCAGTGCAGTGCAAGGGTCAGCAAAGCGTCCTGTGAGGCCGAACAGCTCCGGGTTCCAGCGAACATTCAGCTGGGCCATTCCCACATCTACCAGCGAGGTCTGCACCAGCGCCTCATTCAGTGCAATGCACGCCTGGTCGCGGGTATCGTAATACTGACCCTGCCCGGCAACGTTCAGCGTCCAGGGCCAAGGCTTGTGCTGACCCTGGTACGCTCGGCCCGACTCAGTGCGAGCCATTGCATGGAGAATCACTGCCGGCACGCCATGCCGCTCTCCGACCGATTCAAACAGGCCAGGAGCTACGGGCTGGGCTGCCAGATCCGTCACCACAGAACCTATCAACAAGGCTATTGCCATGACTTCTGTATTAGGCATGCGCATGCGGGTCACCGCCGCAAGCGAACAAGAGGCAGAGTCTGGCCAGCACCTAAGCCTGCACCATGGTTAAGCGTGATGGCACCGCTGGTAACCCGCTCAGTCGGTATTCCCAAGTCAGAAGCCCAGCGCCTGATCTTGCCGTCATCGCCGTCACTGTCTGTGACCCAGACATTCAGTGCACGGCCTTCAGCCACCAGCTCCATAACCGTATTGCCGCAGGCATCACAACCAGACAGTGCGACCACCACATCATGACGTGCCGGCGCTGTGAGCAGGCCCAAAAGCCCCGGGTCGGCCCTTCCTGACACGGGCGGCTGCATCGAGAAGGTAGCAATCCGAGGCTTGTCGCCTGCAATACGCGCTATGGCCTCATCATAAGACTGCTGGTAGGCAAGTTCGCGCTCGATACGCTCATACTCGAACCGGGCCTGCAGCTCTGCATAGCGCCGCCGCTCTTGCTCTGTCCGGGCTTCAACACCCAATGCAGTAAGCGGATCCAGGCCAGGCGACAGAATACCCCGCCGCCCCGCCATCAATGCTTCGTATCGATCCCATTCCAATGCCGAAAGGCCCCACTCGCTGGCCCTGACCTCGCTGCGTTCCGTTTGACTTTCGACCTGCTCGGACTGATCAATCATCAGCGCTTGCTGGCTGGTATGTGCCTCTTGCGCATTAGTCTGTAACGCCATGCAGGCGGTCAGCAGGGCTGCACAATATTGGGCCTTCAACAGGTTGATCATGAACCCTCCTATTGGACTGCCAGCTCAACCACGCCGCTGCCAGAAATAAATTCCGCAGACCGGTCTCCCACGCGGGAAACCCGCCACCCGGCAAAGGACTCACCCACCTCCAACAACCGGACCTGATTCAGTGCCTGTGCACCCTGCGACGCCACAGCCACAAAATGACGCCCGCCACGAAGCTCTATGCCTGTCACATCGAATGAGGGTGCGACCGGTTTGATTGTTGGCACTGAACTGGCTGGCTGGACGCTGCGTCGTACCGGCCTGGATTGAGCGGCCTGTATCTTGTTGATTTGAACCGTCATGCGCGCTACGTCCTCTTTCAAGCCACTGAGCACTGCATCCTGCATCCCTTGCAACGCACCCAGCTCGGCCACCAGCTCCTGCAGAGCCGTCACCTGGTCAACGACGTCGTTATGCTGGCCTCGATATTCCATTGCCAGCTTTCGCAGACTGTTATTTGCCACAACCAGACGTTGATCAATGCCGTCTCTGGCATCCAGCAGTCGAGTTTCCATTTCATCCAGGCGTTCCTGGTGCTCAGCCAGCCGGGACAGCAGCATGTCTGTTTCCGAATCTGAACAAGCGCCCAGCGTCAGTACCAGGCACGCCAGCATCGCTCTACGGATCATGGTTGGCCTCCAGTTTGCTCCAGCCGGGCGACCCGCAGGCTGAAGCACACTTCCCGAGTCACCGGCTCAACCAGCAATTGATAACTCGGTCCACTGAGCAGCTGAAGTGCAGCCTGCAGCGGCATGGGGCCTAACTCGTAGTGCGCCGCCGGCAATGGGCGGCTGAACAGGGTTTCTATGACCGGTTTTCCCGTCTCAGAACATAGCTGGTAACCGGACCTATCCAAGGTATGCGCAAGCCCATCACCGACGGTGGGATTGAGCCTTGTCGGTATCCTGACTTGGACCATTTGCTGCATCAGATTGCTTTGCCCTGCGTGGGCCGACGTGGACACAAGCGTGTATCGCCCTGTGCGCAGGACTTCTATCGACGTGGGCTTGAATTCGTCATCAAGCTCGGCGGTAACAGGCTGGTAATTGAGCAGTTCAAGTTGCTGCGAATCCGGATATTGCTCTGCCAGGTTGTGCTCAACCGGCTGCTGCACGCAACCGCTCAGGGCACCTGTGGCGCTCACAACAGCAAGCAAAAGAACATGCGGCAAGCGATAAGACATGATGGGTGCTCTCCTGGTGAGTCGTTGCGGAGGCACAATGCTGGAAGTCGTACAGGACAGCGACGGAGAATGTTAATTGGGTTCAGGTGTTTTTCTGCGAACCCGGCTGGCCTTCCTCGATTGTTGGTCGCGCCACACTCAATGATTCAACGTTGACCGACCGCGGATGCTGTCTGATAATGAAGGCTAACCCCGCTGGCTACTGACGGTTTCAGTAGCGCCCTTTGAGTCCGTGTGGCTCATTGCCCTATAAGTGCCTGCGACTGGTGAAAAGGCACGGCTCAACGTCCAAAACGTCCACGGTGTTGCTACCAGAGCCCAGTCTCCCTGTACGTCGCCCTCTTGGTCGAGGGCCTCATTTTTTGCTTGAGATTGGCCAATCATGGTGCTTCTTCGAGGCAACATGATTGGCCAATCTTCAGATCGCCTTACCCCGGCAGTGCCCACTGCTTGAACCCTGGGCTCCCTTTGTGCGGGAATCGTGCATACATACTACCGGGACACGCTGCAGTCAGACTCGGGTACGACACGACGCATGGCTTGCCGGACATGCATGGCGTATAGCAGCTTTCATACTCATGCTACCTGGCCCATAGCCTCCCATTACGCTCAAACTGCTTTCACAAAGAAAACAACGCCAGCATTGAAATCGCTGGCGTTTTTTATTTGGGTATACGGATTTAATGGTTGATGGGGCACCTTCACCCCATCAATCTGATACCACCCTCAAATGGTTGATAGATCGACCCCGTAGTTGAGTTTCTCTGCAAAGTCCGGCAGTCCGTAACCGATGGTTTTCTTGTAGAAAGGAGAGTCTTTCGTAGTCGGTGCCTTCTTCTTGTGCTTCGTGGTGTAGAGCATTCGTGCCCGCATCACCTCGAAGGAGTAACCGCGCCCTTCACGGTTCTTATCCTTGGCCAGTCGGCTGATGGACTCCGTGTAAGCGTTGGTGACGGGTATGTCCGTCTCGAAGTAGGTCATGATCTCTTCGCGCCAGTTTTCCCACTGCCCTGACCAGATCGCTCCAGACTTTCTTTTGGCCCTTCCGGATGGTGGCTATCCACTCGTCCAGGGCGGCTTCTGCCTGGAGCCGTGTGGTGTTATCCCAGATGCCGTAGAAGCACTCCTTGTGCTCGTAGGTGGCCAGCAGTTGCGGAAACGCGCCTGTCCAGGTCTCCATGATGAGGCGCTCCCGGTCTGAGACTTCGTGAGCGCGTTTCAACAGGATTTCCCGGTCTCCCTTGAGAGTTCGGCTCTGGGACGGTTTCAGCTCCTTTCTGAGGCCCTTGCGCACCCTTTCTATCGCATCGTTGGCCATGCGCAACTTATCGACCACGATACGGGTTTGGGGCAGCACAGCCTTGACCGCTGCCTGGTAGGGCATACGGCGAGAGCTTTTTGCCAATAATGAGCATTATTTAACCCTTCAACGCCAGAATGCGTCTGGCACCGTTAAGTACAATGACCCCCGCGATGGTGCCGATAATCAGATCCGGATAATTGGACCCGGTCCACGCGATCAGGGCGCCGGCGGTGATGACCCCCAGGTTGATCACCACGTCGTTGGCCGAAAATATCCAGCTAGCCTTCATATGAGCTCCGCCCCCTCGATGTTTGGATACCATCAGTAGACAGGCGGTATTGGCAATCAATGCGACGAATGCGATGGCTATCATCACCAGCGATTCAGGCTCACTACCGAATACAAAGCGCCTCACGACCTCTACGAGTACGCCAACAGCCAAAACCAGTTGGACCACACCAGCAACGTGCGCAACACGGACCTGCCTTTTCACGCTATGCCCAACCGCATAAAGAGCGAGTCCGTACACTGCCGCATCGGCAAAATTGTCCAGGGACTCTGCAATGAGGCCAGTTGACTGAGCCATCAGACCGGCAGTAATTTCCACCACGAACAGAAGTGCATTGATGCCGAGCAACCAGCGCAGGGTCCCGGATTCTTGCTCAGCAGAAGCTGCCGAGAACTCGGCGGCCTTGATGGTCTCCGGATTTGCAGCAACGCTTTCCTGAAGCGCGGCTCCTAGCCCCAAGGTCTTCAGTTTCGATGTGACGGGCTCGACCTCGCCGTCATGCACGACCTTCAGCCGGCGGTTCGACAAGTCGAAGGACAGCGCTCGAATCTCCTCAAAGCCGCTCAGGGCTAGGCGAATCATTCGCTCTTCTGACGGACAGTCCATCTTCGGCACGGCATAAACGCTGACCCATCTCCCCGGCACTTCGGAGGAGGTCTGTATATCGGTATCCGCTGCGGACGTAGCATCACCGCCACGGGCGCCTCCACAGGATTTGCTCATGATACGACTCCACTTGAACAATGTTGTGGCACCATTTAAATCTATAAAGCTACTATAAGGTCAATAGAGTAAAGAATCCGTTGGGGGAGGAGGCTGATGCGTATTGGTCAGTTGGCGCAGTTGGTAGGGGTCGAAACACAGACGATCCGCTTCTATGAACAGCAGGGCTTGTTGCCGCCGCCTAGTCGGAAGGACAACGGTTACCGTGTCTATACCGAGAAGCATGGTGAGGGGCTGGCCTTCATCCGTCGCTGCAGAATCCTGGGCCTGTCACTGGCTGAGATTCACAAACTACAGAGCTATCAGGACGACCCTCATCAGCCTTGCACCGCCGTCAACGCCTTGCTCGATGATCACATCTCTCATGTGCGGTCGCAGATAACCGCTCTGCAGGCGCTTGAGAAACAACTTGTTTCACTGAGAGCGAGTTGCAACGATGACCGGGAAATTGAGGCGTGTGGGGTTCTTGCTGGAATTAGCGAAGGAAACACGCATCCAGCAGTAGGTGAAACATCAACCATTTAATCCGCTTACCCTTATATTTATGGGCGTACGGCCATGGGTTGAAGCTCTGCACAATCTCAACCCTGTATGTTCTGTCGTTTTTCTTTAATTTGGAAAGACAAGTAGTGCTTACTTTCCACTCCTTTCAGCCATCTAGCGCAGGGCGCGTTGGTGATCAGCAGAGGGAATTCCTTTTCCTTTCCTCTGATAAGGGTTTTTACCTCGCGGAGTGTTACGAAATTCAGTTTGATCCCCATCTTGTCCAAGTGCGCCAATGTCGGGCGTGTCCACTGGGTCGATTTGCCGGCTAGAAGGTTTTCAGTGAACCGTTGCAGCCACTCCAGTGCCGACCGCTCTTGCTGTGTTAATCGCATAGTCATCACATCTGTCCTCTATGTTTGCTGCCCCCAGACGCAAAAACGCTTTATGCATGCGTAACAACCCATCAGTTGATTAACCGGTGTTGGGGATACCGTTAGCATTTTCAAACGACGCCTTGCACTTCGGAAACCCACTGCAGGCCCAGAAGTCATAAGCCCCTTTCCTGCCCGTCCCAATTCGATGCAGCAAGGGCTTGGTGCATTTCGGACAGGCATGCGCGCTCGGTTCCGGCTGCGGGGTGCGTGCTCTGGCTTTGCCCGGTTTGCCCTTGGCATCCGGCAGTGCGGTTTTGCACTCCGGATAGCCCGAACAGCCCCAGAAGAAGCCTTTGCTACCCTTGCGACGCCGTAGCCCTGAGCCGCATTGCGGACAGGCATGCTCGGCTGCAGGCAAATTAATCTGATTCTGCCGCAGACCTCCCAGCTCCTTGTCCAGCAGTGCCCAGGTCTGACTGATAACCTGGTCATAGGTCATACGTCCCTCGGCGATCAGATCCAGCTGGTCCTCCAGCTCGCGGGTGAAATCCAGATTAGCAAAGGCAAAGGTGCCAACCAGCGCATCCCGGATGAGCTCGCCGGTCGGTGAAGGCGACAGAAAGCCCTTGTTGTCCTCCAGCAGATAACCCCGACCGGTGATGTTCTCTAGAATGGCCGCATAGGTACTTGGCCGCCCAATGCCCTGTCGCTCCAGCTCCGCTACCAGAGTGGATTGCTTGAAACGCACCGGTGGTTTGGTCACCTTATCCAGGACCCGCGCATCCACCGCCTGAATATTCTGCCCCACGTCCAGCCGCGGTATCGGATTGACCGGTTCGACCTGCGCGCCGTCCTCCGGATCATCCTGCCCATAGACCCGCATCCAGCCGGGATCGACCAGCTTGCGGCCACGACCGATAAAGCGCACCGGCAAGCCCTCAGCATCCCCGGTCAACAAAACCTTGCGCACCGCATAGCGCGCATCGGCCAGCTGCGAGGCAACCGCCCGCCGCCAGATCAGCTCATAGAGTGCCTGCTGGCTCGCATCCTCACCCGCCTGCAAAGCCGCGACATCCGCAGGCCGGATTGCTTCATGCCCCTCCTGCGCGCCCTCCTTGGCTTTCCAACTGCGTTGTTTCTCGGCCAGCTGCAAGCCCGCCGACAAGGCATACGCTCGAATCGCCTCGATGCCCGCAGCGTCCAGATTGGGGTTGTCGGTACGGTGGTAGGTAATGGCGCCCTGCTCATACAGCTTCTGCGCCAGATCCATCACCCGCTTGGGCTTCATCTTCAACCGTTTGCCGGCCTCCTGCTGCAGCGTGGAGGTGGTGAAGGGCGCGGCGGGTGCGCGGTTGGCGTAGGCATTCTCGAACCGTGCCACCTGCACATCCCGCACCTGCGCCACCCGCTCGGCCAGAGTCCGGTCGAGCAGATAGTCTTCACCCTTGAGCAGATGCGGGCGGGTATCCCATTGAGCCCGCCAGAGCGCTTTGGGGTTATCCGGCCAGTGACCGGCAATCGGCAGCAGCAGCTCCACGCCGAAATGGGTGACCGCCTTGAAGTTGGCAATCTCCCGCTCCCGATCCACCACCAGCCGCACCGCAGGAGATTGCACCCGGCCAGCCGATAGCGCGTGACCGGCGCTATTGGACAACGCCGGGCTGACCTTGTAACCCACCAGCCGATCCAGCACCCGCCGCGCCTCCTGAGCCCGCACCCGGTCATGATCGATAGCCCGCACCTGCGACAGCGCCTCGCGGATCTTGTCTTTGGTGATGGCAGTAAAGGTGATGCGCTTGGGCTGTTTCAACCGCAGGGCATCGGCCAGGTGCCAGGCAATGGCTTCGCCTTCACGGTCCGGGTCAGTGGCCAGAATCACCTGCTCAGCGGCCGCCACCTCCTTGCGCAGCTTGGCCAGCACGCCCTTGCCTCGGTCGGTCGGCACATAGGTAGGCTTGAAACTGGCCGGATCCACGCCCAGCTCCCGCCCGGGCAGATCGCGAACATGCCCGACACTGGCAACCACCCTGTAGCCGCGCCCGAGGATCGAGCTGATTTTCTTGATCTTGCCTGGCGACTCCACGATCACCAAGGTCGTCATATGTCTCGCCCCCAGGGCCGCTCAATGGATTCCATAAATCAATAGCTACACGGCTGGATCGTTTAATGCTTGGCTGTCAGCGCAGAGCATCATTTGCTACACGTTCGACACGCTGCATCACGTCCGGCACGCTCGGCCCATCATTGCGGCCATACACGCTATAGGTAAGCAGTACGTCCGCTCCGCTTTTGCCTTTGCTTACCCGGGTAGTCAGGCTTCCATCGAGATAGACACGTGTCATCGAGTATGTGGTGCCTGGAATCGCGCTGAATGTGTAGCCACCACCGTTGAACATCATACCTCCCGCCATGGTGCCGTGCTGAGCCACAGCCTCTTGTGGTGTCAGGTAGCCAAACGCATTCTTGAGCAGCGCCGCTGCCGTATCCACATCTCCGGAGTAACTCATGCGTAACTCGTCCCGTTCACTCACACCAGGAAGGGTGGACATGCCTGCATCCACTCCCGATGTGCTGGATGCCACTGGCCGAGAGCTATCCATGGCTCCTGCAGGCAGCGTCTCCGGGTCATAGTTAACCGGCTCCCCGGTCATTGGGTTATTCATGCAGCTTAGGCATTTTCCCTGATAGAAGACGTGTTGATCATTCGCACACCCAACCAGAATGAACGCCGCAAGGCCAGCAGTCAGCAAGGTAGTGATCTTCATGTTTTTTCTCGTTGTCATGGTGAGGGCATACCCAACAAGAGGGCTGATAGGAACCTTACTCCCTTGCGCAAGCCCATTCCGGAACAAGGTCTCATTCAGACGTCAGACAGGTACTCTCATTATCCTCGAACGAGCCTTCTGGTACATCTGCCCCAGGTGGCTCTGATGGCTGCACGGTCTGATCAGGCACGCTCGCCTTCTGGGCCATGACCACCTCGTCAATCCGATACGGCAAGATACCAACGGATCGCGCGCGTACTTTCATTGCAGACCGCTCTTCGTTGTTAACGCCGGTCCATTGGTCGCGGATCATTCGGCCCGCCACCATCACGCGCATACCTCGTTGATAGAGCTGTGACCACTGCTCACAGGTATCAGCATCACGGGAGATCTCAACCGGTGCCCAGAAACCGCCTCGATCTTCAAAGTTGCCTTCGCCAACCGCAACCGGATTATCAAAAAAGACATTCAAGCGCAGAATGCCTCTGGGTGGTGCGTTGTCACTGGTGGGGAATACCTTGACCTGTGGGTCAGACCCAATATTACCTTCACCTTCGAAATGTGTACTCATGAGAAGCGCTCCACTTCTTGCTATTGTGAGTACACACTGCCGCAGACAGATCGAGCTTGAAACGCTGAATCAGATTTCAGACTGACAGGTATTCTGCGACAGCCTGCCCCTGCCTAAGTGAACACCTATCCCAGTCGGTTTGTGAGCTCATCAATATGTTCCAGCGATTGCAATGTTGCTCGTAACCTACGCATGGTAGCGTTCACTGTGCCTGCCTGGTTATTGATCAAGCAGCGCTCCACCTCAATATCGTATAACGTCCGGCGTTCTCCCCCCGACTGCACCTGATTGAAAACCTGGTCAAACTGCGCCATACCCATCGACCGGCTACCGACACCTCTCCAGCGCACCATCGGAACTCGATCACCTCGTTTGGATTCGGTGTGAGGGGTAAGGACAATCCGGTGAGTCTTCAGAAATGAATTGTGCTGTTGTGAAAAATCATGAGCCGCCTGCTCCAGGTGTCGTGCGTAGATCTCGATCTCAGCCATGTATTTCAGCAGCCCCCCCTTACCCTTAAAAGGGAAAAGGCCCTTTACCCTTTGGTAACAAGTTCGTGGCAAGTCGCAGCGGTTTGGTGGTAGACGCTCAACGGTCACAGTGGGGTTCTTCCGCATACCACCTCGACTCCTCTTGACCCTGTTGGCACTGCCAACACTCCGTGACTAAAACCCTCGATCCAGTCATCCAGTGTTGGCACTGCCAACACTCCGTGACCAGAACCCTCGATCCAGTCATCCAGTGTTGGCACTGCCAACACTCCGTGACCAGAACCCTCGATCCAGTCATCCAGTGTTGGCACTGCCAACACTCCGTGACCAGAACCCTCGATCCAGTCATCCAGTGTTGGCACTGCCAACACTCCGTGACCAAAACCCTCGATCCAGTCATCCGTTGATGGCACTGCCATCACTTCGTGACTAAAACCTTCGATCCAGTCATCCGTTGATGGCACTGCCATCACAATGAGCGAACAGGCCTAATCCTCATCAGCACCCAACGGATCACCTCCTGCTATAGGTTCTGGCTTGGTTGCCTGGTCTACCAAGTGCTTCAGGTTGTCTTCATCCGGATCTTCATGAGTGTTTTTATCGGCAACACCATCACGCTGTCGAAGGGGTGGTGCGTAAGGGCTTCGGCGAATGGCGCTGAGTACATCTGGAGCAAGTTCGCCATATTTCGCTACTGCATCACGGGCACGGGCATTGCCTGCTGCAAAATCATCACGGGTAGCACCGCTCAGCCCCGGGTATCGCTGCGGAGCAGAACAGAGTCCGCGAATGGCATTTGCGCTGATACGCAGCGCCTCATGAGCATCGCTTCTCACGATCATGGCGATATGCTGGGCAAGCAGAATGTTGCGTACTATTCGGTCATAGCGAATCAGCTGATGGATTCCCTGCCATCCCTGTTGTCCACCCGGGTACACGCCCGTGCGAAACGGCTTCTGTGAGATGTTCTCAGCGATGGACAGCTCTTCAGGAACCGAAGCCAGCAGTGCTTCGGACTTTGCATACATGGGGTCCAGGATGTTTTTGACGTCATGCAATTTGGCGTCGATGCGCAACATCCAGTCGTCTGAATAGGGGTCATCTGTGGCGGCGTTCTGCTGAATGCGGCCTACCAGAGCCAGGAACTGACGCATGCCGATAATCTGGGGTTTACCGGACTCAACGCCTCGTCCCCACCAGGTCCGCGTTGCGTGGTAAGTATGCAGTGTCAGCTCTATTTTGCTGCGCAGCGCTCCAACATCTATATCAGCCATGGCATCCCGCTCCTCAACAGTTCATCTGTGGTCAGGAACTCTGCGCATCTGGCTGGCTTCGGGACATAGATAATAAGAATCCCGGCGGGGATTGTTTCGGGCTTGTCTCGCTAGAAGATCAACGTCTCAGACCTAATGAGTCGAGCAATTTTTTTCTGCTCGCTGCGGCTTGCGCTTGCGTTAACTGGGTCGCTGGTTGGGATTGCCCATGCCCAGCCATCTCAGAACCACGTCGTGCTTCGGCCTCAAGCCCTGTCGCAACATCTTCGCCACAACGCATGTTGCGTATGCTTTCGGCGTAACGAGTGATAACGAACTCACCTTCCTGAGCGCTTTTTATCAGGGATCGCAACAGCCCCTTCGGTGTGCGAACTTTACCTGCCAGCATACGCCCCGCCGTTTCATCGAGCACAGCTTGAGCAACCTCAGAGCCGAGGCGTTGAAGAACGGCCAGGAGCTCTTGGCGCTCTTGCTGTGCTATCTGCAATTGCTCATGCCAGATCAATCCTGAATCCGCCTCGGTACCCGTACTTGTTTTTAAATAAATACCAGTACGTACTGGTACTGTATTCGCTTGGTTCTCAGTGCGAACTTGGCTAGAGCCACCGTAAATCATTGATTTTCGGCTTAGTTCTTTCTGCGAACTTGGGCGGTTCTCCGTTTGGCTGCTACTTGGTTCTCTCCCGAAACCCGTTATTACTGGGCAGTTCTCTGGCGGTAACTGCTGGTTCTTTCTGCCTTCCTTGGTGCTGCCACGCCGCTGATCACGCATTTCAACAAAGCGTTGGGCTCGCTGATTGAGGCGCGTTTGCTGCCCCCCGCTCTCCATCGCCGCATGAACTCGCTCGGCTACAAACCGGACTGCACTGTTGTTATGCGACAGGCACTGAACTACGAACGCGTTGTAATCTGAATCGAGTAATGCCGCCTCTTCAAAGCTCAACGGCTCATCATGCAATGCATAAACGTTGCCCATGATGCGCCCGGTTTCATGCCGTGCCTTGTGACATAAGCTCATCCAGCGGGTGAGCCTGAGCACGGCAATCACCCGCGCTACCGTCCCGCGTGATGCTGACGTTCCTGGTGAGGCTCGCAACAAGGGCTGCAACTGGTCGTATGTTGGAAAAGCGGTGCTGCGGTCAGCCTCGGTCATCAGCCGGATCATTTGCCAGCCCAGGACATCCACAGCACCAAGGTGCTCATCGAGTAGCAGCCCCCTGGGTACTGTTTCGTGGGGGTTTCCGAAAAACAGTAATCCATCCAGTTCGCCCGCATGGGAAGGCTTGCTGTCGGAGAATCTCTGGGTAATGGCGGACGTTGCACGCCCAACCAATACCTGCCAGTCATCTATCGAGCGCATGCCTTTCTCCCATCAGCCAGCTGAAGCTTGCTGCGAGAGCTGGAGCTGACCGTTTGCGCCCAGTTCTTTACCAGTTGCCAGACCACGCCCAAGGGTATGCAGGTTTCCTCACACAGCACGATCATGCCCTGTATGTCATCAGCTGCATCGGGTGCGGTGGGAGCGGCGCTGATATCTTGCCAACGCCGAAAAGCATCATGCTCTTCTGTTTCCGGCGGCATAGCCACCCGTCCCTGACGGGATTCCAGTCCAAGTAGCGCGCGACGGGTCGAGCAATCGTTTCCGGTCAGCCCGAAAAACGAAGACATCATCAGAACAGACGCCCCCAGCTCCAGGCATCGATCAATGGTCTTCTCGCGATCCATGTCAGAACTGAGCCGTCGAAATACCCCGGCCAAAAGATCGTGATCGACTGAAAGTCGGCATACCACTGGATTGCTGGTGGCGAGCGCATCGATATCGGTCGCGCTAAGCCGACGCAGTTCGCGAAGCTCATCATCATTGAACCCGAGCGCTCGCGCTCTGCGCATATTGCCTTCGCGGACATAGGTAATGGCCTGACGAAGGATGGCTAATGTCACAACAGTATCCATATCAGCTATCTCCCCTGGTGGATTCCTGGGTGCGTAGAACACGGACCAGCCGGATCAGCCTGAACAGGCGAATCAGCACCTCATCCGGCAAGTGCTCGACATCATCTGTCGTGCCAAGCAAGCCACCAATCAGGCTGATATCGGATGGGTAAACCGGTTGTACTTCGCCAGATAGAGCCGCCAGCAACTGCCAGACTTTCTGTGCAATAGTGTCCTGTTCCAGATCCCCAGGCAGGGGCTGCAATTGATACCCCAGCCCCTCTTCCTGATTGAGCTGCAACGGAGCCGGGTACAGGTCGGTGTCTGCAAGCGGGAAGCCAGCCCACTGACCCAATGACTGGGCCAGGCGATAAATCACATACCGCAGTTTCTTCGGTGTCTGTACATGGGCGTCGACCCACCAGATGTCAGTAACAGGTGTCAGCGGTCCTGCCGACATCAGCGGTATGGACTGAACGGCAAAGTCCTGAAAGTCACCCGCCTGGCCTCCGTGCATGGCGGCAACTGCGTGACGCAGCTTCCGCTTGCCTTCCGTCTCATCAATCACCGACAACGTCAGACTGTTGATACGTTCTTCGTCCGTTCGCGGGTCGGCTTCTTCTTCCGCCTCCGGGATTGCTAGATCATCTGAATGCAACCCGGCAAGGCTGACCTGATCGGCTGCCTGCTCATGCTCAGTAGTGGGAAATACCGACTCTTCAGAGGCGACGGCGGCCTGCCTGCCTTCAAGGAGCTTGCGGTTCTGTGCCCGCAACGCATTAAGCTCCTGACGCAGATAGCTGTTCTCATCACCAAAGGTTGGCTGGTCATCGGTGGTGCGCGGTGGGCTTTGTGATGAGTCCGAAGGCTCGAATTCAAGTGGCTCGCTGGTATCAACCTCCTGCCGAGGCCTGCGCTCGCGCTTCGACGGCTCGTCCTCTTCACCCGGCAGAGGCGGGTGAAACTTCAGAGGGTGGGCTTCTGGATTACGAACCCGTTCCATTTCAACCTGCAGAGGTTGCCATATTTCCGGGTCATCAATGTCCTGCCGACGCTGACGATACTCAAGGACCCGCTTCAGACACCAGTCCAGGGTATGCAGATGCGCGCCGCTATGATCCTCAAGCATGCCGAGCAAGCGATCTTCCACTATCGACCAAGGCAGCTCCGTCTGCTCCTCATAGTCAAACTGCGATACGACGTCATGCCAGGCTACAGAGAAGTCAGCCTCCTGCCTGGAGTTACAGCGCTTCCATATCTCCAGACATGCCTCGCGATACGCAATCAGCTTCTTGATCTGCGGTTGTCCAATACCGCTTTTCAGCGTTGTCGGTAACGTCGGCCAGAAATGCTCTACGGTATAAAGCATCCGGCTTATATGGCTGTGGCTTACAGCGAAGCCCAGCTCGCTGAAGCGACGGGCCAGTTCGCGCTGGGAAAGCACCTCGCCTTCATGCTCCTCCAGCAATCGTTTCAGCTCTGCCACACCCAATGCCTTCTCGATCCAACTGAGATCCGCACGGTTTTCGTTCTCGGACAAGTGCCCAGCCAGCACCTGCTCCTCGGTTACCCACGGCCGGTAAACACACCAGAACCGATAAAATCGGTCGTCGCCGGTTTCCTCATAAAGCTCGTTGAGAATTGCCAGCCGGGTGTTTCCGCCGTCACTGATCATGAACTTGTCGTCACCGGGACGCTGGGTTATCGGTGGCGAATGCTTCAAGCCAACCTGGCGGATGGACTCCTTGATTTCATCGTATCGGGGGTTTCGTTCCGTTCGCGGGTTATGGTCGTACGGCCGCAGCTGGTCCAGCGTGACCTGCATGCCCATCTCGGCCAGCGGCGCAGTCATCTTGTCGACACGCTGGCTTCGTAGAGCAGGCCCCGGCTTCTGCAGCTGCGCCGTCATTTCAGCAATCGAAAGGCTACGCTTGCCCATGACTCCCTCCCGCCGCGCCGTGTTGGGTCCGGCGCAATTTTGCACGCGCATTTAATGCTGAGCGGGGGTCGCTGGGCGTGGATGAGGTGTAAACCGGCGGGTAGCCCGGCTTGGTGAAACGTATGTGACCGCCGCTGGTGCGGCTGACGGTCCAGCCAAGCCTGGATGCGTACTCGGCTAGATCCTGAAGGGGCTTCTTGAGCTTGCCAACTGTGCTGATACTGTTCATGCGCGCACCTCCCTGCCGCAGCTTTCCAGCGCATCAAGCCAGACATGTAGCACCGCGGCCCGTTGCTCTATAACGCGGGGCCGGGCCTCTGCGACTCTGGCACCAAGTGCATCGAGTACGGCCTGAACTTCGCAATCGTTATGGTCGTAGACGATGTAGTCTTGAATGCAGCGGGGAATATCTTTAGCCACCCTTTTCGCTTCATGCTGCAAAGTTTCTCCAATCGTTTTTCCTGGGGACGGAGCACGTCTCACCCTGGCGATCAGTTCGATGGAAAATTCTTCCGCTGAATTGAAACTGTTCAGTACCTTGAGTTCGTTCAGGATCAGCGCGACACGGATGACGTCAAGACACTCGGCAGTGGAGCCCGTCGGCAGCGTGAAAGCGTGCTGCGCCAGCCGAAAAGCCGTCTTTATCCGCGCATCCAGATCAGCCTGACATTGTTTCTCGGCTCGCTGCTTTTTCTCTTTTGCTGCGGCGACACGAACGTTCACTGAGTTGACTATCCCGGCAGCGCTGCGCAGTACCGCTTTTTCCTGCTCACTCAGGAACTCGCTCAAGACATTCGTGTTGGCGAGCTTGATCAACTCACCCTTGGCTGCGGTCAGCTTTGTTTGGACGGACCTGAGGTTCTGCGAACTAAGGAAGCGGGTATTGTCGATGACCTGCTGGGTCGTAATGGATTTCGATGTTGTTAGCCTAGCCATGTCAGTGCCCCTGCGACTGTTTGAACTCAAGGGAATCGAACCGGGTACAGCGGCCATTGAAGGCCAGCCGCACCACCCCGATAGGACCGTTGCGCTGTTTCCCAATAATGATTTCAGCCACGCCCTTATCAGGACTGTCGGTGTGATACACCTCGTCCCGGTACACAAACATGATTACGTCGGCGTCCTGTTCAATGGCACCCGAGTCGCGGAGGTCGGCGTTAGAGGGGCGCTTGTTGGGGCGCTGTTCAACCGATCTGTTGAGCTGCGATAGCGCGACCACCGGCACTTGCAGTTCCTTGGCCAGTGACTTCAGCGCCAGGCTGATTGACGCAATTTCGAGGTTGCGATTGTCTCGGCCAGGCTCCTGAAGCAATTGCAGATAATCCACCATGATGATGGAAGGCTGACCAAACCGCCGTGCCAACCGGCGTGCTCTGGCCTTCAATGCAGTAGCCGAGATACCTGCCTCATCTTCGATGATCAGACGATCATCCAGCGCCTTGATCTGCGCAGCCGCCAGGGTCAGTTTTGGCCAGTCCTCATCCTCGATATCACCATTGCGCAGCCGCTGAAGATCCACCCGGCCAATACTGGCGAGCAAGCGCATGATCAATTGCTCCCGGGGCATTTCCAGGCTGAAGAGGAAAGCGGGCTGGTCGCCCCTGGCACGCAGTGCATTCTCGACCAGGTTCAGCCCAAAGGTGGTCTTGCCCATGGAAGGTCTGCCCGCCACGATGATCAGATCAGAGGGCTGCAGCCCCGCTGTTTCCTTGTCCAGATCCGCGTAGCCTGTGGAAAGGCCCGTGACGCCTTCGTTGTTAAAGGCGGTGTCAATCTGATCAATCGTTCTGGCCAGCGTTTCCGAGACGGGGATATAGTCTTTGCCGCGAAGCTCGACCAGCGCACAGAGTCGCTTTTCCGCCTGCTGCACCAAGGCTTCGCCCTGTGCTCCGTCACTCAAAGCCTCGTGATTCAGATCTGCGCCGATGAGTGAAAGCTGCCTGAGCTGATAGCGATCCCGAACGATCTGCGCGTACACCCGGATATTGGCCACCGAGGGCGTATTTCTGGCCAGCTCACCCAGATAATCCAGGCCGAGAAAGTTTTTCTCCTCTTCCGAAAACTGGTCGGCTACCGTAACCACATCAAATGGCAGGCTTTTGGCACTCAGTGTCTGAATTGCTTTCCAGAGCACTCGGTGAGCAGGGACGTAAAAAGCGTCAGCACAGGTAACCAGCTCGCAGATATCGTCCCAAGCTTCGTTAGCGAGCATGACTCCACCCAATACCGCCTGCTCTGCCTCCACGGAGTGGGGTGGCAAGCGCCCAACATCCTGAGCGCCGGCAATCGCTTTCTTAATGGCAGACATGGGCGACACCCTCCTTGAGCTGAGGCTGCAGGATGGATATCCATGAGGGATTCAGCTCCATGGCCACGGCCCGTATCTGATCAGCGCCGGCAGGTGATTTGCGGCCTGCAGGTTTGACTGGCTCAAAACGGTGAATAGGCAGCCCAAGCGCTGCGGCCTGACGGAATGCTGTGAGGTGCCGAAGGTGGGCGGACATAACAGAAACCCGCTTGTTATTGCCGCCTTCAGGAAACATCTGCCGAAGACTCTCTGCTACGCCATTGGCATCCCGGGTTTCATCCAGCCTATTGATCAACAGCGACACCCGGGGAACAGTCAGGTTGGTGTACTGAGTGAGAGCTTCCAGCTCTTCGAGCATGCCCAATGTGCCGCGCACAAACTCTCTGGCAGACAGCAGCTCCGGCGTTATGGGTGACAAGGCCTGGTCGGATGCCAGGACTGCGGCTTCGAGGGTGATGGAACGGGCACCCTGGGTGTCCATGATGACCACGTCGTAGTCATTTTCGAACTGGCGTATGAGGTTGGATAACCGGAAGCGGCCATCCGGGGCAGACAGCAGCAGCTGCGGTAGGTGGGCGTTGTAGTCATTGGACACGATGATGTCCAGACCCTGGATCACCGTTCTGGATATCACTTGCTCCGGCCGGGTCTGGTTGAGCGCAATCAGCTCATAGATGCCGCCGGGGGCTTCGGTCTGGATCTGGTAATAGCTTGAGAGGGTGGGTTGGTTATCGAGGTCGATCAGAAGGACTCTGAGACCTGCATCAGCGAGGAGCCCGCCAAGATGCGCGCAGGTAGTGCTTTTTCCTACGCCGCCTTTCGTCGAAATAACAGTGTATGTGTGCATGTGACACGTACTCCATGGGGATGGATGGTGTACGTGGATCTGTCAGCTGCGAACACATTTAAGATGGTGCCGGCACCAAGAGTCGAACTCGGGACCTACTGATTACAAGTCAGTTGCTCTACCAACTGAGCTATACCGGCATGGGCTGGCATTATATAGAGATGGGCCGATCTGTAAAGAGTTGCACAGCGGGTGGGGCATAAATATTTTGAAAAAGGCGCTATTTCACTGCTTGGTCACTTGTGCATTGTTTCTCTTCCATCACTTGACATTAGCGGTATAACTCCTTGTTCCATCAAGGTTATCCACGCTGATCATTTTTTGTACCAAAGCCTGCAGGCCGCGCTGCACAAGGTTCCCGGGTGGTTACCAAGGGGTCATCAACATGTTTATGCACAGCGGCCGGGGATAACTGTGGACTACCGATATCTGTGGATAACTCTGTGTGCAACCGGTTTACAGCGTGGGGGCGATCTGTGTGCTCTTTTCGGCAACCAACAACAGATTGCGCGGGGTTAGCTGTTGTTCACAGAACTGTCCGAGGCGTACACGATAGCCTGCTTCCTGAAGATAGAGCGCGCGGTCCAGCAGCAACCAGACTTCCAGGGGACGGCGGAACAGTCCACGCACCAGCTCCAGATTGCGCACCTGCGCCAACCGCTGCCAGCCTTGCTGTTCGAGATCAGCCCAGCTGTCCGGCTCGCGCAACTGCAGCTGGTGGTGCGCGGCCAGATCCCGGCAGAAGCTGGCGATACCTTGGCGCAGCGCGCTTTCCGGGCGGGATGGCGTGGGCAGATAAGCATCTGTGCCGCGGGCGTCGCGCTGCCATAGATCAAAAGCCAGGCGCCAGGCCATGGACTGGTCACGCTGGCGACGTGTGCGCTGGCCGGCAGTGATGCTTTCCTGCATCGGCAGACTGAGGTCATCGCGGGTCAGTTGCAGCCTGGCCTTTCGGGCAGTTGCCGACAGCGGCTGGTAATCCGAGGTAGCTATGCGGTTGTAGCAGCAGGGCGAGATCGCTATCTGCGCGCAGCCATGGGCCGCGGCCTGCTGCAACAGGGTCATGTGCAATTGCCCACAGGCGTGCAAAGCAACCACGCTGTGCTGTGGTTGCAGGTAGCGCCAGGTGTCTTCGCTCAGTACATCGGCGTCCACATGCCGACTGCTTATCCCCACCTCAGTGCCGAGCACTTCCCCGGCGCGGTTGAGCGCCGCATCCCGTTCCAGACACAACAATGGCTGACCGCCCTGCCAAGCCAATAGTCGTCCAAGGTGCCCCTTGCCAGCGCACCAGTCCAGCCAGTGCTCAGCGGGCTGCTGCCATTGCCGGGCGGTGCTGGCGGCAAAGTGTGAGATCTGCTGCCACTTGCGCCCGGGAATGTGCCGCGTCAGTCTCTCTGGTAGCTCGCCCTGCCCTGCTTCACTCAGGTCCGGCAGGCACGTCAGCGCAATCGATTGCCGGGCCAGCCTGGCGAAGGGTTCAGGGGCGCCCAGCAGTTGAGGCTGGTTGTGTGCGGCTTCAGCCTGGTCCAGAGTGCGCGAGCGCAGCCAGACAGCCAACTCGGGCATGTCTGCTTCCCAGGGCAGCACCAGCGTGGTGAAGGGTTTGGCTCGCCAAAGCGCCTGATGCTCATGGAGCCAGGCGTCCAGCTGGCTGAAGCGGGCAGCGTAACCGACGCCGGCTTCAGCGATTGCGACTGGCATCCACTTTCAGCCAGCGTTCGACCAGCTTGAACAGCTGGGTGAACAACAGGGTGATCACCAGATAGATGAGACCGGCCATCAGGAAGAACATCTCGTATTGGTAGGTCCGCGCGTTCAGCGTGCGCACCACACCCATGATGTCCAGCAACGTGACGGTATACACCACCGCGCTGGCCTTGAGCATGAGGATGACCTCGTTGCCATAGGCCGGCAGACCGATACGTATGGCCCGCGGCAGAATGATGTGCTGCAGCGCTTGACGACGGGACATGCCCAGCGCCCGCGCCGCCTCGACTTCACCCGGAGGCACCGCCTGGATTGCGCCACGCAGGATCTCGGCGATATAGGCAGCAGTATGCAGGGTCATGGTGAGTAGCGCGCACCAATAGGGTTCGCGCAGGTAGGACCAGAACATGCTGTCACGCACGACTTCAAACTGAGACAGCCCGTAATAGACCAGGAACAGCTGCAGCAGCAAGGGTGTGCCGCGGAAGAAGAAGATATAGCTGTAGGGTACCGCGCGGATGTACCAGTGCTTCGAGGCGCGACCCAGCCCCAGCGGGATAGCGAAGAACAGCCCGGCCAGGACGGCAATGCCTACCAGCTGCAAGGTTACCAGGGTGCCATCCCAGAGCATTGGCGCCCAGCGTACGATCATTTCCCAGCGTTCGGCCCAGGTCACAGTTCAGTCCTCGCGTAGCCCCGGTTGGCCCGATGCTCGAACCAGTGCAGCGCGGCCATGATAATGACTGTCAGACCCAGATAGATCAGTGCCGCCATGAAATAGAAAGTGAAGGGTTCCTTGGTGGCATTGGCCCCGACCTGTGCCTTGCGCATGATCTCTTCGAGAGAGATCAGCGATACCAGGGCGGTATCCTTGAGCAGAATCAGATACAGGTTGCCCAGTCCCGGCAGAGCCACACGCCACAATTGCGGCATGGTGATACGCCAGAAGATGCGCAGCCGCGACATACCCAGCGCCAGCCCGGCCTCACGTTGCCCCGGCGGGATCGACAGCAGCGCGCCGCGAAACACTTCCGTCGCGTAAGCACCGAAGCACAGCGCCAGGGCGATGGTGCCCGCGGCGAAGGGGCTGAGCGTCAGGTAGGGGTTACCAAAATGGCTGCCCAGCCAGTTCATGATCGAGGTGGTGCCATAATAGGCCATCAACACCCAGAGGGTTTCCGGAACGCCGCGCACCACCGAGGTATAGAAGCCACCGACACCGCGCAACGCTGCGCTGTTGGAGATCTTCGCGCTTGCCCCCAGCAGGCCAAGCAGCAGCCCCAACGCCACCGAGGCGAGAGACAAACGTATGGTCATCCAGGTCCCTTCAATCAGGGCTGGACCAAATCCGTGCAAATCGAGCATGAGGGTCAGGGTCTGTTGGTAAGCGCGACCGGGCCCCGCAGGGCCCGGTCAGCCATCAGTAAATGCTGAAGGGAAAGTACTTGGCGTTGATCTTCTCGTAGGTACCGTCTTCAACGATGGCCTGCAGGGCCTCGTTCAGACGGTCGCGCAGCGGGTCACCCTTGCGCACGGCAATACCGATCTTGTCGTCATCGAATACCGGCTCGCCCTTGAACTCGAAATCCGCGCCCGTATCGCTCTGCAGCCACTCATACTGGACAAATACGTCAGCCAGCACGCCATCAATGCGACCGGAGGCCATATCGAGGTAGGCGTTTTCCTGGGTGTCGTACAAACGGGTGCTGACCACATCTTCCAGATTCTCTTCCAGCCACTGGCCGGCGATAGTCGCACGCTGGGCACCGATGGTCTTGCCCTTCAGGTAATCCTTGTCCGCTTTGAAATCACTTTTCTTCGGCGCGACGAACTGCAGCTTGTTGGTGTAGTAGGGATCAGTGAAATCCACTGCCCGCTGGCGCTCTTCGGTGATCGACATGGAAGCCACCAGGAAATCGAAGCGGCGCGTGTTCAGAGCGGGAATGATGCCATCCCAGTCGGAGGTAACAACGCTGCATTCGGCGCCCATCTTCTCACACAGGGCGTGGGCGATATCCAGGTCAAAGCCTACTGCCTTGCCGGTATTGTCGATTTCATTGAAGGGCGGATAAGCGCCCTCAGTGCCGATACGCAGCTTTTCCGCTGCCATTGCCTGACCGCCGAGCAACACGGCGGCCAGTGCCGCCAGGAGAACTGCCTTGTAGCTTTTCATCGATACTGCTCCTTCTTATGGCTGGACATGAACTGTTTGCAGCGCTCGGATTTGGGATCATCAAAGACCTGATCCGGCGTGCCGATCTCTTCTACCTGCCCCTGATGCAGGAATACCACCTGACTGGAAACCTGACGGGCGAAGCCCAATTCATGGGTAACCAACAGCATAGTACGTCCTTCGTCAGCCAGCGCCCGAATTACCATCAGCACCTCGTGCACCATTTCCGGATCCAGCGCGGAGGTGGGCTCATCGAACAGAATGACCTGCGGCTGCATGGCCAGTGTACGGGCAATGGCTGCGCGCTGCTGCTGTCCACCGGACAATTGCGCGGGGAACGCATGCATCTTATCGGCGATGCCGACTTTTTCCAGAAACACCTCGGCGGCGGCGATGGCATCTACCTTGGACTGGCCCAACACGCGACGCGGCGCCTCGATGATGTTGTCGAGGATACTCATATGCGGCCACAGATTGAAACTCTGGAAAACGAAGCCGACCCGGGCACGCAGGCGATTGATCTGCTTGCTGTCAGCCGCCACCAGCGCGCCATCGCGCCCGGCCTTGAGCTTGAGCTCCTCGCCAGCCACGAGGATCTGGCCCCGGTGGGGATTCTCCAGCAGATCGATGCAGCGCAGCAGAGTGCTTTTACCGGAACCGGAAGAACCGAGGATGGAAATCACGTCGCCATCGCGGGCGAGCAGATCAACACCCTTGAGTACTTCAAGGTCGCCATAGCGCTTGTGCAGGTTACGCACTTCAAGAGCAGGGGGTGTCACGTGTCGTTATCCATTTTGAAGCAATTCGGCAAAACTAGCACAGCCGCCGGGTTCGACCAACAATCCTTATGCTGAGCCGACCAAAGCCACCGACTTTGTTCGATCTTGCCACGCGATAGATGAGTCGGCGCCAGACACGAAAATCTGCATGGCCGCTGACAGGGGCGGTGCCGGGAGAGACCATTGACTGGCCGGTCACCCACAACACGCCAATAAAAAAGCCCGCTGGGGTAAGCCAGCGGGCTTTGAATAGTGGTGCCCGGGGACGGAATCGAACCGCCGACACGGGGATTTTCAATCCCCTGCTCTACCGACTGAGCTACCCGGGCAACGGGGCGCTATTAAACGATTGAAGGCCTTTCATGTCAAGCATCTGCTGAAGATATTTTCACTTTTTTCAGCTGCTTAGGCCAATACGCCAGAAAATCAGGCTTCTGGCGGAACATAACCTTCTGCCTGAGCGTATTCTTCGCCCGACAGAAACTTGCCCATCTCCTGCTGGATGAACTTGCGGTCCTCGGCGTCCATCATGTTCAGACGGCGCTCGTTGATCAACATGGTCTGGTGGGCCTGCCATTCATCCCAGGCTTTCTTCGATACGTCATTGAAGATCGCCTCGCCTTTCGGGCCCGGATAGGGCGGACGGTCGAGACCGGGTAATTCCTGCTTGTACTTGCGGCATAACACAGTGCGCGACATGAAGGTCTCCTCAGGCAACTGGGTCAAGAAGTTGTTTTACCCGCTTGAGCAACTTGCTGACCGGCGCGGCCAGCCCCAGGCGGGAAGGTTGGCGCAGGTTATACCAGACCTGTCCGGCTTCGGCCACGCCCGGCGTCGTTCTGACCTGCACCAGCAGCGGCTGGATATCCAGATGAAAATGGCTGAAGGTGTGTCGCAGCGGCTCAAGGCGCTCGGTTGCTTCATGCTGCCAACCCAGCTGATCAAGCAGCGGCTCCAGCGCTGCGTGGTCATCCAGTTGCGGCGGACACCACAGGCCGCCCCACAAGCCACTGTCAGGCCGCCTCTGCAGCCAGACATCCCCTTCAGGATTGACCAGCAGCGGCATCACGCACTGCCGTACTGGCAATGCCTTGCGTGGTTTGGAATGAGGATAGGCAGCAGGCGTGCCGAGCATCCGCGCCGCGCAACCGGCCTGGACCGGACATACCAGGCACGATGGCTTGCTGCGGGTGCACAGGGTGGCGCCCAGATCCATCATCGCCTGGGTGTAATGATCGAAGCGTTGCGCTGGCGTATAGCTTTCGGCGATCTTCCACAGCCGGTCATGCACCGCCTTTTCACCCGGCCAGCCCTCGACGGCGTGATAGCGCGCCAGCACACGCTTGACGTTGCCATCCAGAATGGCTGCACGCAGCCCCATACTCAGGCTGGCAATGGCGCCGGCTGTGGAGCGTCCGATTCCCGGCAGCGCTTCCAGCCCTTCGACACTCGCGGGGAATACCCCGGCGTGCTGGTTGACCACAATCTGAGCGGTCTTGTGCAGGTTACGCGCACGACTGTAATAACCCAGCCCGGTCCACAGATGCAGCACCTCGTCCGGGTCCGCTGCAGCCAGCGCATGTACATCCGGCAGGGTAGTCATGAAGCGCTGATAATAGGGAATCACGGTGGCGACCTGGGTCTGCTGCAACATGATTTCCGACACCCAGACGCGATAGGGACTCATATTCTGCTGCCAGGGCAGATCCTTGCGGCCGTGCTGGTCGTACCAGGCCAGCACGGCCTCGGCGAAGGTTGCTGAGCTCACCGGCCGAACAACCCCTTGAGCGCATCACGCACTGCAGGAGCCTTGTCGCCAAACTCTTCTTCCAGTTTCTCGCCGACCTTGTCCTCGACCTTGCGCTCAGCTTCGTTGCGCAACAGCTGGCCGGCAATCCGTGTCACACCCTCGGTATCCACGCCGCAGCTTTTGGCGGCGTTGTGCAGATAACCTTCACAGCGGATCGGCCATTCGATGCCGACATAGCGCTCGTTCACCTGGCAGGCCGCGTCGGGCATGTCGCTCTTGTCACCTTCGAGCAGCAGCCCCAGTCGGTAATCCAGCCGCTGTTCCGGCAGGTTGATATCACCGTTACCCTTGGCTGCGATACCCGGCAACGCTGCGATCAGGTCGCGATTATTGATGTTGCCGTTGACGATCCTGAAGCTGCCACCCAGTTGGCTGAATGGCGTGTCCGCGCCGCCATGCTCAGCGCTCAGCGGCTTGCGATTGGCCAGCGCGATGGCCTGACACAACTTCTGCTCCAGATTGACACCGAGCAGCGCGCCATCGGCCACATCGAAGCGTACGTCGCCATTCAAGCCGTTGATCCAGCGGCGCATGCTGTTGCCCTGGGTTTTCAGGTCCATGCTCAGGTCCAGCTTGCCGCGAAACTGCTCGGCCATCTCATAGGCCCGTTGCAGTGCCAGCGAATCGATACCGTCGAGCCTGGCGTTCAAGCTCAGGGGCGCCGGTGAGCGACTGGCATTAATGGTCGCAGTGGCGGCGAATGTCCCACCGAATATACCGCCCTCGAACTGCTTCAGCTGCACGTTGCCGTCTACCGCCTCGACTGCTGTCTTGAACGGGCTGATAGTCTGACCAGTCAGCTGTACCTGCTGCATGTCCAGACTCCCGACCACGTTCAATCCGGTCAGGGTTTCCAGCGGCAGCACCGCATCGTTACTCCAGGGCTCCGGCGCCTTCTGCGAGCTGCTGCCGCCCTGAGCCGCCCCTGCCGGGGTCGGCTTGTCTTCCGGCGGCGGCAGGTAATGATCGATATTCAGACTGTTACCACTCAGGTCGAAGCGCAGCGCCTGACGCTCGAAATTTGCCAGGCCCATACTACCGTTCAGCTCGGTGCCATCCACGATCAACTTCAGATTCTGCAGCATCATGCTGTTATCGCTGCCGGCCAGGTCAGCGCTCAACGCCACTTTGCTCAAAGCATTGTTCTTCGCCATCGCCGGCAGGCTCTGACCCAGCGCATGCATCAACGCGCGGGCGTCGAACTCGGCAACGTTGATCGCGCCAGCCAGCTGCATGTCGGTGTCCAGTTGACTGGCTGTCAACTGACCGGTAGCCCGCAGATCAGCCAGCGACAGACGCAACTGTTTCAGCTCGGCAACCTGTTTCTGCAGATCGATCACGCTGTCGCCCTGCAACTGCATATTCACCGCACGATCACCAAAGGGGTCGCCACTGGCGTCCAGCTTGAGATCAAAGCCATCCAGCTGATAAAGCGCGTTATCCAGATCGAAACTGGCGACAGTATGCAGGTCGATGCGCACGCGCATGGCTGGCTGCCCGGTGGCCAGCAGACCGAGAAACTCCACGTCGAAGGGCTCATTCTCAATCAGCGCACCGGTGCTCAGGTTTACGTCTTCGAGGGACACTTTCTGAGCGCTGCGACGATCAAGGTAGGTGACACGGGCGTTGGTGATACGCACACTTTCCACCGCCACATCCAACTGACCGTGCTCATCCGCTTCAGCCTCTGCTTCAGCCTGTCCTTCGGCCGCCTCTTCGCTGACGGCATCCGCCTCACTCTGCGGTCCAATGGTCGACCAGTTGGCCACGCCGTTCTCGTCGACTTCCAGATTCAGAGTGATGTCATCCAGAATCACATCGCTCATGCGCAGTTGTTTGCGCAGCAGTGGCAATACTTCCACCCCCAGACCCATGCTGCCGACGCTGGCCAGGGTCTTT
The DNA here is from genome assembly GCF_900105005.1 of Halopseudomonas litoralis. Classification (NCBI taxonomy): domain Bacteria; kingdom Pseudomonadati; phylum Pseudomonadota; class Gammaproteobacteria; order Pseudomonadales; family Pseudomonadaceae; genus Halopseudomonas; species Halopseudomonas litoralis. The sequence continues at coordinate 3,030,090 of NZ_LT629748.1, forward strand.
TCCGGATGCTCGATCGGGGCCAGACCGACCTGCTTGAGCTCGATGCCCAGCCAGGGAAACAGTGACCAGCCAATATCGCCGCCCAGGGTCAGCTCCACATTGGCCTGCTCCCGGGCTGCCTGCTGGATCTGCTCCTTGTAGTCGTTGGGATCGAACATGCGGGTCAGGAAGAACAGCACCCCGATCCCCAGCACGACAAGGGCCAGCACCACCAGGCCAATGATCTTGGCTAGCTTTTTCATATCTACTCCCGTGATTCAGATTGTCGCCAGATTAAAGGTTGTCCAACTGCCCCGCCACCTCTTCGGCCAATGCCAGGCTGGCGGTGAGCCCTGGGGATTCGATGCCGAACAGACTCACGACACCCTGCAGGCCATGAATGGCGGGGCCCTGAATCATGAAATCAGCAGCGGCAGCGCCCGGCCCGCTGAGTTTGGCACGCACCCCGGCGTAGCCCGGTTGCAGGCGCTCGGCGCGACATTCCGGCCAATAGCGCTGGATCGATCGGGCAAAGCTCTCGCCCGATCCAGCATCGACCTGATAGTCAATGCTGTCGGTGTAGCGCACGTCCGGCCCGAACCGCAGCTGACCACCCAGATCCAGCGTAGCATGCACACCCAGACCAACCGCGTTGGGCTCGGGCATGGGATAGACCAGATGGCGGAAGGGCGAAGAGCCCGAATAACTGAAGTAGCGGCCCTGGCAGTAATGCAGTGGCGGAATCAACGCCGCTGGATAACAGTCGATTGAGTGAGCCAACTGCTGGGCAAACAACCCGCCGGCGTTGATCAGCCAGCGGCAACTGACGGCGAACGGCTGGCCGCTGCTCTGCCCCTGTACCAGCCACCGCTCACCCTGACGCTCAACCCGATCGACTCGGGTACGCAGGCACAGCTGCCCACCCTGCCCTAGCAGCACCGTCTCGAAGGATTGCATCAATGCATGGCTGTCGACGATCCCGGTCAATGGTGAGAACAGGCCACCGACAGCGGTGACGGCAGGCTCCAATTCATGCACCTGGGCCGCATTCAGCGATTGCAGCTGCACGCCACATGCCTGTGCATTGAACCGCAGCTGCTCCAGCGCCGGCAGCTCATCATCAGCGGTCGCCACCAGCAGTTTGCCGATACGTCTGTGCGGTACCCGGTGTGCTTCACACCAGGCGTACAACCGATCGCGCCCGTCCAGACAAAGCCTGGCCTTGAGCGAGCCCGACGGATAATAGATACCCGCATGGATCACTTCACTGTTACGGCTGGAGGCATGCTCACCGATGCTGGCTTCGCGCTCCAGGATCATCACGTCCCGCCCCCCGCTGGCCAGGCGCTGGGCGATGGCCAAACCGACCACACCTGCGCCCACCACAATCACCTCGATATCCGCCACACCCGCCTCTGCTCATCCTGCTCATTTTGCCGCCTCATTCGTCACCAGGAAAGCCGCCCGCTGGCAAAGAATGGCTTATGCGTTAGGATAACCCGTCCATGACAAACGAGATGCCCTTTATGGCCTGGATGATCCTCAGCCTGACTACCGGCGTACTTGCACTGCTGACTCTGTTGCCGCTGAGTCGACATGAGACTTGGTGGGTGCGAGTATGGGACTTCCCCCGACTGCAACTGGCAACCCTGCTGGCACTGCAATTGGTGGCCTGCCTGACCCTGTTGGACCTGACCCAGCTGCCCAGTTGGTTGCCGATCCTGATCTGCAGCCTGTGTCTGACCTACCAGGCCTGGTGGATATTGCCCTATACCCGGCTGTGGAAGCCTGAGGTCCAGCAGGCGGCAGATCAGGATGGCGAGACTCTGCGCATTCTCGTATCCAATGTGCTGACCACCAACCGCCGCGCCGATCTGTTGCTGGCGCAGATACGCAAGCATCAGCCCGACATCTTCGTCACCCTGGAGTCCAATGATTGGTGGCAGCAGCAATTGGACTCGCTGCAAGCGGATTACCCACATACCGTCAAATGCCCGTTGGAAAACCTCTATGGCATGCATGTCTACTCGCGCCTGCCACTGCAGGACGCTGAGGTCGCCTGGCTGGTGGAGGATGACGTACCTTCGATCCATACCGGCGTCATACTGCCCAGCGGTGCCTGCGTGCGTGTGCACTTCCTGCACCCGGCTCCACCCAGTCCGAGTGAGAACGACGAATCCACCGAGCGCGATGTCGAACTGCTGGTGATCGCCAAACGCATCGAAGAAGCCGATTGTCCGGTCATCGTTACCGGTGATCTGAACGATGTAGCCTGGTCCACTACCACTCGGCTGTTTCGCAAGATCAGCGGCCTGCTGGATCCGCGCGTCGGGCGTGGTATGTTCAACACCTTCCATGCCGGACATTGGTATCTGCGCTGGCCGCTGGATCATATCTTCCACAGCAGCCATTTCACCCTGCGCACCATCATGCGCCTGCCGGATATCGGTTCTGACCACTTCCCGGTACTGGTGGAATTGCACTATCACGCCGCCGAACAGGCTCAGGAAGGCCTGGATGCCGATAGCGACGACCAGGAGCTGGCCGAGGAAAAGCTGGATGCAGAGCCGGTCGACCCTCAAGACGTTCCCGAACCGGGGCGCTAATCCCAGCTGTCTATAGCCCCGGGGATGGGCTAGCCGTATAATGCCCGCCCTTGATTTATATATTGTGGAGAATTGCCATGACGGAGCGCAGGGCGAGTGTCGAGCGCAACACGTCGGAAACGCAGATCAAAGTGGAAATCAATCTGGACGGCACCGGCCAGGCGCACTTTGATATCGGCGTTCCCTTCCTCGAACACATGCTTGACCAGGTAGCTCGACACGGCCTGATCGATATGCATATCGAGTGTCGTGGCGATCTGGATATTGACGATCACCACACCGTGGAAGATGTCGGCATCACCCTCGGCCAGGCGTTTGCCAAGGCGGTGGGTGACAAGAAGGGACTGCGCCGCTACGGCCACTCCTACGTGCCGATGGACGAAGCCCTGTCGCGTGTCGCACTGGACTTCTCCGGCCGCCCCGGCCTGCAGATGCACGTGCCCTTCACCCGCGCGGTGGTGGGTCGTTTTGACGTTGATCTGTTCCAGGAATTCTTCCAGGGCTTCGTCAACCATGCGCTGGTCACCCTGCACATCGACAATCTGCGTGGCATCAATACCCACCACCAGATCGAGACCGTGTTCAAGGCCTTCGGCCGCGCGCTGCGCATGGCTGTTGAAATCGACCCGCGCATGGGCGACCGCATCCCTTCGACCAAGGGGTCGCTGTAAATGAGTGCAGTAGTCGTTATCGACTACGGCATGGGCAACCTGCACTCGGTGGCCAAGGCGCTGGAACATGCTGGCGCGCGCCAGGTGACAGTCACCAGTGATCCGCAGCAGATTCTGGATGCCGAGCGCGTGGTACTGCCCGGCGTCGGCGCCATCCGCGACTGCATCAGCGAACTGCGCAAGCTGGGACTGGATCAGGTCGTGCGTCAGGTAGTAACCGAAAAACCCCTGCTGGGCATCTGTGTCGGCATGCAGATGCTGCTGGAGCGCAGTGAAGAAAATGGCGGCGTGGACGGCCTCGGCCTGTTTCCCGGCGAGGTGAAGTTCTTCGGTGATGACCTGAACGAAGACGGCGAGCGCCTCAAGGTGCCGCACATGGGCTGGAACCAGGTCAAACAGACCGGCGACCACCCACTGTGGCACCGCATCGCACAGGATGCGCGCTTCTATTTCGTACACAGCTACTACGCCAGCCCGGTGAGACCGACTCAGACAGCCGGACGCTGCCATTACGGTGTCGATTTTGCCGCTGCGCTGGTACAGGACAATATTTTCGCCACCCAATTCCACCCGGAAAAGAGCCATACCAACGGCCTGCAGCTGCTGCAGAATTTCCTGGTGTGGGATGGCCGCTGGTAAACCGATCAGGAAAATCTAGCCATGCTCATTATCCCCGCGATTGACCTCAAGGACGGCGCCTGCGTTCGTCTGCGCCAAGGCCTGATGGATGACGCCACGGTGTTCTCCGATGACCCGGTGGCCATGGCCGCCAAATGGGTCGAAGCCGGCTGCCGCCGCCTGCACCTGGTGGACCTGAATGGCGCCTTTGAAGGTAAGCCGATCAACGGCGACGTAGTTACCGCCATTGCCAAGCGTTACCCGGATCTGCCGATCCAGATCGGTGGTGGTATTCGCTCGCTGGACACCATCGAGCACTACGTCCGCGCAGGCGTCAGCTACGTGATCATCGGCACCAAAGCAGTCAAGCAGCCGGAGTTTGTCGGCGAAGCCTGCCGCGCCTTTCCCGGCAAGGTGATTGTCGGGCTGGATGCCAAGGACGGCTTTGTGGCCACCGACGGCTGGGCAGAAGTCAGCGACCTGCAGGTCATCGATCTGGCCAAACGCTTCGAAGCTGACGGCGTATCCGCAATTGTCTACACCGACATCGCCAAGGACGGCATGATGCAGGGCTGCAACGTGGAAGCCACCGCAGCACTGGCCAATGCCACCTCGATTCCGGTGATTGCCTCCGGCGGTATTCACAATCTGAGCGATATCCAGAAACTGCTGGATGCCCGCGCACCGGGGATCATCGGCGCCATTACCGGCCGCGCCATCTATGAAGGCACGCTGGATGTCGCGCAAGCGCAGGCACTGTGCGACGCTGCGGCCAACTGAACAACCACCGGAGAGCTGACATGGCGCTGGCCAAACGCATCATCCCTTGCCTCGACGTGGAAAATGGTCGCGTCGTCAAAGGCGTGAAGTTCGAGAACATCCGTGACGCCGGAGACCCGGTGGAAATCGCCCGGCGCTACAACGAGCAGGGCGCGGACGAGATCACCTTTCTCGACATCACCGCCACCCACGAAGGCCGTGACACCACGCTGCATACCGTCGAGCGCATGGCCAGCGAGGTATTCATCCCGCTGACTGTGGGCGGTGGCGTGCGTACCGTTCAGGATATTCGCAATCTGTTGAATGCCGGGGCGGACAAGGTCTCGATCAACTCCGCTGCGGTGTTCACTCCGGACTTTGTCGGCGAGGCGGCCGATCGCTTCGGCTCGCAATGCATTGTCGTCGCCATCGATGCCAAGCGCGTGTCTGCCCTCGGTGAGCCGGGGCGCTGGGAAATCTTCACCCATGGCGGGCGCAAGCCCACCGGGTTGGATGCGGTGGAGTGGGCGAAGAAGATGGAAGCACTGGGCGCCGGCGAAATCCTGCTGACCAGCATGGATCAGGACGGTGTGAAGAGCGGCTACGATCTGGGCGTAACCCGCGCCATCAGCGACGCGGTGGGCGTACCGGTGATCGCTTCGGGCGGTGTCGGCAACCTGCAGCATCTGGCTGATGGCGTACTGCTCGGCGGCGCCGACGCAGTACTGGCCGCCAGTATCTTCCACTTCGGTGAGTTCACCATCGGCGAAGCCAAGGCGTATATGGCCGAGCGCGGGATCGAAATGCGGGTGTAAACCTTTCCCCCTCTCTCGCAAGGGGAGAGGGGCACTCAACGCCGATACTTGCGCGCCAGCAGCTCCTCCACACTGACTACCAGCACTCCTTCAACTTGCTCCAGACCAGCTAACCGCCGCTCCAGATAATCCAGTGTTTCCGGATAGGGGTGGCCGATGACCAGTGCTGTGCCCTGCTTGCGCGCCAGCTCCAGTGCACGCTGGAAGGCGGCGTCGATAGCCACTGCGGTACGCTCATTGTCCAGAAACACATCCCGCGACAGATGCCGCACGCCCTGCGCCTCGGCGGCAAAGGCGGCCTGGGTATCCGGGGAGGTGCGGCTGTCGATGAAGAACAGCCCACGCGCGCCGAGAACCTGCATCACCCAATCCATGGCTTCGCGATTGCTGGTCAGGCGGCTGCCCATGTGATTGTTGAGGCCCTGAATGGGGATAAAACTGTTCAGGTTGGCTTGCAGCGTTGTTTCCAGTTCAGCCCTATTCATCTCGGCATACAAACCGCCCTGCCCGATCGGCAGCGCCGCGCCACTCTCCATGGGTTGATGCAACATGACGGTCTTGCCGGCCGCTCCCGCCTCGCTGGCCAGCCGCTGGGCTGACTGGGTATGCGGCAGTATGGCCAGCGCCACGGGCGCCGGCAGGGCGATGAGACGCCGCCCCCGGATCAAGCTGTGGCCGACATCATCAATGATGATACCAATGGCAGGTGTGGCGGCCGCAGCGGGGGCTGAGGCGATGGGCTGCGGTTCTTCAACAATCTGCTGGAACGGTGCAGCAGGGGCGTGTTCAGGCTCGGCCTGAGCGGCACGCTCCAGTTCCAGCCAGCGCGCACGCAGCTCATCGTAATAGGCTGCATCGCTCTGCGCCGTATCTGGTATCGCCACGGTCTGTTCAGTGACGGCTGGTGCTGCTTCGGCCGCCGGCGGATCATCCGGCTCGCCACAGCCGGTCAGTGCCAGCGTCAACAGCCCAAGCATGATCGCGCGGACCATGCCAGGGCAAAACGATAATGTCATCGGCTGCGGGTGATATTCAGTCCCTTGAGCAGATTCAAGGCTTGATTCAATTGATAGTCGGCCTCGCGTGCTGTCGCTTCATCTGTCACCTGTCTGCGCAATGTCCGACGCTCCTCGCCACTGTCATTGTTCAGATGGCCGAGCAGATCGGCCTCGCGATAACTCGCTTCTTCCGCGTTGCGAGTCAAGAGCGCCCGTTCGACCTGAATATCCGGCACTATGCCCTGAGCCTGGATCGAGCGTCCGTTCGGTGTGTAGTACAGCGCGGTGGTCAATTTCAGCGCACGGTCGTTGTTCAGCGGCAATACCGTCTGCACCGAGCCCTTGCCGAAGCTGTCGGTCCCCATGATCACCGCCCGGCCCCGGTCCTGCAGCGCGCCGGCGACAATCTCCGAGGCGGACGCCGAGCCACCGTTGATCAGCACCACCAGCGGAATATTCTTGCCGGGATTGGCCGAGGAGGCGTTGAAACGCATCTCGGTATTCGGCAGGCGACCCTTGGTATAGACGATCAGGCCGTCGCTGAGGAAAGCATCGGCAACCTCCACTGCAGACTGCAGTACGCCGCCCGGGTTGTTGCGCAGATCCAGTACCAGCCCCTTGAGCTCGTCCTTGGCGGTAAGCGTTTTCAGGCTGCGGCGGACTTCTTCACCGGTATTGTTCTGAAACTGGGTAATCCGCAAATAGGCGTAGCCCGGGTCGAGAGCTTCGGTGCGCACGCTCTTCACCTTGATCACCGCACGTTCCAGCTGCACGTCGAAAGGCGTGCCGGCACCACGTACCAGTGTCAGGGTAATTTTCGAGCCGGCCGGCCCACGCATTCTATCCACCGCATCCATCAGGCTCATGCCCTTGACCGGGTGATCATCAATCTTGACGATCAGGTCCCCCGGCTCGATACCGGCCCGAGAAGCCGGCGTATCGTCAATCGGCGAGATGACTTTGATGAAGCCATCTTCCTGCCCCACTTCAATGCCCAGTCCGCCGAACTGCCCACTGGTGGTGTCCTGCAGCCCCTGGAAGGCTTCGGGTTCGAGGTAGGCCGAGTGCGGGTCCAGCCCTTCGAGCATGCCGCGGATGGCATTCTCCAGCATGGTGGCATCATCCACCGGCTCGACATAGGAGGTGCGGATCCGCTCCAGCACTTCGGTGAAGGTGCGCAGTTCATTGAGCGGAAGCGGGGCCGCCGCCTCTTGGTCCTGAGCCTGCACGGGGATCCAGCCGAGCATGAGACTCAGACAGGCAATGGACATTTTCTGCACAGCGGTCATCGAATTCTCCAAGTCAAGACGTTGGATTCGTAAAGGATTCCGGCATATGCCGGACTTAACTGATGACCTCCGGCCGCATGAAGTCACTCAGCACACCCACCGCCCCGTAAAGCGCAGCGAGTCACTGCAGCATGAACGAGCCCATGGGATTTTTCAAAGAGTTCTCAACTGGGAAGCATACACCAGGCCGCCGGATCGAGCGCCCGGCCCCGGTGACGAATGGAAAAATACAATGCAGCCTCGCCCATCCCGCCGCTGTTGCCCACCGTGGCAACGGCCTCGCCCGGCTGAACCCAGCTGCCAACATCTCGCAGCAGGCTCTGATTATGACCGTACAGGCTCAGATAGCCGTTTCCGTGGTCGAGAATCAGCAATAAGCCGGAGCCGCGCAGCCAGTCAGCGAACACCACACGCCCGCCATGCACCGCATGCACCGGCGCCCCCTCCTGAGCACCGATCAGCAGACCATCCCATTTGAGCCTGGAATCCGCTCCCCGCTGGCTGCCGAAGCGCGCCTGGATCCTGCCATTGACCGGCAGGGGCAGCTTGCCCTTGGCCTGGGCGAACGGCAGACTGCCGGCCGGCGCCGGAATGCTGGTGATGGCTTCATCAAGCTTCTTGATCAGCGCAGCCAGCTCGGCACGTTCTGTTTCACGCTGGCTGATCTGCTGCTGCTGGGATTGGCTACGCCCACGTAGCCCGGCCAGTACCCTGGCGCGGTTCTCACGCTCGGCCTCCAGCTCCTGTTGGCGAGCCGCCAGCGCCTGCCGATCCTGCTGCAATGCTGTCTGCTGACCGGCGATCTGCGCGCTGGCATCACGGATCTGGGCGATGGTGTCGGTGTAACGCTCGACTTCCTCCACCCGCGCCCGGCTTACATAGCCGTAATAGCGCAGCATGCGCGCGACGCGTGACGGGTCATCCTGATTGAGCACCATCTTCAGATAATCCTGACGCCCGGCCATGTAGGCCGCGCGCACCTGCCTGGCGATCTGCTCCTGCTGAGCCTCCAGCGCCACCTGTAACGCCTCAGCTTGTTGTTGCAGATCCTGCAGGCGGCTCTCGCCCTCACGAATCTGCTGCTCCATGTCGGTGCTTTCCCGACGCAACCGACCGATTTCGCTCTCGCTGGTCTCCAGCTCCTTCTCCAGGCCGGATACTTCCTGCTTGAGCGAGCCCAGCAACTTCTTCAGCCGGGCAATCTCCTGCTCGGTCTGCTTCAGTTCGGCTCTGGCCTTTTCGGCATCAGCAGGCTGCGCCAGCGCGGGTAGCGCCAGCAGCATCAGCACCAGACAGAGCACCGCTCCGGTCCATGACCGATAGTTCATGACCGCGGGCTCAGCGCTGCAGACTGACGATGGAGCGGCCGGTCATCTCCGCCGGCTGCTCCATTCCGAGCAGCGTCAGCACGGTGGGCGCCACGTCGGACAGGATGCCACCGTCACGCATGCTCACCTGGCGCGGCCCGACATACACGAAAGGTACCGGTTCGCAAGTATGCGCCGTGTGGGCCTGACCGGTGCTGCTGTCAGCCATCTGCTCAACGTTGCCGTGGTCGGCGGTGATCAGTGCTTCGCCACCCACCTTGGCCAGCGCCGCCTCGATGCGAGCGATGCAATGATCCAGACATTCAACCGCCTTGACCGCCGCCTCGAACACCCCGGTATGACCGACCATATCGCCGTTGGCATAATTGACGATGATAGCGTCATAACGCTGCTGCTCGATGGCTTCAACGATGCGATCAGTGACTTCGGGTGCACTCATTTCCGGCTGCAGGTCGTAGGTGGCGACCTTCGGTGACGGGATCAGGATGCGCTCTTCGCCTTCAAAGGGTTCTTCGCGGCCACCGGAAAAGAAGAAGGTAACGTGGGCGTATTTCTCGGTTTCAGCGATACGCAGCTGAGTCTTGCCGTTGTTTGCCAGATACTCGCCCAGCACGTTGGTCAGCGATGACGGCGGGAAGGCGCATGGCGCCGGGATATCCGCGGCGTACTGGGTGAGCATGACGTAACCGGCCATGTTCAGCGCACGCTGCCGGGCAAAGCCGTCAAAGTCCGGCTGAACGAACGCCCGGCTCAGTTCACGGGCACGGTCGGCGCGAAAGTTCATGAAGATCACTGCGTCGCCATCTTCCACACGCACCGGCTCGCCGATGACGGTAGCCTTGACGAACTCGTCACTCTCGCCGCGCTGATAGGCTGCTTCCAGCCCGGCCTCGGCGCTGGCCGCGCTGAACTCGCCCTGCCCTTCGCTGATCAGGTTATAGGCGGCTTCGACCCGCTCCCAGCGATTGTCGCGATCCATGGCGAAATAACGACCGATCAGGCTGGCGGTACGTCCCTTGCCCAGACGCTGATAAGCCTGTTCCAGCAGAACCAGGGAAGGCGCAGCGCTTTTTGGCGGCGTATCGCGGCCATCAAGGAACGCGTGCACGTGAATCTGCTCGGCACCGCGGCCGGCCGCCAGCTCTACCATGGCGACCATCTGACTCTCATGACTGTGCACGCCACCCGGAGACAGCAGCCCCATGACATGCACAGCGCGGCCCGCCTGCACAGCCTTATCGACCGCCTGACAAATGGTTTCATTGGTGAAGAAGTCGCCATCGGCGATGGCCTTGGTTACCCGGGTGAAGTCCTGATATACCACCCGGCCGGCACCGAGGTTCATGTGGCCGACTTCCGAGTTGCCCATCTGCCCATCCGGCAACCCCACATCCATACCGGAACCGGAAACCAGGGTATGCGGTGCGTTCGCCCACAGGCGATCCCAGACGGGGGTGTTGGCGGCCATGATTGCGTTGGACTCAGGTGAATCGCTGTGTCCAAAGCCATCCAGAATCATCAATACCACGGGTTTGGGAGTTGCTGTCATCCGATTAGACTCGCTGTATGAAAGAGGCAAGGGAGTGCACTGCCGCGCCGCGGCAGGTGTGCTGCCGCCAGTTTACTTGGCCGGCTGCGGCGTGTCATGCACACCGGAGGTTCTGCCACCCGACCGGGCTGTGTATACTGGCGGCCTTCAACGATTCCGGAATTATACTTCATGCAGTTTCTACAGCATCTTATCGAGTTCATAGGCAATCATTATTGGTTGGCCACGGCCTTTCTGGTGGTACTTGCGCTGCTGATCATCACCGAAGGCCGCAAGGCCGGCAAAGCCATCACCACACAGCAGGCTACGACATTGATCAACCGGGAAAATGCCCTGGTTGTCGATGTGCGGCCGAAGAAGGATTACGCTGCAGGGCATATTGTCGACTCGATCAATATCCCCCAGGACAGTTTCGCAACACGGATGGCCGAGCTGGAAAAGCACAAGGAGCGCCCCATTATCCTGGCCTGTGCCAATGGCCAGCATTCCGGCCCTTGCTCCAAGCAATTGAAAGCCGCAGGCTACAATCAGGTAAGCCGGCTTGCCAATGGCATCGGAGGCTGGCGTTCAGACAACCTGCCACTTGTTAAGGGCTGATATGACTGACATCACTATATACAGCAGCAATTACTGTCCGTTCTGCATCCGCGCCAAGCAACTGCTGGACAGCAAGGGCGTCGATTACAATGAGATCCGCGTAGACGGCAAGCCCGACGTGCGCGCCGAAATGACTCGGCTGGCGGGCAGGACATCGGTACCGCAGATCTGGATCAATGGCACCCATGTCGGCGGCTGCGATGAGCTGGTAGCACTGGAACGCTCGGGCAAACTGGATACAATGCTGGCTGGCTGAACTTTATTCGGCAGCCCCTGAAAAACGTAGCAAGCGCAGCAGCTTTCCAGGGGCTGCCCAAGACAAATGGAACCAACAAGGATTGAACATGGCTGACGAACAACAAAACAACGCAAACACCAATGGCGCACAGGGTAACCAGCCGCAGGTGCAGTTCAATCTGCAGCGCATCTATATCAAGGACCTTTCCTTCGAATCTCCGAAAGCGCCGGCAGTATTCCAGAGCCAGTGGAACCCGAAGGTCAACCTCGACCTGAACACGCGCCACACCGAGCTGCAGGAAGGCATCTACGAAGTCGTGCTGAGCCTGTCCGCCACTGTTACCAACGGCGAAGAGGAAGTCACCTTCATCGCGGAAGTACAGCAGGCTGGCATCTTCGCCATCAACGGCCTGGATGAAGCCGGCATGCGTCATACACTCGGCGCCTTCTGCCCGAACATCCTGTTCCCCTATGCGCGCGAGGCCATCGATAGCCTGGTGCTGCGTGGCAGCTTCCCTCCGCTGATGCTGGCTCCGGTCAATTTCGACGCCCTGTTCGCTCAGGCAGAACAGCGCCGCGCAGCTGAAACAGCCGAAGCCGAGGCCTGATCGCACCCGCTCGCCGGCCCGCTCTGCGGCCGGCGACGCTTGCGCCTCTTGTCAGCTCCTCCCCCATCATCTAAGGTATTTGCCGCTTCCCCCCCCCAGCTATGGATGTGCGCATGACCCTGCCTGCTTCACGCCCGCTTTACCTGCTCGCTTTCATCACCTGCGCACTGCTTCTGGCGGCAGCGTACTACATGGAATACGTCATGGGCCTGCTGCCCTGCCCGCTGTGCATTGTGCAGCGCTTTGCCTTTCTGCTTATCGGCCTGATCTGCCTGGGCGCAGTGCTGCATAACCCGCAGCCCAAGCGTGAGCGCCGACGCAACCTGGCCGCGCGCGCCTATGCCTTCGGCGTCACCCTGTTTGCCGTGTTCGGCGGTGCCACCGCCAGCCGTCAGGTCTGGCTGCAGCATCAACCCGCCGATCAGTTGCCATCCTGTCTGCCCAGCCTCGACTACATGGTTGATGTGCTGCCGGTGTTCGAGATGCTCACGCTGTTGTTCAGCGGCACCGCCGATTGTGCCAAGGTGACCTGGACCTTCCTCGGCCTGAGTATTGCAGAATGCACCTTGCTGGCCTTCATCGGCTTCGCCCTATTCGGATTGCTTCAACTGGTCCGCCGCGAAGACTGAAGCCCACCGCGCCACCGCAAGTCTTGATACCGTCGTACGGACTGGCCTATTCTGTTGCCTCCACGGGAACAGCAATTCCAATCCCGGCTACAAGGCAAAACGAGGTGGATCATGCTGGAAAGATGCAGAACAGCCCAGGAACGCTGGGGCGGGGTGGACGATCTCATCGACCGTTGGCTGACTGAACGCAAGAAGCTCGTGGAGCATTACATTGCTTTGCGCGACCGTGAAGATCCCGGCGCCAGCACTCAACAGCTCCTCAACAACTTCTGCAGTTGTCTATTGGACTATGCATCAGCTGGACACTTCGCGGTCTACGAACAGCTGGTGCGCGGTGCTGAAGAGGCCGGCGACGAGCGCGCGCTGGACCTGACCCGCCAGGTCATCCCACGCATAGAAACGATCACGCAGTTCGCAGTGATCTTCAACGACTACTATGGCCCGAAGCACACGCGCGCACTCAAGCTGGATATCATGCATTCGCGGCTACTCAAGCTCGGCGGTCTGCTGCTGGAGCGCTTTGAACTTGAAGACTGCCTGATCGAAGTGATGCATAACGCCTACCGCAACACCCATGAAGCTATCGAGACAATGGAGTAACAAGTGACCGGTCAAACCGACGACAACCAGACTGCCCGAGTCCAGACCCCGCTACACCTGTTGCAGGTGTTGGCACGCACGCTGAACGACCACCTGGCCGAGGCTTGCACTCAAGCAGAAGCCGATGCCCGCACGGCATTGGAAAAGCTCGACCGCGAACATCAGGCACTGCAGGAAAAGCTCGACCAAGCGCAGAAGAAACAGATAGCTCGGGAGCAGGATGGCAGCGAGCCGGTGGAGCACGAGATCGAGGAACTGACCACGGCCATGGCCGCACTCACCCAGTCGCGGACCGAAGCCCAGGATTATATCCGTCAGTTGCACAGCGATGTACGTCAGACCCTGCGTCTGGCCAAAGGGCTGGATCGTATCGACCTGCAGGTAACCCAGGCTATAGAAAAGCGCGACAATCCGTCAGCGCAGAACAAACCGGCCGGCCGCCCATCGCAACGCCGTTCACGCAACAAGAAATCAGCTACACCGCCCGCCCAGACCGATAACGAGGCCTGAACCAGGCGACATTGGCCGGGATGGATCCCGGCCCATCCATGATCCTCAGCCGTCTGGCCACTGCCCCGCCCTGGTTGCAATAATGGCCAGCTGTTCCAGACGCTGATCCAGCAAGCCGCCGCAGCAAAGCTGCAAGTGCGCCTCGATACAGGGCAGCGGCTCACCTGCCTCCGGCAGGCCTTCACATAATTGCGCCAACTGCGCCAGCTGATGCCACTCGGCAGCCAGCTCGCAGGCCTTGACCTGCTCGCGCAACGCGGCTGCGACAGGATCACCAGCCAAGCTCCGTCGCACCTGCCGCAGCGGCTCGATAACCTGTTGCCGCCATGGACGCTGCCGAGCATGCAAGGATTGCCACAGCGCCTGATCGGCTACGCTACCACGCGCACCCAGCCAACAGGCCGTGAGCAGCAACAGCACATCCTGCCCGGCCTCATCCTGCAACCCCAGCAACAACACTTTCACGCCCGGCTGCGTGTACAGCCGGCCCGCGTAGTCGGCCAGTGACAATCCACTCATTGGATTCCTCACACTGATATACTCCGCGCCATGATAAAGATCGACTCCCTGACTCTGCAACGCGGCCCACTGCGGCTGCTGGAAAATGCCAACCTGGCCCTGCATCCGGGCCAGAAAGCCGGCCTGCTCGGCACCAACGGCGCGGGCAAATCCAGCCTGTTCGCACTGCTGCGCGGCGAGCTGACACCTGATGCCGGTGATTGCTCACTTCCGGCCGATTGGCGCATTGCCCACATGCGCCAGGAAATAGATGACCTGGAACGACTGGCCGTCGACTATGTGCTCGATGGCGACCAGCGTCTGCGCACCATCCAGCGCCAACTTGCGGAAGCCGAACAGCAACACAATACCAGTCAGCTTGGCACCCTGTACGCCGAACTGGAAGCCCATGACGGTTTCAGTGCCGACAGCCGTGCACGCACCCTGCTGGCCGGGCTGGGCTTCAGCTCGGCGCAATGCGAAGCGCGCGTCGGAGAGTTCTCCGGCGGCTGGCGGATGCGCCTTAATCTCGCCCAGGCCTTGATGTCGCCCTCCGACTTGCTGCTGCTCGACGAGCCGACCAACCACCTGGATCTGGACGCCATCCTGTGGCTGGAAGACTGGTTGAAGAGCTATCCGGGCACTCTGCTGCTGATCTCCCATGATCGGGACTTTCTGGATGCTGTGGTCGAACATATCGTGCATATGGAGGCACGCCAACTGACCCTCTACCGCGGCGGCTACAGCCAGTTCGAGCGCACCCGTGCCGAACGCTTGAGCCAGCAACAGGCCGCTTTCGAAAAGCAACAGGCCCAGCGCGAGCACATGCAGAAGTACATTGCCCGGTTCCGCGCTCAGGCGACCAAGGCGCGCCAGGCACAGAGCCGCCTCAAGGCGCTCGAACGCATGGAGATGCTCAGTCCGGCACATATGGACTCGCCATTCAACTTCAGCTTCCGCGAAGCGGACAACCAATCCAATCCGCTGCTGGATCTGCGCGAAGGGGTACTCGGCTACAACGACTCGGCCATTCTGCAGAACGTCAAACTGCAGCTGGCGCCGGGCGCGCGCATCGGCGTTCTCGGCCCGAACGGCGCTGGCAAGTCCACGCTGATCAAGACGCTGGCCGGCACTCTGCCACTGCTCGCCGGCGAACTGAAGACCGGTGAACACCTGGCGATCGGCTATTTCGCCCAGCATCAGCTGGACAGCCTTGACCCGGAGGCCAGCCCACTGCTGCATCTGGCGCGCATCGCGCCGCAGCAGCGTGAGCAGGAACTGCGCAACTTCCTCGGTGGTTTTGACTTCCATGGCAGCCGCGCCGAAGAACCGGTACTGCATTTCTCCGGCGGGGAAAAGGCACGATTGGCTCTGGCGCTGATTGCATGGCAGAAGCCCAACCTGCTGTTGCTGGACGAACCTACCAACCACCTGGACATGGAAATGCGGCATGCCCTGACCGTGGCCCTGCAGAATTTTGAAGGTGCCATGCTGCTGGTCTCCCACGACCGCGCCCTGATCCGCGACACCACAGATGAACTGTGGCTGGTGGCCGATGGCAGGCTGACCACCTATGCCGAAGATCTGGACAGCTATACCCGCTGGCTTGCCCAGTTCCGCCAGCAGCAGGCCAATCTGGCCGCCGGCAGCGAGGCGGCAGAAACCAGTCCACGCGTTGACGCCAGGACCCAGCGGCGTCAAGCGGCAGAACAGAGGCAGCGCCTTGCCCCACTGAAGAAGGCCGCGGACAAGCTGGAAAAACAGCTGGAAAGCGCGCAGCAGACCATGCTGGAAATCGAGACGGCATTGGCCGATAACGATGTGTACAGCGATGCCAACCGCACCCGACTCAAGGAGTTGCTGGCACGCCAGGCCGATGGCCAACAGCGCATCGACGAGCTGGAAATGCAGTGGCTGGAGGCCCAGGAAGCCCTTGAGCAGCTGCAAACAGAGCTGTCCGACTCATGAGGAACTGGCAAGCATGACTTTGTGGATTGACGCCGACGCCTGTCCCCGCCCGGTACGTGACATCATGCTACGCGCCGCCCGCCGACAGGAACTGCAACTGGTGTTGGTAGCTAACAGCTCGCTGGGTCTGGCTGCTGCCCCCGGGGTACGCCAGGTGGTGGTGCCAGGCGGCGCGGACGTGGCTGACCTGTACATCATCGAACATTCGCAGCCCGGAGATCTGGTTGTCACCGCCGATATTCCCCTGGCGGATGGACTGGTACGCCGCGGCGTCACTGCCATCAACCCACGGGGCGAGATCTACGATCAGGGCAGCATTGGCGAGCGCCTCGCGGTGCGCAACCTGATGGACGAGCTGCGCGGCGCCGGCCTGGCTGGCCGCGGCGGCCCGGCCCCCTTCAGCGACAAGGACAAGCAATCCTTCGCCAATGCACTGGACCGACTGCTGGCACAGGGGCTGGGCAAGTAGCCGTCAGACTACGAAAAGCGTGCTTGAACTCACCGGCTCAGACCATCACTTGTGGGAGCGCTTTCACATAAACCGGGCCTCGCTTCACTCAACCAACTCGCACAGACAAGCCACCGTATCCTGCTGGGTGATATTCACCGGCCTATCGGCCAATAACGCTCGCAATACCGGCTCGACAAAACTGCTGTCGCTATTGCAGCTGGCGCCATCGCTGTAAGGGCCGACGTAGGCCAGATTGCCCTGCGCATCCCAGATGGCCAGTGACGGCCCGCCCGGCCAGTCGGACCAGGCTTGCGGCAAAGCCCAGTGCGGTAGCTGGGCGAGGGCTGTGCCCTCGCGGGCGATCAGGCTGCCACTACGGGCAAAACGGACGCCCTGCGCGCTGAAGCGTCGAGTCATCTCGGCAATATAAGCCTCGTGGCCGGCATTGCACGGACATCCGGCCTGCCATACATGCACCACCTGAATCTGCCCCGGCGCAAAGGGCGCGACCACATTCGCGGCAGCAAAGTGCGCCGGGCGCTCGAAGGCCCGGTTGTGATAGCCGTCAAACCACCACCAGGCCCAGCCCAGACCCGCCACCCATACCGCAGCCAACAGTACCAACCACCCTCGTCTCAAAAAAAACATGCACGCCTCGCTGTGCCGCCTATACTCTGGTCCGGAAGTGGATAATAGCGTAAAGCCACCCCAGTTCTGCCAACCCCCGCACATCCTGCAAAGTTTGCACTTTAACCCAGGCTTGCGGAGGACTAATCTTCGTTGCTCATGCAAGGAGCATGTCCGGACTGGTGCCGGCTCGCATCGCCGGACAAGGATCATCCCGCTATATGCAAACCGATTTGAACACATTCTCCCTGGCCCTCGCCTTGGTGTTGGTCACTCTGGGAATGACCCTCGTGCTGATCATGGCTGCCTGGCATTCCGGTAGTGAAAAAGGTCTGCGGCATTGGGCGTTGGGCAATCTGGCATTGACCATGGGACTGGTATTGAGTATCAGCCAGGGCCTGTTGCATTACAGCGTCTCGCAGATTCTTGCTGCTGGTCTCATGGTGCTGGGTCTGGGCGTCATCTGGCTTGGGGTGCGCGCCTTCAAGGGACTGAGCCAGCCGCAGGCCGGACCGATTCTGGCTGCGTTGCTGGTCATGCTGGTTCTCGGTTATTTCCACTATATACAGGACAGCGCCGCAGCGCGGCTGGCCGCTACCGGTATCTGCCTGGGTGGACTGTGTCTGATGTCCGCGCGCGAGCTGTTGGTCCCGGCAGCCGCTCCGCTGCGCCGCGCCTACTGGTTTACCGGGGGGATCATGCTGCTGAGCGGCATCGGTCTGCTGCTGCGGGCGGCGGCGGGCTTTCAGGGAAGCTTACAGGAGGCCGGTATCACCGGTGAGGTGCTGCAGCACGCCACGCTGCTGGGGGTGATGGTGGCGCAGATAGGTATGGCCGGCGGCTTCATTCTCATGACCCATTACCGCACGATAATGGCCCTGCAGCAGTTGTCCGAACACGATGCGCTGACCGGCACCTTGAATCGGCGCAGCATGCACGATAAGGCCCAGGGCCTGCTCGATGCCACTCGACAGCAGGGTCTTCCAGCCGCCCTGATCATGGTCGATGCAGACCATTTCAAGCGTATCAATGACGAATTCGGACATCAGACCGGGGATGCGGTGCTCTGCCATCTGGTGACCCGCATCCGCCTGCATATGCGCAGCAATGATCTGCTCGGACGCTTTGGCGGTGAGGAATTCGTGCTGCTACTGCCCGGCGTCGATGCCAGCGATGCTCAGGAAGTCGCTGAACGCATCCGCCTCGCCGTCAACAGCCACACTGAGAGCATTTCCGATCAGCCGGTGATGCTCAGTATCAGCCTCGGCGTCGCCGGCACCGGTCTGCACGGATACGATTACACGGCATTGGTGTCCGCCGCCGATGGCGCCCTGTACCGAGCCAAAGCGCTGGGACGCAATCGCGTCGAGATGTGCAGCGCGGCCGATTCCCCCATGCGTGACAAGATGGCCCTACGTTTACTTTCTCAATTCCGTCATAATCTGGACGTATAAGGAACTGAAAAGGTGATGAGACCCAGCAATTAAAAGGGCTCCAGCCACTATGGACACTGCAAGCAAAGCATCGAAACGGGTCTACGGTCACAACCGGGTCACAAATGAGTCACAAATCTCAGTGTTTCTGGCCTATCCGTACCACTTCAGGAAGCAAGGGGTCTACCAACTGAGGGTCCGTCCCAGCGGTTCCCTGAGTTCCTGCACCATTTCCCTACGGACCACCGATAGGCCTACCGCCATGAAGACAAGCAAGCTCCTCCAATCGACTCTGAGGACGTTTCACCTTGATAACCCTGATGCTACCTGGGAGGAACTGAGGGACCGGCTGAAGGTTATCGCTGAGACCACCTTGGCAACCTCTACGGAATGGGCCTCATTGGAAGACCAAGCGCTTCTGTATGCTGACTGGCAGTCCGACCTTCAGCTCTTCGCAAGAACGGGAGCCCTCACAGCTCCTCAGGCGAGAGCCACGGTACTTGGAGGGCAACTCATGGGGGCAGCGCTGAGGAGGCTACGGGGAGCCCCTGAGGACCTTCTGGGAATGATAGATGAATTCAATGACAAAGGGACCCCTGATAGCCTTAACAGCGCCCCTGTGTCTCTATCTGTAGGCCCCACCTCAGGCCCCACCTCAGGCTCCCCTTCAGTTACCGCCCCGCTGACCTTCGAGGCTCTCGCTGAGACATACCGAGAGGAGCACAGGGAGAACATAACGCCTTCCACATTCGAGGGCTTGGTGAACAATCACAGGGTCATCGCTGCGGCTCTCAAGGGGCTGGACCTTCGCAACCACACAAGGGCCGATCTGATAGCCCTCAGGGCCTCCCTTGTTGAGACCCGCAAGCCCTCCACCGTCAACAACCTCATTGCGAACCTGAGCACGGTCCTGAGGTGGGCTGAGAATAATGACATGATCAGCAAAGCCTACATCCACAACCTCAAGTTCCAGAAAGGTGCCATGAGCACCCGTGAGGCATTCTCACAGGAACAGGTAGGTCAGATCATGAAGTATGCCAATGGCCTGCCAATGGGCTCCTGGAAGCGCTGGGGGCTGTCCCTTGCGGTTATCACAGGGGCGCGCATGGGCGAAATCCTTCAGCTAACCAAGGAGGACATTGGGACGACTGAGGGGGGCATTGTATTCATTGACATTAACGACAATGGCGGGAAGGGACTCAAGACCAAGCAGTCGAAACGACAAGTTCCTCTCACGGATGGGGCCTATGGGTTCTCCCTGAAAGAATTCCTCCAGTTTGTCGCAGAAGGTGAAGGCTCCACGGTCCTGGGTGTGTCTGTACCGTACGCTGGGAAGCACCTCAATAGCACACTGAGGAAGCTTGTCAGTGGTGATAATCTTGACCTGACGTTTCACAGTTTAAGGCACTCCCTGGCTTCCCTTATGCAAGCTGAAGGGGTTCCTGTGGCGTACACCCAAGGGATACTCGGTCAGTCCTCGGGGACCTTAGCGTATGACACCTACGGGTCCACGGTCCCAGTAGACAAACTGGCTGTGGTGTTACGTGAGAGGCTACCCAGCGTATTGCCTTGAGGTATCGTCCTGGGCTTCGGTGACATTAAAGCTACCGGTCTTGCGGATGGACGGCAGGACCACCTCGGTGACCCAAGTGCCGGGATTAGCGCCACCCCGTTCAATGACGAAATTTCGGCTTTGGTCGAGTAAAGCTGTCTTGCTCTGGTACGTCTTGCCGCTCATATCGTTGGGCAGGTCTATACTTTTATTATAGACCTCGTGTAGATCGCCCCTCGTGAATATCCAGGACCGGGCCTGTAAGTCCGGTCTACCGTTCAAAGGTAGACTCTGCCAGTCAGGTAGTCGGTTAACCCGGATGGCCTGCTCAGGGTCATACTGGGCGTTCAATGATGCGCGGTTGCTTGGGTTCTTCAGCCCCGCTGCCCGTGCCACTTGGGTAGCGATAAACAGAATGTCATGATTAGTGTGACCCGTGAGAATGCCGACCCTCCGCAAATCTGCGGACCTTGGAGGGTTCAAAGTACGTTTTTCCCGTACTTCTGATGCGATGCCCCTGGGGTGCACACGAGCAGGTCTCAAGGTATCAGGATTTGATACCAAGGAATGGAGCTTTGAGAAACCCTGGACACCAGAGCGAAGCGGCTGTAAGCTCCCCCCAACGCAACGAAATACAACGCAACGTAAAGCAAACAATCCTTCATACATGGAGCTTTACTTGTGCCTAACACTTTTACAACTGACCACCACTCCCAGCTTACCGATCTTTTAGTGACTGAGCGGATTCTTTGTGAGGCGCTGATTCCTCTTTTTGCCGCCAGATACCGCGAATGGCTATCCACAATGACACCTGATGCTTTTGTCGGTCAGGTGCCTATATCCAGGTTTCTGGAACTTCCGCCCGAAGAGGTGGGCGCGCGGGTCCTCAGGAGGGTATTGCTTTCATGCGCTGAGTGTTACCCAAAGCCAATACCCACGCGGGGCGTATGCGTCTACACGGGCCTCGATGTGGTCGAAACTACGGACGACACCGTTGAGTTCTTGGAGGAGCTTGGCGTGAAGCTAATTGAGATTCTTATCGAATCAACGGAACTGGTCGCCGTGGAAGAACAAGACAATGGGAGGCATACATTACGGATGCATCCCGTGTGGGGCAGGCGGGTATTCACAACGTCGAGGGTAAAGCTGACCATCGCGCGCTGAGTCAAGGGAAATATAAAAACCCTCACTGAAAGGAACACCAACCTTTCAGGAGCGGTGTTTGTCAACGTAGTTGTCGCGTAGACCATACTTTTATGCAGCCTGTAGCTGCGGTTCTTCTTGCAGGTTTTGCTGCTTCTCTGGATTGAGTGTTACTTCCCTCACAGCGTCCCAGTTTCGCGTATTCCTTGACCATCGTTCCGGGTGCGCTGAGCGTGCCTGTTGATACAGCGAATGACGCTTTGCCAAGATATCCACATCCAGGCGCAGATGGCGCTCCGCTGGCGTCACGAAGCGGATCCGGCTATGTCGGTGCTCGTGGTTGTACCAGCACATGAAGTCCCTGACCCAGGCCCGGGCGTCATCCAGGCTGGCAAAGCCGTTCTGCGGCCATTGAGGGCAGTACTTCAATGTTCGGAACAGTGATTCCGAGAAGGCGTTGTCATTACTTACGCGGGGCCTGCCGCGCGAAGGCGTGACGCCAAGGTCATACATTTTGGTTAGCAAGGTCGCAGACTTCATGGGTGCACCGTTATCAGAATGCAGCACCAGCGGCTCACGCAGGCATTTTTCGCTGAGAATGCTGCGTTGCAACAAGGCGGCAGCCTCTTCGCCAGACTCGGCGCTGTGCACCTCCCAGCCAACGGCTTTGCGGCTGTAAATATCTTCAATCAGATACAGGTAGTAATACTGACCACGCACCGGCGATGGCAGATAGGTAATGTCCCAGGACCAGACCTGGTTGGGCTTTGTGGCTACATGTGTTGTGGGCGCAGGATGCCGACGAGGCGGTTGGCTGCGGCCACGACGGTACTGCTGATCGGCGCAGAGCATCGCCCAGGCAACACGAAACGCGGCCAAAGGAATCGCCCACTACCTCTACAGGCACCCGCAGGTCCACGCTCGTTTGAGCAAGGAATATGAACAGGAGTGCGCCGCCTGGGACCCATTGAATTAACGCAGGGTATATAAAGGGAGAAACTTTGAGACAAAACAAAATGACCATTGTCAAGCGGATTTGAGGACCACTCGGTGCAGCTCTCAGTATTACGCTCTGACTTCAGCTTGACCAGTCCCGAGCTTCTCTAATAAGACCCCAGGAATTAGGTCCATGATTATTTAATCACCTCTCCCACAAGTCCCTCCTCAGGGATATATTGATGGGCACCTCTGAGCCCTCTTCCAGCTCCACATCAAGTTCCAGCTATCGGTCTCCACCATCAGCTTGGACATGCCCGATTTAAAAACCCTCACTTATAGAACATCAACCCAAGTGAGGTAGCCCAATGAGTAATGACCAGTACGCCGTAATCAAATCCCAAGGTGGTCCATTCGACGACCTTATCAAGCAATCCGCTGATACCCATGGGGTCTCCTATGATCTTCTGCACAAGCAGCTGTTCATGGAGTCCTCCTTCAATCCCACCGCAGTGAGTCCCACAGGTCCCCGTGGCCTGGGTCAGTTCACTCGGGCAACTGGTCGGGCCTATGGTCTGGTCAGTGATGAGGACTTCTTCGACCCAGCGGAGTCCATTGAGGCCGCAGCACGGCACATGAAGGACAACCTCCGGGCAGCTGGAGGCGATGAACTCAAGGCCCTCCTGATGTACAACCAGGGCGCTGGCAAGTTGGGCCGCCCTCAGCTGGAAGCCTACGACCGAGGGGACCTCAATGGGGTCTCCGAGGAAGGCCGGAACTACCTGAAGAACATGCTCGACGTTGCCCAGACGGGGAACAAAGAGTCCTTCATGAAGTACACCAGCCCAAAGACAGCCATCGGTTTTGAGGCACCCGCAGGGCTGAGTGATGAGACCTCAGGGGCACAGCCTTGGGCTTCCCCGTTTACCGGCACCTCCCTGGAGTTCGAAGGTAAGGATGTCCCCGGCAAGGCCACCTCGTTTGCTGAGAACCTGATGGAAACTACGGGGAAGACCGAGGACACCGATGGTAAGGGACTCTTCGAGGGGACCGGACAGGCCATCAAGGATGAACTGAAGATGTCCCCTCTGGGTGTGGCCATCAGGGCAGCTGCTATCAATGATGAAGCTGACTTCTCAGAGACCATCTCTATGTTGCTCGATCTGATCAATGACCCCTTAGACAAGGGCGTAATGGAGGACTGGACCGAGGACGACTTTGATAAGGTGCGCTCCTCTGGCCTGGACCCTCAGTTCTATGATGTCGTACTCCGGGGTCGCAAAGAGAACTTTGAGAGCAACCTTGCGCTGGCCAAGCAGAACCAAGAGTTGGCCCGAGAGACTGCCCAGGCGGGACTTGGTGCCCAGCTTGTAGGTGGAGCAGCCAGTATCGTAGGTGACCCTTGGACCCTCATTAACCCGGCCCGTGGTGCAGGCTCAGGTATCGCTGGCCGTCTGGCCGGTGGTGCTGTAGCAGGTGCTGCCTTAGGTGGCCTTTCAGAGTCCACCAGTGCCCGCATTAGTGGACGGGAGGAACACCTGGGGACGGCCATTGCTGGTGGTGCTGCCTTCGGTGGTCTCCTCAATGGCCTCCTGGGTCCACGACTGGGCACCGCAGGTCCGAACAGAGAGGGAGTCCAAAGGGGCTACTCCGAGGACTGGATCAATGACGCAGGGATGCGCGGGGATATTGACGACGAGATGCTGGAGTCGATCCTCAGTCGCCACGGTGAGGCTGGCCTTCAGAACCGGATGATCGAGTGGGATGACGATATGCTGCCCACTGAGTCCCGCCTGTTCGACATGGACGATATTGACGTGGAAGGCATCCTATCGAGACACGGTGAGCGAGGCCCACAGGCTGACGGTAACAACGCGACCATTGAGGACATCCTGGCGCGCCATGGGGAAGCAGGGGAGGCTAACACCTTCGCTGGTGACTTCATGCGCCTGGAGGCCCGTGAGAAGGCCCGTCTTGCCGGTGATGAGGAAGACCCTACCCGGATGCCTTACAACGATGATGACGTATGGCATGAGGACGGGGCGGTCCCTTACATGGATGTCCCCTTTGACCCTTCGGCTGTACGTCTCCCAGACGGCACTATCCTGAGCGGCGGCTCCCCGATGAACCCCAAGACCCTCAAGGAGTTCCGAGAGTTTAACGAGCCGGACACCAACCCAAAGGCAGTCATGGGGGCGCGCCTCGGGACCATCACAGAGATTGGCCTGAAGCTGGGTCGATCCAATAACGAGGACATCAGAGGAGTTGCTCGGGGTCTCTTCAGGTCCTCCACTGGATACCAAGACGGCTCTGGTGGTAAGTACGCTGCGACCTCTTCGGACATCGTTGAGCGCCTACGGGCACAGGACAACGTGGCTCACAACAAGCTCAAGGGTCTCATCGACACGGCCCTGGATGACCCCTTCTGGAGAACCCAGGGAGGGTCCACTGAGGCCAAGCTGGAGGCCCTGAGCCGAAAGGTAGTGGAACACATGGAGGCAGCTACCCACGGGTCCACAACGTCCCGCCTGACTGCCTCTGAGAAGGCCCTGATGGACACCTTGAGAGGCCACATGGAAAGGAAGTGGTCCTACATCGACAACCCTGGGCAGTTCGGCAACATGGACGCCAGGAGTCTGTTGGACTCAACGAACCACGCAGGGACTTACTACCCGGTCCGCTACAGCTCCGCAGCGAAACACGCGATGATTCAACGCCTGGGTAGTCCTGAGGAACTCCAGGAGGCCATCGCTTCGTCCATGCTCTCGAGCTACGCAGCACGGCCCACGGTTCGCGCTCGGGTAGACAAGATGATCCTGGACAAGCTGAAAGCCGAAGGGATCGAGAAGCCAACCCCTCAGGCCATCCGTGAGGCAGTCGAGAAGTACGCACGGGACAAAGCCTATGGCATCTCGCATACCGACCAGTTCCACCGCAGCAGCATCCTGGAGGACAACCTGAGGGACGGTGTGGGTGTAGAGAACAACTCCTACCTGGAGGCTCGCCACCTGTTCGATTCTGACATGAAGGTCACCCTCCCGGACGGCACAGGGTTCGCCCTTAATGACCTCCGTGAGTTCAACGCCATGCGTGTGGTCCCTCAGTACGACCGAAGGGTCAACGGTGACGTTGCTCTCATGGGAGGCACAGGGAAGTCCACGGCTGAGTTGAGGGAGCTGGCCACCAAGTTGCACCAGTCGGCCAACCCAGATGAACTGTCAGAGGCCAAGGCCCTCATGGATGCCCTGAAGCTGTTCACTGGACGCTCCCGTCGCAATGACATTGAGAATGGCTTCGAGGCCATGCTCCGATCCATGATGGACGTAGGGTTCATGACGAAGAACGCCTTCATGGGCGTCCAGAACTTCACTGAGATGGCGTCCTTGGTGGTTAAGGGTCACCTCAAGATGCTTACCCACGGTATCCCGGTCCTCAAGCGCCTCACCACGGCAGGGACCAAGCTGTCCCCAGACGACATCAAGACCCTCCACGGGACTGTCTTCGGTAGAGAGATTGATGACCTTATTCGGCCAACCCGGCAGGACATCATCGACAAGCTGAGGGAGTCCGATGGTCTGGGCTCTGGGGGTATCTCCTCGGCTGTCATCGGGACCATTAAGCACACCACCGGGGAGCTGTCCGCTCGGTCGCCCTTCACGTACATCCTGAGGGAGACCAGCAATTACCTGATGGATGCAGGCCGCCAGGGTGTCATTGCTGACTTAGCTGATAACGTCCTCAACGGGACCCAGGGGAAGCTGTTCACTCCTGAGCGTCTCCGGTCGGCAAGCATTACAGATGCCCAGATGGACGGCATCAAGGACCTCATCAAGGCTCACTTCAAGCGGGACGCGAAGGGCAAGTGGTCTCTCCAGGACCCTGAGGGTCTGGCGAGCGATCCCCGTTCGATGGACCTGTGGCGACTGGGTGACCGGGTGGCTGACGAGACAATCCTCAGGCCCCACAAGATGTCCCTCCAGACCAGCAAACAGGTCAGCGCCTACCTTGCGGCGCCCCTTCAGTTCAAGATGTTTGTACTGAGAAGCCTTAACTCCAGGGTGGTGCGGGGCTGGATGGAGGCCACGAAGAACCGGCAGGTGCTGGACCAAGTGATGCAGTCCATAGTTTCCATTGGGCTGGCCACAGGGTTCTATGCTGGGCAGCAACAGCTGAAGGCTTACGGTCTCCCTGAGCGGGAACGCCAGGATTACCTAAAGCGGTCCCTCAACTTGGAACACTTGGCCTACGCGGCTCTGTCCAGAAGCTCCCACCTGGGGTCTCCCGTAGGTGTCGCAGGCTACATTGCGGCTCCCTTGGGTGTCGATATGGCAGCGACTGTAAGGACCTCTATTCTCCCGAGAGGGGCCAAGGAGGAGCGGCCCGACCGTCCGATCAAGTGGGGGCCTCTGGGTTCCCCGGTGGTCCAGGATGGCATCTCAGGACTGGCCGAACAGGTCCCGTCTATGAACGTCCCTGGGAGCATCTTCCAGGTCGCACACTCGGCGGCACACCTCGCAGCTGATGGCCGTGGCATGGATGCCCAGGGATACCGGACCGGCCTCTGGAACGGCCTGAAGCACTTCGTCCCGAACGATCCCCTATCGCAGAACCTCATGTTGCGCCTCGCTGAGGCTCATGGTGTGGATCGCTCCCGATAGGGGCAGAAGTCCCGCTAATAGGGACATGGTGCTAACCCACTGTGTCCCTCAACACAACGCAACCGAGGTAACACATCATGCAATTCACTAAGCAATCCTTTATGGGCATCGAGCTGGACATTCTCACGGGTCACCCTGAGCATGACATTCTGTTTATCGCTACCCAGGTAGCCCGAGCGGCTGGGCTGAAGAACCCTAAATCCACACGGCTCAGCGCCATGAAAACCTTGGAAGGAAAGGGCTTTCTTCAGCTCAACTCTTTGGAATCCAAAGTACAAGATTTTGATACTTTGAACCCGAACATCGGCACCAACCGCTGGAGGGACCTATGGATGGTATCTGAAAGCTCCGCTTACCAGATGCTCCTGAGGGGCCACGCTCCGGCCTCTGAGCCCTTCCGCAAGTGGGTCACTGAGATAGTCCTCCCGTCTATCCGCAAGACCGGGAGCTTTAACGTCAACGAGGCCCATGACGAAACCTCAAGGCAATACGCTGGGGAACTGGCGGCGCTACACGCTGAGGTCGCAGGACTCAAGGCAATGGTCCAACAGCTTCTCGATAGGCCCTCAGGGAGCCTGGAGGTGCCCGTGGTTAGCCCTTATGAGGGAACCACTATGGTGGCCCTTTCGGATGGCCTTGTGTTCAATAAGCACACCTACAGGGAGGTTGGGGAAACCATAGGGCTGAGGCGGTAGGCGTTATCGCGAAGATGAAACAAGCTTTGGTCGAAGCTTTCGGTGACAATGGCAGAACACCATCTCTGTCGCGAGTGAACTCTCATGAACCGTAACAATTCAGTTGATACCGTTTTAAGACTCCCTTTGACTTTCGTTACGCGTGTCTCTTATATCGTCCCGTGGCTACTGTCGATGCCTTTGACAGGAATGCTTTTTGGCTGGCACATGGGGAGGTTCACCGTACTCGGATATGCATCAGCCATTTTCGACAACTCGTGGAGCGTTTGGTATGAACCAGCCCTGATCGTCGCCGTTAATTTAGCGGTCTTCTGTCTGCTATCGTGGATTTGGTATCAAATGCTACGTGTCTTCATGTTTTTCTATCTAAAGGCAGTCATGGGGAAGAACTCGCTTGGACTGGATAGAGCAACTAACGGACCAACCTGAGCACGACATCCTGCTCATCGCGAAGCCACGGGCCTCCTCTGGAGCCTTAGTGTCAAGTGGTATTTAAAACCCCTCACTATTAGAGAGAGACAACCTCCCTCATGTTTTCTTTTCGACTTCCCTGTTCGTTGGTGGCCACAAGCTACCGACAAGAGGGTGACCCTATATATCCAATGGAATGGCCCGCCGCTGACTACAGCACAGGGACCCATCCGTGGACCCGGTAGTCGAGCCGGGGTGAGCTATGAATCAAGCCGGGTGTTCCCCGGTCGTCTCAGGGAGGTGGTGGCCCCTGATGCGTTCATAGACACAGGGTGGCTTAAACCTAAAGATCTAAAAGATTATCTTTTTATTACTCTTTTAATAATCTTTAAACCTTAGGTCTTCTTTAGGTCCTTAGGTCCTCCTTGAGGTCCTTGGTTGTCTTCAGGTTTGGAACAGGTCTTGCCAGACCATGATCCTCATCACCTTGAGGGCGACCTCAGTTAAAAACCCTCAGTAGTAGATGACCACATTTGGTTGTCCTCATTGCCCATCGCTGGGCCAACTCAATCCAGTCTTTCTGATAGCGCCTTTCATGCCACGCCGGTTCCCTTGTCTGGGGTCTGGATAGTCGGCTGTGGGTGCGACTTGAGGGCGCTACCAAAAGGAATACAGACACAATGAATATCAACATTAAACACAAGCACGCCGGGCATCTGATCGTCATTGAGGGTCACCCCTTCAAGGCGAACAATGCGGGCCAATGGGACCTGACCGACATCTGGCAGAACCTGAAGCTACCCAAGGGAAAAGCTCCGGGCCAATGGCGGACCAAGGAAGCTCAACGGCTGGAACGAATGCAATTTCTGCATCCGTTAAATCATGGTCGAGCTGGGTCCAAGGTAATGGCCACCAAGCGGGCAGCTATTGAGTACGCTGGCTGGGTCTCCTCCGAGTTCAAAGATATGGTCTTCGATGCTTTCGAGGCTATCCTTGAGCGTCCCGAGGTCGCTGCGATTGTCGCTGAGGTAATGACCGATCTTGGACACAGCCATAGCGCTGCAATCCTTGAGCGCCATGTCTTCAACGACAAATACGAATGGAAGAAGCTCCCCCATCGAAACACCGTTAAGGGCCTCAAGGCTGCTATTCGGAAAGGCTACCTTACTCCCGAGGGTGCCCATGGTATCGCCCGCCGCGATGGTCTACGGGTTTCACTGGCCGCCCTTGAGCTGGCTTCCGGAAATTTCCGGAAGGTGGCCATGTAATGCGCTACCGCCTGATCGCTGACAAGAGGTGCCCTCAGGCCCTCTGTGACAGACTCAACGACGCACTTGATACGTCCCAAGCGAGACGCCTTTACCACGCCGCAAAGAGCACCTACAGGTTCAATCGTGACCATTCTGAAACCGCTTTCCGTGCGTTCCTCAAGAAGTCCACGTGCCTTCCCGTCGAGGACCTGGATGACATCCTGGAGCGGTCCGGCTTGGGCTTCCATGAAGCAATGCTTTTACCTGTCTATTTTGATATGACCGGAAGAGCGACCACCTGAGCATTTCAGTTCCCACCTGAAGCGCAAGTTTTACCCACACATTCAATCAAGAATCCATAGAGCAAACCTCAGGGTAGGCGCATTGCGTCTCCTGCTGTCTTGTCGTGCGCCTACCGTGCGGACTGAGGTTTGCTCTATGGGATAGGAGACTTCCCAACATGAAATTCAATATTACTGATGTAACCCCCGAAACTGTCTGTATCCATGGTCAGACTCTGGCCCGTGAGTATGCCGAAGTGGTCCTTCTGAATCTGATGGTGGCTGCCATGGGCAACAACCATTCAGGGATCGTAACGATTGCTGAAACGTTCGCAGCTGCCGGGCTGAGCCTTGAGGCACACCCGAAGGCATTGCGTTTGTACAACGAGCATCTTTCTGAGATCGCCGCTGAGGAAGCACGAGCCCTTCAGGAAGCTCAAGCACACGCCGCCCGCTGTCGCGTAGAAACCCCGCAAGAGATCGCCGAGTACCACGCAGAGAAGGCAAGACGCGCCCGAGAGATACGCGAGCACGGCCAGCGCATGCGCACGGCCCGAGGCTGAGAAGCTAATCAACATCACAACCACTAACTACATGGAGTACAGACACAATGAAACCCTTTCAGCATAAGAAGCCCGACAGCGTTTACACGCAGACCATCACTACAGCACACGGCTCTACCAGCAATCAGCTTACCTTTCACTCGTCGGATATCCGAGCGGAAGACATAGCGGCAACTGACCCGGCAGTCTATGCCCAGGCCATGTATGAAGCCGCTGATGAATATCTCAATGGTGACGAATGGCGGGAGGCCATGGATATGGCATTCCCTTCTGAGGTTCGCCCTTTTCGATCCCAGCCGACAGCGCCTCAGGTCGCCCTAATGGAAGATCGCTCGGTCACCTTTGATCCCCGAGAAACCTACGATGGACGCAAGGTAGACAAAGGCGAAGCCAAAGCGGGATCGCTGGTAGCCATGGAGTCCCCAGATGTCGGCATTCTGGTCTCGGGTCGTGTGTCGATCTTCGACCATACCGTACAGTTCGGATTCACAGAGCGCAGCATGGAGCAAACCGCTGAGAAGCTGCTGAATGATCTGGAGCTGAATACAGCCGCCAAGATTGCTGAGAGCCTTGAGGGCCAACCTTCGACGGCCTCCCTTCGCATCCCTGGCTTTGCCGAATCCGTCGAGGGCAGGGTCTACACTCCGTCCACTTGTCAGGCCGAAATCCTTCTTGACGTAATAGCGGCCAACCTTGACACCTCCTGGGGCCGTGATATCTCAGAGTTTGGTGTCCTGGTCCCTGTGAGGTTGCGCCCAATCCTCAACCGGGCAGCACAGCGAGCAGGCGTAGGTAGCATTGATGACTTGGTCGGCACCCGTGTTCAAGTTTACAGTGGTCCTGACCGTGGCATCTTCTTGGCGCCTAAAGGCTTTGCCTTACTGTCGTTCCGGGAAGACCAGAACGGCGACCCTTGGAAGGTCGAGCTGACCCGTAACAGTGCAACCCAGAGCTGGGACCTGGAGATATCCGCCGTATTGGATGTGATGGCTACGGCCATGGTTGAGGTGAAATTGGGCGGTTCCGAGTGGGAGACCACACAGGTAGCCCTGCCTATCGTCACACAGTTGATTGTGGAGCAAGACACAGCGGCCAAACCCGATGCCGCCCCTTTCGCCCCAGGCGGATACCTTAAGGACGGCAGTACGTCCTAATCGAAGAGTTAGCCCCTTGATCTAAGAGCGCCATTCACAATGGCCCTCATAGACCTTGGGGCTTTCTTTACGAATACCCGAGTAAAACAGTAGGACTCTCCCAGTGAGTAGACTCCAAGCAACTCATTGGTTCCTGATGGCTTTGTCCCTGGTTCTACCCTTGGTCATTCCGAAGGGCGAGGCGAGACGATCCTCAGGTATACTCGATGAGAATCTGAAGCAAAATTCTGAGCCCCCATCTTAATAGTAATTACCGCCACCATACCCCCCTATGCCCCCCTCGGTCTGTCCTCGGATGCCCCCTCAGTTGTCCTTGCAGGGCGTAGCCCATGAGCCCCTCATGGACGGTCACAACCAGGTCATAAAAGAGTCACAAACTCATGACATGCCCCAGCC
Organism: Halopseudomonas litoralis; assembly: GCF_900105005.1. NCBI lineage: Bacteria > Pseudomonadati > Pseudomonadota > Gammaproteobacteria > Pseudomonadales > Pseudomonadaceae > Halopseudomonas > Halopseudomonas litoralis. Next base: position 3,061,899 of record NZ_LT629748.1, read on the forward strand.
TTGACGATGGCCTGGAGGCCCCGGTATCCTTGGGCTCCTCATCTCTTTTTGTCCTAAGTCATTCAGATCACACGGGCATTCCGTCATAATCTGGACGTATAAGGAAGGTCGAGGGTTCCCGCCACCCGTTCCGGCCCGTCCCGCCCGGTCTTCCCTTCATTCATCAGATCGGTGTTCCACACCATGGGAGTTACAGTGAGTCAGCCTGCCAATCGTCCGTTTCCCCTGTCCCGTATGCGTCGCTCGCGCAAGGATGAATTTTCCCGTCGGTTGATGCGTGAGAACCGACTGAGTACGGATGACCTGATCTATCCGGTATTCGTGCTCGAGGGCAGCGGCCAGCGTGAGCCGGTGGCCTCGATGCCGGGTATCGAGCGCCTGTCTATCGACCTGCTGCTGGAAGAAGCTGCCGAACTGGTCGAACTGGGCATTCCTGCCGTGGCACTGTTCCCGGTGACGCCGACCTCAGCCAAGTCGCTGGACGCTGCCGAAGCCTGGAACGCGGAAGGCCTCGCCCAGCGCGCCACCCGCGCATTGAAGCAGCATTTCCCGGAACTGGGCGTCATTACCGACGTCGCGCTGGACCCCTTCACCACCCATGGTCAGGACGGCATCATTGATGAGCATGGCTACGTGCTCAACGACATCACCGTCGAGGCACTGGTCAAGCAGGCCCTGTCCCATGCCGATGCCGGCGCTGATATCGTCGCCCCGTCGGACATGATGGATGGACGCATTGCCGCGATCCGTACGGCGCTGGAGTCAGCCGGGCACATCAATACCCGCATCCTGGCCTATTCAGCCAAGTATGCCAGTGCCTACTATGGCCCATTCCGTGACGCGGTGGGCTCGGCGAGCAACCTGGGCAAGGCGGACAAGGCTACCTATCAGATGGACCCGGCCAACAGCGATGAAGCCCTGCACGAAGTGGCTCAGGACCTGTCTGAAGGTGCCGACATGGTGATGGTCAAGCCAGGCATGCCCTATCTGGACATCGTTCACCGGGTCAAGGAAGTGCACAAGGTGCCGACCTTCGTCTATCAGGTCAGCGGCGAGTATGCGATGCACCAGGCAGCGATCGCCAACGGCTGGCTCAGCGAGGCCGTCATCATGGAGTCGCTGACCGTGATCAAGCGCTCGGGGGCGGACGCCATTCTCACCTATTACGCAAAACATGCCGCGCGGCAGCTGCGCGGCATGGAATAACTCTCCAGAGGACAATATGCGGGACACCAACAACGAGGTAGAACGACAGACCGAGTCGACCCCGGCGCAGCCGGCCGCCGCTGCCACGGCACGCCGGGATGCTTTGCCGGTAGTCATTGCACCGCCGGAACTGGCGGAAGTAACGGTACCGGCGGCCGACATCAATGCGCCGGAACTGTACATCCATCGTGAACTGTCGCAGCTGCAATTCAACATCCGCGTGCTGGAACAGGCGCTGGATGAGTCCTACCCGTTGTTGGAGCGCCTCAAATTTCTGCTGATCTTTTCCAGCAACCTGGATGAGTTCTTCGAAATCCGCGTCGCCGGCCTGAAGAAGCAGATCACCTTTGCCCGCGAGCAGACCGGCCCGGACGGGCTGCAGCCGCAGCAGGTGCTGAGCAAGATCAGCGAGATCGCGCACCAGGAGGTCAGCCGCCAGTATTCGATTCTCAATGACGTGCTGCTGCCGGCGCTGGCCAGAGAGAAGATCCGCTTCATCCGGCGCCGCCAGTGGACCTACAAACAGACGCTGTGGGTACGCCGCTTTTTCCGCGACGAGATCGCACCGATCATCAGCCCGATCGGCCTGGATCCGACGCACCCGTTCCCGCTACTGGTGAACAAGAGCCTCAACTTCATCGTGCAACTGGAAGGTGTCGATGCCTTTGGCCGTGATTCCGGCCTGGCAATCATTCCGGCGCCGCGCTCGTTGCCCCGTCTGATCCGCGTTCCCGATCAGCTGTGCGAGGATGGTGACAACTTCGTTTTCCTGTCGTCGATGATTCACGCTCATGCCGATGATCTGTTCCCCGGCATGAAGGTGCTCGGCTGTTATCAGTTCCGGCTGACCCGCAACGCCGACTTGATTGTCGACCCCGACGAGGTCGACGACCTGGCCCGTGCTTTGCGTGGTGAACTGCTGTCGCGCCGTTACGGCGATGCGGTGCGTCTGGAAGTCGCCGACAACTGCCCCAAACCGCTGTCGGACTTTCTGCTCAAGCAGTTCGGCCTGAGCGAGTCGGAGCTGTATGAGGTCAATGGCCCGGTCAACCTCACCCGGCTGTTTTCGATTACCGGGCTGGACAGCCATTCCGACCTGCAATTCCCGCCGTTCAGTCCCGGCATCCCCAGGTTGCTATCCAGCGCCGACAACCTGTTTCAGGCGATCCGCAAACAGGACATTCTGCTGCTGCATCCCTACGAGTCTTTCAGCCCGGTGGTTGATCTACTGCGCCAGGCCGCGCAGGACCCGAACGTGCTGGCCATCAAGCAGACGCTGTATCGCACCGGCGCCAACTCGGAGATGGTCAATGCGCTGGTCGAGGCCGCGCGCAATGGCAAGGAAGTCACTGTGGTGATCGAGCTGCGCGCGCGCTTCGATGAGGAGTCCAACCTGCAACTGGCCAGCCGCCTGCAGCAGGCCGGTGCGGTGGTGATCTACGGCGTGGTCGGCTTCAAGACCCACGCCAAGATGATGCTGATCCTGCGCCGCGAGGACAAGGACCTGCAGCGCTACGCGCACATGGGCACCGGCAACTATCACGCTGGCAATGCCCGCCTGTATACCGACTACAGCATCCTGACCTCGGATCAGGCCCTCACCGAAGATGTGCACAAGCTGTTCAACCAGTTGATCGGCATGGGCAAGGCATTGCGCATGAAGAAGTTGCTGCAAGCGCCCTTCACGCTGAAGAAGCGTCTGCTGGAGCTGATCAACCGTGAGGCGCTGGCGGCCCAGGCCGGCAAGCCGGCGCACATCATCGCCAAGGCCAACGCCTTGACCGATGCCAAGATCATCAAGGCGTTGTACAAGGCATCACAGGCGGGGGTAAAGATCGAGCTGATCATTCGCGGTATGTGCTGCCTGCGGCCAGGCATTCCGGGTGTGTCGCATAACATCACTGTTCGCTCGATCATCGGGCGCTTTCTGGAGCACAGCCGGGTCTATTATTTCCTCCAGGAAGGGCAGGAGCAGATCTGGATGTCCAGTGCCGACATGATGGAGCGCAACCTGGATCACCGTGTGGAAACCTGCTTCCCGCTGGAAGGCAAGAAGCTGATCAACCGCGCCAGACAGGAACTGCAGACACATCTGATCGACAACACCCACGCCTGGATACTGCAGCCCGACGGCAGCTACGTACGCTGTACTCCGACCGGTAACCAGATCCCCCGCAGCGCCCAGAATACGCTGCTGGAGAAGCTGGCCAGCTCGCCTCAGCGTACCGTCAACGTATAACCGATCTTCGCCCAGTACTGTGACTCCTGGGCGAAATCGGCCTTGGTGAGCGGGTTTTCCTTCAACCAGCCCGGCGGAAAACGCAGCGTCAGCTGCGTTTTCCTGGCCTCGGCCTGCAGCTCGGGCATTTCCTGAAAACCGCGGATATGGTGATAAAGAATCGCCAACCGCAGCAACATGCACAAGCGACGCAGCGGCGGGCCTTCCTCGCCCAACTCGGCCATGCGCTCCTCTCCCGGCAGGTTGCGCCGGTGACCGCGCACCAGCAGCGCCATCGCCTGCTGTTCCTGGTTTGAAAACCCCGGCAGGTCGGCGTGCTCGATCAGATAGGCGCCATGCTTGTGATACTGGCTGTGCGCGATATCCATGCCGATTTCGTGAACGCGCGCGGCCCAGCTCAGCAGATCGGCGTGTTTGCCATCGGTCAACCCCCAGGGCTCTGCCACCTTGCTCAACAGACTCAGCGCCTTGTGCTCGACTCGGGCTGCCTGTTCGGCATCGACATGGCTGCGCTCAGCCAAGGCGGACAAGGTCCGCTCACGCACATCCTCGTGCTCGCGGCGGCCGAACAGCTCATACAGCACACCTTCGCGCAGCGCCCCTTCCGACAGATCCATACTCTGCACGTGCAAAGCGTCAAACAAGGCTTCCAGAATAGCCAGCCCCGCGGGAAGAATGGGCCGACGGTCAGCCTTGAGCCCCGGCATGCTGAGCTTGTCCACATGATTGGTCTTGAGCACCTTGCGCTTGAGCCACTGCAGACCCTCGCGGTGAACCTCGCCATTGCTCTGACCACCACCGCGCAGACATTGAGCAATGGTGCGAATGGTGCCGGATGCCCCCACGGCTTCCTGCCAGCCCACACGCTGGACGCTCTGCTCGATCCGCATCAGCTCCAGTCGCGCAGCGGTATACGCTTGTTTATACCCGGCGGCGGAAATACGCCCCTCGGCAAAAAATTGCTGGCCGTATGAAACACAACCGAAATGCAGACTCTCGCGCAGCACGGACTCAAACCGCTCGCCGATGATGAACTCGGTGCTGCCACCGCCAATATCCACCACCAACCGCTTGCCGGCATCGTCGGCCAGGGTGTGCGCAACGCCGAGATAGATCAGTCGCGCCTCTTCCCGCCCGGAAATCACATCGACCCGGTGACCGAGCACATCCTTGACCCTGTTGATGAAAACATCCCGATTGCGCGCCACACGCAAGGTATTGGTGGCGACAATGCGCACCGCGCCGGTGGGCAGACCATTGATCAGCTGGGCGAAGCGCCGCAAGCACTCCACTCCACGCTGCATGGCCTCTTCACTGAGGTTGTACTGCTCATCCAACCCGGCGCCCAGCTGCACTTTTTCACCGAGCCGTTCGAGGATCCGAATCTCTCCATGGTCCACGCGTGCCAGCACCATATGAAAACTGTTGGATCCCAGGTCTATGGTCGCCACCAGCGGAAAGTCCGTGTGTTCTGTCTGCGCCATGCGTATCCCCTATGTATGATCGGGGAATATTAACTCCCAATTTCCACCATTGCCCGCATGCTGCGACAAACTGTGCAATAAAGGATCTGAATCGCTGCGCTCTGTTGACGTTTCACACCGGCGTAGGGTGATGCTATCATCCACTTCATTGCAGTTGGCGAACCTATTTCCTGGAGAAACTCATGAGTGATTTGATCGTGCACGTCACTGACGGCAGCTTCGAAGCAGAAGTGCTGAAGGCCGACGGCCCTGTCCTGGTTGATTACTGGGCTGAATGGTGTGGTCCGTGCAAGATGATTGCCCCCGTTCTGGATGATATTGCTCGGGATTACGAAGGCAAGCTCAAGATCTGCAAGCTGAACATCGATGAGAATACCGACACTCCGCCAAAGTATGGCGTACGCGGTATCCCCACGCTGATGCTGTTCAAGGATGGCAATGTAGAAGCGACCAAGGTCGGCGCCCTGTCCAAGTCTCAGCTGGCCGCCTTTCTCGACAGCAATATCTGATTCATCAGATGTCCCCGGCACGCCGGGGACGCACTTTTCTTGATCAAACATATAGACGCCACCGCGAAGCGGTGCTAGATTTACTTTCCAACTCCCTGTCGCACCCTGCGGCAATGGCTTCCCTACTTGCCAAAATCCATCGCCCCATCCTCACATGGCGGCTGTCACCAACCCCGTCCTGCCGAAAGACGCACAACTCACCGAACCTATGAACCTGACTGAACTCAAGCAAAAACCTATAACCGAACTGCTGGAAACCGCCGACCAGATGGGCCTCGAGAACATGGGCCGATCGCGTAAACAGGATGTGATCTTCGGCATCCTGAAGAAGCACGCCAAAAGCGGTGAAGATATCCACGGCGATGGCGTACTGGAAATTCTGCAGGACGGTTTCGGTTTTCTTCGCTCGGCTGACTCTTCCTACCTGGCCGGTCCCGATGACATCTATGTCTCCCCCAGCCAGATTCGTCGCTTCAATCTGCGTACCGGCGACACCATTGCCGGCAAGATTCGGCCACCAAAGGATGGTGAGCGCTATTTTGCGCTGCTGAAGGTCGACTCGATCAACTTCGACCGTCCGGAAAACACCAAAAGCAAGATCCTGTTCGAAAACCTCACCCCCCTGTTCCCTGATGATCGTCTGAAAATGGAAGCTGGCAATGGCTCCACGGAAGATCTGATGGCGCGGATCATTGATCTGTGCGCCCCGATCGGCAAGGGTCAGCGCGGTCTGCTGGTGGCACCGCCCAAGGCCGGTAAAACCTTGATGTTGCAGAACATCGCCTCGAATATTGCACGCAACAACCCCGAGTGCCACCTGATCGTGCTGTTGATTGATGAGCGTCCGGAAGAAGTGACCGAGATGCAGCGCACCGTGCGCGGCGAAGTGGTCGCCTCGACCTTCGACGAGCCACCGAGCCGTCACGTTCAGGTCGCCGAAATGGTCATCGAGAAGGCCAAGCGCCTGGTCGAACACAAGAAGGATGTGATCATCCTGCTCGACTCCATCACCCGTCTGGCCCGCGCCTACAACACCGTTATTCCGAGCTCCGGCAAGGTGCTGACCGGTGGTGTTGATGCCCACGCCCTGGAAAAACCCAAGCGTTTCTTCGGCGCCGCACGGAACATCGAGGAAGGCGGCAGCCTGACTATCATCGCCACCGCATTGGTGGATACCGGCTCGAAGATGGACGAAGTGATCTACGAGGAATTCAAGGGCACCGGCAACATGGAGATCCACCTGGATCGAAAGATTGCCGAGAAACGTGTATTCCCGGCGATCAACATCAACCGCTCCGGCACCCGTCGTGAAGAACTGCTGACCAGCGAAGACGAGCTGCAGCGGATGTGGATTCTGCGCAAGATTCTGCACTCCATGGACGAAATAGCCGCTATCGAATTCCTGTTGGATCGTCTGAAAGACACCAAGACCAACGATGAATTCTTCATGTCGATGAAGCGCAGCAAGAACTGATCCAGCTGAACATGGCGAGCGGGCGCTGCCCCTCGCCGTGGTTTGCCTTTTTGCAGCACCCCCGCAGTCGGTATGATGCCGCATAACACACCCCATTCATGGGCGGCGCGGCTGAAACCAAACAGCTTGCCGCTTGAAGCTTGAGGCTTAAAGCTGCCATGCAATACTCCGATCTTCGAGATTTCATCAAGGGACTGGAACAGCGCGGTGAGTTGAAGCGCATCCAGACACCCGTATCACCCATCCTGGAAATGACCGAAGTCTGCGACCGTAGCCTGCGCAAGGGCGGCCCGGCTTTGCTGTTTGAAAACCCCACTGGATTCGGCATGCCGGTACTCGGCAATCTGTTCGGCACCCCCGAGCGCGTCGCCCTGGGCATGGGTGCCAACGATGTCAGCGAACTGCGCGAGATCGGCAAGCTGCTGGCCTACCTGAAGGAACCTGATCCGCCGAAGGGCTTGAAGGACGCCTGGTCCAAGCTGCCGCTGGTGAAGAAGGTTATTTCCATGGCCCCCAAGGTGGTGCGCGATGCGCCCTGCCAGGCAACCGTGATCGAAGGTGAGGATGTGGATCTGTCAAAGATCCCGGTTCAGACCTGCTGGCCCGGCGACGCCGGCCCGCTGATCACCTGGGGGCTGGTGGTCACCCGTGGTCCGAACAAGGACCGGCAGAATCTGGGCATCTACCGTCAGCAGGTGATCGGCCGCAACAAGGTCATCATGCGCTGGCTCAGCCATCGCGGCGGCGCGCTGGATTTCCGTGAGTGGTGCGAGAAGCACCCCGGTGAACCCTTCCCCGTGGCCGTGGCGCTGGGCGCCGATCCGGCAACCATCCTCGGCGCGGTAACCCCGGTTCCCGATACCCTGTCCGAGTACGCTTTTGCCGGACTGCTGCGCGGCCAGCGTACCGAACTGGTCAAGTGCCGCGGCTCGGAGCTGCAGGTTCCCGCCGGCGCAGAAATCGTGCTGGAAGGCGTGATCCATCCCGGCGAGATGGCCGATGAAGGCCCGTTCGGCGACCATACCGGCTATTACAACGAAGTGGACAGCTTCCCGGTATTCACCGTCGAACGCATCACCCAGCGGGAAAAGCCCATCTATCACAGCACCTACACGGGCCGGCCACCGGACGAGCCGGCAGTGCTCGGCGTGGCGCTGAATGAAGTATTCGTGCCTATCCTGCAGAAGCAGTTCCCGGAAATCACCGACTTCTACCTGCCGCCCGAGGGCTGTTCCTACCGCATGGCCGTGGTGTCGATGAAGAAGCAGTACCCCGGCCATGCCAAACGGGTGATGCTCGGCGTATGGAGCTTCCTGCGTCAGTTCATGTACACCAAGTTCGTCATCGTCGTCGATGATGACATCAACGTGCGTGACTGGAATGATGTGATCTGGGCCATCACCACCCGTATGGACCCCAAGCGCGACACCGTGATGATCGACAACACACCAATCGATTACCTGGATTTTGCTTCGCCGGTTTCCGGCCTGGGCAGCAAGATGGGACTGGATGCCACCAACAAGTGGCATGGTGAAACCACCCGGGAATGGGGCACGGCGATCGCCCAGGACCCGGCCGTGACGCAGCGCATCGACGCCATCTGGTCAGAACTGGGAATCGATTGATGAAAGTAACTCTTCAGCCGTCAGGGCATGTCATCGAGCTGTTGCCGGGCGAGCGCATCATTGACGCTGCCCGCCGTCTGGGTTTTGAGGCACCGCAGAGCTGTCGCAACGGCAACTGCCATATCTGTGCAGCCAATCTGATCAGCGGACGGGTATTGCAGAACGGTACCGAGCGCCGCGGTGGCGAACTGTTCACCTGCATTGCCGAGCCGCTGGAAGACTGCGAAGTGCAGTGGGAAAACGTACTGGCACCGGACGAACTGCCGCTGCGCAGCCTCGCCTGTCAGCTGGTCGATATCCAGGATCTGGGTGGTGACGTCAGCCAGCTGCAGTTGCGTATTCCGGCGGGCAAGCCGCTGCGCTATCACGCAGGGCAGTATCTGCTGCTGGAGCGTTTCGATGGCGAGCTGTCGGCTTTCTCCATCGCCTCTGCGCCCGACGAAGGACGCATTCTTGAATTGCATATCCTGACCCGAGAGCAGAACACGCTGGCGCTGGTCGAGCATATCCGCCGGCAGGGCATGGTGCGCATCAAGGCACCCTTTGGCGATTGCTGTCTGCCGCGTGTGCCAGACAAGCCGGTAGTGATGATAGCCGCCGGTACTGGATTGGCGCAGATGCAGAGCCTGACCCAGTTCTGTCTACAGGCAGGTTTTGCGTTGCCGCTGCATCTGTATTGGGGCGTACGCCAGCCCGAGGACCTCTACCAGCCACCGCACTGGGCAGACTGGCAACAACAGCCCAGCCTCTATCTGCATCAGGTAGTCAGTGATGTGCCGGACTGGGGCGGCCGTCAGGGCATGCTGTCCGAGGCGGTATGCGAGGATCTGGCCAACCTGGCCGACTATGAGTTCTTCCTGTGCGGCTCACCGGCCATGGTTTACGGCACCCTGGATGCTCTGCTGGCGGCAGGCGCCGTGGAGCAGCAGATTCATTCGGATGTGTTTGCCTACGCGCCGCGCTGAGTCATATCTGACGAGTCGGACTGGAACCCTTCCGCTGATGGGTTCTCCGATGATTCCCACGCAGAGCATGGGAGTCATCGACACCGAGGGACGGGGTATTATCGTAAAGCCTTTGGCTGCGGCAATTCCGGCAGATCATGCACCATCAGCGCAAAACCCTGACGCAGCATCTTCTGGCTGGCCTGGTGCTCACCCAGATGCTCCAGCAGCCTGACCAGTTCGGCGCAGGTCTGGATATCCCGGCGGCTGGCGAAACTCGCTTCAAAGTATTCCCGCGCCTTGCCCCACAGGCTGTTACGCAAGGCCAGCCTGCCCAGCGACAGCAATAGCGTGGCATCCTGCGGGTGATCGGCCAACCAATGTTCGGCGGTATCCAGCTGACGCGCCGGATCGGCACCGCGCACCAGCCCGTAGATATGCACTAACCGGTCGTTGTAACCCTGGGCCAGGGTTTCACGCAGGACTTTCTCCGCATGCACTTCGGCACCGGAAGCACGCAGCTGCAGGCAATAGGTTTCGATCAGCGCCGTGTCCTGCTTCAGCGGCTTGGGTAGACGCTCCCAGACCGTGCTTACCGGGTTGGCCTCGCCGGTAGGCAAACTCTGGCCGCGCTGTCCCGCCTGGGTCAGCAGCGCAATGTAAACCTGCCGTTCCAGCGCCTGCTGATCCGCCTCGCTATACAACTTGTTGCGATGCAGCTCAGGCAACAACTGCTCCAGCCGCTCCCAGTCTTCCAGGCGCAGATACAGCTGCCCCATGAGCTTCAAGGCATACAGGTGCTTGGGGTGTTCCTTGCGCACGCGGGTCAAGGTCGCCAACGCCTGCTCCAGTTGGCCGCGGGAGATCTGCAGCTGCGCCTGGGTGACGGCGATGGCGACGTCGGCGTTGGGGGTGGTTTCGTAGGCTTCACGCAGCAGCTTGTCAGCCTCGCGATAATCCTCCAGTTCGTGTGCGGCACGGGCCGCCGCCAGATAGTTGATCAGCGGCTGTTCGGCATGCGGCGCGGCACGGCGCAACAGGCGCAAACTGTTGGCCCAATGCCCTTCAGCAAACTCCAGCAGCCCGCGGGTGGTGATCTGATTGGCGCGGCGGGCTCGGTTGTGCCGTGACCAGGGGTTGACCCGGCGACTGGAGGCATTGATCAGCCGCACCACCGCCCGTAGCAGTACCAACAACAGCCAGAGTGCCAGCAGAAAGCCGAGACCGACCCAGACGCTGGTTTCGATCGACATGTTGCGCCAGGCAATCAGCAGGTAGCCAGGGTCCTCGGCCACCGCCATGCCCAGCAACGCTGCAATCAGTAGTACCACCAGCACCGCTACATAGCTTTTACTCATCAGCGGTCTCCCCATTGCCTACGGGGTTCCTGCGACTCTGAATATAGGCTGCAAGTCCCTGCTGCAAGGGAGCCAGGTCCGGCGGCGTCACGCTGACCCGCTCATTGCTGAGTTTGAGCAGACGGCTCTGCATGGCGCGAACCCGCGGGTTATCCAGCTCGAAGAACTGTTCCAGCATATCTGCAGCGCGCTGCAGGGTGTCCTGATAGATCTCACCTTCGCCGCGTAGTACCGCCCACTGCGCCTGTTCCAGCGTCAGTTGCAGAGTACGCCTGATCCGCTGCATTTCGGCATCATCCAGCAGGGGAGTAATGACCTTGCCGCGTTGGAAGTCGACCCGCACATAGCGTTCCAGACGCATCAGCATGCGCTCACCACGGGTGCGGCGGGCCAGTCGATCCTCGAACTCCTCTTCAGGCGTTACCTCGTTCGGATCAAATACCGGCACCGGCAACGCGGTCAGATCGATAACCTGGTCGTGTAGCGCGCCCAGCTTGAGAAACAGCCCGGAACGGTCGACCAGCGGCTGCGCCTCCAGCTCGGTCTGGTAACGTGCCAACTGCTCGCGCACAGCAAATACACCACTGTCGGGCTGGGCCTGAAGGATATGATCCACTGCTTCCAGCAACTGGCGTGCAGAGGCCACGTCCTGGGCTGCCAGCAGGCGTAGCGAGGCCAGGCGCAACAGGTATTCGGCCTCGGCCAGCTTCCAGTCTGCCCGAGCATCACCCTGCAAGGTATCCAGGCGCTGGCTCAGGGCCTGCTGGCTACGTTGCAGATCAGATGTGAGCCGTTGGAACTGCTGCCATTCGTCGCTGGACGGCAATCCCTCCAGCCGTTGTTCAGCGCTGCGTTGATTCTGACTCTGCATGTTGCGCAGCTCGATGAGCTGGTTATCCAACTGCACCTGCCGGCTCTGCTCCAGCTGCTGCGCCTGATACCACTGCCAGCCGGACAGTCCCAACGCAGCCAGCCCCACCAACAATGCCAGCAGCGCTATACCGCGCCCTGGCCCCCCTCCGCCAGAACTGCGCGTCGCCGGTTTAGTCGGTGGCGCCTTGGGTGGTGGCGTTGAACTGCTGCCAGCGGCCCTGTCGGTATTGTTGGTCGATGGCTTCCCGGTTGCCGGACCCGCGGTCGTTGCCGACGCTGGTGCAGTATCCGTGGAGGGTTGGCTGGTGCCTTGATTGTTGTCTTTTGTCGGTTCCACGCGTTTCCCCTTATGGCGTGAGCGGGTGCGCCTTCACGGCGGCGAGTACATTGTCATCGTCTGCCCCCTGGCAGACCACCACATCGGTGCAGCCCAGCTGCTGTGCCAGGCCGGCAATCCGCGCTCCCGGTACCCAGCAACGCCAGTGACGCTGCTGCTCCCATGCTGATCCGGCCGCGCGCTGCCAATGCTGCAACGCCTGACCACTGAGTATCACTATTGCTCTGGCGCCCTGCTCGGCAGCGGCGTCCAGATCACTAGACAGCGTCGCCGGCATGTTGCGCTGATACAACTCCAGTAAATCCACTCGGCCGCCCGCCTCGGCTATAGTCGAGGCCAGATGATCCCGTCCACCCATACCCCGCCAGATCAATACGCGCAGATCCGGCAGACTCAGCAACCGCTGCCAGGCCGGCAGGCGCAGCAAGGCTTCACTATCCTGACCGTCCTGCGGGATCTGCACCGACAGGCCGTAGTCCTCCAGCACCGCCGCCGTGCCCGCCCCCACCGCAAACCATTCGATACGAGCCGGGGGTTGTGGCCAACAGGCATCCATTCGCTCCAACCCCTGCCGGGCCGCTATCGGGCTGACCACCATCACCGCATGATAGCGGTCCAGCTCCAGTATCATGCTGCGCTGTTGCGATGTTTCCGCCTGCGGGTCGATCTGCAGCAGCGGTAGGCTGATGCTGTTGATGCCTTGCGCCTGCAACCGCGCTGCCAGACGGCGATTGTCTGCGTCCGAGCGCGTCAGCAACAGCGCTGCGCTCACTGCCCGTCCGCCTCCCTGTAGACCGCATCGAGAATCTCCTGAGCGCCCTGACGCAGCAGGTCCTCGGCAACCGCCACACCCAGTTTCTCCGGGTCGGACTCGGGTCCGCGAGCTTCAGCGGTCAGCAAACGCTGGCCGTCCGGGTCGCCGACCAGTCCACGCAGCCAGATTTCACCGTTGGCACGTTCGGCATAACAGGCAATCGGCACCTGGCAGCCGCCGTTCAGGTGGTTGTTCAGCGCACGCTCGGCACGTACTCGCAAGCCACTATCAAGATCATTCAATGGCGCCAACAGAGCATGCAACTCGGTATCATCGCTGCGGCACTCGATGCCCACTGCCCCCTGGCCGCCAGCCGGCAGGCTCACTTCCGGGGTAAGACAGCTGCGGATACGCTCATCAAAACCCAGACGCTTGAGGCCGGCGGAAGCCAGGATGATGGCGTCGTAATCACCCGCATCCAGCTTGGCCAGACGCGTATTGACGTTGCCACGCAGGAAGCGGATCTGCAGATCCGGGCGGCGTGCCATTACCTGGGCCTGACGGCGCAGGCTGGAGGTGCCGACGACGCCGCCCTCGGGTAGCGCATCGATGGATTCATAGGTATTGGAAACAAAGGCGTCACGCGGATCTTCGCGCTCGCAGATGACATACAGCCCCAATCCTTCAGGGAACTGCATGGGCACGTCCTTCATGGAGTGCACCGCCAGGTCAGCTTCATCGGCCAGCAGAGCGGCTTCCAGCTCCTTGACGAACAGCCCCTTGCCGCCGATCTTCGCCAGCGGCGAGTCCAGCAGCTTGTCGCCGCGACTGACCATGGGAACCAGGCTGACAGTCAGCCCGGGGTGTAGTTGCTCAAGACGCGCTTTGACGAACTCGGCCTGCCACAGGGCCAATGCGCTCTTGCGAGTGGCAATTCGCAGATGTCGACTCATGGGATTCTCGCTGTCTACCAACTGGCATGATACGCGATGCCTCGGCCATCATCCACGCGTGGCGGTGCCGCACCCGAATCACAACCCTTCCATCAGTTTGCGCAGCCCCGGCACATGCCGGCGACTGACCGTCAGCGTCTCATCCGGAAGCCCCTTGAGGTGCAGATGAAAATGCCCCATAGTACTGCGCTGCAGGCGCTCGATACGGCTGCGCGCCACCAAGGCATTGCGATGGATTCGCACAAAGTGTTCACCGAACTCATCCTCAAGCGCCTTCAGCGGCTCATCCAGTAGCACTTCTCCCTCGCCGTGACGCAAGGTCACGTATTTATGATCAGCGACGAAATAAAACACATCTTCAATAGGCACCAGCTCCACACCCTTGCGAGTGCGGGCACTGATATGACTACGCGCCTGCTGCGTTTCGCTGGCAATATCAGCTTTGCCCAGGCTGGCCAGTTGCAAACGATTGAGCTTCTGCGCCTTGTCCAACGCCTCCGCGAGATCCTCGCTGCGCACCGGTTTGAGCAGATAGCCGACAGCGCTGACAGCAAAGGCTTCCAAGGCATACTCGCCATGGGCGGTGCAAAACACTACTGCCGGGGAATCGTTCAGCTCACATAGCCGAGCCGCGGCCTGCAAGCCGTCCATACCCGGCATACGAATATCCAGCAGCACTATGTCAGGATGCGATTTTTCAACCAGCTCCAGCGCCTCGTGCCCGTTAGCGGCCATATCCGGCAATACGGTGTAGCCCGGCAGGGCCGATACCAGCCTGGCCAAGCGCTCTCGGGCAAGAGGTTCATCATCGGCGATAAGTACTTTCATGCCTGAATGACTTCCTGTGCGTTAAGTGAACGGTTGCTTACAAGGATAGACTAGCCTACTGAAGTAGCGCGGCCCGTCCTGCCACGCATCAACTGTGGCCGATGACCCGAACAGGGCTGCCAGGCGCGCGCGGATATTGTTCAGCGCCATGCTCGCGCCTTGATGCTTCGATTGCTGTGGACAACTGTTGGAGACCAGCAGTTCCACGCAGCCCTCACGGTAGCGTCCTGTAACGCTGATGTAGCCGCCATCGATGCTGGGCTGCAAACCATGCAGAATCGCGTTTTCCAGCAGGGGCTGCAGCGTCAGCAACGGCATCGGCAGGTCTTCCGGCAGCTCATCCACCGTCCAGATCACCCGTAGCCGCTCACCCAGACGATACTGTTCGATACGCAGATAACCGCGGCACAGACGATACTCCTCCCCCCAGGTCGCCACCGCCTCGGTGTCGGCAAGGTTGGCGCGAAACAGGTCGGAAAGATCAAGCACAGCGCTTTCTGCCTTGTCTGGCTGGCTGCCGATCAGGCTGACGATACTGTTGAGGCTGTTGAACAGGAAATGCGGACGGATACGCGACTGCAACGATTGCAGCCGCGCCTGCAGCGCCGCCTGGTCATGCAATTGCCATTGTTGTTGCAGATAGAAGTAACGCAGCAGCATGCTGGTCATGATCAGGGCAATCAGACCATGGCGCAGCAGTTGCTCGGCGCGCAAAGGCGGGCTGCCGGCCATTCCCTGGTAGAGCACCCAGTCGGCAAGCACAGTAAATATCAGCGCGAGTCCCACCACCACTGCATAACAGCAAGCGATGGCCACGCCCAGCGGACGGCGGCGCATCCAGCTACGCAGGCGACACAACAGCGCCGCAGATAACAGCACTATCCACTGCACGAACAATGACGCCAGCGCCAGCTGCAACCAGTCGAAGCCCTCCGCAGCCGGTTGTGCCAGCACCCAGACCAGCACCATCAGCTCGGCCAGTACCACCAAAGTGAATACCGCTACGGACGAGCACAGGTCCGGAAGAAAAAAGTCCTCTCCCGCCTGGGGCTTGCTCAATAATGACCAGAATCCATTCATCGGCGCAGTGTCCGCCAGCAGGACGCGATCGTGCAAGCCTGAAATGCTATGCTATGCCTCTTTTCATCTATATCAGCGGAACGATCCGACACATGAGCCAAGATCAGACTACCAACCAATCCTGGGGTGGCCGTTTCAGCGAACCGGTAGACGCTTTCGTCGCCCGCTTCACCGCCTCGGTCGATTTTGACAAGCGCCTGTACAAACATGACATTCAGGGCTCCATCGCCCACGCCACCATGCTGGCCAAGGTCGGCGTACTGAGCGACGTCGAACGCGACAGCATCATCGACGGCCTGCGTGCTATCCAGGGCGAGATCGAAGCCGGTCAGTTCGATTGGCAGGTAGATCTGGAAGATGTGCACATGAACATCGAAGCGCGCCTGACCGCTCGCATCGGCATCACCGGCAAAAAGCTGCACACCGGCCGCTCGCGTAACGATCAGGTAGCGACCGACATCCGTCTGTGGCTGCGTGAAGAAATCGACATCATCGTCGCTGAGCTGGAGCGTCTGCAGCAGGGTCTGCTGGCCCAGGCCGAGCAACATGCCGCCGTGATCATGCCTGGCTTCACTCACCTGCAGACTGCGCAGCCGGTGACCTTCGGCCACCACCTGCTGGCCTGGTTCGAGATGCTCTGCCGTGACCGCGAGCGCCTGCTCGACTGCCGCAAGCGTGTCAACCGCATGCCATTGGGCAGCGCTGCGCTGGCCGGCACCACCTACCCCATCGACCGCCAGCTGACCTGCGAGCTGCTGGGCTTTGATGCGGTTTCCGGCAATTCGCTGGACGGCGTGTCCGACCGTGATTTCGCTATCGAATTCTGCTCTGCCGCCGCGCTGGCAATGATGCACATGTCGCGCTTCTCCGAGGAACTGGTGCTGTGGACCAGCGCCCAGTTCAACTTCATCGAACTGCCCGACCGATTCTGCACCGGTTCATCCATCATGCCGCAGAAGAAGAATCCCGACGTGCCTGAGCTGGTACGTGGCAAGTCCGGCCGGGTCTACGGTCACCTGATGGGCCTGCTGACCCTGATGAAGAGCCAACCGCTGGCCTATAACAAGGACAATCAGGAAGACAAGGAACCGCTGTTCGACGCCGCCGACACCCTGCGCGACTGCCTGCGCGCCTTTGCCGATATGATCCCCGCGATCAAGCCTCGCAAGGACGTGATGCGCGAAGCCGCACTGCGCGGTTTCTCCACTGCCACCGACCTGGCCGACTACCTGGTACGCAAGGGACTACCGTTCCGCGATTGCCACGAGATCGTTGGTCATGCGGTCAAATATGGCGTGGACAGCGGCAAGGATCTGGCCGAGATGAGCCTGGACGAGCTGCGTCGCTTCAGCGACCAGATTGAGCAGGACGTGTTCGATGTCTTGACGCTGGAAGGCTCGGTAAACGCCCGCGACCATATCGGCGGTACTGCCCCAGCGCAGGTACTGGCTGCAGTGCAACGTGGCCGCGAGCTGCTGAACAGCTGATGACCAAGCAGAGCACACCCGGCGACCGTCCTCGTTATCGGATCAGTGCCGACCGCCAGTCGGCATACCGCCGTGTGCGCTATGTGGAAAGCAGTCATCCCGATGATGGCCAATGCACTCTCTGCCAGCTGGACAAGCTGGCAGAGCGCGAGCAGATCGAACAACAAGACCCCACGGCAAACTCTGCCGACCAGAAACCCACCGACAGGTAGCAGATTTTTCTTATGAGAGAGTCAGCAGATACCCCTTTCAGAGCGGTGCGCTGACCGACAACACGAAATTGCCAGCACCTTCGTTGCCGAAGGTATTGTTGATCAGCTGATATTCACCCGCTTCCAGATAGAGCTCAAGCTGGGCATTGGTGCCTCCTGCACTATCATCATCCAGCTCTTCCAGCCCCTGTCCCTGCAGGCCAAGCGTTGCATCAAAGTTGGACGAGCGCAGGGTAATGCGATAGCGCCCGGCTTGTTCGACCTGCAAGGCAACGACAGTCGGCTGCCCTTCGGCCAGGCGTCCCACACGGGTTTCGCCCGGAGCTATACGATCACCGAGCTGCGCCACTTCGATCAGTTCCGTACGCAGGGTGAAAACTCCTTCTCCGTTACCGTGCTGCGCGGCATTGATTCGATAGCCGCCCGGCTCGACCAGCACACTCAGCAACGCGTCAAGGCCACCGCCGCTATCGTCGTCACGCGCACTGATACCCGCTCCAGTCAGCTCCAGCAGACTATCGATATCATCGGACTGCATGTTGACCTGCAGCAAGCCGGACTGCTCGACAAGCAGCCGGTAGGTCTGCGGTTGTCCGGTCAGCATACCGGTGGTTTCTTCACCCAGTTTCAGCGAGTCACCATCGCCGAGGGTCACCCCTTCAGGCATTTCCCAGCGCTTGAAGCTCAGGCTGTAGATCCCCTCGTCGCCGGTATCGATGCCGCCGACCGTCAACTGATAGCTCCCCTCCGGCAACATCGTCAAGACTCGCGAGTCGGTTCCGCCAGCACCGTCGTCATCGGTTCGGTTAAGGTCCTTGCCACGCAGTTTCAGTACGGTATCGAACTCCGTTGAGCGCATCACCAGTTCGTACAGGCCCTTCTCTGCAATCTGCAGCCTGTATTGGTTGCCATTATTCGCACTGCGGGCCTGCAGTTGTCCCAGGATCTCGGCACCCAGCTCCAACGCACCCTCGCTGGTGAGTTCGTCAGAAGTCAGCTCGACACGAAAAGGTCCGAAATCACGATCACTTTTCCCACTGACCGCAAGATGGTAAACACCGTCCTTTTCCGGCTGTAGAAACAAGGTCTCGTTACGCGGGCCGCTGATCAGTTCACCCTGCTCCGACAACAGCAACAGTACTGGCTGATTCAGTGCACCACTGGTTTCCACCCGATAGACACTGCCGCCCTGAAGTTGCAGCTCGAAACTCTGACTACGGGAGCCATCGTTCAGGTTGATCTCGCTCTGGCTGGACAGTTCGCCAGTCAAGGTCGCAGGCATCTCGCTTACGACCGGGGCAACTGCCGCTGTCGGCTCCTTACAGCCAGACAGCAGAATCGCAAGGCTCGCCAGTGGCAGGGCAACAGCACGGAGTGCAAACGGCATGGGGCATCCTTATCTTAAGTTCGATTTAACGAAAAACTCCCGACTTTCAAGGGAATGCCGAGCGAAGAGTCAGAACTATAAAGGTATTTCAGTGGATGGGCAGCGGAATATTCAGCTAACGGGCTGCTGCTGAGTAATGCAGTGAATATTGCCGCCCCCAAGGAGTATTTCCCGTCCAGGCACCATCACCACCCGGCGATCGGGAAACAGGGACTCCAGAATGGCTTGCGCTGGTGCATCCTGCGGGTCATCGAATGACGGAGCGATGATGCCGCCATTGACGATCAGAAAGTTTACGTAGGAACCGGCCAGTCGGATCGACGGATCGCGCGGCTGGCTGCCGACCACTCGGTCAATGCCGGCACACTCTTGCGCCGTGGCATGAATGGGTCCGGGTATCGGCATCCGATGCACAGTCAGCTCCCGGCCCTGCGCGTCCCGGCTGCCCTCCAATACCCGCAGCGCCGCCTGGCAGCGGGCATGATTGGGGTCGGTCACGTCATCGGTCCAGGCCAGCAGCACTTCGCCGGGACGGACAAAACAGCAGAAGTTGTCAACATGGCCGTCGGTTTCATCGTTGTATAACCCCTCCGGCAGCCAGATGACCCGCTCGATTCCCAGATAATCCATCAGCATCCGCTCAACCTCATGGCGTTGCAGGTGCGGGTTGCGATTGGTGTTGAGCAGGCATTCCTCTGTGGTGATCAGAGTGCCCTCGCCGTCCACATGGATAGCGCCACCTTCCAGCACGAAGCCGTCGGTGCGGTAGCGCGGGCAGCGCTCCAGGCCGAGAATCTTGTCCGCCACCTGATCGTCCCGGTTCCATGGCCAGTACAAGCCGCCATCGAAACCGCCCCAGGCATTGAATACCCAATCGACACCACGCACGCCGCCCTGGCCATTGGTGACGAAGGTCGGTCCGGTGTCACGCACCCAGGCATCATCGCTGCTGATTTCCACCACGCGAATCGCCGGATGATCCAGTTGCAGGCTGGCATTGGCGTATTGCGCGGCAGATACGCCGACAGTGACCGGCTCGAAGCCGGCAATCGCCCGCGCCACCTCGGCAAAGGCGGCCTGGGCCGGTTTGGCGCCGAGACGCCAGTTGTCCGGGCGTTCCGGCCAGACCATCCAGGTCTGGCTGTGCGGCGCCCATTCGGCGGGCATGGCGTAACCGTCGGCGCGGGGCGTGCTGTGCAAGGTGTACATGA
Source organism: Halopseudomonas litoralis (assembly GCF_900105005.1). Taxonomy (NCBI): domain Bacteria; kingdom Pseudomonadati; phylum Pseudomonadota; class Gammaproteobacteria; order Pseudomonadales; family Pseudomonadaceae; genus Halopseudomonas; species Halopseudomonas litoralis. The sequence goes on from NZ_LT629748.1 coordinate 3,081,860, forward strand.
ATCAGGACTCCAGCGAACCATCCAGGGTTTTCAGCGGACCGTACAGATTGGGCCGGCGGTCACGGAACACACCCCAGGCAGCGCGAATGTGCTCCAGCTCATCCAGATCGAACTGTTGCACCAGCACGGTTTCGTCCCGGTCATTGGCTTCCTGCACCTTGTCGCCGAACTGGTTGGCGATAAAGGAAGCGCCATAGAAGGTGATGTCGTAGCCATCCTGCTCTTCCAGCCCGACCCGGTTACTGGCCACCAACGGCATCAGGTTAGCCCCGGCATGACCCTGTTGCACACGCTGCCAATGGTCCTTCGAGGTAATGGAGGAGTCATGTGGCTCGCTGCCAATGGCGGTGGGATAGAACAGGACCTCCGCACCCTGCAGCGCCATGACCCGGGCACTTTCCGGAAACCATTGATCCCAACAGATGCCCACGCCGATGGTAGCGAAACGGGTCTTCCAGACCTTGAAGCCGGTGTCGCCCGGGTTGAAATAATATTTCTCGTGGTAGCCGGGTCCATCCGGGATATGGCTCTTGCGGTACACACCCAGATTGCGCCCGTCGGCATCAATGATAGCGATACTGTTGAAACGCGCACGGCCACTCAGCTCGAAAAAGCTGATCGGCAGCACCACCTCCAACTCCTTGGCCAGTCTACTGAAATGGGCAATGGCCGGGTTGTCTTCGACTGAGGTGGCCAGCTGCAGGTATTCGGGGTTGGGCTTCTGACAGAAGTACGGCGTCTCGAACAGCTCCTGAATCAGAATGATCTGCGCGCCCTGGGCAGCAGCCTGACGCACCAGTTGTTCAGCTTTGGCAATGTTGGCCTGCCGATCCCAGCTGCAACTCATTTGGGTGGCAGCGACGGTAACGAGGCGGGGCATACGGATTCTCCGGCAAAGTGGTCATGGGCTACAGCATAACCCATGACCACGCTGGCGGCAGAAATGCTCTTGCAGGCACACCAGACTGCCGGCACATACGTGACGGCAACTCAGCTCACTCGGTTACGGGAACGCATCATTTAACCCGGTTTCCACCATCGGCTGCTGGGTAATACGCAGGTAGGTGTCATTCTCCGAGGTGTAGGCAGGCCACTCCAGACCCTCGATCGACGGGTTGCCGGTGCGGGCAAAGTTGGTCCACATGGCGCGCATACTGTCGGTTACCGACACATCATTCGGATTCCAACCCGGATGGTTCATAGCAAAGCCCTGCGGCGTCGGGGTATCGCCTCCCACCGGATCTTCAAGGCCGGTCAGCCCCAGCAAATAGTGCGACAGGAAGCTGCCGGGATAATCGAATACGTACACCAGTTCCGCGCCGTGATAGGCCAGCGAGCCTTGGCTGGACCAGTTGTCCGGCAGGTGATCGAATACGTAGACGAAGGCGTCCGCCTCGCTATTGTCGGCCATCCAGGGCATGTACCACTTGAGGCCGTCAATCAACGCGGGGGTGTCACCTTCGTTGGCCCCGGCCATCACCGGCACATCATTGTGCCGCCCGGCTTCGAAGCTGTCGCGGATGCCGTCGAGCATATAGACGCCATCCACGTTGGGGGAAAAGGCCCGGCCGGAGCCGTCAGCAGCAGCTACCAATTGCGGCCAGGGGATAGCCCGCAATGCTGCGGCCACGTCGTCGGCATCCTGCACACCCAGCGCCTCGGCTACGGCAATGCCATCGGCCTCTTCTGCTGCCAACAGGTTCTCGACCGGCATCAGCACATCATCCGGACCGGCCATGCCGCTCTGCACTATGGCTTTGTGGAACAGGCCGCTGGCCATGGGGGAATTGATCAGCGACAACACCTTGCCGCCCCCGCCGGACTCACCAAAGATGGTTACGTTATCCGGGTCGCCACCAAACCCTTCGATATTGTCCCGCACCCATTTCAGCGCAGCGACCAGATCAAGCTGGCCATAGTTGCCCGAGGTGTTGTCCGGCGATTCGGCGGTCAGCGCTGGGTGCGCCATGTAGCCCAGCGGCCCGAGGCGGTGGTTGACCGTGACCACGACCACGCCCTCCTCGGGCAGCGACGTATTGTTAAAGGCCTTGGTGTTACCGGTGAGGATGGCAAAACCACCGCCATGGAACCAGACCATCACCGGCAGTTTCTCGCCATCAAAGCCATCCGGTACGGTGACGTTCAGGTACAGGCTGTCCTCGCTCATGCCGCCTTCGCCGAAGGCCACACATAGGCGGGATTCTGCGCGGATTGATCGGCCCAGCCAGTGGCCCAGCGCACGCCTTCCCAGGCGTCGGGCTTGGCTGGTGGTTTGAAGCGCAGCTCACCCACCGGTGGCTTGGCGTAAGGCACGCCGTACCAGGCCCAACTGCCATCCTCATGTTGGAAGCCCGACAGCCTGCCGAACTCGGTATCGATGACTTTCTGTGGTGCCAGTGCTCGGGCCAGATGCTCCTGCGCATCGGCTTCGGCCACCACCGTTCGCGGTCCGGGGAAGCTATCGGTGAAGACCGGCGGCTCGGCGTTGTTCAGATCATCCAGCAGGTCCGCCAACGAAGCGCTGAAGGCGGCGTAATCCATGTCGAACGTCAGGCGGTCGGCGTAAACTGAGACCAACTCGGCAATATCCGGCGTGAGGGTAATGCCGTTGCTGGTATTGCCATCCTGGTCGAGGGTCTGCAGCAGCACGGCAATATTGGTCACGGCGTCGTTGGTATGGTCCTCCGCGCCGCTGACCAGATCCAGCGGTGTAAGCAGTTCCGCGCCCTCGGCTTCGCCGAGGCGGAGGTCACCGAGGTGGAAGATAACGGTTTCACCGGAGCGGTATTGGAAGCTGCCCTGCTCGTCCGTCGTGCCGTCCTGGCTGTCGGTTTGATAGCGCAGGCCGGCAACCGGGCTGTCAACGAAGGTACCGGTTTGCGTGGCGGGGCCCTTGCTGCTACTGCCACCACCGCCATCGAAACAGCCGGCCAGCGACACAGCAAAGGTACATAACATGGGAATTGTCGTCAGGCGTTTGGGCCAACGAGAAAGAGGGGTTCGCTTCATGATCTGCCTCATTGTTGTTGTAATAAGCGGGCCGGGGAAATTCCCAGCTCTACAACTCATAGACAACAATGCCATTCGGATCAAGCTTGATACGTTATTCGGTATAGCCTCAACAGGCGAGACCATCTTGCCTCTGTCTATGTCTGGCTGAAAAGCGAGTCCTGACGGTAGAAGTCGGCCAGATGCCCATACACCTTCGGCCATGCAGCTTGCAACGATTCAGGCTGCTCAAAAAAGGTCTCCGACAGCACAGCAAAGAACTCCGCCGGGTCTTCCAGCGCGTATTCATCCACCGGGAGCGGTTCGTCGTTATCGGCGCGGCGCGCCAGGTCATTCCAGGCCGCGCGCATATCCCGCTGCCAGGCTGCCGCATCCATGCCCGCATGCAGAGGCGGGGCGCCATTGGCGCTGGCCTCGCGCATATCCAGCGTGTGCGCCAGTTCGTGAATCACCACGTTGTAGCCGTCGCCCTGCCCCGAATGCCCGACATCTTCCAGCGACAGCACCACCGGCCCGCGCTCCCAGGCTTCACCGCTGCGCTCACAGCTTTCCTGATGCACAACGCCAAACTCATCTTCCCAGCTGTGTTCGGCAACGAAGGGGCCATCGTAGAGAATCAGCGTCTGCCAGCGGTCGTACCATTCCAGCCCCAACTCGAGCACCGGCACCACCGCCATGCCGGCGATGCGCAAACGCAACCGGTCATCCAGCTGCGCACCATTGACCGCCACCAGATGTTTGCGCAGCAGCAATCGCAGCGCCAGCTCGTGGATATGGCGCTGTTGCTCCGGCGGGTAACGCTGGTATACCGCCCAGTCGCCCAGCGCCTGTTGCCACTGATCAGCTGTGACCGTCAGCCGACGCAGTTGACGCTCTTCCCGCCAATGGCGCAGGCGCTGCCACCAACCTGGGGCCGGTCGCTGGATAGAAGCTGCTTTGGAAATGGCTGTGCTCCTGTCGGGGTTACGGTTGCCTGAATCATTGCACGATGACCTCGGGTTTATCATGAACACCGAAGCGATCGACGATAGTGCTGCTGGCTTCGTTGAGGCCCAGCACCTCCACTTCAACGCCTTCACAGCGGAACTTGATGACCACTTTGTCCAGAGCCGCTACGGCGGTAATATCCCAGAAATGGGCACGGTTCAGGTCAATGGTTACCTTGCTCAGCGCTTCCTTGAAGTCAAAGTCAGCAACGAATTTGTCAGCTGAACTGAAGAATACCTGACCGATGACTTCGTAGGTACGATGGCCCGCTGCGTCGTCCAGCGAGGAGCTGATATCCATATGATGGCCGACCTTGTTGGCGAAGAACATCGCAGCCAGCAGTACGCCTGCCAGAACACCAAAGGCCAGGTTGTGGGTGAAAACAACGACGGCCACCGTGACCAGCATCACGAGGTTGGTGGATAGCGGATATTTTTTGAGATTGCGCAGCGATTCCCAGCGGAAGGTGCCGATCGACACCATGATCATCACCGCCACCAGCGCAGCCATGGGGATCTGACTGACCCAGTCGCTGAGAAAGACCACCATCAACAGCAGCACGACGCCGGCCACGAGACACGACAAACGCGTACGCCCACCGGATTTCACGTTGATAACCGATTGCCCGATCATGGCACAGCCGGCCATGCCGCCCATCAGGCCCGAGGCGATATTGGCTATGCCTTGGCCCTTGCACTCGCGATTTTTGTTGCTGGGCGTGTCAGTCATCTCGTCGACAATGGTCGCAGTCATCATTGACTCCAGAAGGCCGACCACGGACAGCGCTGCTGCGTAGGGAAAGATAATTGTCAGGGTTTCGAAGGTCAGCGGTACGTCAGGCCACAGGAAGACCGGCAATGTATCCGGCAACTGACCCATGTCGCCGACAGTACGGATATCCAGGCCGAGGTAGAGAGCGATACCGGTCAGAACCAGGATGCACACCAGCGGCGATGGGATGAGCCTGCCTATCCGGGGCACATAGGGAAACAGATAGATGATGCCAAGGCCCGCAGCTGTCATGGCGTAGACGTGCCAGGTGACATTGGTCAGCTCGGGCAGTTGAGCCATGAAGATCAGAATCGCCAGCGCGTTGACGAAGCCGGTCACCACCGAGCGCGAGACGAAGCGCATCAGTGAGCCGAGCTGCAGGAAGCCCGCAATGATCTGCAGCACACCGCATAGCAAGGTAGCCGCCAGCAGATACTCAAGGCCGTGATTCTTGACCAGCGTCGCCATCAGCAGTGCCATGGCGCCGGTTGCAGCGGAAATCATTCCCGGACGGCCGCCGGCAAAGGCAATCACCACCGCGATACAGAAGGAGGCGTAAAGCCCGACCTTGGGATCCACACCTGCGATGATGGAAAAGGCAATTGCCTCGGGAATCAGGGCCAGGGCAACCACAATGCCAGCGAGCAGATCGCCGCGAATGTTAGAGAACCAGGTTTGTTTCAACGAGTGGAGCATCAGAATTTCCAAGCAATGGATCGCGCAGCACAGCAGGGCGGAGGTCCTGTGCAGCTGTCGATTCGAGATCAAGTTATCGGGTGTAAAGTGCTGTGGCAGGTGGCAGACCGAATACACAGCAAAGCCTGACCGCTGGCGAAGCAAGCGATCACGGATAATGCGAGGGGGCACAGCACTATGGCGGCGTAGGCTGCCCGGTCATGTTTTGCAGAGTCAGCATCGGAGCCTTATCAAGATATTGGTAACTCAAACAGCGCGCCAGTCTACAGGGCCAAAGCTGTTTCGGCGAGTCCCGCAGCCCGGTCGCCGTACCAGGCGGTGACCGGGGGCACCTTTATCGCGTCGTCATCTGCATCGCACCTATACAGTATGCAGGTACCACATGTACTCAAGATCCGAGATGGTCTTCTCGAACTCTTCCATCTCGCTTTCCTTGCACAGCACGAAGACGTCCAGGTACTCCTCACCGATGTATTCCTTCATCACCTCGGAGCTTTCCAGTTCGCGCAGGGCATCGCGCAGGTTGGTCGGCAATGATGCTTCGTGCTGTTCGTAGGCGTTGCCCTCGGTCATGGCCGGCGGCTCGATGCGCTTGCTGATGCCGTAATGAATGGCTGACAGCAGTGCCGCCATCAACAGATAGGGGTTGGCGTCGGCGCCGCCGAGGCGGTGTTCAATACGCATGGCTTCCGCCTCACCACCCGGCACCCGTACCGCCACCGTGCGGTTGTCGATGCCCCAGGTCGGCGCACAGGGCACGAAGAAACTCGGACTGAAGCGTCGGTAGGAGTTGACGTTGGGACACAGGAAGGCCATGTACTGCGGCAGGGTTTCCAGCAGACCGCCGATGGCCCAGCGCAACAGGTCAGGCAGGTTGCCATCGGCATCCGGGGCAAATATATTCTGCCCATCACGCTCAAGGCTGATGTGCACGTGCATGCCATTGCCCGCCTGATCGTGATAGGGCTTGGCCATGAAGGTGGTATCCATCTCGTGGTCGTAGGCCACACTCTTGATCACCCGCTTGAGCAGCACGCTGTAATCACAGGCTTTGACCGGGCAATTGACGTGATGGAGGTTGACTTCGAACTGGCCGGGGGCCGATTCGGCGACGATGGCGTCAGCGGGGATGCCCTGCTCGTGGGCAGCTTCGATGACGTCCTCGAGAAACTCCGCGTATTCGTCCAGATCGTCCATGGAATAGACCTGCACCGAATTCGGCCGTTTGCCGGACATGGGTGAACGCGGCGGCTGCGGTCGGCCAGTAATGTTCTCCTGATCGATCAGATAGAACTCCAGCTCGAACGCCGATACCGGTTTCAGGCCCAGATCAGTGAAGCGCTCGACCACCTGCTGCAGTACGTAGCGGGGGTCGGCAAAGAAAGGCGTCTTGCGGTCCAGTTCGTACATGGTCATCAACAGCTGACCGATGGGACGCTTCTGCCAGGGTTCGATACACAATGTGCCGGGAATGGGCAGGCAGATACGGTCGGCATCGCCGATTTCCAGACCCAGGCCGGTTTCCTCGACGGTGGTGCCCTGGATATTCAATGCAAATACCGACGCCGGCAGCGCAATACCGCGATCAAAGGCGCGAATCAATGCCGAACGATCAATGCGCTTGCCGCGGACGATGCCGTTCATGTCGGCAATCAACAGGTCGATGAAGTGAACATCGGGATGCTCGGCAAGAAAGGTCTCGGCTTCCTGCATGTCAACGGGAAGCGTGTCGGCTGGATCAAGGTCTAGGATACTGGCGGGCTCGGTACCGATTGCCGTGTCATCGGCTGGGGAGTGCATGTTCGTCACCTGTTATTTGTAAAATATTTCAATCATGACTCATATTGATTGAGAGTAAATCCGAAAGGTTACAGCGAGTCAATAGACTGCTGGCCGCCCTGAAATGATGCACAACGCACCATTCAAGGCCATTTCCGAACATCCACGGAAATCACTTGCCATGGGCCCTACAGCCGAATCGCCATGATTTTGTGGTTGGTATTCTTTGTTGCTATTGTATGAAAAATTGAACAAGCGACTTTGCAAGATGACAGTATGTCCGCTATCCGCAAGCCGTTGATTGTCACTGTCTGCTCCGATACCGCTGCAATGAGTTTGGGCCCAAGAGGACTGTATGAACAAGATTGAAGCTTTTCTCAAGGAACACAGAATCACCGAGGTCGAGTGCATGGTCAGCGACCTCACCGGCATTGCCCGGGGCAAGATCGCGCCGACGGCCAAGTTCATATCGGAAAAAGGCATGCGCCTGCCGGAAAGCATTTTGCTGCAGTCAGTCACCGGCGATTATGTCGAAGATGACATTTATTATGACCTGCTGGACCCGGCGGATATCGACATGATCTGCAAACCGGATGACGACGGCATCTATCTGGTGCCCTGGGCCATCGAGCCCACCGCGCAGATCATCCACGACGTCTACGACAAGCAGGGTCAACCCATCGAGATGTCGCCGCGCAATGTGCTGAAGAAGATCCTGCGGCTGTATGACGAGAAAGGCTGGAAGCCGCTGGTGGCACCCGAGATGGAGTTCTATCTGACCAAGCGCAACGAGGACCCGGACCTGCCGCTGCAGCCGCCGGTTGGTCGTTCCGGACGTCAGGAGACCGGCCGCCAGTCCTTCTCGATCGACGCCGCCAACGAATTCGATCCGCTGTTCGAGGACATGTACGACTGGTGCGAGGCACAGGGTCTGGATCTGGATACCCTGATCCACGAGGAAGGCACGGCGCAGATGGAGATCAACTTCCGTCACGGCGATCCACTGCATCTGGCCGACCAGGTCCTGGTGTTCAAGCGCACCATGCGCGAAGCGGCGCTCAAGCATGATGTGACCGCCACCTTCATGGCCAAACCGATCACCAACGAGCCGGGCAGCGCCATGCACCTGCACCAGAGCATCGTTGATGCCAGGACCGGAGAGAATATCTTCTCCAATGCCGACGGCAACATGAGCCAGCTGTTTCTGCATTACATCGGTGGCATGCAGCGCTACATTCCCGAGGTATTGCCGCTGTTCGCGCCCAACGTAAACTCGTTCCGACGCTTTCTGCCGGATACCTCGGCGCCGGTCAACGTCGAATGGGGTGTGGAGAACCGCACCGCGGGACTGCGCGTACCCGACTCCACGCCGCAGAACATGCGCCTGGAAAACCGCCTGCCCGGCGCCGATGCCAACCCCTACATTGCCATCGCTGCCAGCCTGCTGTGCGGTTATCTGGGTATGGTCAACTCCATCGAACCAACCGCCCCAGTCCAGGGCCGGGCCTATGAAAGACGCAACCTGCGCCTGCCCTTCTCCCTCGAATCAGCCCTTGAGCGCATGGAAATGTGTACTGACATCCAGGAAGTATTGGGTGAGAAATTCTGCCGCGGCTATATTGCCGTCAAGCGCGTGGAAAACGAGAACTACAAGCGTGTCATCAGCTCCTGGGAAAGGGAGTTCTTGTTGTTGAGCGTCTAGGGTCGCCATTCATTCAACGGAGCAGAGGATTACCGTCATGACCAAACCTACCACCGCTGAGCTGCAGGCCATGGATGCTGCTCACTATCTGCACCCCTTCACCGATCACAAGGACCTGGGTGCCCGGGGCACGCGAATCATCGCGCGTGCCTCAGGCGTTCACCTGTGGGACAGCGACGGCAATCGTATTCTCGACGGCATGGCTGGGTTGTGGTGCGTCAACATCGGCTACGGTCGTACCGAACTGGCGGAAGCAGCCTATCGGCAGATGCTCGAGCTGCCCTACGCCAACAGCTTCTTCCAGTGCACCAACTCGCCCGCGGTGCAGCTGGCCAGCGCAATTGCCGAGCAGGCGCCAGCGCACATGAACCATGTATTCTTCACCGGCTCAGGCTCCGAGGCCAACGACACCGTACTGCGCATGGTGCGCCGCTACTGGGACCTGCAGGGCCAGCCGGAGAAGAAGACCGTCATTGGTCGTATCAACGGTTATCACGGCTCCACCGTGGCAGGCGCCAGCCTCGGCGGCATGGCAGCCATGCATGAACAGGGCGACCTGCCCATCCCCGGCATCGTGCATATCGCCCAGCCTTACTGGTACGGCGAAGGCGGTGACATGAGTGAGCAGGAATTCGGTTTGTGGGCGGCCCGGCAGCTGGAGGAGAAGATCCTGCAGGTGGGCACCGACAAGGTCGCCGCCTTCATCGCCGAGCCCATTCAGGGCGCGGGCGGGGTGATCATTCCCCCTTCCACCTACTGGCCCGAGATCAAGCGCATCGTCGACAAGTACGGCATCCTGCTGGTCGTCGATGAAGTGATCTGCGGCTTTGGCCGTACCGGCGAATGGTTCGGCAGTCAGCATTTCGACCTGCAGCCAGACCTCATGCCCATCGCCAAGGGCATGACATCCGGTTATCTGCCCATGGGCGGCGTGATTGTCGGCAGTCGCGTGGCCGACTGCCTGATCGACAATGGCGGTGAGTTTTTCCACGGCTACACTTACTCGGGACACCCCGTTGCCGCCGCGGTCGGCCTGGAAAACCTGCGTATTCTGCGTGAGGAAAAGATAATCGACTATGCTCGTAACGAGGCGGCGCCCTACCTGCAGCAAAAGATAGCCGGCCTTGCGGAGCATCCGCTGGTCGGCGAGGTGCGCGGCATGGGTATGCTCGGTGCCTTTGAGCTGGTCGGCAACAAGGCGACCCGGGAGCGCTTCCCTGGTAAAGGTGCCGCCGGCACTCTGTGTCGAGACATGTGCATTCTCAACGGGCTGGTGATGCGTGCGGTGGGCGATACCATGATCATGTCACCGCCGCTGGTCATCCAACCTGAGGAGATCGACGAGTTGTTCGACAAGGCCTGGCGCAGTCTGAATATGGCCGCAAAACAGCTGCGTTAGATCGAATGGCGGGTAAATGCCGGCACAATGCCCTGTCAAGCCTATCCGCCCGGGTCACGCTTGCATACACTAGCCGCGCCGGCGCAGGTGCCCGGTGAGAAAGCACTGAACAGCTCCGGAGTTCGCTCCGGGCAATGATAGATCAACCGATAACAGCCGGGTTTCCGGCCACACCAGAAGCAGCAGGCAAACCCCGTCGCCGGGCAGCGTTTGCAACAGGAGAAGACATGAAACTTACAATGCGCAAGACATTGCTGGCCATGGCCGTTACCGGATTGTTCACCAGCGCAGCCCACGCCGCAGGCGAGCTGAAGATCTACAACTGGTCCGACTATATCGCCGAGGACACCATTGCCAATTTCGAAAGGGAATTCGACATCAAGGTGACCTACGACGTGTATGACGCCAACGAAGTGCTGGACGCCAAGCTGCTGACTGGCCGCTCCGGCTTCGACATCGTCGTGCCATCCAACCACTTCCTGACCAAGCAGATCGCGGCTGGCGTCTACCAGAAACTGGATCACAGCAAACTGCCGAACATGAAGAACCTCAACCCGGATCTCATGGACGACATGGACAGTATCGACCCAGACAGCCAGTACTCCATTCCGTACATGTGGGGTACCAACGGTATCGGCTACAACATCGACAAGGTCCAGGCCATTCTCGGTGAGGACGCGCCGCTGGATTCCTGGGATCTGGTATTCAATCCAGAGGTCGCTGCCAAACTGGCCGATTGCGGTATCTCCATGCTCGATTCCGGTGACGACATGCTGACCTCAGCGCTGCAGTACCTGGAGCTGGACCCCAACAGCAACGACGCTGCCGACCTGAAGAAGGCCGAAGAACTGCTGATGAGCGTGCGTGGGCACGTGACCTACTTCCACTCCTCACGCTATATCTCCGACCTGGCCAACGGCGAGATTTGCGTCGCTGTCGGTTTTTCGGGTGATGTGTTCCAGGCGGCAGCCCGGGCCGAGGAAGCGGAGAATGGCGAGAATATCGGCTACAGCATCCCCAAGGAAGGTACGCAGCTGTGGTTCGACATGATGGCCATCCCCAAAGGCGCGCCGAACGCTGACAACGCGCATACCTTCATCAACTACATCCTGCGCCCGGAAGTAGTCGCGCCGATAACCGATTATGTGGCCTACGCCAACCCCAACCTGGCGGCCAACGAGTTTGTTGATCCGGAGGTGCTGAGCGATCCGGCGATTTACCCCACTGAAGAAGTCATGGGCAAATTGTTTGTGGCCAAACCGCGTCCGCTGGCATCTCAGCGAATCATTACCCGCGCCTGGAACCGGATCAAGTCGGGTCGCTGAGCCATCCCGGGGCTGCCGAAGCAGCCCCAATCTGACAGGAGAGTTATATGGTGGGTGCCGCAGGGGCCATGAAACAGGCCATGGCCAAGGCCGAGCCGGTGGAGTTCGTCAAGATCGAGCGCGTCAGCAAGCAATTCGATGATGCGCTTGCAGTGGATGACGTGACACTGACCATCAACCGGGGCGAAATCTTCGCCCTGCTCGGCGGCTCCGGCTCGGGCAAATCGACCCTGCTGCGGATTCTGGCCGGCTTCGAAACGCCCAGCGAAGGCCGGGTGCTGCTTGATGGCCAGAACATCACCGCCCTGCCGCCGCACAAGCGGCCCATCAACATGATGTTCCAGTCCTACGCCCTGTTCCCGCATATGACTGTGGAGCAGAACATTGCTTTTGGGCTGAAGCAGGACAAGCTGAGCAACACCGAAATCAGCGAACGCGTTGCGGAAATGCTCAAGTTGGTACACATGGCCAAGTATGCCAAGCGCAAACCCCACCAGCTGTCCGGCGGCCAGCGACAGCGCGTGGCTTTGGCTCGCTCGCTGGCCAAGCGACCGAAACTGCTGCTGCTCGATGAGCCCATGGGCGCGCTGGACAAGAAGCTGCGCTCACAGATGCAATTGGAGCTGGTAGAGATCATCGAGCGCGTCGGCGTGACCTGCATCATGGTCACCCACGATCAGGAAGAAGCCATGACCATGGCCCAGCGTATTGCCATCATGGATCAGGGCTGGATTGTCCAGGTGGGCACGCCCATGGATATTTATGAAAGCCCGGTGAATCGGCATGTCGCCGAATTCGTCGGCAGTGTGAATATCTTTGAAGGCGAGATCGTCGCCGACATGGATGATCACGTGATCATCGAGTGTCCGCAACTGGATCGGCAGATTTATCTGGGCCACGGCGTAACCACCCGCGCTGAAGACAAGAGCGCGATCTATGCACTGCGCCCGGAAAAAGTCTTCGTTACCACCGAACAACCCGAGCAGCCATATAACTGGGCCCATGGCGAGGTGCATGACATCGCCTATCTCGGCGGCCACTCGGTGTATTACATCAAGCTCGACAGCGGCAAGATGGTGCAGGCGTTCTTCGCCAACTCCGAACGCCGTTTGCCGCGCCCGACCTGGGAGGATAAGGTCTACGTGAGCTGGGACGACGACGGCGGCGTGGTATTGCCGTCATGAGCTGGCATTTGCGCAAGCACCTGCGCCTGCCCAGCGGTAAGGCTCTGGTCATCAGCATCCCCTATCTGTGGATGTTCCTGTTCTTCCTGCTGCCCTTTGTCATCGTGCTGAAGATCAGCTTCTCGCAGGCGGCCATTGCCATTCCGCCCTACGAGGCGATCTTCCAGTATGCCGACCAGGCACTGACCGTTGTCCTGAACCTGGGCAACTACATCTTTCTCACTCAGGACAGCCTGTACTATGCGGCCTACCTGAGCTCCTTGAAGATCGCGCTGGTCACCACCCTGGTGTGCCTGGGGCTCGGCTATCCCATGGCTCTGGCCATCGCCCGCGCACCGCGTGAGCGGCAGTTGATCTATCTGCTGCTGATCATGATGCCTACCTGGACTGCGATCCTGATCCGGGTCTACGCCTGGATGGGCATCCTCAGTAATAGCGGCCTGCTCAATTCAACCCTGATGTCACTGGGGCTGATCGAGGCGCCACTGCAGATTCTCAACACCAACACAGCGGTCTATATCGGTCTGGTGTATGCCTACCTGCCCTTCATGGTGCTGCCGCTGTATGCCAACCTGGTCAAACATGACCAGACGCTGCTGGAAGCGGCATTGGATCTCGGGGCGGGACGTATCAAGGCGTTCTGGAAGGTGACCGTACCGTTGTCACGGGCCGGCATCATCGCCGGCAGCATGCTGGTGTTCATTCCCGTGGTCGGTGAATTCGTGGTGCCGGAGCTGTTGGGCGGCCCCGAAACCCTGATGATCGGCAAGGTGCTGTGGCAGGAGTTCTTCAACAACCGTGACTGGCCGGTGGCCTCGGCACTGGCGATAGTGATGCTGGCATTGCTGCTGATCCCGATCACCCTGTTCCACTACAATCAGGCCCGGGAAATGGAGAAGAACGCATGAGGCGCCCTGACTTCTCCAGCATGGTGCTGTGGCTGGGCCTGCTGTTCATCTACCTGCCGATGGTCATCCTGGTGATCTATTCGTTCAACGCCTCCCGACTGGTCACCGTCTGGGGTGGCTGGTCGGTGCACTGGTATGTCGGGCTGCTGGACAACTCCCAGCTGATGGGCGCGGTCAAACGCAGTCTGCAGATCGCCTTCTACACGGCGACCGCTGCGGTGGCACTGGGAACCTTCGCGGCCTTCGCCATGACTCGTTTCAAGCGCTTTCGCGGACGAACCCTGTTCTCCGGCATGGTCACCGCCCCCCTGGTCATGCCGGAGGTGATTACCGGGCTGTCACTGCTGCTGCTGTTCGTGGCGCTGGCACAGATTCTGGAAACGCTGTTTGGCGTGCTGTTTGATCGCGGCATGCTGACCATCTGGATTGCCCATACCACCTTCTCGGTGGCCTATGTCGCCATTGTCGTCAGCAGCCGCCTGGGCGAGCTGGATCAGTCCATCGAAGAGGCCGCGCTGGATCTCGGGGCACCGCCGTGGAAGACCTTTCTGCAGATCACCGTGCCGATGATCGCGCCGTCGATCCTCGCCGGCTGGCTGCTGGCCTTCACCCTGTCGCTGGATGACCTGGTATTGGCCAGCTTCGTATCCGGACCTGGTTCAACCACCCTGCCGATGGAGATTTTCTCGGCTGTGCGTCTCGGGGTTAAACCGGAGATCAACGCCATCGCCAGTGTCATCCTCCTCGCCGTCTCGATGTTCACCCTGCTGATCTGGTTCATCGCCCGCCGCGCCGAGAAACGCAGCCGGATGTTGCCGTCTGGGGAAGAACTGGCTGGCTGAGGCATTGCAAGGAGTATTTATGGGAGCGGCTTTGGCCAAGAAGCTTTTCGGTCATGCCTAGTCGCAGCCAAGGCCGCTCCCACTACAGGGATCTCCGAGAGCTTAACCAGAACCTCCCGCCGCCCCATTCTCGCACTACCCCACACTGCCTCAAGGCCAGCTATACCCCCGGCCAGGGCGAGAAGCTGCCCGCCGGGACCTCGTTGGAAAAGGTCGCCGTCGACTGCGCCTCGTTCAAGGAGCTGACTTGCGAAGATGCCAGGTATGTGTTCCGTATCTGCGAAGCGGCCAACAGCAAGGAGTTCGATCCGCAGAACCTCTACTGGCGGGACAACATCTTCCTCGAGCGCTTCACCAACCCCGACGCCGGCAAGAACCGCAACCATCTGGTGATCGGTAACGCGCTGAAGCGGGGCACGGATCAAGGACAAGCGCAGCGCCATCCTCCAGGCGGCACTCAATGACTGCAACACTGGCCGCCCTCAGCCTGACCACCCTGCTTGCCGGGCCCAGTCTGGCCGCAGATACGGAACAGCAATGGCTGGAGATGATCGCCAGCGGTGAAGCCTATTCGGCGGACACCCTGGTGCCTCTGTTCAAACAACTCGAACCGGTGGATACCGACTTCATGGTCGGCACATGGAAGGGCGGCAAGTTCGACGGCGGCGCCGAGCCGGACCCGATCAACTGGTACGGCAAACGTTTCACCTCGACCACCGATGTCGAGCCGTTATTGGTAAACGATGCCGAGGGCGAGGTGATCACCCACGACCGGCTCGGCGCCGCACAGATGCGCCAGGTGGTGTTCGATGGGAAGGTATCGGCCGCGTTGATCTACGACAGCCAGCCGATCATGGATTACCTCCGCAAGGTCAACGAGGATGTGGTCATCGGCCTGGGCGACATCAAGGGCAAGCCTACCGATTTCTTTTTCTATCTGGTACGCGATTAAGCGGAGACTTGCAATCGACGAGCATTGGGATAGTGTTCCCGGAGCAGTTGGCATTTCCGCCCCTCTTCCATCACCAAGGAGATTTATCGTGTCCAGCCTCGTCCCCAGTATCGACCCTGACGGCCTGCTCGAATATTCCGTTGTGTTCACCGACCGCTCGCTGAATCACATGTCCGTCGAGTTCCAACAGGTCATGCGTGATATCTCGACCACGCTGAAGGACGTATATACCGCTGCCGGGGTCGCACTGGTACCGGGTGGCGGGACCTACGGCATGGAAGCCGTAGCGCGCCAGTTTGCCCGCAACCAGCGCTGCATGGTGCTGCGTAATGGCTGGTTCAGCTATCGCTGGTCGCAGATCTTTACCGCCACCGAGTTGCCCGCAGAGGAAATCGTGCTCAAGGCACAACAGCAGAGCAACAGTGATCAGGCTCCTTTTGCCCCCGCGCCGATCGATGAAGTGGTCGCAGCCATTCACCAACACAAACCTGATGTGGTCTTCGCCCCCCATGTGGAAACCGCTTCAGGCATCCTGCTGCCCGACGATTACCTACGGGCGGTCAGTGCAGCGGTTCATGAGGTGGGCGGTTTGTTCGTACTGGACTGCGTGGCGTCCGGCACGCTCTGGGTAGATATGCAGAACTGCGGTGTGGATGTGCTTATCAGCGCGCCGCAAAAAGGCTGGAGCGCTTCACCCTCCTGCGCACTGGTCATGTTCAGCCCGCTGGCACTGGAGCGTATCGAAAGCACCACCAGCAACAGCTTTGCCTGTGACCTGAAAAAGTGGCTGCAGATCATGCAGGCCTATGAAAATGGCGGTCATGCGTATCACGCCACCCTACCCACGGATGCACTGAAGAGCTTTCGCGACACCATGCTGGAAACCCGCGATTATGGTTTCGACAAGGTCAAGCAGGAGCAGTTGGCGCTGGGCCAGGCGGTGCGTGCACTGCTGCAGGAAAAAGGCTTTCACAGCGTCGCCGCCACAGGATTCGAAGCCCCCGGCGTGGTGGTCTGCTATACCACCGACGAGCGCATTCACAATGGCAGTGGCTTCATCAGCCAAGGGCTGCAGACAGCCAGCGGCGTACCGCTGATGTGCGACGAGCCAGCTGGTTTCAAGACCTTCCGTATCGGCCTGTTCGGATTGGACAAACTGCATGATCTGCAACGGACTGTGTCGCAGCTGGAACAGGCGCTGAAAGGGCTTTAAGCGCCCGTTCCAGCGCTACTTCTGCTGCGCGATGATCTCTTCCATCTTCAACCCGGTCAGACCATGGATGGTCCGCCACAGGTAGAACAGAATCGCCATCATCATGAGCATCGACGGAATGGCAATCATCGGGTAGCTGACCAGGGTCATACGGCCCAACTCGGCATTGAACGCCTCGGTGCCGGCCGGACTGACTACTATCCATTTGGCGACCATGTAGTTCATGAGCGATGAAAAAAAGAAGGTTCCAGCCAGAAAATAGGTGGCCTTCAACAACCGCTGCTCGAATATCTCACCCAACCCGCGTTCCTCCAGCCGTTCATCGACGCGCTGCACATTCAGCACCTTGTCGTTGTACAGCAGAGTGCGGATCAGCGGAAAACGCGTACGGGTGGAGAACAACACCGCCAGCCCAATGACACCGGGCACGGCGGCTTCCTTGACAGCCAGCCACTGCGGATCGAGCTCAAGCAGACCTATGCCACCCGTGAGAAAGACACTGATCACCCCGAGCACGGCGATGAAGTTGTATTTTCGATAACGGATCAGCTCGAACAATCCCCAACCCAGCGGGAATGCCAAGGCCAGGATCAGCGCCTTATGCGGCCCGAGGTGTGCCTCACCGCTGAATTTCATCAGTATCACCGACGGGAGGATGATGCTGACCAGCAGGTCGACCATGGGCCGCGGTTTGTGTTGCGGAGTATCGCGCAGAGCTTCGTTCATGATGTCGGAGTAATTCCCAAAGGCGTTGCACACATGATACACGCAGCGGTCGGCAGTTCAGTCCCGACCGACCAGTTGCATGCCCCCTCTCAGCCTGCCGCGTTCATCGCTGTCCACACCAGCAGCCCGGTATAACCACAGAAAGCCGCCAGCAGACCGGCGCCCTCCAACCGGTTGATGCGTCCCGGTCGGCCGCGCCAGGCGATACACATCAACAGCAATGCCACCGTCAGCCCCGCCATCAGTGCCCAGTCGCGGGTCAGTACTTCCGGAGCCACCTCCATCGGCCGAATGACAGCGGCAATACCGACCACCGCGAGCGTATTGAACAGGCCCGAGCCGATGATATTGCCCAACGCAAGATCATGCTCTTTCTTGCGGATGGCAGCCAGGGAGGATGCCAGCTCAGGCAGTGACGTACCCACCGCTACAATAGTCAGTCCGATGATAAGGTCACTCACGCCCAGATCGCTGGCGATGAAAACAGCTCCCCATACCAGCAGGCGGGAGCTGGCAACCAGCAGAACCAGCCCCAGCAGCAGCCATATCAAGGCGCGCCCGAGCGGCATGGTGTCGGCCAGATACTCCTTGCGAATTTCCTCGGATACCACCTCGTCACGGCTGCGCATGCCATCGCGGACGGACCAGGCCATAAGCAGCACAAAGACCACCAGCAGCACGATACCATCGGCGCGGCTGATCTCACCGTCGAAAACCTGCCAACCCGCCAGAGCAGTGATCCCCAGCAGAATCGGCATCTCCCGCCGAGCCACACGGGCGTGAGCAGTGATCGGACTGATCAATGCGACCAGGCCGATGATCAGCGCGATATTGGTGATATTCGAGCCCCAGGCATTGCCCAAGGCGATACCTGAGTTGCCTTGCAGTGATGACAGCACCGATACCGACAGCTCTGGTGCGGAGGTACCGAAACCGATGATCAGCATGCCAATCAGCAGTGGCGGCACACCACCATGCACGGCAGCGGCAGAGGCACCTTCAACGAACCGGTCGGCACTCCAGACCAGCAGAACCAGCCCGACAACAATGGCAACGAGTGCAAGCAGCATAATATCCAGTCCCGGAATCAATAGAATCGACAAGTATGAGTTAAAGTTTTTCCCACCGCCAGCCGATACAATTCCCGATTCCTATAAAAACCACATCTGCCTGCCGCTTTTTCAACAGCGGCGGACAGGCTGTCTTTTTCTCTTTTTCATTCGAGGTCCGTTTTGACGCTATTGAAGTCTTCTCTACGCGCGCAGAATCTGACACTGCTCATTGGCAGCCTGGTGCTGATGCTGGCCGTGGCGCTGGTCGGCGTACTCACCCTGGCTCAGGATCTGCGCAGCTATCGCCTGTTGATGGAAGGTCCACAGACCACTGCCAATCTGACCAATGAGACCAACCTGACTTTCAAGACCCAAGTGCAGGAATGGAAGAACGTGCTGCTGCGCGGCAGCAAACAGTCAGACCTTGATCGTTACTGGCAACAGTTCCAAGACAGCGAACAACACGTACAGTCCTTGTTGAGCCAGATCATCGAGCAGGAGCTGCCGCAGGTATTCCACGAGCGAGTGGTGTCGCTGCAAAAGGAGCACCGAGGGCTTGGCGAGAATTACCGCGACGGCCTGCAACGCTTCATGGCCGCCGGGCGCGATCCCGTGGCGGGCGACAATCTGGTGCGCGGCATCGATCGCGCAACCAGCGAACAACTGGAGCAACTGGTCGTAGAGATCAACCAGCATGTTGCCAGCGAAGTGCAGCACATCCGCACAGCGACCCTGCGAACCGTCTGGCTCTCGGTTCTGGTCATGGTCGGTGCTGCACTGCTGATCGGTGGCCTGGCCAGCTGGCTGATCAGCCGGCAGTTGGTCAACCCTATTACCCACCTGATCCGGCAGATAGAAAAACTGAGCCAGGGCCGCTTTGATGAACAGATCATCAGCAAACGTCAGGACGAGCTGGGCGTGCTGGCCCGGGCCGCTAACCAGCTGCGCAGCTTTCTAGCGGAAACCGCGGCGGGACTGAAACACACCACCGATGAACTCGACCGCGCCAGCGGCGGGCTGAATACCGTCGCCACCCGGATGACCCACGGCAGCCGTGAGCAATTCAGCCGCACCGACCAGGTCGCCACCGCGATGCAGGAAATGTCCGCCACGGCTGCTGAAGTGGCACGCTATGCCGCCGACGCATCCGGGGCAGCAGATGCCGCCGACACAAGCGCCCGTGACGGTCGCCAGGTGATGGCCGAGACCATCGATTCCATGCAGACGCTGCTACAGGAAATCCAGCATACCGCCGACGTCATCCAGCAGCTGGAAGGCGACAGCCGGCGGATCGGCAAGGTACTGGAGGTCATTCAGAGCATCGCCGACCAGACCAACCTGCTGGCCTTGAACGCCGCCATCGAAGCCGCCCGCGCCGGTGAGGCCGGACGCGGTTTCGCAGTAGTGGCCGATGAAGTGCGCACCCTGGCCCAACGTACCAGCGAATCGACGGCAGAAATCCAGAGCATCATCAATAGCGTACAGAATGGTGCAGAGGAAGCTGGCAAGGCCATCGTCGCGGGCAAGAACCGCAGCGACACCAGCATGCAGCAGGTCACCCTGGCCGGCGACAGCCTACAGCAGATCGCCATGGCCGTGGAATCCATCCGCGACATGAACCGCCAGATCGCCACCGCCGCCGAGGAGCAGACCAGCGTATCCGAGGATATTTCCCGCAACATCACCGAGATCACCGAAATCGCCGCGACCAATCAGCAGGACGTGGATCACACCGCACAAGCCAGCGCTACCCTGCATGAGCTATCGACCGAGCTCAATCGCCTGGCTGCCCGGCTGAAGCATGAATGAATAAGGCAACACCTGCCGTTCCCTGGCTTCACAAGAACAACAACCAGCTACCCACCAATACCCGTTACACCTGGAGAGAAATACATGAAAGGCTGGTTTGACAACCTCAGTGTCAACTTGAAGCTCGGCTTGGGCTTCGGCCTGGTTCTGCTGTTTACCTTACCCTGTCGCTGACTGCCTGGCAGAGTCTGGGCACATTGATTGAAGATGGAAAGCGAGCCGGCGATCTCGCCAGACTAGAGAATGCCTTGAGCAAGCTACGTATCACCCGCATGCAATATCTGGCGGCCAACGGTGACGAGGCCATAGCTTCCCAGGTCCAGGGTATGCTGGACGCTTTTGGTGCAGAACAACGGCGACTGGTAAACGAGCTGGCGCATGCAACGGACCGGGATATGGCCCAGCCATTGCCGGGAATCATCGACGACTATCAACGCTCGTTGAACAACATGCATGCCGCGTTCAACAGCCGCAATGCCGCCTTGCAGGAGATGAATCAGCAGGCTAGCCAGATGGTCGCCTCGCTCGATGAGCTTGAGCGTGCAGCGGCACAAAGCGAAGACCCTCTGTTGATTCAGGCTGCTGATGCGTTCAGCGACAGCTTCACCCAACTGCGCTTCAATATTCGCCTGGTCATGACCGAGGGCAGCGCCGAGGCTCAGCAAGCACTGGAGCGTGCCGTGGAAACCACCTCGGCAGCTATCGGGCGAATCGAGAGACAGCCTTTGGGCGGTCGACCAGGTGCGGTAAATCAGGCGAAGCAAATATTGGCAGCTTACCTGGCGCAACAGGAGCGTTTCGAGGCCGGCACCAGACAGATTGCCCAGGCGCGCAAGGAAAATGCCGTCCAGGGCGCCGACATCATGCGCATAACAGAGCAATTGAGACAGGCACAGTTGCAACGTGGCGATGAACAGGCAACAGCAACCCGCAGCCTGCAAGTCATCGTCACGCTCCTGGCCCTGTTGGTGGGCAGTGTGAGTGCTGTGCTGATCACCCGGCAAATCACCCGCCCCCTCAACGACACGCTTCAGTCCTTGCAGCGCATCGCTGACGGCGACTTGGCTCAAAGCCCGCCAGTCACTCGCCGCGACGAGTTCGGCGCTTTGCAGCTGGGCGTGCAAAGTATGGCTGATAATCTGCGTGAGCTGATTGGTGGCATTCGCGACAGCGTGACGCAGATCGCCAGTGCCGCCGAGGAGCTGTCAGCGGTGACCGAGCAAACCCGAGTCGGCGTCAACAGCCAGAAAGAGGAAACCGATCAGGTCGCCACCGCTATGCAGGAAATGTCCGCCACTGTGCATGAGGTGGCGCGTAATGCCGAACAGGCATCCCAAGCTGCAACCGGTGCCGACGGAGAAGCACGCAATGGTGACAAGGTAGTGAACGAGGCCATCAGCCAGATCGAACGTCTCGCCGAAGAAGTCGCCCGTTCGACCGAAGCCATGGAATTACTGAAACAGGAAAGCAGCAAGATCGGCACCGTCATGGACGTGATCAAGACAGTCGCCGATCAGACCAACCTGCTGGCCTTGAACGCCGCCATCGAAGCAGCCCGCGCGGGCGAAGCCGGACGCGGCTTTGCCGTCGTTGCTGATGAAGTGCGCTCACTGGCGCAACGCACACAGCAGTCCACCGAGGAAATCGAGGCACTGGTGGCTGCCGTGCACAGCGGCACCCAGCAGGTAGCCAGCCGGCTGACCAGCAGCCATGCGCTGGCTGGCAGCAGTGTCGAACTGACCCGCACAGCGGGTACGGCGCTGAGCAGTATTACCGAGAGCGTGTCCAACATCCAGTCGATGAACCAGCAGATCGCCGCGGCGGCCGAGCAGCAAAGTGCGGTAGCCGAGGAGATCAGTCGCAGTGTGGTCAACGTTCGCGACGTAGCCGAGCAGAGTGCCACCGGCAGCGATCAGACAGCCGCCTCCAGCATTGAGCTGGCACGATTGGGTAATGAACTGCAGGTGATGGTCAGCCGGT
Organism: Halopseudomonas litoralis; assembly: GCF_900105005.1. NCBI lineage: Bacteria > Pseudomonadati > Pseudomonadota > Gammaproteobacteria > Pseudomonadales > Pseudomonadaceae > Halopseudomonas > Halopseudomonas litoralis. Next base: position 3,104,194 of record NZ_LT629748.1, read on the forward strand.
TCCAGGTATAACCCCCCTCAGCAGATCACCGGGCGCGAAGCAGTCGAACTGCCACGCGCCCGGCAATGATCCTGTTTGCGCGCGGCTTATGCCGGCGCGCACTGCCGTTTCTGTCGCTCCTCCTCTACCAGCTCCTTCTTCGACAGCTTGCCCACCGGCGTACGCGGCAGGGCATCACGGATTTCCATGGCGGCCAGACGTTCGTGCTTGCCCAGGCGCGTCGCGAGGAAGTTCTGCAGGGTGGCAAAATCGAAGGGCTCGGCGCCGGTCCGCAGCTTGATGAAGGCCTTGGGCGCCTGACCGCGATAGGCATCCTCAACGCCGATCACCGAGACCTCCTCGACCGCCGGGTGCTCGTAGATGGCCTCCTCGATCATGCGCGGATAGACGTTGTAGCCGCTGCACAGGATCATGTCCTTGGTGCGGTCGACGATATAGACCCATCCCTCCTCGTCCATGTAACCGATATCTCCCGTGCGCAGGAAGCCATCGGCAGTCATCGCCTCGGCAGTGGCGTCTGGGCGCTGCCAATAACCTGCAGTCACATTCAACCCGGCAATACAGACTTCACCATGCTCTCCCGCCGGCAGCGCGCCCGGCGAGCCATCCAGAGGCGCAATGCGAATCTGTGCGCCGGGTACCGGGATGCCGCAGGAACCAGGGCGCGCTGGCGCATCGCGCGGTGTGAAGGTGCCCGTGGTGGTCGTCTCGGTCATGCCCCAGCCCTCGCGCAGGGCGCAACCAGCCACCTGTTGGTAACGCTGCTGCACTTCCAGCGGCAAGGGTGCGCCGCCTGAGTTGCACAACTTGAGCGAGGTCAGATCCAGTTTGGCGGCCAGCGGATGCGCCAGCAGACCGATGAACATGGTCGGTACGCCGGGGAAGGTAGTGATGCGGCTCTGGTGAATTTCCTGCAGTACACTTTCGGCATCGAAGCGCGGATGCAGATAGACCTCGGCGGCCATACGCAGACTGAACAGCATATTGATCATCAGCGCATAAATATGGAATGGCGGCAGCACCGCCAGCACCCGCTCCTGCCCCATCTGCAGCGACTCATCCAGAATCGCCTGCAACTGCGCGCAGCTGGCGGTGAGGTTGGCATGGGTCAACATTGCCCCTTTGGGCGCGCCGGTGGTGCCGCCGGTGTATTGCAACACGGCCAGGGAGTCGGCCGGATCGTTGATCGGCCAGGAGGTGAAGTTACCTTCGTTATCCAGCAGGCTGGCAAAGGAATGGCAGTCCTGGTCGAATGTTACCTCTACCGATGGCCCGAGCTGCGCTGCCTGCGCGTCGCTTGCCGCATCGCAGAACTCCGTGAAACTGCCGACTATCAAGGTCTGCAGGCCGCTGATCTGGCACAGGCTGGCCATCTGCGGATACAGACTTGCCAGATCCAGCGTCACCATCAGTGTGGTCTGGCTGTCATGGATCTTCTGCGTGAGGGTGCGTTCGGCGTCCAGCGGCGAGTAATTCACCACGGTCCCACCGGCACGCAGCACACCGAGAAAGGCAATGAAGTAATGCGGTGTGTTCGGCAGGTACAGTCCCACATGCACACCCGGGCGCACTCCCAGCCGCTGAAACCCGCAGGCCGCGCGGCGCACCAGCGCATCCAGCTGCCGATAGCTGATTCTGCTACCGAGAAAGTTGATTGCCGGATGCTCGGGGAAATCAGCAACCGCCTTGTCCAGCAATGCCCAGACCGGACCGGTTGCCAGGCTGGTATCCCAGCGCATGCTGTCGGGGTAGGAGTCCAGCCAACGTAATTCTGCATTCGCACTCATGACACGCCTCCTGGGGGCTTTTTGTAATTATTGATCTCCTGACGTTAGTCCCGAGCAGCTGTCCTGCAAAGGCAAATCCAGCCTGTATATACGCGGCCATAGATTGCAGCATGGCTCACCGAGTACGCAGAATGATGGCCATACGATTGTGTGATCGCCCTTCCATACTGGACATTTCCGGCTCTGCAGGGCGCTACCCCGCCGATATACAACCGTAATCAAATTGCAATAAGCCAGGCGGGTTGCTAAATTTCAACCTCTCCTTAAATCAGAACGGATAAACATCATGAAACGGATCCTCCTCGGCTCTCTGCTTGCTGCTGCCTCTCTCAATGCCTTCGCCACCGCTCCGGGCGGTCCGGGCTGCGGCTGGGGCAACATGTTGTTCGAAGGCCAGCGCGGCCTGCCCTCCCACCTGGTAGCGTCCATCACCAATGGCACCTCGGGCAATGCCACCTTCGGCATGACCTCAGGCACCAACGGCTGCGATACCAGCGGCGCTCTGGCCTACAACGGCAAATCGATGATCGTGCTGAGCAGCATCATCAACGAACTGTCCGAAGACATGGCGCGCGGTGAAGGTGAAGCCCTGACGACCTACGCTGTAGTTCTGGGTGTAGAAGCGCAGGATCGTGATCACTTTGCTGCCGTGACCAGCCAGCACTTCAATGAGATCTTCAGCTCCGCCGACGTGACTGCCGAGCAGGTTCATGCTGCTACCCTGGCCGTTCTGAAGAACGACGCAGTACTGGCGAAGTACGCCGAACAGGTCTGAGCCTGGCGTTGATATCCGAGGTCGGCGTTCCGTCGGCCCCGGGCATTTCCCTGCATCATCTGGTGCCCCGTCCTCCATCGCGGTCTCGCATGTCCATACGCTTGTTCCCCCTGTTGCTGAGCATGCTCGGCATTGCCGTACAGGCGGCTCCGCACCCCGATGCGGCAACGCTGCAGAAACTCGCCACAGATCCGTACTGGGTCGCACTCGGTCACTATGAACAGCAGACCTTCGGCGGCTGGCGCAGCTACGTTGATGATGCGGACTTCTTCCTGGCAGCCAATGGCGAACGCTCACCGCTGGCCGAACTGACTGCGACCCTTGACGCCGTCTATGCCGACCCACAACAGGCCGACAGCCATCCGCAATGCCGCTTCCCATCGCGCACCCGCTGGCTGCGGCAGCAGCTGCAACTGGATGACCTGCCCGCAGTAACCTGCGCCGAATTTGATACCTGGTATGCCGATATCAACCCGCATACCACCATACTGGTATTCCCTGATGCCTACCTGAACAGTCCATCATCCATGTTCGGGCACACCCTGCTGCGTATTGACTCGGCTGATGCAGCAGGCAGTGGCACCGCACTACTCAGTTACGCGCTGAACTTCGGTGCCATGATTGAAGACATGGACAACAGTATTCTCTATGCCTGGAAAGGCCTGGCCGGCGGATACCCTGGGCAGTTCGCCCTGTTGCCCTACCGGGAAAAGATCAGTGAATACAGCAGCCTGGAAAACCGCGACCTGTGGGAATACCGCCTCGATCTGACACCCGAAGAAACCGGGCGCATGATCGAACACGTCTGGGAGCTGCGGCAGGTTCGTTTCGACTACTTCTTCTTTGACGAAAACTGCTCGTACCGCCTGCTCGAACTGTTGGAAATCGCCCGGCCCGGCCTGAAACTGATCGACCAGTTCCCGCTGACGGCCATCCCCGCTGATACCGTGCGCGCGGTAAAGGATGCCGGCCTGATAAAGGATATAAACTACCGCCCGTCGCGGGAGAAGGAGTTGCTGGCCCGCGCGGCGCCGCTGAATCCTGCAGAGTTGAGCTGGGCACAGGCACTCGCCGCCGATGATGAGGCTCTCAACGACAATGCTTTCGCGGCACTGCCCACGGAGCGCCAGTCGCTGATTCAGGAAACCGCCTACCGGCTGCTGCGCTATCAGGCGGCCGGCCAGGAGCGTGATGTCGACAGTGCAACGCGCAGTTACCGGCTGCTGCAGGCAATCAATCAGAACCCGCCACCGCGGCTGGAAATGGACATCCCGGCGCTGCCGGAGGATGGCCACGAATCCCGCACCTGGCAGTTAGCCGTAGGCAGTCAGGAACACCGCGCCTTTGCCGAATATGGCCTGCGCATGGCCTACCACGATCTGAATGACAACCTCTCCGGCTTCCCACTGGGAGCACAGATCGAACTGGGCAAGCTCAGAGTACGACAGTACGAGGGCAATCATTGGCAACTGGAGGAGCTCGGATTGGTCGGCATTCGTTCGCTGACGCCGAGAACCCAACTGCTCAAGCCTTGGTCATGGCAAGTCCGCGCCGGGCTGGAGCGAGTGTCTGGCGCGGAGGGCGATCGGCCTTTGGTGGGCTATCTGGACGGTGGCGGTGGCTTTACCTGGCCATTGGGCAACAACCTGCTGACTTATGCGCTGGCCACGGTACGCATTGAGCAAAACAATGACTTTGCTACAGCGCTGAGCCCCGCCGCCGGATTCGACAGCGGCCTGCTCTGGCGCAATGCAGCCGGCAACCTGTTACTGGAAGCCCAGGCAGACTACTTTCATAACGGTGAAGTGCGCCGCCGGCTGGCGCTGACCCAGCAACTGGAACTGGGCCGCAACCTCGGCCTGCGTCTCAGCGCAACACGCGACTTCAGTCACCTTGGCGCAGCGCAGAACGAAGTCAGCCTGCAACTGCGCTGGTATCACTACTGACGCAGACGCTCGGCGGCATCGCGCAGCAACTGCTCGGTGCCGGCCCAGCCCAGGCAACCATCAGTAATGGATACCCCGTACTGCAACTCACCGGACAACGGCTGACTGCCGTCGAACAAATGACTTTCCAACATCACCGCGCGCAGGTTGCTGTCTCCCGCCAGCCGCTGGTCAATGACATTCTGCAGTACCGCAGGCTGACGCAGCGGATCCTTGCCGCTGTTGGCGTGGCTGCAGTCGACCATGATGCTGGGCTGGATGCCGGCTTTGCTCAGGGCGACCTTCGCCGCGGCCACACTGGCAGCATCGAAGTTGGGCCCCTGATTACCGCCACGCAGTACCAGATGGGTATCCGGGTTACCTGCCGTTTCCACCAATGCCGGACGACCCAGGTCGTCCATGCCGAAATGCTGATGGGGATGGGCCGCTGAGCGCATCGCATCAATGGCAATGCCCATACTGCCGTCGGTGCCGTTCTTGAAACCAACCGCCATGTCCAATCCGCTGACCAACTCCCGGTGCACCTGCGACTCGCTGGTGCGCGCACCGATGGCCGCCCAGCCCAGCAGGTCATCCACGTAACCCGCTGCCAGCGGCTGCAACAGTTCGCTGGCCAGTGGCAAACCCAGCTCGATCATCTGCAACATCAACCTGCGAGACAGCTCCAGTCCAGCAGCCATATCGCCACTGCCATCCAGCTGCGGGTCATAGACCAGACCTTTCCAGCCAACCGTGGTGCGGGGCTTCTCGATATAGGCGCGCATCACCAGCAGCATCTGATCCTGCACCTGTGGCGCCAGCTCCGCCAGCCGCCGAGCATAATCCAGCGCAGCGTCGGCATCATGAATCGAGCAGGGACCCACCACCACCAGCAGACGTGAGTCATGACCATCAAGAATATTACGGATAGCCTGGCGCTGAGCCTGAATCTGCTCGGCTTGCAGTGCATTCAGTGGCAGACGCTGGCGTAGAACCGCTGGGGTCGGCAGCGGCCGGGTGCGACGCTGGATGGGCTGAGTGAGGTTCTGTGCCGACTCGATGCTGGGCACAAGAGAAAGCTGCAGGGCGGATACGGAAGAGTTCATCAATATGTCCTTAGCCGCGCGGTTCATGCCGCGCGGCGTTCTATCGTGTTAATCGAAGTAATGTCTGGTTGTCCTGGGCACGACCACTAAATCGCCAGCTGCAGTAACGGTAGGAGTAGTTGAAGTAGTTGTTCATGTCTGAATCCTCTGTATGTCTGGCCTTGATGGCTGAAAAAACAAAACCCCCGATCGGATGGCCGACCGGGGGTTTCTGATTAGTGCGGTGGGCGGCCCGTTCTGAGTGGGCCGCCCGATGGATATCAGGCCAGCCCGTGGCTAAACCAATATCCATAAAAATAAGCGGAAACACCCGAGTCGACAACACACGCAGCAGACGACACGGCGCTTGCCGGGGTGCCTTGATGCTGAATGGATGTGATGACTGACATGGGTCTCTCCGTTTGAACTGCATTTAACTTACTGCATTCACTGACACTGTTCAACTCTGACTTGCAAAGCATGGCAGAAACGTATGACGGTCAGGTGACACTATGCAGCAGATAGATACACCCCGCACCTGATCACTGCTTCACCGTATCCAGCGTTTTGGTAATGGCCGCCACCGCTGCGCCAATGTTGCTCAGCTCCGCAGGCAGGATCATGGTGTTGTTGGTCTTGGCCAATTTGCCGAATTCGGTGACGTACTGCTCGGCTACGCGCAACGCCACCGCGTCCTTGCCGCCGGGCATGGTGATGGCGTCGGCGACCAGGCGCAGCCCATCGGCGGTAGCCTGGGCTACCAGCTCGATCTGCCGGGCCTTACCTTCAGCCTCGTTGATCTGGCGCTCCTTGTCAGCAATGGACAGGTTGATGGTTTCCTGCTTGATCCCTTCAGAGACATTGATCTTGGCTTCCCGCTCGCCTTCGGACTGAGCCACCACCGCGCGGCGTTCCCGCTCGGCGCGCATCTGTTTCTCCAGTGCATCGAGGATGGTCGCAGGCAATTCGATATCTGCTATCTCATAGCGCATCACCTTCACACCCCAGGGCCGCGCCGCCTCATCCAGCGCCTGCACCACCTGAATATTGATGGCCTCACGCTCCTCAAAGGTCTTGTCCAGATCAATCTTGCCGATCACCGACCGCAGCGTGGTCTGAGCCAGCTGCGTGGCGGCGAAACGGTAGTTGGTGATGCCGTAGCTGGCGGCCTTGGGATCCACCACCTGCAGATAGATCACCCCGTTGACCACCACCTGGATATTGTCCTTGGTGACACAGGCCTGACGATCCACGTCGATGGCCTCTTCCTTCATGGTGTGGCGATAGGCGATGCGATCAACAAAGGGGATCAGCAGATGAAAGCCGGCCTCCAGTGTCTTGGCATATTTACCCAGTCGCTCAACCACGAAGGCCGAGCGCTGCGGCACGATCTGCGCGGTTTTGGCGATGGCGATGACGATAAACACCAGCAGCGCCAGTGACAGCATTGTTGCGATTTCCATTGCGACTTACTCCGTTGTTGGTAATGGGTTCAGGAAGCTTGATAGGGTCGTGAGGCACTGACACGCAACACTATGCCGTTGATGCCCACCACCCAGGCGGTATCACCGGTGCGCAGTGGCTCATTGGATTCGGCATCCCATTTGGCGCCATTGAGTTGCACGTCCCCGGTGCCGCCAACAAAGTCGGTCATTACCGTCACCCGGTTGCCCAGCACCCCGACATCATCCAGATCAGTCTGAGACCTGCCCCCGACGCTGCCGCGCAGCCAGCGCGTACACCGCCGGCGCAGGCCAAACAGAGCAACCAGACTGAAAGCACCGAAACAAAATAGTTGTACCGCCAGACTCTCAATCACGCCGGTCAGCGTCAACACGCCAACTGCCAGTGCGCCCAGCCCAAAGAAGACCGCAATCACACCAGGCACAAAGAACTCGGAAATCAGCAATGCGAAACCGAGTAAGAGCCAGAAGGGATATCCATTGAGAAAGCTGTTCAATAACATCGGCCTCATCCTTGTAGTGCCCACGCCGGGGCTTCAGGGCGCCAGATTAACAGATCGGCTGCGTAAAGCGGTACGGCCTGACATGTTGTGATGCAAATCCCGATGTCAGCCAAAAGCCATCAACCCTACCGCTCGTCGGATAAGCTCAGTGAATGAAATTGCTCCAGAGCCGTTGACTTACGGGTCGCCCTGCGGCCGCGCAGTCTGTTTATTGTGGCACTCGCCGCTGCTCGGCGTGATAACTATGCTCAGCCTGTCTCTGTCAGGCACCTGCTGAATACACAACCCCCGTCTCGCAGCATATATTCGAGTCGCGCCTGCGCAGTCAGAGCCAACAATCACAAAAACAACAGGCCGAAGGTAACAATATGAAGAAGAATCGCCTCTCACTGGCGTTGGGGCTAGTCGCAGCGCTGGGCGCCGTCAGCCAGACTCAGGCTTCCTGGTTCAGCTCCTCCGATTACACGCAAACCCATTACCCCATAGTGCTCGCCCACGGCATGCTCGGCTGGGACAATATGCTGGGTATTGATTACTGGCACGGCATCCCCCAAGCGTTGCGCAAGGATGGCGCCAGCGTCTATATCACCGAGGTCAGCCAGCTGGACACCTCGGAGGCGCGGGGCGAGCAACTGCTGGAGCAGGTCGAGGAGATCGTCGCCATTTCCGGCAAGGCCAAGGTCAATCTGTTCGGCCACAGTCACGGTGGTCCGACCATCCGCTATGTCGCCGCAGTACGACCCGACCTGATCGCCTCGGTGACCAGTATAGGTGCACCACACAAGGGCTCGGCATTGGGTGACTTCATCCGTCAGGTTCCGGAGAACTCTGCCGGCGAGGCGCTGCTGGCCAGCTTGGTGAATGCGGCCGGCAAGCTGATCAACTTTCTCTCCGATAGTCCGATAGACACGCCAATGAATTCGCTGGGCTCGCTGGAATCGCTGAACTCGGAAGGCGCGGCGCGCTTCAACGCCAAATTCCCACAGGGCATTCCCACCAGCGCCTGCGGTGAGGGTGATTATCAGGTCAATGGCGTGCGCTACTATTCCTGGAGCGGCACCAGTCCTTCGACCAATATCCTCGATCCATCTGACCTCATGATGACCGTGGCCGCCATGACCTTTCCCAAAGGTGAGGCCAACGACGGCATGGTCGGCCGCTGCAGCTCGCGCCTGGGCATGGTCATTCGCGATGACTATCGGATGAACCATCTGGATGAAGTGAACCAGTTTTTCGGTCTTACCAGTATTTTCGAGACCGACCCGGTCACTGTCTATCGGCAGCAGGCCAACCGGCTGAAGAAGGCCGGTCTCTAAGCCCTGTCCCTATTTCATCGCCAATCACGCCGGCCCGGCAACGGGCCGGCATCATCCGCCTGACGGTAGTCGTTGAATGAAAGCACTCATCTATCTTCCCCTTCTGGGCAGCGCTCTGTTGCTTGGCTGGTATATAACTATGGACAGCGGTCCGGTAACAACACCGCCGGTCCTCAGCAATAAAAACGCGGAACCTGTCGCCCCCGTGGCGCAGCTGCATCAGCGCACCGAGTCACCCAAGCCCAGCCGGCCGCTCCCGGCCAGCGTGCGTGGTACCGAAGTGGACGGCCAACTGGAAGTGGATGCTGCGGGCAACCTGCTGATCAGCAACCAGACCCGCCATCTGTTCGATTACTTCCTGAGCCTGATCGGCGAAGAAAACTCAACCGTCACGCATCAGCGCATTCGCAATCACCTGGCGCAGCAACTATCGCAACCCGCCCTGGGGCAAGCGCTGGAGCTGTTGGAAAGCTATCTCGACTATCAACAACAGCTGGCCGAACTGGAAAGTCATTTTCCGGTAACCGAGAGCCTGCATGATCTGTTCGCCCGTGAACAGGCAGTCCAGCGCCTGCGCGCCACGCTGTTCGATCGCGAGACCCACGCTGCGTTCTTCGCTGGCGAAGAGATCTATAACAACTTCACGCTGGAACGGCTGGCGATCCACCGCGACAGCAGTCTGGATGAGCAGCAGCAAGCCTTGGCCACAGAAGCCCTGCGTGAAAGCCTGCCGGAGGAAATGCAACAGCTACTGGTACCACAGATACATCAGGACCTGCGCCAGCAGACCCGAGAGCTATTGGCAGCAGGAGCGGACCATGGAGAGATTCGTCAATTACGTATGCAGATGCTCGGGCCGGAGGCCACCGAACGGCTGGAAGCACTGGACCAGCGCCGGGCACAATGGCAGCAGCGGGTGACCAGCTTCAATCAGGAGCGCGAAGTCATCCTCGACCAGCCGGGGCTGGCGGACATCGACAGGCAGGCTGCGGTGAACGCCCTGCTTGAAGAGCAGTTCACCGAGACAGAGCGATTACGACTTGTAAACTGACAGCTATTTTTTCATCCACACGTCGTTGATCATGATGTATTGTCCGGCAGGAGTGCGCTCCAACGCCTTCTTGCCGGCCATGGATTCCACATCCCGCTGCTGGATATTGTTCTCCCTGGCCAGACGCTGATATTCATCGCGGCGAGCCTGATTTATCTGCCGGGCGATCTCGACCGCATTGCCACCCGCTGCCACCACTCCCAGATAACCATCAGGCTGCTCGCCCAGCTGGCCGGCGGCCTTGGCCGCTGGCAATGCCGACATCGCCTCGTTCAGGCTCAGTGCCAGCGCCGGAGCGCTCAGCAACAATGCCAATAACAGACCACCCATACGGATACTCATACGCATGTCATTTCTCTCCTAGAACAGCCCGCTGGATTCACTGAACAGCTCGTCCAGTTCCCTGTCGACCTTGATGTAGATCTCATGCTGGATCTTCACATTCAGGTTGATATTGATCGGTTCGCTGGGCGCCGCCAGCTGTACCGTCGGCGTGCAGGCAGTCAGTACCCCGACGGCCACCGCCATTATCACCAGACGCCAATGCATATGCCTCTCCTGTCATGGGCTGCGTCGCTGCAGATAATACTGCTCAACCCGTTTCCTGATGATCTCACTCACCTGTCCGCTCAATTGCAGACTGGTCAGCAAGGCCGGAATATCTTCTTCCAAACGTATATTCAGGTGCACCGGGCGCCCCTGCTGAAAGGCAGGGTTGCTGCCTTCCAGGCGCAATCCGAGAACCAGTACACCCTGCTCATCATAGGACAGGTCGCTGGCCAGCACCTGATAATGGAAATTGTCCAGCGCCAGTGCCAGCTGCTCCATACCGGGGTTGGTCGCAGCCAGGTCGCGCAACTGCTGCGCCTGATAGCGCAACACCCCAGGTTCGCGCGCCTGCAGACGACCGTCATCAATCTGCAGCTTGCCATTGGCAAGGCTGATCGGAAACCGCCCGTCCAGCGTGCCCTGACCACTCAGCCCCTCCGCCGGATAGACCTCGAAAAGTCGCGCCAGTTCGACACCCTCTACCACGGCCACCAGAGTTTGCCGCGCCTGCCCCATATCCACTCTCGCCGGCTCCAGCAGAACACGCCCGTCCAGCACACCGAGGCTGGCGCTGCGCAGCTCCAGCGCCCCGCTGGAGGGCTTGCTCAACTGGGCGGTGTAGGTGCCGCTGGCACGCAATGGCCCAAGCGGCAGACCAGGATCAAGAGCGCTCAGATTCAATGCGTCCGTACTCAGTTGCAACATTTTCCCTTGCAGCGACACCGTCAGAGGCAGCGACAGGCCGCTGAAACTGGCTCTATCGTAGATACCCTGGCCGCCGGTCAGCTCCAGCTGTCCCTTGATCCGATCCAGACCACTACGACCGGAGGCCTGCAAGGTACTGCTGATCCGGCCGCTGGAGAAACTCAGCAACGCCGGCCAGTCGGCAAAGGTGGCAGCCAGGGGATCGGCAGCGCGCAGAAAGATCTCTCGCAGCGTCATATCCAGTCGCCACGCCTCACCGGTCGGCCAGTTCAGCTGCAGGTCGGTATTCAGACCGCTGAGGGCGGCCAGACTGCCGTTCAGCATCAGCCCGCTCGAGGAATGTTGCAACCTGCCGCTCAGGTTCCACCCCTGAGGCTTGAGCGCAGCATGCGTCAATCGGCTCGCGCCAAGCTGCAGCGGCGCCTCCAGTTTCAATTGGTCAGGCGCAGAAAAAGGCAGGTTCAGCGTTGCTTTGCTCAGGTCTGCCCGCAAGTCAGAGAGCTGCAGGCATGCATCCGTCAATGATAAGCTTTTCGTCGTGAGCAATGCGCCCTCGTTGAGCAACAGATTCAGTTGGTTCTGGTCGGCTTCTGCCTGAAACGGCCAATCGAGCTGCACGGTTTGCAGCTGCATTCCCTCCAGCTCCAGCTTGTCTGCGTTCAGCTGCAAACGTCCTGCATGCAGCTGCACCTGCCAATGCGGCAGGTGATTCAACGCCAACTGCGCATCGACTTGTCCGGCCACCGCACCTTCGATCTGCAACTGCATGGCGAAGGAGATGCTTTCACGCCAGGTATTCAGGCTGCTCGCTTGTGGCGTAATCCACACCATCAGCGCCGATGGCCGCAGCTCCGGCGGCAACACCGCCAGGGCATCCAGCTGCGGCTGCAGCAAACGCGCATCCGCCTGCCCCTCGCGCAGCAGCCATTGACTACCCCGGTTTTCCAAGTCAACCCGCACCTTGCCACTGAGCTGACCGAGGCCCAGCAGGTGCAGCGATTGAGGCAGATCCAATCCGGCCAACAGTCGATAGCCACCGGACTCCTCATGCAACTGCAGCGAGCCGCTCAGGCTTTGCTCGTCAGCTTGCAAATAGAGTTGCGCAACCAGTGCCAACGGCTGCTGATCGGTCGTCAACTGAAAGCCGCCCTGCAACACGCAAAACTCGCCCTCGCAGGGCAGCTGAAGCTGCATGTGGCGCACTTCCAGTTCCCGCGGCAACCAGGACAGCGGCCCGGCGAAGTGATCCAACTCGGGCAGGCTCCAGTCATCAGTCGGCTCGCTCGGGGGCAGGTTATCGCGCGGCTCCCAGACCAGTTGCAACTCATCGACCACCAGTTGATCGATCCGCGGCCCGCCATCCCAGACCGGACGCAGCCTGACGCCGTCCAGCCGGAAGTCCAGCCTGCCCTGCTCGCTCACATTGACTCCGTTGAGCTGCTTCACCTGCACAGCACCTTCAGACCAGCGCAACTGCTGCCAGTGCAGCTGCTCGAATCCGGCAGCCGTCAGGGCTCGCTGCACCCATAGTCCAGCCAGCAACACAGCCAGTAACACCAATAGCAACACTGCTCCTGCACTGATCGCAGCTTTGCGCATCGGCAACCTCTGAAGACAAGAAAGTGCATCAAGGTTAGCATGCAGAACGAATCGGAATATGAACTCAGCGGACAACGACATGGACATTCTCAATCGCATCAACCGCAGGAAGCGGCGCCGTCGGCCTTTGCGCGTACTTATCGCTTTATTACTTATAGCGTGGCTCGCCTCGAGCCTGTTTCAGGCCTACCAGCCAATGTCGGAAGGTCTGTCGGCCAGCACACCCTGGCGTCCGGCAGGCAATGCGCAGGTTCTGCTGGATCAGACCTGGCAAACCAGCACGGGCGAGCGCATCAGCGAACAACAGATCTTCGACGAGGTTCTGGCGATGATCAACAGTGCGCGCAGGCTGGTGGTCCTGGACATGTTCCTGTTCAATGATTTTGCCGGGCAAAGCAGTTTTCGCTCCCTGTCTGCCGAGGTCACTGCGGCGCTGATCGAGGCCCGGAAGCGACACCCGAACCTGCAAGCCGTGCTCATAACCGACCCCTTCAACACGCTCTACGGTGGCTTGGAAAACCCGGCACTACTGGCATTACAGCGGGCCGGTGTGGATGTGTTGATGACCCCGGTCGCAGAACTGCCCGCCTCGAACGTACTGTGGAGCAGCCTGTGGCATCTCTGCTGCCGCTTCGTTGGCAACAGCAACGAGGGCGGCTGGCTGCCCAACCCGGTGGCCGACGGCAAGGTCACTCTGCGCACGTACCTTCACCTGGCCAACTTTCGCGCCAACCATCGCAAGACCATAGTCGCGGATGCCGGCGACAGCTGGACTGCCCTGGTCACCTCGGCCAACCCGCATGATGCCAGCAGCCGCCACAGCAACCAGGCCCTGCGCTTCAGCGGCGCCGCTGCTCTGGATCTGTTGCAGACCGAAAACGTCGTGGCGCAGCTGGCTGGTTTCAATACCGTAAACTGGCCTCGACCACCGATCACAAACACCATCGCCGACTCGGATAACCGTCTGCGGGTTATTACCGAAGGGGCCATCCGTGATGCCGTGCTGCAGATGATCGACAGCGCCCAGTCCGGCGACCAACTGGATATGGATGTGTTCTACCTGTCCTACCGCCCACTGGTCGAGGCACTGATTCAGGCACAGCAACGCGGCGTCAGCATTCGTGCCCTGCTCGACCCGAACCGCGACGCATTCGGCCGGGAGAAAAACGGCATACCCAACCGCCAGGCCGCCTGGGATCTGGAGCGGGCCGGCATCCCGCTACGCTGGTGCGCTACCAGCGGCGAGCAATGCCATCGTAAATGGATCCGTCTGGACCGGGTCGACGGTAGCAGCGAACTGATCAGCGGCTCGGCCAACTTCACCCGGCGCAATCTGGACGACCTGAACCTGGAAACCGATGTGCAGCTGATTGCCGCCCATGACTTCCCGGCCATGACGACCGCACGCAGTGCCTTCGAGCGGGTGTGGCATAACGCAGACGGGATCGAGTACAGCCTGCCCTATGCTGAATTCGCCGATCATAATGTCGGACGATATGTGTTGTATCGAGTGATGGAGGCGACGGGGTTGTCGACGTTTTGAGCGCAGCGGTGGAAGCTAGTCATGCCGAGCCGATTTTCGAGGTGTAGCGCACCGGCGCTACATCTGCGGGCTCACCGGCACCGCACACCCCTGTCGTCGCGCAGGCGCGCGACAACCCGAAAGCTACCCGCCCCCGGCGGATCAGATACCACCCAGACACAGGTATTTGATTTCCAGGTACTCGTCCATGCCGTACTTCGAGCCTTCGCGACCCAGCCCCGAGGCTTTCATGCCGCCAAAAGGTGCCACTTCGGTGGAGATCAGACCCGTGTTGATACCCACCATGCCATACTCCAGAGCCTCGGCGACACGGAACACCCGACTCAGGTCCCGGGCATAGAAGTAAGCCGCCAGGCCGAATTCGGTGTCATTGGCCTGGCGGACCACATCGGCCTCGTCGTCGAAGCGAAACAACGGTGCCACCGGGCCGAAGGTCTCTTCGCGGGCAATCAGCATGCTGCTGTCTACCCCGGTCAAGATGGTCGGCTCGAAAAACAACCCGCCCAGAGCGTGAGGTTTACCACCGGCAAGCAGGGTCGCGCCGCCATCCAGTGCATCCTGCAGATGGCGCTGGATCTTGCTCACCGCCTCGGCATTGATCAGCGGTCCGGTAGTGACACCTTCGCGCATGCCATCGCCCACCTCCAGCCGGCGCACCGCCGCCGCGAGTTTCTCGGCGAAGGCGTCATAAACCGCATCCTGCACGTAGATCCGGTTGGCACATACGCAGGTCTGACCGGCGTTGCGGTATTTGGAGATCATGACACCTTCCACCGCCTCGTCCAGATCGGCGTCTTCGAACACGATGAAGGGTGCGTTGCCGCCCAGCTCCAGCGACAGTTTCTTCAGGCTCGGGGCACACTGCTGCATCAGCTGAATACCGACAGCGGTAGAGCCGGTAAAGGATAGCTTGCGCACCACCGGATTGGCGCACAGCTCGCCGCCCACTGCCCGCGCGTTATCCACCCCTGCTGTCACGACACTGAGCAAGCCGGCCGGCAGGCCCGCCTGCTCTGCCAATGCGACCAACGCCAGCGCGGAGAAAGGCGTCTGCGGCGCGGGTTTCAGCACCATGGCGCAGCCGGCAGCCAGGGCCGGACCGGCCTTGCGGGTAATCATTGCAGAGGGGAAGTTCCACGGCGTGATTGCCGCTGTCACACCGACCGGCTCCTTCTGCACGATGAGGCGCTTATCCGTCTGATGACCGGGAATCACATCGCCATAGACGCGCTTGGCTTCCTCGGCGAACCATTCGATAAAGGAGGCGGCATAGGCAATCTCGCCCCGAGCCTCGGTCAGCGGCTTGCCTTGCTCTGCGGTCATGATCCGCGCCAGATCTTCCTGATGCTGCAGGATCAGTTCATACCAGCGGCGCAACACACCAGCACGCTCTTTGGCGGTACGCCGACGCCATACAGGTTGCGCCGCCTGAGCCGCCGCGATAGCGCGACGGGTCTCGTCGGCGCCCATGTCAGGTACGCTGCCCAGGCGCTCACCGCTGGCCGGATTGACTATCTCGACACGCTGACCGTGATCAGCCTCGCACCAGATGCCGTCAATGAATGCCTGCTGGCGAAACAGCTCGGGCGATTGCAGTTCCATGGAAGTTCTCCTGTCCAGAGATGGCGTCACGCATTTGCCACATCAGCGTTTGAAATTTCAAACATGCTAAAGCGCAAATGCTGTCCAGACAAGATGGGGGAGACCTAGTAGGGCGGGCCTACACCAGCGGCTCGTCATCAATGAACACATGAGCGGACTGCTGACCTTCCTCGAACAAGCCAGCTACCCGTTGCAGGCTGGCCAGCAGCATCAACTGCTCCCAGTCGGCGAGCTTGCCGAAACGCTCGAGAAAGGCGCTCGGCAACAGAGCCGGCTCGGCCTGGATGGCCGCTTCGCCCTTCGCGGTCAGGGTCAGATGCACCTTGCGCTTGTCGCTCTGGCTGCGGACACGCTTGAGCAGCTCGCGGTTTTCCAAGCGGTCAATAATGGTACTGAGGGTCGCCTGCGATACGCTGACCTGCTTGGCCAGGGTGCCGAGCGTACCTTCGCCCATCGCCTGGATACTGTGCAGGATCAGCAGTTGAATCGGCGTCAGCCCACTATGGCGGCCAAGGCGCTTGGCGTGAATTTCGGTCGCGCGCTGCAGCCGCCGAAGGGCCAGATACAAATCGTGCATCATGTTGTGAAGCTCCCGGCAAGACAAACGGCAATATGGGCCGCGCATTCTGCCATAAACCGCAAGGTGTGTTGATGTTTCGTCGCAACGACCATCGTAGTGGCAACTGTAACTATTTCTTTCCAGTCAAAAAACCTTTAAACCAAACCGCCACACTGTTTTCCAAGTAACTGACCCAAAGGAATCAGTAAATAGTTTTTACCTCAAACTATTCTTCATTGTAGGTCCCTATGAGGACCCAACCACAGCAGAGGAGCAGTCGATGTGTGGATTGGCGGGAGAACTTCGCTTTGATGGGCAGAATCCGGACCTGGCGGCACTGGCTCGGATAACCGGGCAGATGGTCAGCCGTGGCCCCGATGCCTCGGGAGCCTGGTCTGGCGGTCCGGTTGCATTGGGCCATCGGCGACTGAAGATCATGGACCTGGCCGAAGCCTCCGGCCAACCCATGGTCGACGCGCAATTGGGTTTGAGCCTGGTATTCAATGGCGCCATCTACAACTACCCCGCCCTGCGTGGCGAACTGGAAGCCCTGGGTTACCGGTTCTTTTCCGATGGCGATACCGAAGTGGTACTCAAGGCCTACCATGCCTGGGGTGCGCAGATGCTTGAGCGCTTCAACGGCATGTTCGCCCTGGCTATCTGGGAACGCGACAGTCAGCGCCTGTTTCTGGCCCGTGATCGTCTCGGCATCAAGCCTCTCTACCTGTCTGCTACCGACAAACGCCTGCGCTTTGCCTCCAGCCTGCCGGCCTTGCTGCGCGGTGGCGATCTGGATACCAGTATCAATCCGGTGGCGCTGAACCATTATCTATCCTTTCACTCGGTGGTGCCGGCGCCGCTGACCATTCTCAACGGGGTGGAGAAATTGCCGCCCGGCCATTGGCTGCGTATCGATGCCAAGGGCAATCGCGAGCAGCAACGCTGGTGGAGCCTGGAATACGGCACCCGCACCGATGAACATGATCTGCCCTTTGAAGTCTGGCAGGAGCGTGTGCTCGACAGCCTGCGCGCTGCGGTGAAGCGACGTAATCTGGCAGCGGTGGATGTCGGCGTGCTGCTCTCCGGCGGAGTGGACTCCAGCCTGCTGGTCGGCTTGCTGGACGAAGCCGGCGCCCGCGATCTGCAGACCTTCTCCATCGGCTTTGCCGACGTCAACGGCGAGGCTGGCAATGAGTTTCGCTACTCAGACCTGATCGCCGAACATTACGCTACCGACCATCATCAACTGATGATTCCCGAGCAGGACATCATCAGCAATTTACCCGACGCTCTGGCAGCCATGAGCGAGCCGATGGTCAGTCACGACTGCATCGCCTTTTACCTTCTGTCTCGAGAGGTCTCCAAGCATTGCCGGGTGGTACAGAGCGGTCAGGGGGCCGACGAGATCTTTGCCGGCTACCACTGGTATCCCCCGGTCGATCAGGCGGAAGACCCGGTGGCCGCGTATAAACAGGCGTTCATGGATCGGGATTTCGCTGAATACCGCAACACCGTGCAGCCAGCCTGGGCGCAGCAGGACTATGCCGGTGAGTTCATCCGCGAGCACTTTGCCGGCCCTGGCGCCGCGCATGGGCTGGACAAGGCGCTACGGCTGGATACCACGGTGATGCTGGTGGAAGACCCGGTCAAGCGCGTCGATAACATGACCATGGCCTGGGGGCTGGAAGCGCGGGTGCCCTTTCTAGACCATGAAGTGGTGGAGCTGGCAGCTCGTATCCCGGGACGCTTCAAGTTGCCCGGCGATGGCAAATACGTACTCAAGGAGGCGGCGCGCAAGATCATTCCTGCTGCCGTGATCGACCGACCGAAGGGGTACTTCCCGGTGCCTGGGTTGAAGTACCTGCAGGGCAGCACGCTGGACTGGGTTCGCGAGAGTCTTACCGGCAGCCGCGCCCAGGCGCGTGGACTGTTCAACCCTGCCTACATCGATACGCTGCTGGATAATCCCATGGACCACATCACCCCGCTGCGCGGTTCCAAGCTGTGGCAGTTGGCGGTGCTGGATCTGTGGCTCGATGCTCAAGGACTTTAATCAGGTGATGCCGTAATGAGCCGACCTCTACCACCGGAACAACAACGCCTGCAACGCGGGCAGACACCCACTTGGGAACGTCTGCAAGCTGGCCATGCGCAGCAGGGGCAATCGCATACCGAAGAGCTGTCTGACGTCACTCTGGACTGCGGCTGGGGCCGCTTACTGGTCGGTCATACCTTCAGCGATCCCCAGCGGCTGGCCGATACCCTGCTACAGGAAACCGCCGGCGAACGGGACATTGCACTTTATGTCGCCGACCCCCATGTGGTGCTGTCGTTTGCTCCTCAGCAGCTGTTCCTCGACCCCTCCGACACGCTGCGCTTATGGTTCAGCAATTACCGGCCTGCCCATAGCGTGATGCGCGGCTTCCATATTCGCCGGCCGCAATGCGATGCGGACTGGGATGGAATCAATACCCTGTATCTGTCCAGCGGCATGGTCCAGGTCAACCCGCAACGACTGACGCCGCGTAAAGTCGGCGGGCCGGATTTCTGGCTGGCCGAGGATGCCGACAGCGGCGAGATCATAGGTACAGTAATGGGCCTGAACCACGCCCGTGCCTATGACGATCCCGACAAAGGTTCCAGCCTCTGGTGTCTGGCCGCGGACAGCAAGACCCAGCGCTTCGGTGTCGGCGAGATGTTGGTGCGACACCTGGTGGAATACTACATGAGCCGCGGCAGCGCTTATCTGGATCTGTCGGTGTTGCATGACAATACTCAGGCCAAAACGCTGTATCACAAGCTCGGCTTCCGCCAATTGCGCACCTTCACCATCAAGCGCAAGAACAGCATCAATCAGGCGTTGTTTCTCGGGCCTGATCAGGATGAAGGCCTTAACCCCTACGCACGCATCATCACTCGGGCAGCCCAGCGCCGAGGCATCGAAGTGACCGTCAATGATGCCGAGGCCGGATTGTTCACCCTGACCCAGGGCGGCCGCAGCATCCGCTGTCGTGAATCCCTGAGCGACCTGACCACGGCCGTCAGCATGACCCTGTGCCAGCAGAAACAGCTTACCCATCGCTGCCTGCAACGCCAGGGTTTGCACACACCGGCCTACCGTCTGGCTGCCGACCCTGAAGCCAACGCCGCCTTCCTCGCCGAGCACGGCGCGCTGGTGGTCAAGCCGGATAACGGCGAGCAGGGCAACGGCGTGGCAGTGAACATTCGCGATCCGGAAACCCTGGAGCAGGCCATCGAGGCGGCCCGCCGTTTTGACAGTCGTGTGTTGCTGGAAAGCTTCCACGAGGGTAAAGACCTGCGGGTGGTGGTGATCAATTATCAGGTGGTCGCTGCCGCCATTCGCCGGCCAGCCCAGATCTGCGGTGACGGCAGTAAAACTATCCGAGAACTGATCGAAAAACAAAGTCGCCGCCGACAGGCCAGCACCGACGGTGAAAGCCGCATCCCGCTGGATGAGGAAACCTGCCGCACCGTGGAAGTTGAAGGTTTCAACTTGGACAGCGTATTGCCCGCCGGTCAGCACCTGCAGGTGCGCCGCACCGCCAATCTGCATACCGGCGGCACGCTGGTGGACGTCACCGACGAACTGCATCCAACCCTGCGCGACTGCGCCATCGCCGGCGCCCGTGCGCTGGACATTCCCATGGTCGGTATGGACCTGCTGGTCCCCGCTGTCGACCAACCCGACTACGTCATCATCGAAGCAAACGAGCGCCCGGGCCTGGCCAACCATGAGCCGCGCCCGACAGCCGAATGCTTCATTGATATGCTGTTTCCGCTCAGTCAGCCCTGAAATATACAAAGGAGGACGCATGCAACCCAGCCATGGCCCCGATATGCAGTTCCTGCAACAGGTATTGTTGGAGATGCTCGCCATCCCCTGCCCCACCGGCTTCACCGACGGCATCGTACGCTATGTCGCCGAACATCTTGACGCCATGGGCGTGCCCTATGAGCTCACCCGGCGCGGCACCATCCGCGCTACCCTAAAGGGCCGTCAGGGCTCGCCCGACCGCGCCATCGCCAGCCATCTGGATACGATCGGCGCCATGGTCAGTCATATAAAAGACAATGGCCGCCTGGAATTGACGCCCATTGGCTGCTGGTCCAGCCGCTTCGCCGAGGGCAGCCGGGTCAGCCTGTTCGCCGAACGGGGCTGTTTCCGGGGCAGCGTACTGCCGCTGATGGCATCCGGGCACGCTTTCAATACCGAGGTCGATACCCTGCCAGTGAACTGGGATACCATCGAGCTGCGCCTGGATATCCGCAGCACCAGCCGGGCCGAGACCGAGGCCGAGGGCATAGCCGTCGGTGATTTTGTCGCCTTCGATCCACTGCAGGAATTCACTGACAACGGCTATATCAGTGCCCGCCACCTGGACAACAAGGCCGGCGCAGCCGCCTTGCTTACCGCCATCAAACAGATTGTGGAAAGTGGCGAATCCCTGCCGCTGGACTGTCATCCGCTGTTCACCATCACCGAGGAGACCGGCTCCGGCGCCGCAGGCGCTCTGCCCTGGGATGTCAGTGAATTCGTCGGTGTGGACATTGCCCCGGTGGCGCCGGGTCAGACTTCCACCGAGCATGCAGTGACCCTGTGCATGCAGGATTCGAGCGGGCCCTATGATTATCACCTGACCCGCCATCTGCTGAATCTGTGCGCCCGTGACGAGATTCCGGTACAGCGGGATGTCTTTCGCTACTACCACAGTGACGCAGAATCGGCGGTGCGCGCTGGTAACGACACCCGCGTGGCGCTGATCGCTTTTGGCACCGACGCGACCCATGGTTACGAGCGCACCCACCGCGATAGCCTGGAAGCCCTAACACGCCTGATGCTCGCCTACATGTTCAGCCCACCGGTGTTCGAGCATGATGATCGTGACAGCGCGCCGCTGGAAAACTTCCATCTGCAGACCGACGCCGATATGCCGCTCACAGGCGAAACGCCATTGCCGCCACTGGAGCAGATATTTGCCTGTGACAAAGAACAGGATTAGGTTACTGGTACCGTCAGAGGACGGCTTCTGATAAGGGCCTCATGCTCGTATCAGAAGCCTCTTCGTGTGAGAACACCCTAGTCTAAACGTGACCATCGGGTTACATTCCTCGTCTGCCTATGCAATCAAACCCAATTCGATGCCTGCTGGTCTTTTGGCACTACTCTTATGTAGTCGTCAGGATTTTCAGTCCGCTCCGGTTCAATAAGCGCCGGAGCCCATGCAGCGAAACAGCGAGGAGTCTTGCTTGATGTCGCGTTTACCGGTCATTGTCGGTTTCGGTGGATATAACGCCGCCGGCCGTAGCTCGTTTCACCATGGCTTTCGGCGTACCGTAATCGAATCACTGCCGGCTGCCGAACGTCAGGAAACCCTGGCAGGCCTGGCCGTGCTGATGAACCTGGTGCGCGCAGAGAATGATCGCTATCTGGACGAGGCAGGGCAACCACTGACACCTGCGGATATCGAACAGCGCTTCGGGCAGCAGATACTCGAGGGCACCCTGGTGCGCCGTATCGAAAAACGCCACCTGGATGTGGATGCTGCGCATTGGCATAAGGTTCTACCAGTAGGCCTGGAAGCGGGCCAGCCCTTTTCCTTCATTACCCTGGCCAAGCAATTGCCAGAGCCACTGCCCGCCGGCTGGAGCATGGAAGTGCTGGATGGCGGCGAAGTGCGTGTCACCATCGCCAGCGACTGCGAACTGAAGGTCGACAGCTATCGCTCTATGGCGGTCAAGTCCGCTGGTCAGCTGCCGACCGGCTTCGAGCCAGGGGAACAGTACAACTCGCGCTTCCATCCGCGCGGCCTGCAGATGTCCATTGTCGCAGCAGCGGACGCATTGCACTCCACCGGTCTGTCCTGGCAGCGCATTCTCGATCACGTCGAGCCGGATGAGATCGCCGTTTTCGCCAGCAGCATCATGAGTCAACTGGATGAATACAGCTTCGGCGGCCTGATGCAGTCGCGCCTCAAAGGCCATCGGGTCAGTGCCAAACAACTGGCGCTGGGCCTGAACAGTATGCCCGCCGACTTCATCAATGCCTATGTATTGGGCAGTGTCGGCACCACAGGCGCCATCACCGGCGCCTGCGCCAGCTTCCTCTACAACCTGCAAAAAGGTATCGAGATGATCGGCAGCGGCAGCGCCCGCGTAGTGCTGGTCGGCAGCAGCGAAGCGCCGATTACCCAGGAGTGTATCGAGGGCTACGGCGCCATGAGCGCACTGGCTACCGAGGAAGGGCTGCGCAATATCGAAGGCCGCGATGACGTGGACTTCCGCCGCGCCAGTCGCCCATTCAGCCAGAACTGCGGCTTTACCCTGGCCGAATCCGGTCAGTTCTTCATGCTCATGGATGATGAGCTGGCACTGGAGCTGGGCGCTGATATTCATGGCGCCGTACCGGATGTATTTGTCGGCGCTGACGGCTTCAAGAAATCCATTTCAGCTCCCGGCCCGGGCAACTACCTGACCATGGCCAAATCCGTGCACAGCGCCATGCAGATCCTCGGCGCCGACGCGGTACGCCAGCGCAGCTTCGTGCACGCTCACGGCTCCAGCACCCCGGCCAACCGGGTAACCGAGTCGGTATTGATTGATGAAGTGGCTGCCGCCTTCGGTATCGATGAACTGCCGGTGGCTGCGGTCAAGGCGTTCGTCGGCCATTCCCTGGCCAGCGCCAGTGCCGACCAATTGGCTTCGGCCTTGGGCACCTTCAAATACCAGATCCTGCCGGGCATCAAGACCATCGACAGTATTGCCGATGATGTCCACCAGAAACATCTGCGTTTCAGCACTACCGATGTGCCACGCGGCGATAATCCGCTGGAGGTGTGCTTCATCAACTCCAAGGGGTTTGGTGGCAACAACTCCAGCGCCGTGGTGCTGGGGCCACAGCCGGTCGAGCGCATGTTGCGCAAGCGGTACGGCGAAGAGCGCTTCGCCGATTATGAAATTCGCCGCGAAGAAACCCGCAAAGTCGCCGCTGCCTACGAGCAGCGCGCGCTGCAGGGGCAACTGGATGTGATCTACAACTTCGGCAAGGACATGATCGACGAGGGCGATATCGAGATCAGCGCCGAGCAGATGCGCGTTCCAGGCTTCAGCCAGCCGCTGATATTCAAGAAGGATCAGCGCTTCTCGGACATGCTGGACTGAGTTTTTCGGACGTGCACCTGGAATGGCATTTGCGCAACTTCTTGCACATCTTTCTGTGGATAACCCAGTTGATACAGGCCTGTAACCCTTGCCTGAAAAGGGCTACAGGCATTTGCGCAAGAACTTGCACAGCACTGCGCAACTTCTTGCGCAATTCAATGTGACGCACATCACACCGGCATGCCCGATCAATTTCGAAAATGAAGTAACTGACTGATCTATAACGATTTACACATTTCTGGCACGCTCCTTGTATTGGTACTGGTTCCCGGATCGCTGCGATCCACTCAATCCAGGCAAGGAGAGCATCATGCCAACACCCGCGTATCTGACTATCGAAGGCACCAAACAAGGCCTCATCACCGCCGGCACCTTCACCGAAGATTCCGTCGGTAACATCTTTCAGGAAGGTCATGAAGACCAGATCCTGGTTCAGGCCTTCGATCATCAGGTCATCATCCCCCGCGATCCGCAATCCGGCCAGCCGACGGGGCAGCGCGTTCACAAGCCGCTGATGATCACCAAGGTCTTCGACAAGTCCTCACCGCTGCTTTTCAACTCGCTGACCTCCGGTGAGCGCCTGAACAAATGCCGTCTGGAGTGGTACCGCACGTCTGCCACGGGCACCCAGGAGCATTACTTCACCATCGAACTGCATGACGCCATCATCGTTGATGTGCAATCGCGCATGCCGAACTGCCAGGACCCGAACCTGTCGCACTTCACCCACCTCGAAGACGTCTACTTCACCTACCGCAAGATTGTCTGGACCCACGAAGTGTCCGGCACCTCCGGTTCCGATGACTGGCGCACCCCGATCTCTGCATAAGCATCTGCAGTGATTGATGGTCAGCGGCCGGTTGTTTCCGGCCGTTGGCTTTTCCGTATCCAATGTAAGGACTCTCTGGAAAGCCTGGCGAGCAAAGAGCCCAGCCGTTTTCCAGAGACTCCAAAAAGGAACACAGGATGTCCGATAACAGCAGCATATGGAAGGTTGCGGAGTGTGGTCAGATATCTGTCCGGTTGGGCAGCGATACCCTCCGAACCCTCTAGGGTTATACGACATGGCTGGGAATGCCAGAGAGTGGGTGGAAGACTGGTTTTCACCAACTTATTATCAAGAAAGCGACGGCGCAAAGGATCCAACAGGGCCGGCGGAAGGCCAGAAAAAAGAACTCCGCAGCCTGGGAGTAGGCTCGCTCGACTTCAGCTTTTCCCGAACCTCAGCCTCTCTGGGGGTGTCATAAATTTTGTGTTTGGGCATAACATGTTGCAGCAGAGGATGCATGTATGCCGACCAAGAAGAAGCCGGGGCGTGAAACCCCGCGAGACCTACCAGCAATTCCCAAAGAGCTGATTGATCAGTTCGTCAATGGCCCGATGAGCGCTGAAGCCATTCAGGATGCCTCGATGGCGTTCAAGAAGGCGTTGATCGAGCGGGCCCTTGGTGCCGAGCTAGGGCATCACCTTGGCTACCCTGAAGGTGCTGAGCGCCCAGAGGGGGCGAGCAACCAGCGTAACGGCCGGAGCGGCAAGACAGTGCTCACCGATGATGGCCCGCTGCGTCTGGACATCCCCCGAGACCGCGACGGCAGCTTTGCCCCGATCCTGATTCCCAAGCATGAGCGCCGCTTTACCGGCTTTGACGACAAGATCATTGCCATGTATGCCCGAGGCATGACGGTTCGTGAAATCCGAGCCTTCCTGGCCGAGCAGTACGGAACCGATGTTTCTCATGACTTCATCAGTTCGGTTACCGATGCCGTATTGGAAGAGATTAGCGCTTGGCAGCAACGCCCCTTGGAGCCAATGTACCCGGTCATCTTTTTCGATGCCTTGAGGGTCAAAATTCGGGACGAGGGCCTGGTTCGCAATAAGGCCGTTTACCTAGCGCTTGGGGTGTTACCGGACGGTACACGGGATATTCTGGGCATCTGGATCGAAACGACGGAGGGCGCCAAATTCTGGATGAAGGTGTTCAACGATCTGAAGACCCGAGGCGTAGAAGATATATTGATCGCCGTGACTGACGGCCTGAAGGGCATACCTGAAGCCCTGAGTGCGGTGTTCCCGGATACCACCTTGCAGACCTGCATTGTACATCTGATCCGCAACAGCCTTGATTATGCAGGCTGGGACAAGCGCAGAGAGCTGGCCAAAGCTCTCAAGCCCATCTATCAGGCGCTCAACGCCGAGGTCGCAGCGCAGGCTTTGGACGCGTTTGAAGCTGGGCCATGGGGTAAGCAGTACCCGACGGTCACAGCAGCCTGGCGGCGTGCGTGGGATAGGGTCATTCCGTTCTTTGTGTTCCCGCCCGCCATACGAAAGGTGATCTATACGACCAATGCGATTGAAAGCATCAACGCTCAGTTGCGTAAGATCATTAAAACCCGGGGCCACTTCCCAACGGATGAGGCCGCGACGAAGTTGATCTGGTTGGCGCTACGTAATATCACTGCCAACTGGGGTAACGCGGCACATGACTGGAAAGCCGCTATGAATCAGTTCGCGATCCTATACGAAGATCGCTTCACCAGGCCGACCTGGTAAGTGAGGGCCTACCTGATGGCAGGCCATTAACGGCCCGAACACAAAAAATCTGACAGTCCCGCCTCTCTCTGGTTCCGCAAGAAGGCTTTTTAACAGAAGCCGGCTTCCGCTGCGCAGTGCAAAGCCCAGACCCGATCAGATAATGGCCCTGCCTACCCACCCCGTCACCCTCACACAGCTTGAAGAATGACGGACCGGGATCAGGGCTCCTGCTTACTTCCCCGGCCCAGACATGGCCGCAATAAAGGCCGCCATTTCTGCCTTCTTATCCGTCTCAATACGTTGCACGTTAGGGTTCTTGCTCAGCAGTTCAAGTAAGGCTTGCGCTTCGGGCCAGTCGCCCAGCAGGTCGAGACCAAACAGTTTCTTAGCCACAGCCTGTGCCAGATCGATGCTGAAGAGAAACAGGATGTCGGCGATGGTCATCTCGCTGCCGGCGACGTATGGGGAAAAGCTGCCGTGTCGGCGCAAGGCGGCGACGCCCGCTTGCAGCTCCGCTTTGGCCTTGTCCTTCACGTTCTGCTCTACTTTGCCGCCGAAAAAGACTTCGGGGTAACAGCTGCGGGCCGGCAGCTCGATATACAGCTCAACTTCCTTGGCCAGCGCACGAACGGTAGCCCTTGCGAAAGGATCGCTCGGCAACAGTGATTTGCCGCCCTGGGTCTCGTCGATGTATTCGAGGATGACATTGGTTTCGCTGATGAAGCCTTGCTCGGTTTCCAGGCACGGCACCTTGCCGCGGGGGCTCATTGCCAGAAATTCGGCGTCCTGACTGCCACGCACCGTATTGATTTCAAAATCCACGCCTTTTTCCAGCAGCGCTAATTTGGCCATATTGAAGTAGTTGCTGACTGCAAAACCGTGAAGTCTGAGCATTATTTTTTATCCGTCTTGTTTTTGAAGAGCGTCAGTTTCAATCAAAAAGCGAGGATACGTCCAGTACATCATCGCCATGAATTTCGCCGGGGTGGATGGCCGCATTGCCACCCTGACACCGCGTGGTTAGACTGCGAGAGTAGTTTACCGTCTATCAGAAAAGGTACTGCTCATGTCACTGACTCCCGAAGAAATCGACGATATCAATCTGCTGGCTCAGTACAATCTCGCCAATACACAGGCGGGGCTCAAGGTTCATCAACAGGAAGCGTCAGCTACTACGGTGGAGACTGCCGCGCGGCTGTATCAGCGGGGGCTCACTACCATGGATGATGGTGGGTATCTGACCAGCCTCGGACTGGAAGCCGCTGAACATGCTCAGGCGTTGGTGACCATCCTGCGCGCCAAGTAAGTCAGTAGAGAAACAACCTCAATGGATTGCCGCTCGATTTTATGAGCGGCCATGCCAACACAGCGTCAGTGGTACGAGTATCACTCGTCCAGATCCAGTTCGATTTCATCGCCCGTAAGATCGCCCAACACCTGCTCCAGCACCGTGCTCAGTGGCTCGCCATCGCTGTCATAGATCCAGCCCTGCGCTGACTGGTAGCCAAAGTGCAGCGTGCCGTCCGGTGTCGCTACCCATAGCTCCCGCGAGGCCGGTTGCCGGCCGATGACCAGCCGCGGGCCTGCCGCGAGCATCAGTATCAGTGACCCTTCTGCGTGTTCCATGTCCAGATCCAGATCGGCAGCGTCCAGCGCTTGCTCGATGCGGTCCTGAACCAGATCAACCTGACGGTTGAATTCGCTTTCACTCAAGTCTTGCATTGCCTTGTTCATCCTAGTTCTGCGGCGGGGTGCGTCGGACTGCCGGGCTGGGTATACTGCCGGATATTGTCCGTTTATCAACTGGGATTCCACCATGAAAAAATCCATAGCGGTATTCTTCATGCTTCTGATGCTCGTCGGCTGCGGCCAGAAGGGCCCTCTGTACATGCCCGAAGAGACAGCCGGCCAGCCGGTTGATCCGGCCCGAGAAGAACTGAACCAGCAACCTACCGGAAACTGAAATATTTCATGAGTGAATTCGAATACCAGAACGGCGAACTGCATGCCGAAGCCGTTGCCCTGTCCGCTATTGCTGCGCAGTATGGCACACCCTGCTACGTCTATTCGCGCCGTGCCATCGAGCAGGCCTTTCTTGCCTGGGATACTGCGCTGGCCGGGCAGTCTCACCTCGTCTGCTTTGCGGTAAAGGCCAATTCCAACCTGGCGGTGCTGAATGTGCTGGCCCGCCTCGGCGCTGGTTTTGACATTGTTTCCGGTGGGGAGCTGGAGCGGGTATTGGCTGCTGGTGGCGATCCGGCGCGGGTGGTATTTTCGGGGCTGGGCAAGACCGAAGAGGAAATGCGCCGCGCGCTGCAGGTCGGTATCAAGTGCTTCAACGTGGAATCCACCGCCGAGCTGGAACGGCTGCAGAACGTCGCCGCCGAGCTGGGCGTGAAGGCGCCGGTGTCCCTGCGGGTCAACCCGGACGTGGACGCCCAGACTCACCCGTACATTTCTACGGGTCTGAAGGAAAACAAATTCGGTATCGACATTACCATGGCGCCGACGGTGTATCGTCGGGCGGCGGAGCTGCCGAATCTGGAAGTGCAGGGTGTGGATTGTCATATCGGCTCCCAACTGACCGATGACACACCACTGATTGATGCGCTGGACCGCATGCTGCTGCTGATCGATGATCTGGCCGCAGAGGGCATCCAGGTCCGCCATCTGGACCTGGGTGGCGGTCTGGGTGTGACCTACGAGGATGAAGTCCCACCGACGCCCGGTGAATATCTGGCCAAAGTGCGCGAGAAGGTGGCCGGTCGTGAGCTGACGCTGCTGTTCGAGCCCGGCCGTTCGATCGTGGCCAATGCCGGTCTGCTGCTGACCCAGGTCAACCTGCTGAAGCCGACTGAACACAAGAACTTCGCCATTATCGATGCAGCCATGAACGACCTGATTCGCCCGGCCCTGTACAGCGCCTGGATGGGTATCGATGCCGTCCGACCGCGTACCGATGTGCCAGCCCAGGCATGGGATATGGTCGGTCCGGTCTGCGAAACCGGCGACTTTCTCGGCAAGGATCGGCAACTGGCACTCGCCGAGGGCGACCTGCTGGCGGTACGTTCCGCCGGGGCCTACGGCTTTGTCATGAGCTCGAATTACAACACCCGTCCGCGCGCGGCTGAAGTGATGGTGGATGGTGCTGCAACACACCTGATCCGCCGTCGTGAAACGGTCAGCGAGCTGTTCGCAGGCGAGTCGCTGCTGCCCGAGGCCTGACATGCTGCTGCGATTCACCAAGATGCACGGGCTGGGCAATGACTTCATGGTCATCGACCTGGTAACCCAGCACGCGCAGCTGTCACCCAAGCTGATCCGCCAGTGGAGCGATCGCTACCTGGGCATAGGTTTCGATCAGCTGCTGGTGGTGGAGCCGCCGAGCAATCCCGATGTGGATTTCCGTTACCGCATCTATAACGCCGACGGCAGCGAAGTGGAACAGTGCGGCAATGGTGCCCGCTGTTTCGCCCGCTTCGTGCAGGACAAGCGACTGACAGCCAAATCGGAAATTCAGGTCGAAACCGCGGGCGGTCTGATCACTCTGCAGGTCCGCCGCGATGGTCAGGTGACAGTGAACATGGGCGCGCCCCGCTTCACGCCGTCAGACATTCCCTTTACTGCCGACCGCGAAGCCGTGAGCTATCCACTGCAAGTCAATGGCCAGACCCTGGACATCTCGGCGCTGTCCATGGGCAACCCGCACTGCATTACGCTGGTGGATGATCTGGATACCTATCCGGTAGCTGAATTTGGCCCGCTGATCGAGAACCACCCCCGCTTTGCCAATCGGGTGAATGCGGGCTTCATGCAGCTGGTGGACGAGCACCAGGCGCGGCTGCGCGTACATGAACGTGGCGTTGGTGAAACCCAGGCCTGCGGCACCGGTGCCTGCGCCGCAGCAGTGGCGGGTATTCAGCTCGGGCACCTGAAGTCTCCGGTGACCATACGTCTGCCCGGCGGCCACCTGAAAATCGAATGGGCCGGCCCCGGCCAGCCGGTCATGATGTCCGGCCCCGCCACTCGGGTTTACGAAGGACACATACGCATATGAGCGAAACGCCCCTGCCACCAGCACCAGAACTGGACCCCACCGTCGTGGCTGACTACCTGCGCCGACATCCGGCGTTCTTTGTCGAACACGACGAGCTGCTGCCCGACCTGTTCATTCCCCACCAGTCCGGGCAGGCCGTGTCCCTTGTGGAACGTCAGGTCAAACTGCTGCGCGAGCGCAATATCGATGTGCGTCACCGCCTGAGTCAGTTGATGGAGGTGGCCCGGGAGAATGACCGGCTGTTCGAAAAAAGCCGCCGCTTGATTCTCAGCCTGCTGGAATCACACGATGTGGAAGAGGTGATCGCCAGTATCGAAGACAGCCTGCGCGACGACTTTCAGGTGCCCTTTGTCAGTCTGATCCTGTTCAGTGAAACCCAACGCATCTGCAACACTCGCAGCGTCAGCCATGCCGCAGCCCGCGACGCCATCGGCCATCTGCTGGACAGCGGCAAGACTCTCAGTGGCATTCTGCGCAGCGATGAACTGACCTTTCTGTTTGGTGATAAGGGTGCCGAGGTTGCCTCCACCGCATTGGCGCCCATCCAACATCAGGGCCTGCACGGCGTGTTGGCACTGGGTAGCCGTGATCCGCATCAGTATCGCAGCGCTACCGGCACCCTGTTCCTCAGCTATATCGCCGACGCGCTGGCCCGCGTCCTGCTGCGCCAGCGTCCGCTGAGTAGCGAGCCCCGGAGCCTGTAGTGGATGGCGCGCCCCTGCTGGCGGAGCTGGAGAGCTTCATCGGCCACCTGCGCAGTGAGCGACAGTTATCGCCTCGTACACTGGATGCCTACCGCCATGACCTGGACAGCCTGTGCCGGTTTCTGACCCAACATCAGGTCAGTGACTGGAATGCCGTCGATACGTCACTGTTACGTCTGTACATTGCCAGTCGGCACCAGTCCGGTCTGTCGGGCCGCAGTCTGCAGCGCGAGCTCAGTGCGGTGCGCAGCCTGTACCGCTATCTGTTGCGCGAACGCCGCTGCCGTCATAACCCGGCGTTGGATATACGCGCACCCAAATCCCCCCGCAAGCTACCCCGCGCCTTGGATGCGGATCTGGCAGCGCAGTTGCTCAACGATGGCGAGCAAGACGATTGGCTGACCATCCGCGACCACGCCATGCTCGAGCTGCTCTACTCCTCCGGCCTGCGCTTGTCGGAGCTGGCCACGCTGAACATGGACCGGCTCGATCTGGAGGCGGGCGAGGTGCGGGTGATCGGTAAGGGTGATAAGACGCGCATTCTGCCGGTCGGCCGTATGGCACGCCAGGCACTGCGCAACTGGTTCAGGGTCCGACCGGCAGTCACCGACGCCGCGCAGCCCATGTTTGTCGGCATGCAGGGCCGGCGCCTGACTCCACGGGCCATTCAGCTACGCGTGCGCCGCTATGGTGTGGAACACATTGGCCAGCACCTGCACCCGCATATGCTTCGACATTCCTTCGCCAGTCACCTGCTGGAGTCGTCCGGAGACCTGCGCGCGGTGCAGGAGCTGCTGGGACATGCCGATATCAGCACCACACAGGTGTACACTCATCTGGACTTTCAGCATCTGGCTGCGGTGTATGACAGCGCCCATCCCCGCGCCAAACGCAAACCCGAAGACTGATCAACGAGCCTGAATCCATGTTTCAACTGCTGACATTCGACCTGGACAACACTCTGTGGGAGACCGAGTCGGTGGTGGTCGCCGCCGAACAGACGCTGCTGGAATGGCTGGACCGCCATGCCCCACTCTTCACTCAGCGCCTGGACCGGGATGCCCGTCGCGCCGTGCGTAACGAGGTGCTGGCAAGCGATCCGGCACTTCGTCACCGCGTCACCGCGCTGCGTATTGCCATCCTCGAGCATGGCCTGCGCAAAGCGGGATACACCCCGGAGCAGGCGGCAGAACTGTCGTTGGCGGGTTTTGAGGTATTTCTCGAAGCTCGTCATGCGTTGACCTTCTTCCCCCACTGCGAGCCTCTGCTGGAAGAGTTGGCCCGACATTATCAGCTGGCGACCATCTCCAACGGCAATGCCGACGTGCGCCGATTGGGATTGGAGAAGTATTTCAAGATTATCGTCTCCGCCGATGAAGTCGGCCTGAGCAAACCCGATCCCGCGCCCTTTCTGGCCGCGCTCGAGCGCGCCGGTGTCGAGCCGCATCAGGCCCTGCATATCGGTGATCATCCGGTAGACGACATTCAGGGCGCCCGCGAGGCGGGACTGCATACCCTGTGGTTCAATCGGCTGGGGCTTGAGTGGGCAGAGGCGGAACGGCCCCATGGCGAGGTGCGCTGCCTGAGTGAGATTCCCGACTGGCTGCGCAATTATCGAGGCTGAAAACTCTACATGAATGCAACGAGCCCGCAGCCACGGGCTCGTCAATACCGCGACAGGTCAGATCGGCCGGCTGCCGTATTTCCCGTCGGGCTTTTTGGGCGGGTCGCCCAGCGCGCTGTTGTCGACTTCCTGAACCCTGCCACCCCGGGCCAGAAACTCTTCCATCTGCCGCGCCAGCATATCCCGCTCACGCGCCTTGGCTTCAAGTGACAAGCCTTCCAGTGGATCTTCCCGAGTTGCGGTCTTCTTCCGCGGCTTCACTTCAGCCTCGTCCTCAGCCTCCATTTCGTCGGTTTCATCAACGTTGCTGTTGTCCACCTCTTCTTCGTCCTGCAGGTCATCATCTTCAATATCGTCTTCGCTCATGGCATTCCTCCGCTTCAAACTTGGCTATATATAGCGCAACAGAGGGATTTGAACAGGGGTAGACGCAAAATTATTTTACTATCGAGGTGATTACCTGCAGGCAAAATCGGATGGTCAAAGATCCTGCAGACGTCCGCACTGCTCGGCCAGACGGCGGGTTTCGCCTTCCTCCAGCGCCAGCATGTTGCGCATCAGCTCCGCAGCAGCTGGTATTGCCGCTCGGCCGGTCATCGAGCTATATACCTCGATCAATTGGTCGTGCAGCTTGAACAGCTGTTCGTTGATTTCGTTGAAGTCCTTGTCGGTGAACGTCAGCTCCCATTTTGTACGGGGCGGCAGGTCCTCACCAATATGCTCATACAACCAGGTCTTGCTCTCCGCCTCACTGGCCTGCGCGCGGAACTGATCCACTTTCCGGGCGATATCCCGTTCGTGGCCAGCCACATATTCCAGCAGCCAGCGGCTGCGCTGATCGGTGTCGGCAGTGATGGCTTCATCCATGCGGTCGGCGATGGTGGTATGCAGTTCGCTGGTCCATTCCAGCAGATAATCAAACGTCTCGGCTTTCATGCAGATCTCCCTTGGCGAAACAGGTGGGTCTTCGCTTTGGACTGTAAATAGCCTGGCAAGTTTGCTGTTTTCTCATGGGCACAAAACAAAGCGGGGCTGAGTGCCCCGCTTCTCAGATCACTTACTGCTGGTGAACTCCGGGTAGGCTTCCATGCCGCATTCGGAGATGTCCACACCCTCGTACTCTTCCTCCGCGGATATCCGAATGCCCATCACCATCTTGATGGTGCTCCAGATGATCAGACTGGCGATGAAGACCCAGGCGAAGATGGCCAGAACGCCCAGCAGCTGCCCACCAAAGGTGGCTTCAGTATTGGTCAACGGCACCGCCAGCACGCCCCAGATGCCCGCCGAACCATGAGCCGAGATGGCACCGGCCGGATCATCGATTTTCACGCGATCCAGCGCCAGCACGCTGAACACCACGATGACGCCACCCACGGCACCAATCAGCATGGCGCTGAAGGCATTGGGTGACAAGGGATCGGCGGTGATCGACACCAGACCGGCCAGCGCGCCGTTGAGCAGCATGGTCAGGTCTGTCTTGCCGAACAGCAGGCGCGACACGATCATCGCCCCGATCAATCCACCCGCCGCTGCCAGGTTGGTGTTGACCATTACCTGAGCCACGTTATTGGCCGACTCAATGTCGGAGATCTTCAGTTCGGAGCCGCCATTGAAGCCGAACCAGCCCATCCACAGAATGAAAATGCCCAGAGTGGAGAGCGCCAGGTTGCAGCCGGGAATGGCGTTGATCTGACCGTTCGGACCGTACTTACCCTTGCGCGGCCCCAGCAGAATAACGCCGGCCAGTGCCGCCGTTGCACCCGCCATGTGCACGATGCCGGACCCCGCGTAATCGGAGTAACCAATCTCGCTCAACCAACCGCCACCCCAGCTCCAGGCGCCCTGAGTCGGGTAGATAAAGCCGGTCATGATGACCGCGAACAACAGGAATGCCCAGAGTTTCATCCGCTCGGCAACTGCACCCGAGACTATGGACATACAGGCGCCAGCAAACACGATCTGAAAGAAGAAGTCCGCGCGGCTGGAATAGTAAGGTGCATCATCGCCACCGGCCATTACTGCCGCAGCCGTATTTTCATCACCGATCAGCATACCCAGACTCGGCAGGATGGGGCCATCGGATGAATACATGATGTAGTAGCCGACCAGCAGATACATGATCGAGGCAATCGCAAACAGCGCGATGTTCTTGGCAAGAATTTCAGTCGTACTCTTGGTGCGTACCAGACCGGCCTCGAGCATGGCGAAACCACACGCCATCCACATCACCAGCACGGCACACACCAGAAAGTAGAACGTATCCAGCGCGTACTTGAGTTGTACGATGTCGTCCATAATTAAGCCCCCCAGATAGGCTTGATTACTGCATACAGCGAAACGAAGCGTTAGATGGCGTCAGTGCCGGTCTCGCCTGTTCTGATACGAATAGCCTGCTCCAGCGCCACGACGAAGATCTTGCCGTCGCCGATCTTGCCGGTGTTGGCCGCCTTGGTGATGGCTTCGATGACGCGGTCCAGCATGTCGTCGCCGATGGCCACTTCGATTTTGACTTTGGGCAGGAAGTCCACCACGTACTCCGCGCCGCGATACAACTCGGTATGACCCTTCTGCCGGCCAAACCCTTTCACCTCGGTCACGGTAATGCCCTGGACGCCGATTTCGGAAAGCGACTCCCGAACGTCATCCAGCTTGAATGGCTTGATAACAGCCGTTACTAATTTCATGTTCATACTCCCGTTAGATGGACTTGCCCTGGGGGACAGGACAAGTCTATATGGAGATTCCCTCTACCGCACCGTGCGCCGAATCACATTTTCGACACTGCCCTGTTTCGGTCCCAGGGGCGATCCGGCTACTCTGGGACATTGCAGAAACCCTGCCAGGTTTATATTCTTCATATTTTTCAACGAGTTGATTATTTAACGAGATGATGTGGGGGAAATTCCAGGGAGGCGACTGCACCGATATGAAGCATGCAGCCCGCAAAAGTGCGCCAAGGCCGGGCAGCGTCTCGTTTACCGCCATTTGGGACGCAAGATGCCAGATGTTAGACTCGGCACAGCAAAACCGGCCAAGGCCGACCTCCTATCCAGTTACCGAAAACGGAAGCGCACATGTTGCATAAAGTCCTGTTTGATACCGTGGGCAGCCAAGCCACCCGCCTGCTGATGAGTGGTGGAGCGCGGCCCACCGCCGAACTTGAAAGCCAGTTCAAAGCGCTGGTGCAAAGCGCGCTGGCCAAGCTGGATGTGGTCAGCCGGGAAGAGTTCGAAACCCAGCAAGCAGTACTGCTGCGCACCCGGGAACGCCTTGAAGCGCTGGAGAAACGCGTGGCGGAGCTGGAACAGAAACCCTAACGGAACCGCTGCCTCCTCTGAGAGGCGATCAAGGAGTGATCAATGTCTCTGGCGATTGTTCACAGCCGCGCCAAACTGGGTGTTCAGGCACCGCCTGTCACTGTTGAAGTGCATCTGGCCAACGGTATGCCGGGCCTGGCACTGGTGGGCCTACCCGAAACCGCCGTGCGGGAAAGCAAGGACCGAGTGCGCAGCGCTCTGCAGAATGCCCGCCTGGAGTTTCCCAGCCTCAAGCGCATCACCATCAATCTGGCCCCCGCTGACCTGCCCAAGGAAGGCGGCCGCTTCGATCTGGCCATCGCCCTTGGCCTGCTGGTTGCCAGCGGACAGATTCCCGCCGCCAGCCTGGAGCATTGTGAAGTACTGGGCGAACTGGCTCTGTCGGGTGAACTGCGACCGGTGCAGGGCGCTTTACCAGCTGCACTGGCCTGCCGGGACAACCAACGCACCCTGCTGCTGCCCCGCGCCAACGCAGCGGAAGCCGCACTGGTACGCGGTGTAACCATCATCGCCGCCGACCATTTGCTGGAGCTGTGCGAACATCTGCGCGGTGAGCAGCCATTGGCGCCCGTGGAGTGCAACGCCAGCCCAGCCGCTATCGGCAGTCTGCCTGACCTTCGCGATGTGGAAGGCCAGGCCCAGGCCAAGCGTGCATTGATCGTTGCCGCAGCCGGCTCGCATAACCTGTTGTTGTTTGGCCCACCGGGCACCGGCAAAACACTGCTCGCCAGCCGCCTGCCCGGCATCTTACCGGCGCTGGAAGAAGACGAAGCGCTGGAGGTGGCAGCAATTCAGTCGGTGTGCGGTCGTGACATGCTGCAGCAATGGCCAACCCGGCCATTTCGCGCGCCTCATCATGGTGCATCGGCAGCGGCGCTGGTCGGCGGCGGCAGTCAACCGCGTCCCGGCGAGATAAGTCAGGCCCACCATGGGGTGTTATTTCTCGATGAATTGCCGGAATTCGATCGCAAGGTACTGGAAATGCTCCGCGAGCCCATGGAGTCTGGCGAGATCCATATTGCCCGCGCCCGCGAGCAACTGACCTTTCCGGCGCGCTTTCAGCTGATCGCCGCCATGAACCCCTGCCCCTGCGGCTATCAGGGCGATCCTTCGGGCCGCTGCCGCTGCTCAGCGGAACAGGTGGAGCGTTACCGCAGCAAACTCTCCGGTCCTCTGCTCGACCGTATCGACCTGCACCTCGCTATGCACAACGAAGCGTTCAGCCTCTCCGGTGAGGCCTACGGCAAACCCGACAGTACCGAAGCTGCCGCCTGGGTAGCCGCAGCGCGGGACCAGCAGCTGAAACGCCAGGGCTGCCTGAATGCGCATCTGGACCTGGCAGGTGTACGACAACATTGCGCGCTGCAACCGGCCGACGCAGCTTGGCTGGAACAGGCGGTAGAACGGTTGGGGTTATCACGACGAGCCAGCCATCGTGCCATGAAGGTGGCGCGGACGCTGGCTGATCTGGAGCAGGCGGCTGAAATCGATCGGCCACATCTGGCTGAAGCCCTGCAGTATCGGCAGCTGGACCGTCAACCGGAGGCTGGGTTGCCCTAGGAAGATCTATCGCAGAAGCTCACTCGCAGGTGGCGGGCTTGGCGATCCGGCTGAGAACGTCACTGCGCCCCGTGCCGTAGGCCTCGGCGAAGTAACACAGCTCCTCGAAGGGCAGCGCCGGGCTGATGAAGAACCCCTGAATCTGGTCGCAGCCCAACCCGCGGAGAATATCCATCTGGGTACGTAACTCAACGCCTTCGGCGACCACCTCCAACCCCAGACTGTGCCCCATTTCGATCATGGCCATCACCAGCTGCCGGTCCGCTGGTTGATCAGCAATGCCTTTTACAAAGCTCCTGTCGAGCTTGAGCAGATTGATAGGTAGCCTGTGCAGGTGCACGAAAGAGGAAAAACCGGTACCGAAGTCATCCAGGGAAAACCGCACGCCAAGTCCGGTCATCACGGTCATGGCCAGCGCTACCTGATCGGGGCGTTGCATGATGGCCGTTTCGGTCAGTTCGAACTCGAGCATCTTCGGATCAATGCCGGTTTTTTCTATCAGGCGCTGAATGGTCGCCAGCAAACGGCTGTCGAGAAACTGCCGGAATGACATGTTGACCGCGACATGCAGCTCAATACCCCGGCGCTGCAGCACACTCAGGTCATGACAGGCACGGGCGATGACCCAGTAGCCCATCGGCACGATCAATCCGTTTTCCTCGGCCAGCGGGATAAATTCATTCGGCCCCAACAAACCACGCTGAGGGTGGCGCCAGCGAATCAGGCCCTCCACACCCACGATCTTGCCGCTGCTCAGCTCCACACGGGGTTGATAATGCAATTCCAGCTCGTTATTACGCAGCGCTCGACGCAGCTGTGCCTCGAATTCGATCTGGCTGGTGGCCTGCAGATTGATGCGCTCATCGTAGAAATGAAAACTGCAGCCGCGTTGCGACTTGGCCTGCTGCATGGCGAGACCGGCATGCAATAACAGGCCATCGACCGTGTGCCCGGCCTCCGGAAAGGTAGCAATGCCGATACTGCACCCCAGCAGCAGGCTTTCCCCACCGACCTTGAACGGCTCAGCCAGGCCATCGACCACCTTCTTCACGACATGCATAAGATTGCCGGTGGTGGCGTAGTCTTCGGCGATGACGGTAAATTCATCACTGCCCATGCGCCCGACCGTATCGGTAGTACGCAAAATCAACCGCAGCCGGTCAGCGACCTGACGAATGATCTCATCCCCGGCAACATGGCCGAGACTGTCGTTCACATGACTGAAGTTATCCAGGTCAAGGGATAACACTGCGAGCGGTTGATTGGCGCGGACCGCCCGGTGCATGCCTTGCTTGAGGCGATCCTGCAACACCTGGCGATTGCAGCAACCGGTCAGCGGGTCGTCGCTGGCCGCACGGGCCAGCGCAGACTGCAGTTGGTGACGTTCGCTGGCATAGCGCAGGCAGCGAAGCAGCTCACTGGTGCTGACCTGATCGTGGATACTGTCGACAATACCCAGCGGCAAGGCATGGGTGGTCGGCGCAAGAAGCACCACGGGTGCATCCCATTGCTCGGGCACCGCCAGAAAATTCTCACGCACCAACAACACGCACATCAACTCGGGCGCCAGCAGGTCGCAAGCATGGTCCCAATCCTGCGCGACTATGATCTCGGATGCCCCAGCGGACACCAGACGACGGGCCAGCTGTTCAGCGGCTTCCCTGTCGTCCAGCACTACAATCCGTTGCAAAGAACTATCCGCGAACAAAACACCCCCTCGCCTCAAATAGGTATCAAATCGCACCGCGCCCCAGCGTAGCTTTTGGCCATCATGATGTCGAGCTTTTCCCGCCGAGCTGGCAGCATACCCTATGCTAGAATCGCGCACCCAACCTTACGTGAGGTCAATGTGTCGCAACTCAATCCCCGTCAACAGGAAGCAGTCCACTACATCGGTGGTCCCATGCTTGTGCTGGCCGGCGCCGGAAGCGGCAAGACCAGCGTAATCACCCGCAAGATCGCCTACCTGATCAAGGAATGCGGCTTACGCGCGCAGAATATCGTCGCGGTCACCTTTACCAACAAGGCTGCCCGGGAGATGAAGGAGCGCGTCGGCTCCCTGTTGCGCGGCGCGGAAGGCCGTGGCCTGACCGTTTCCACCTTCCACAACCTGGGTCTGAACATCATCCGCAAGGAACATCAGCGACTGGGCTACAAGCCGGGATTTTCCATCTTCGATCAGAACGATGCCCAGGCGCTGATCAACGAGCTGATGCACAAGGATTACGGCGGCGATGACGGGGTCGAAGGCATCCAGTCACAGATCTCCTCCTGGAAGAACGATCTTATCACCCCGGAAGAAGCACTTGCTGCAGCCAAAACGCCGCAGCAGCAAACCGCCGCCAGCGTCTACACGCACTACAACCGTACCCTGAAGGCCTACAACGCGGTCGATTTTGACGATCTGATTCTGATCCCGGTTCTGCTG
Organism: Halopseudomonas litoralis; assembly: GCF_900105005.1. NCBI lineage: Bacteria > Pseudomonadati > Pseudomonadota > Gammaproteobacteria > Pseudomonadales > Pseudomonadaceae > Halopseudomonas > Halopseudomonas litoralis. The sequence continues at coordinate 3,144,060 of NZ_LT629748.1, forward strand.
TTTCAGAACCACCCTGATGTACTGGAAAAGTGGCAGTTTCGCATTCGCTACATGCTGGTCGACGAGTATCAGGACACCAACGCCAGCCAGTATCTGCTGGTGAAAATGCTGGTCGGCAATCAGGCACGCTTCACCGTGGTCGGCGACGACGATCAGTCGATCTATGCCTGGCGCGGCGCTCGCCCCGAGAACCTTGCGCAGCTCAAAGAGGACTTTCCGGCATTGAAGGTCGTCATGCTGGAGCAGAATTACAGGTCCACCAGTCGCATTCTGAAAGCTGCCAATACCCTGATCGCCAACAACCCGCACGTATTCGAGAAACAGCTGTGGAGCGAGCTGGGTTATGGCGACCCGATCCGCGTCATCCGCTGTCGCAACGAAGATGCCGAGGCCGAGCGCGTCGCCACCGACATTCAGAACCTGCACCTGAAACACCGGATTCCCTGGAAGGACATCGCCATCCTATACCGTGGCAACCACCAGTCACGACTGATCGAACTCAAGCTGCAGCACCATCAGATTCCTTATCACCTGTCTGGCGGCACCAGTTTCTTCGGTCGCCAAGAGGTCAAGGACCTGATGTCCTACTTCCGCTTGCTGGTCAACCCGGACGACGACAACGCCCTGCTGCGGGTGATCAACGTACCACGCCGTGAAATCGGCCCAGCCACCCTGGAAAAACTCAGCACTTACGCAAAACAGCGCGATGTCAGCTTGTTTTCTGCCTGCACCGAGATGGGCCTGGCCGAGCACATGGAACCACGCTACTGCGAGCGCCTGCAGCGTTTCGGCCACTGGCTGGAAAACGTGCGAAAACAATGCGCGCAGAATGAACCCATTGCCGCCCTGCGCAGCATGGTCATGGATCTGGACTATGAGAACTGGCTGCGCCAGAACTGCTCCAGCGACGAGATCGCCGCCAAGCGCATGGGCAACGTCTGGTTCCTGATGGACTCGTTGAAGAACACCATGGACCGCGACGAAACCGGGAAAACCACCTTCGAAGACGCCATCGCCAAACTGGTACTGCGTGACATGCTTGAGCGTCAGGAAGAGGAAGAAGACGCCGACCGCGTGCAATTGATGACCATACACGCCTCCAAGGGCTTGGAGTACCCGCATGTGTACGTACTCGGCATGGAAGAAGAGATCCTGCCGCACCGATCAAGCATCGAAGCCGACAGCGTCGACGAAGAGCGCCGCCTGGCCTACGTCGCCATCACCCGCGCCAAGCGCAACCTGACCTTCACCTTCGCCGCCCGCCGCCGCCAGTTCGGTGAGATCATCGACTGCCTGCCCAGCCGCTTTCTGGATGAACTGCCCAGCGAAGACCTGGAGTGGGAAGGCACCGAAGACGTCCCCGTGGAACAGAAGCAGGCCCGCGGCAACAGCGCCCTGTCAGACATCCGCAGTATGCTCGGGCGTTAGAAACAGAAAAACCACCGCAGCGGGTGGTTTTTCTTACAGCCTGACTCAACTCAGTTGAGGGACAGAATCCACTCAGCCAGAGCAGCGGCTTCTTCATCACTAACCGCGTTCGGCGGCATCGGAATTGGGCCCCAGTTACCCTGAGAACCATTCTTGATGCTGGCAATAATGTGGTCCGCATCACCCGCGTACTTGGCAGCCACTTCCTTGAACGCCGGGCCTACCACCTTGTTATCGACACTATGGCAAGCGACGCAGGTCTTGGATGTAAACAAAGCCTCACCCTGGGAGCCGCCGCCGGCAGCCTCACCACCAGCAGCAGCCGGTGCTGCGGCTACAGCCTCAGCGCATGGATCACCCGCTACACAGACGGTACCGTAAGGCTTCACGCGCTCGGCAATGGCCTCGTCGGTAGCCGCAAAAGAGTTGCCGGCAACAAGGGCAAGCGCGGCGGCAGAAGCAACCAGTAATTTTTTCACAATCGTCACTTATACATCCTCATCATGGCTATAGGTATGAGCCCAAGTACGGTGCCCGGACAATGAGCGCGAGTATACCGGTAAACCCTTATGCCGCAAAACAGCAACATCACCCAGCGACAAGCCGCCGCACCCCGGACCAAACCGGCAACACGCCGAACATTGCACCGAAACCATGGACGAACGGTGTATCTATGCGTATCATGGCGGCCCTTACGCACCCGTAGCTCAGCTGGATAGAGTACTGCCCTCCGAAGGCAGGGGTCACTGGTTCGAATCCAGTCGGGTGCGCCATATTCCTTTAGAATCAAGAATTTAATCTCGCAGCAGTCCATTTTCTTGTGCCCGAATCTGTGGTCACAGAAAAAAGTACTCATTTTTTCGTTCCTATCAGAACAGTCCTAATGACACCTGCCCTCGGCTAATAAAAATCAGCTGAAAAAGCCCTGTGCCCAGAATGTGCCCAAACCGTGCCCACCAGATTTTCTGCATTTTCAGATCAGTTGGATTTTGAGTACTGCCTCCCGAGCCATATCTCTGTTCCAGTCGATGCATTGCACCTCTCGAGCAAGCAGTCAAAGCGATTACAGCCCAATGTCGTTTGACCTAAGATCGAATACTGTCATGCGAGCTGGGCATCCCCGTTTCGCTAATTGCCAACCACTCGGAGCAAATGGACAGGCGCATCGCTCCAAAGCTTGTCGAGATCAGCGTCCTCGCTAGTTGGCTGCTGGCTACTTGACTACCTGAATAAGCAAAGCCGTACCTGTAGCTATGCAGCACCCTTGCGAGAGGTGAGGGTTGTCGACTGTGGACTTGTGGCTGCTGTAGTAATGCTTCGCGAACCGTAGCGGAAGAACTTTCTCAACCTCGTTATCGCAGTGGCCCATTGAGGTGACAGTAAGCACGCGCTCATCCGTAAGCGCTCCATAAACCCCGCCTTGCAACGGGATCAGTAAATAGCGACCTGCCCGCAGTTCCAAGGCAGCAGCGCTTCCAGTTCTTCGGCGTTACTGGCCAGCGGCAGCCGTTCCAACACATACCGCAGCCAAGCATAGGGCTCCTGTCCATTGGCCTTGGCGGTTTCGACCAGACTGTAGATCAGGGCGCTGGCGTGAGCACCCTTCGGCGTATCGCTGAACAGCCAGTTTTTACGACCGATGACGAATGGGCGGATGGCGCGCTCGGCAGGGTTATTGTCGATCGGTAGGTGCCCAGCCTCGGTGTAGCGGATCAGTTTGCTCCAGTTGCTGGCCAGATAGCCGACTGCTTTACCCAGTGCACTTTGCGGCGTTACCTGGCCATGCGTCTTGTCCAGCCAGGCTTTGAGCTGAGTCAGTACCGGTTCACCTTTCTGCTGGCGCAGCAGCAGGCGCTGCCCGGCGTTTACATCCTTGCCTTCACGCTCGATGCCGTACAGCTTGTTGATCAGGCTCAGCGCCATATCGGCGCGCCCGGTCTTACCTTTGGGCTGCGCTTTTTGTGCTTCGATGAACTTGCGTCGGGCATGCGCCCAGCAGCCCAGGCGCTCAATACCGTCCTGTTCAGCCACCGCGTTGTAGCCCGCATAGTCATCGGTCATCAGGTAACCCCGATAACCTTCAAGCAAGCGCAAGGGTACATCCTGGGCACGGTTGGATGTGTAATCAAACAGCACAACCGGATGATCGGGCGGCCCGCCCGTCTGCACCCACATCCAGGATTGACTGGTCGGATCACGATCCGGTTCTTTCAGTACTTGCAGGCGAGTTTCATCACAGTGGATCAGTGGGCCTTCCAGTAACCGGTCACGCAGCAGGTTAACCAGCGGTTGCAGGTGCTCGCCGCATTGGATGACCCAGCGAGCCAGTGTTTGCCTGGACAGTTCGATGCCGTGGCGACTCAGCACTTTCTCGAAGCGGTGCAGTGGCAACCCGTCGACATACTTGGTGGTCAGCAACATGGCCAGGACGCTGGGACTGGCCATGCTCTTTTCAATTAACTGGGCGGGCTTGTCAGCCGTGACCGGTGCCGTTTCGCAACCCTTGCAGGCGTAGACCTTGCGGATGTGTTTGATCACCCGGATCTGCATCGGGATGATTTCCAGCTGCTCGCTGGTTTCTTCACCGATGGCCTGCTTACGGCAACCGCAGTCACAGGTCAGTTCATGCTCGGGCAGCTCATGTATCACTTCAATGCGCGGCAGTTCTGCTGGTAGCGGCTTACGCTTGCCACGCTTCTTCACCGATACGGGAGCAACTGTTTCTTCGTCATCTTCAGCGGGTGTTTCATTGGCCAGGCTTTCGGCTTCGTTGAACATGCCCAGCTGCGGAGAACTCGGATCAGCACTTTGCTCTGATTTGCGCCCGAATAGACGCTGACGCAGCAGCGTGTTTTCTTCCTGCAACTGCGATACGCGAGATTGCATCTGCATCAGCAAATGCTTGAGCTGATCCGGGTCGTTCGGCAGGATGTCGGGGAGCGAAATCATGCCGTGGATTATACCAGCGTCAGGCTACATAGCGCGGTCTCAACACCTTGTGTGGCCGGTTGCGCCACAGGTCAAAACCATCGAGCATCCAGTTCAACTCCTCTGCGGTCAGCTCGATAGCATCGTCCCGGATATCCGGTGGCGCCTTGAACCGTTCAGCCTCCAGACGCTTGAGCCAGAGACAGAAACCGTTGCGCTCCCAATACAGGATCTTCACCCTGTTGCGCGCCCGGTTGAGAAACACAAACAGCACCGGGTCGAACACCGCCGCCTTTATATCCAGCTCGACCAGGGCTGACAGCCCGCCGATGGACTTTCTGAAGTCCACCGGCTTCGGGTACAGGTAGACTTTTTTAACCTTGGCACCTGGGCGCATCATGAGAAAAACCTCCAGAGGGAATACGGGAGGTCAGCATGGCGCGAACAGAACGTTGGTTGTAGGTGGGGTTTATGGAGCGGTTACGCTCATCCGGAGGCACATCTAAAATTGACAACACCTTGCAAGTTGACGCGCCGCCTAGCTGGGCGAAACCAAGCTCTTGAGCATCCGGCTTTACTATGATCGGTTCGATATGCAATGCATACTCAGGACCATCGGTATCGACAAAGTTTCTACTAAACATACCTTTACCACTCCAAACATTGACCCTTTGACTACTTGTGTGCAATAAAAGCACAAATCAACCAATTAATAGGTTAGCTATAAATGCGTACATGGCTCATAACAGGCGCGAATAGAGGTCTTGGCTGGCATATAGCTAACGCCGCCATTGCAGCAGGTGACAATGTAGTAGTAACCGGACGAAACTTGGAGAAAATCGCTGAAGCGTTCAGCGGCTATGATGCTCAAAAGGTCGTTACCCTTGCCCTCAATGTCGCCGTAGAAGATCAGATCAGAAATGTAGTGCAATCCACCGTCGCCACTTTTGGGAAAATCGACATCCTGGTTAATAACGCTGGCTACGGTCAGCTGGGTCCTTTTGAGAACAACAGCGCTACCGATATAGAGAATCAATTCTCCACTAATGTATTTGGCATGTTCAACATGTGCAGGGCAGTACTACCAATAATGCGCGGAGGAACTGAGGGGCACATATTTAACATTGCTTCGATTGCCGGGCTTGTCGGAATGCCAGGTGCTAGCGTGTACTGCGCTTCAAAATTTGCGGTAGTGGGTTTCTCAGAATCACTGGCACAGGAAGTTGCAGGTTTTGGCATCAAGGTTACCGTGGTATCGCCCGGCTCCTTCCGTACCGACTTTCTCGATGCCAGTTCTGCTCGTTTTGGCAGCGCGGATATTTCGGAATACGCCGATTTTTCTAGGAAAATACGGGACTCATCCGATAAAAACAATCATGCTCAACAAGGAGATCCAGCGAAGCTTGGCAGTGCTATTGAGCAATTGGCGCTTCACCCGCAGGCACCGACTCACTTCGTCGTCGGTTCCGACGCCGTCGAGCTCTCAGCCAGCAGACTGGATATCAGACAGCAAGAGCTTGAAACCTGGCACGAGCTCGCAACGTCTACCGATACCGATGAATAAATTCCCCGAGAGCGAATACGAATAAACGATCCTAACGCCCGATCAGCTGCAGAAACTCCTGGCGTGTATTACCAGATTCACGGAATGCACCAAGCATCACCGAGGTATACATGCTGGAGTTCTGCTTCTCCACTCCCCGCATCATCATACACATGTGTTTGGCTTCAATAACTACCGCGACACCACCAGCATCGGTCACCTCTTGTATGGCCTCGGCAATCTGACGGGTCAAGTTTTCCTGTATCTGCAATCGACGGGCAAACATATCGACGATACGTGCGATCTTGGATAGTCCTATTACTTTACCTGTCGGTATATAGGCTACATGGGCTTTGCCTATAAAGGGCAACATGTGGTGCTCACAGAGTGAATAAAGCTCGATATCCTTGACGATGACCATCTCGTCACTATCAGCGTCGAACAACGCATTGTTGACTATTTCATCAAGGGACTGATCATAGCCCCGGCAAAGAAACTGCATGGCTTTTGCTGCTCTTAGCGGGGTACCCAGCAAACCACCACGCTGTGGGTTTTCGCCAAGATTCAACAGTATCGACTCATAGCTGTGTGTCAGGTTTTCAATACTCATCATTACTTTCTCTTACGCAAATTTCAGCATGCCGCCGCCGTTCAAGTCCAGACAAGTACCCGTTACATAAGGATTGTCCATAAGGTAACGAATTGCCTGATAAACAATCTCTGGGCCTGGCTCAATGCCAAGCGCAGAGCGGGAAAGGATTTTTTCCTTGAATGCCGGGCTGTCATCTTCGTTGAACATGATCAAGGCGGGAGCAATGCTGTTGACTTTGATGGCAGGGGAAAAACGCGCAGCGAAGGAGCGTGTCATGTTTTCCAGGCCTGCCTTGGTGGCAAGGTAGGCCACGTGATCAGGGCTGCCGCCGAGCGCATCGTGGTCAGTGATATGGATGATATCGGCAGGGCCTTGCCCGAACCAGTTCGCGCAGGCCATATTGATCAGATAAGGGGCCTGCATATGCACCATGTACATGCTTTGGAAGCTCTCGGCCGTTAACCCGTCATCGCCCAGCCAGAGAGACGCATTGTGAACGATTGCACGCAAACCAAGCACTTTTTCAGCCAGGGTTTCGATAAATTGGGTTATGCCTGGCGCGCTGGCAAAGTCGGCCACGATAACCTCAATATCTTCCTCCTCCTGCCAATCCTGCCTAAGCCAGCGACAAGTGACGAGGACATGAAAGCCGTCCTCTACCAGGCGACGTGCACAATGCAGGCCTACCCGTTGGGCGCCGCCAGTGATGAGCACCGTCGGTTTGGCCTCGGGTCCGATACCTCTGGGCATATCAATCACCGCTTACTCCGCCCAGGTAGTACCCTACCGCCACGATGTAATTTCCCCTGGTTTTGAACAAAGTGACCTTCTGCTCGTTTTTGCGAGTTACGGGGTTGGGCCACAGGTAGGTAATGTCGCCAACGCCATTCTTTGCCGCAGCATCGAGAATCTGTTGGCCGATCGGATGATCATCCGCCGAGTGCAACTTGCGAAAATCGCTGCTGACCAGTCTTAGATTGTATCCGTGGGCAACGAACCGCTGGGTGTCACGATCAATGACAAAGGCATAGAGGTCGTCCTTGAGGAACGCGGCATCCAGCTCATTGATACGCTCGAACGCCTGCTGAGGGTTTTCAGCGACAGCATCGGAAACATGATCCAGCAGTGTTTTGGCTTCCTCAATGCTTGAACGCTGTATGTAATAGCCAACCGAAAATATTTTGTCGTCCACTCGCTGATAAAACACGCGCTTGCGCTCTTCCCTGCCGTCCTGCCAGCTCAACCAGCGGTAATCGGCATGATGAATCTCATCGCTTTCCGGCAACGCCAGCGCCGCCTTGAATCCCTTGTTCAGGTCATCATTCAATGCGCCGCTGACATCCCGCCCAATGAGATTGGCCGAAGGCCCGCCGCTGGCGAGCATGATGCCCTGGGTATCAATCACATAAACGTAAAACTGGTCTTCGATAAACGCGCCCTGGCGGCTGAAAGCAGCAAGAGCACGGTCGCCATTTTTTTGATAGTAGTCGACAGCCTTGCGCAAAAGCGACTTCGCGCGATCCGCCTCTTCGACGTAGCGATCTTCCGGGATGCCCTGGCCAAATACATTGGCCACCAGGAACATAGCGGCAACCAGAACGACATTTCGACAGATCAATAACATAGCCTATCTCCTACTTGTTGTTTTAGGCGGCGAGGCCAGAACTACCCAACCCTCGTCAAAGATTCCTGCTGATAATCTCTTTCATGATCTCCGACGTTCCACCGTAGATCCGCGCAACGCGAGCATCAACCCAGGCGCGTCCTATCTTGTACTCGCTCATGAAACCGTAGCCACCGTGAAGCTGGAGCAACTCGTCCAGCATTTTTCCCTGCATTTCCGAGCCGAGCAATTTCGCCATTGCCGCCACATCGGCGCTCAGCTCGCCCGCCATGACCTTTTCCAGACAATCATCCACGAATACCCGCAACATGGTCGCCTGAGCTTTCACCTCAGCCAGCTTGAACCGGGTATTCTGGAAATCAAACACGGTGTTGCCAAAGACCTTACGCTCACGCGTATAGGTAATTGTTTCTTCGAGCAAGGTTTCAATCGACTGTGCCGCGCGCAACGCGATGATCAATCTTTCCCAAGCAAGCTGATGGGTGAGGTACTTGAATCCCCGGTTTTCCTCGCCGAGCCGGTTGCTCACCGGTACACGCACGTCGTCGAAAAACAGCTCGGCAGTGTCCTGGCCTTTCAGACCGATCTTGTCGAGCAACCTGCCCTTGGAGAATCCGGCCCGGTCAGCCTCCACACACACCAACGTAAGATCCTTGCCGGCAGGGTCCAGCTTGGTAGCCGTCACCACCAGATCTGCGTTACCGCCATTGGTGATAAAGGTTTTCTGACCAGACACTACATAGTCATCACCTTCTTGGCGCAGTACGGTGCGCATGGAGCGCAGGTCGCTGCCGATTCCCGGCTCGCTCATCGCAATCACGCCCACCATCTCGCCACTGACCATTTTGGGCAGCCATTTGTGCTTTTGCTCTTCAGAACCGTAGGCGATCAGATAAGGTGCGACGATTTCCGAATGGGTGGTGAAACCCACGGCTGTGGCATTGGCGCGTGCGAGTTCTTCGATCATCACCGCCGAGTGCCCAAAATCCCCACCCGCACCGCCGTATTCCTCAGGCACGGTTGAACACAGCAAGCCCATTTCGCCGGCTTTCAGCCATACTTCCTTGGGAACGATGCCGGCCTTTTCCCATTCATGCAGATTCGGAACGATTTCGCGCTCGACAAAGCGACGGGCCTGTTCCCTGAACATGTTGTGGTCTTCACGGAATACGCTACGCATCATGATGGTCCCCTTTGAGCAGACTCATTATTTGTCTTTGAAATTTGGTTCGCGTTTCTCTACAAACGCACTGACCGCTTCGCGGTGATCTTCAGTGTGGTGAGCCAGTGACTGGTAAGCAGCCGACAGCTCGAGCAGCGAATCCAGGCGCATGTGCTGTCCTTCGCGCAGCAGGCGCTTGCATAGGCGCAGAGCGTGCCCGGGGTTCCGCGCGATGCGCTCCGCCAGCGCCAAAGCTTCAGACTCCAGTGCCTCGGGGGTGCAGACCTGCTCAACCAGGCCCCACTCCAGCGCCTTCGCCGCATCGATGGTGTCCCCCGTGAAAGCCATCAGGCTGGCTTTGGGAATGCCGATAATGCGTGGTAGCAACCAGGCGCCGCCGTCACCCGGCACAATCCCGAGTTTCACAAAGCTTTCGGCGAACAGAGCCTTGTCGCTCGCGATGCGGATATCACACATGCACGCCAGATCGAGCCCTGCGCCAATAGCGGGTCCGTTCACCGCAGCGATAATCGGAATATCCAGTTCGTAGAGCGCCAACGGAATCTGCTGGATGCCGTTGCGGTAGGTATCGCGCAGTTCATACGGCGAGCCGGCAAAAATGCCCTCGCGATTCTGCATGTCTTTGATGTTACCGCCCGCACAAAAGGCCTTGCCGTTACCGGTCAGGACCATGACTCTGATATTTTGGTCGCGTCGCAGATCGCGGCAGAGATCAACAAACTCCTGCATCTGGGACGGTTCAGACAGGGCGTTGCGTGTGTCAGGACTATTCATCCTGACCACCGCTACTCCGCCGTTGCGTTGTATCTGTAGAAACTCGCTCATGGATGTGATCCTTGTGTAGGGACGATCAGCTCTTGCTGCTGCGCGTGAGTAATGGCAGGCCAGAAGTTCTGGGCGCCGGCCTTGCACACATGCGCGCCGAGCAGCTTGCTCCAGAATGTCGACGATCCGTATTCACCCCGCCATGCCCAAAGGCGACGGGTAAGCAGCTGCAGCGTGTACTCCTGAGTAAAGCCAATCGCGCCATGCACCGAGTGACCAATCCCCGCTCCGAGACTCGCCGCCTCGGCGGTGCTTATCTTGGCAGCAGCGATACTAAAGGCAGCCAGGTGGTCATTGGATTCGACGAAAGCGGCTTCGGCTGCGATGTTCGCTGCCGCCGTCTGCTCTGCCAGTACAGCCAACTGCTGCTGGATCGCCTGGAATGCCGCAATGGGCCGCCCAAACTGCTTGCGATCCGCCGCGTAGCCGGAGGTGAGTTCCATCAATGCGGTCAGCGCGCCAGCCATCTGGGCTGAGCGCAACATGGCGCCACCGGTAAGCAAGACCGAACCGGAGAGCCCGGCGGGCAAAGATGCCGATGCCATAACGTTCGCCGCAGCGAACTGGAGCGTATCGCGAGGTTCACCGGCAATATTGGTTCCCTGTACGATATTTTTCGCTGCAGCCGGTTCCAGCAAGACGACAGTGCTTTCGGCGCCCTCCCTTACCACCGCAACCACCAGCTCAGCGTGTCGTCCCCATGGAACCTGACGCAGTTCGCCGGAAATCCTGTCACCGTTCCAGTGCAAGGCTGAGTCGGTTGCGATCGTCAACACACCGCTGCGGGCACCAATGCCGGCTTTCTCCAATAACCAATTGCCTAGCAACATTTCAACCAGCGGAACGGGTGCCGCAAACCGGCCTGCGGCACGGGCGATAACGAACAGCTCGGACCAACTGGCCTCTGCGCCACCGGCAGCTTCTGGCGCTCCTGCCAGCAGGATGCCGTTATCTTCCAGGGCGCTCCAGAGATCCGCGGACCAGGCACCGGACTCAGCCGCGCGGGTGTATTCGGGCGTGGCGATGTCGCCCAGCAAGCGTTCTATTGTCGATTCAAAAAGTTTTCGCATTATCTGAGCCCCAATCCACGTGCAATGATCCCGCGAAGGATCTCGCGAGTGCCCCCCCGCAATGAGAAAGACGGCGCCATCTGAGTCAGGTAGGCAAGCACCTGGGCATGATCCGACCCACCGTCCACCTGGGGCTGCTCCTCAACCAGCAATTGCAGCACTTCCGGGAGCTCTTGCTCGAAAACATTGCCCAGATCTTTCACGCAGGAGGCAGCCCATGCCGGGTTCTCACCGTCGCTCAATTGCTTGGTTACCGCCAGCGACATATTGCGCAGCGTCAGCAACCGGGCGGTAATGCGGCCTATTTCCCGAGCCTGGAACGCGTCAGGATCAGGGCCGATAGCCTTGATCGCCGTATGCAGCAAGGCGATGCTGCTGAGAAAACGCTCCGGGCCGCTGCGCTCGAAGGCCAGCTCGGCAGTGACCTGCCCCCAGCCGTTACCCTCTTCACCCACCAGGGCGTCTGCGTCCAGGCGTACGTTATCCAGAAACACTTCATTGAAATGCTCGCCGCCGGCCAGATCGGCGATTGGCCGAATGGTGACGCCGGGCAGACTCAGATCGATGATGAACTGCGACATGCCGCCATGGCGTCCACTTTCTTCCTTCTCACCGGTGCGCAGCAACGCAATCATGTAATGAGAATGCTGGGCATTGGTAGTCCAGACCTTCTGGCCATTGACCAGCCAGCCATTGTCGACGCGCCGAGCGTTCGATTTTATGGATGCCAGGTCGGAGCCGGAATTAGGTTCGCTCATCCCGATACAGAAGTAGCTTTCGCCGCGGCAGATCGGCGGCAGGTATTTTTCTTTCTGAGCTTCGGTGCCAAACCGCAGGATCAGCGGCGCGCTCTGCCGATCGGCGAACCAGTGAGCCGATACCGGAGCACCCGCAGCGAGCAGCTCTTCAATGATCACGTAGCGTGCAAAGGGCGATGCCTCTGCCCCGCCGTACCGTTTCGGTAGCGCCATACCCAGCCAGCCCTTCTGCCCAAGCAGGCGACTGAACTCGGCGTCGAACCCCATCCACGAATAAGCTCGTTTGGCCGCAGGATAATCCTGCAGGGCCTGGTCGATAAAAGCCCTGACGTCAGCACGTAGTGCTTCGGCTTCTGACGGTATGGTGCTGTAGTTAAATTGGGAAATACTCATCAACAAGACACCCTCAACTGCTCGAAGCAATGCAGAAAGCAGGTTTGTTGGTTGGCCCTCGCCTCACCACCGGCGGCAACCGATGGTGAGGCGAGGCGTTAGGTCAAGCGTCAGATAGCCGTTTTGGCGTCTGCACTTTCAAACATCGCGGCGATGTCGCCCGAGGTGATGGGCTTGCCATCTTTACGCGTGACTTCGGCACCGCCAAGACCCAGGGCCGGCTCGGTACTGACATGCGTCGCCTGAGCGCGCAATGCGCCGACGGTGCAGTTCTCACGACCAAAGATCGAGATCGGATCGTAGGAGAACTCACGCATGGCGTTGAGATGCGTCACTTTGTTGATCTGCGTGTCAGTCAGGTTTTTCAGATGTGCCCAGGTCGTTTCCGGAGAATGCGGCCAGGTGCAATCGGAATGCGGATAGTCGCTTTCCCAGGTAACCATGTCTTCGTTCATGAACTTGAGATTCTGCAATCCGAAGTTGTCTTCGATAAAGCAGGTAACGAAGTGCTTGAAGAAGATGTCACTCGGCATTTTTCCGCCGAAATCAGCATTGGTCCATGCGTGGTGATGACGGTGGGTGAAGTCAGCCCGCTCTAGGAGATAAGGTACCCAGCCGATGCTGCCTTCTGAAAGAGCCATGCGCAGGGTCGGAAACTTTTTCCACATGGGAGCCCAGATCCAGTCGGCCGCCGCGTTGGCGATCGAAATCGGCATGGTAGTGATCCAGGCATCGATAGGCGACATGTCAGAAGCGTGTTCTGCCTTACCGCCCGAACCGATATGGCAACAGATCACTACGTTGTTATCGGCGCAAGCCTTCCACATTGGGTCCCAGTATTCGTCGTGAATAGACGGATAGCCCAGGCGGGCCGGGTTGTCCGAAAATGACAACGCGTGCACACCTTGGGCAGATAGACGCTTGATCTCGGCGACTGCAGCCTTCATGTCCCAGTACGGCACCAGCATCAACGGGATAAAACGACCCGGCATGGCGTTACACCAGTCGTACAGGTGCCAGTCGTTGTAGGCCTGGATCGCCGCCAGCGCGATTTCCCGGTTGGCATGGGTCTGGAAGCGCTGGCCGGCAAAGCCAGGGAAGGTCGGGAAGCACAGCGAGCCCAGCACGCCGTTGGCGTTCATGTCATCGACACGCGCCTTCACATCCCAGGTCCCACGACGCATCTGGTCGTAGCCCAGCGGCTCCATCCCGTACTCTTCCTTCGGACGGCCCACTACAGAGTTGAGGCCCATGTAGCCGGTGGCCTCTTCTTCGAATACCCATACATCACGCTCTCCACGCTTTTCAACGTGAGGCTCGCGACCTTTGAATTTTTCAGGCATGTGGTGTTTGAAAGCGTCCGGCGGCTCGATCGCATGGTCGTCCACACTGACGAGAATGAGGTCTTCAAGATTCATGGTGTATTCCCCTTCGCTGTTCGCGGGTTGTGTTTGTTCTATGATATTAGTTCAGAACAGAAGGAATATAAACACATTTATGATTTGTGTTTATATTTTTTTGAATAATCGCGGAAGATCTAACCTGGATTTTTCCCGCTGGCTCGCTGAAGGCAAGGAAACAAGCAGGCCTGCGGCCATTATCCGGCAAGACCTGCTTGATAGTGGTGCGACTAATTCAGTCCCAAAGGACGTGCAGTTTGTGCGGACCTCGCAGCTGCGCGCCGGTAATTTCCGGAGCCGGTTTGGAAGGATCGAGACGGATGTTCGGCAACATGTCCAACACCGCGTTGACGGCGCAATTTATTTCAGTCTTGGCGACGAACTGTCCAATGCACATGTGCGGCCCGAAACCGAAACCGAAGGACGGACGCTGGCGACGGTCGATATCAAAGGTATCGGCGTTATCAAAGAATTCTTCGTCCCGGTTGGCTGAGCTGACGATGCACGACACCATCGCCCCCTTGGGGATCTTGACCCCGCGAATTTCGGTTTCCTCAGCCGTCTGGCGCACCTTGAACGTCGCAACAGGCTCGAAACGAATCGATTCGTCAATCGCCTTATTCACCAGGCTGCGGTCGTTGCGCACGCGATCAAGAAGTTCCGGATTCTCCAGCAGCAGCGTCATCAGCGTGCCGAATGTCCGGGTGGTGGTTTCACCGGCTGCGGGCAGCAACGAGCGCACGAACGTGGTGATTTCATGATCATCAAGCGAGCGGCCTTCATACTCGGCCTTGATCAGACGACTAATCAAATCATCGCCATCCCCACCTTCCGCGCGGCGCTCGGCGACCACTATCTTGATCGCATCATAGAGCGCGACTACCGCTTCCATGGCGGCTTTCTTCGCCGCCTGGGCCTTGGCCGGATCGACCTGGGGACCAGCGAGAATGGCCAGCGCCCAGGCAGCGTACTGCTTGATTTTTTCAGGCTGGTCGTTGGGAAAGCCAATCAATGAATAGATGACGCGGATCGGGAAATACAAGGCAAAATCCATCAGGTCCGCGCCCTTCTGCGGCGCCATCGGAACCAGAAATTCCTCACGAATGACCTTGTCGATGCGATCTTCCTTCCAGCGATTGACCGTGTCCGGCATGAATACCGGTTGCAACAGATTACGCATGTTCTTGTGCTGATCACCGTCCATTGCGGTAAGAATCAACCCATCAAAGAAAGCACCCAGTCCTTCTGCGATGAACCCGCTGGTAAACTGGGTAGCGTCACGCATGACACGCATAACGTCGTCGTATTTGAACAGAGTGAAACAAGGTCGATCAGGGTCGACACCCGCTATCGACGGGACGCCCAGGCGTTCCATGAAATTCCCTTCCAGTACCGGGCTGTTTTTGCGCATCTCTGCATAGGCTGCATGCAAATCAATATCGTTGCCCTGATAATTGCTCGCCACATCGGCGAACACCTGCTCAAGGTTACTTTTGTTTTGTTCAGACATGACGCTATCCTTTTGTTGTTCCTGATATAGCTTCTCAGCTTATGCGTGAACGAGCGAAATTTGAACCCTTTTGGGTTTATTGCTCAATAACCGTCTTCTTAACTTAGCCAACCCCTCGTCGGCAGGCGCCTGCCCTTGGGGCTTGCTCATGTACAGTTCTGGGTCAAGCGCACCATTAGCTGACCGATGCGGTTCAGTAGAAACTTATCGCGATTCCAAGTGTTCATAATCAGGTTTCATAAGCCTGCTGGACATAAGTCATGCGGCCGCCAGCCAGCATAAGCGCGCAATACATGTTGAGCTCGGTGATTTCTGCCAGGCTGAAGAATTCCATCAAGGCGCCATAGTGCTGGTCACCCAATTCCATATAGTCACCGGCAAAAAGCTCGGCGTAGCGCAGGGCAGCCTGCTCGGGCGGAGAAAAGCGGTCGCTGTCTGTTGCCAGGCAGGCGATATCGTCTTCGCTCACTTCATCCGACTTTCTCGCCAACTGACAGGCTTTGCAGGTAGTAATGCTTGCGATCTTCAGGCGAACCAGCTCTTTGAGTCGCTCACCCAGCAAACTCTGTGTATGGAACTGCTCGAGCAACGAAAGCCACACTTGCGCTATCGCTGGGCGATGCGCCCAGACCTGGACAGGCACGCTCGAACTGAGCATTCCTGAAGCCAGGCCTCGATCCAGAGCAGTCGCCAGGCTCTCGGGCAAAGCCGAAAGCGGAACCGGTGTAATCCTAGACATACAAGACCACCCTGCACCGACCTTGATCGACGCTGTCAGGTTAAGGAAGGCGCTCAATCAGGGTCGCGGTGCCCATGCCACCGGCGCAGCAGATGGCTTGCAGGGCATAGCGACCGTTCCGACGTTCGAGCTCACTCAACATAGTCGTCATGATCCGCGCACCGCTGGCACCAAGCGGATGCCCCAGCGCTACGGCACCGCCATTCACGTTCAAGCGGTCCGCCGGAGCACCAGTCTCCTTGAGCCAGGCAATCGGCACCGACGCAAACGCCTCATTGATTTCGAACAGGTCGATGTCCGCAAGCTGCAGGCCTGACTTGGCCAGAATTTTGTAAGTAGCTGAAATCGGACCTGTCAGCATCAGTGTCGGGTCAGCGCCCACTGTTGTGATCGATTTGATCCGTGCCCGTGCCCTCAATCCCAGTCTTGAGGCTGTTTCGGCCGACATCAACAGCAGCGCAGCGGCGCCATCGGAAATCTGCGACGAGTTTCCAGCTGTTACCCGCCCGTTTTCCGGACGGAAGCTGGTTTTCAGCGTGGCCAGCTTTTCCAGGGATGTATCGCGACGAATGGTTTCGTCGGCGGCGAACAGGCCGGTGAACCCCTCGTAACCCTTTTCGCAGTACTCGCCCACCGGCACCGGCACGATCTCCCGATCGAAGTGCCCCGCATCGACGGCAGCCGCAGCACGGCGATGGCTTTCCAGAGCGAAAGCATCCAGTTCTTCGCGGCTGATCTGCCACTTTTCAGCGACGCGCTCTGCCGCTTCGCCCTGCGACGTCAGCTCGTAGTGCTCCGTCGCCTTCCAACCGAAGGCTTCCCCATGAAGGTCTCGGTTGCTGCCCATGGGCACCCGGCTCATGTTCTCCGCCCCGCCCGCCACAACGATATCCGCTGCACCGGCAGCAATAGCGCCCATGGCCGCGTGCACCGCTGCCTCGCCGGAACCACATTTGCGATCCAGCGTCAGGCCCGGCACCGAAGCCGGCCAGCCAGCGCCTAGCAACGCAGTACGCGCTATATTGGCCGACTGTTCACCGATCTGCGTCACGCAACCGAAGATCACGTCATCGATCTGCTCGGCGGACAGGCCCGTACGCTGAAGCAGTTCATTGATGACCAGCGATCCAAGGTGATCGGCCCGCACCCCGGCCAGGCTGCCGCGAAAGCGACCAACTGGGGTCCGTACTGCCTCCACAATGACGATGTCATTCATAACGCGCTAGCCTTGAGCCCGGAAGCCGGAACCCGATTGCCGTCTTCGTATTTGTATACGCCGTGGCCCGTCTTGCGACCGAGGCGCCCTGCTCCCACCATCTTGATGATCAGCGGACACGGGCGGAACTTCTCGCCGAGGGTTTCATGCAGATAGCGCAGCACGGAAAGGCGGGTGTCCCAGCCGGTGAGATCGCCGAGCTCCAGCGGGCCCATCGGGTGATTGAAACCCATGCGCAGCGCCGTATCGATATCCTCAGCGGTAGCCGTGCCTTCCTGAAGCATGTACATCGCCTCGTTGCCCAGCAGCGCAGACATGCGGCTGGTAGTCAGCCCGGGAGATTCGTTCACCGTGATCGAGGTCTTGCCGATGGCATCGCAAAGATCCTTGGTTCTGGCCACTGTTTCATCGCTGGTGGCCAGGCCGCGCACCAGTTCGACCAGTTTCATCTTGTGCACAGGGTTGAAGAAATGCATACCAATGAAACGGTCAGGCACCGGAATCGAGGCAGCAATCTCGGTCACACTCAATGCCGAGGTGTTGCTGGCAATGATCGCGTTATGAGCCATTACTGCCGCAGCCTGGGCAACTACTGCCTTTTTCACCGCCAGCTGCTCGGAAACGGTTTCGACCAGCACGTGGGCGCCGGCGGCGGCCTCCGTCAGATCACCATTGATCGACAGTCTGGCAAATGCGGCCTGCGCGGCTTCAGCGGTGACCTTACCCAGGCGCATGCCATCGCCCAGTATTTTCTCGATGCTACTATAGGCTCGCTTGAGTGACTCGGCGTTGGTATCAACCAAAACGGTCTCGAAGCCCGAGCTCGCGAAAGCGTGAGCGATGCCGGTGCCCATCAGGCCAGCACCGACAACCACAACCTTGTTACTTTTATCAGCACTCATTCGAAGAGCCTCTTTAAACGTTTTTTTCACTGACCACGTTGCGCAGGGTGCCGATGCCCTCTACCGAAGCCTCCACAATATCTCCAGCATTAAGGAAGCGGCCTGTCCCCAATCCCACACCTGCGGGTGAGCCAGTAAACAGGATATCTCCGCAGGCAAAGCTCGACCGGGCCTGGACGAAAGCAATCAACTGCCCTACATCCCAGGTCATATCCTCCGTGGTGCCGTCCTGACGAACTTCGCCATTGACCGCCAGCGTCAGACGCAGCTTGGGTGATCCCTGGGGAAATTCGTCCTTGGTGACGATCCAGGGCCCGACGCCAGTGGTGCGATCTTGACTCTTGGCAGCAAACAGATCCATGCCAATGCCCTTGGGACCACTGCGCTGAAGATCACGCGCGCTGACATCATTGCCCACGGTATAACCGAGCACGCATGCGAGCGGATTCTGCAGATCGATCTGACTGCTGCCGATCACCGCGACAAGCTCAACCTCATGATCCAGCTCCTCAGTAAGCGGAGGAAAACGAATAGGATCGTGGGCGCCGATCAAGGCGCCGTAAGCCTTGAGGAAAGCCACCGGCTGGGCCGGCGCCTCAAGGCCGAAGTCATCCTGCAAATGCTTCAGGTAATTGGCGCCCGCCACCACGACCCGGTTGACCGGATCGATTGGCGGCAAGAGCACAACATCGACCAGTGCCAACGGCGCGGAAGCGAGCGACAGCGCGCTGATTCCCGCACCAGCGGCGACCCGTGGAGCCCACTCCTGAAAGTCGCCCTGAATTGCGTTGACTTCATCGTGCTCCAGATCCACGACCGCCCAGAAAGGCTTACCGCCGTTGAGAGAACAGCGCGCCAGTTTCATCAGGCACCTACCTTACCGGCTGCCTTGGCGGGGTCGCCCACCTTACCTATCTTGGCAGGATCAAGGTGCAGCAGCTCGCAGGCGTTCTTCCAGCGAATCCGGTCCATATCTTCTTGGGACAGCTTCAGGTCGGAGGTCAGATCGTGGCGCACCGCGTCACTGCCGCCAAAGTTCGAGCCGTACAGAACGCGATCAGCACCGATCACCTCGACCATAGCCTGACGCATCGGTACCTCATGCAGCTCAACGTCAAAGTAGAAGTTGCGCAGATATTCCAGGAAAGGCTTCTTATTGTAGGACACGTCAAGATTCGGGTTGGTCTGGGCCATGCGACCAAGCTGGTAAGGCACGAAGCCACCGCCATGAGTGATATAGACTTTCAGATTCGGGAAGCGATCAAACACACCACCGTTGATCATGTACCAGAAACACTTGGTTTCATCGTAATTCATGCCGAGGATTGCGGTGGTTTCGTAGCGATCAGTATTGGCCTCTTTGCCCCAGGTCATTGACTGATTGTAGCCATGCACGAACATAGGCACATCCAGGTCGCACAGCGCTTCCCAGACAGGATCCATTTCCGGCGAATCGAACTCCAGGCCACCAAAGTTCGAACCGCCAGCTACCAGACCTTTGGCGCCAAGCTCGGTGACCGCGCGGCGAATCTCTTTCGCTGCCTCGACAGGCACGTTCAACGGTGCATGGGCCCAGAACATCAGGCGATCCGGTGCGCCGGAGCAATATTTAGCCAGCGAATCGTTTACCGTGCGGGCAAAGGGAACGCCGAACTCAGCTTCAGCCCAGTACATGTAGCAATGGCTTGGCACGGATATGACCTGAGCATTCTGACCAGCCGCATCCATCCCCGCGAGGCGATGCTTGGGGTCGGCCCATTTAGCCATGTATTCAGCAACCTGCAGCGTTTCACCGCGAGCGTGGGCTTCACGCAGAGCGACCTTGCGCTCTGGCGCACCCAGGGACAGGATCCATTCACCCACACGTAGTTTTATATCGCCATCGGGCTGCGATTCAAAGGCAGGGCCCCAGTGGGGATGCTGGTCATAGTATTCGGGATGTGGCGCATGAGCATGAAGATCGATAAGCATGATGTAGACCTCGGTTTTGTTCTATTTGAGTAGAGAGCCAGGCGCTTGCAGCCAAAGCGAGCCGCGCCCCTATGCAGCAGCATAATACAAAATGATCATATATCGCAAAACTGTTCAAATTTTTCATCGAATAAAGCCGATTAAAAGCCTAATCTAGCGACCTTTCAGACAGGCGTCCAGGCTGGGAAATATCATCTATGTAATTGAAAAATAAAAGATATTATTAATATCCTGCACCGTTATGCACATTTGGCCAAGGATTTCAGGCTAATTTTTTATTGGACGATTTTCATGATAGCGACTGATTAACAGCCGAAAAAAAGAAATGAGGCGCTGCGAAACAGCGCTCAAGGATGCAGGAAAACGAACAGGATCAATGCCAGAGAGGGTGGCTCGAGGGAACCCTAACCATGGGAGGAAACGTACCTCCCCAGAGTTAGCGTCGTGTTCGTGAAGTGGAGCCGATGGTAAGGGAAGCGACGAGACGCCTGACACGGGCAGGAAGCAAACGCCGCCCGGAATTTTCCGGCACCAGAATTTCACTCAGAACATAACGAATGATCATTTCGCAAATCAGCTCCCGGTCCAGCTTGACCCCGAGCTTTTCATCCCAGTCGTCAAACACGATGTCCAGCGTATCCTGGAAACGCAATATCGAATCGTGGAATATTCGCCTGAAGAATCCGAGAGCATATTCGGGCGCCACCGTTAGCAGACGCTGAGCTCGGCTTTGTTCGAGGTAATTGTCGATAAATGTGATCAAGGCATTGAGTCGTGCTTCAGGGTCTTCAACTGTACCGATGGTATTCATCAGCACCCGATGAAAGTCATCTCGCTTATGTCGCGAGAAGGTATCCAGCAGATCTTCCTGGGAGGAGAAATAACGATAGAAGGTGCCCCGTGACACGCCCGCTGATTTGCACACATCAAGAATGGATATCCTGTCCGCCCCTGATTGGAGCACCACTTCTTCAGTGGATTGCAGAATACTATTGATGGTTTCTTCTGAACGCTTGTTGGGTTTGACCGCCCGAGTCTTGCCCGAACCGGAAGTCAGCCGTGGCGCAGGCGTCTTTACCTTTGAGCGCTGGACTTTTTTGCCACCCGCTTTAGATGCCGCGCTTCCTTGAACTTCATCAATAGACACCGCTGTATCGTCAAGCTCCTCATTGAGCATACTGCACCCCCTTGTCAATTTCCTGTAAGTGCCATCCTAGCAGGTTAAATAGCCACATCCAGCATTTTCTGTTCAACTCTTGATAGAGACAACAGAAAAAATAAGATATAGAATGCCATTCTCTATCAAAAATAAAGCTGTCTGGCTCCCGCCTGGAGCCGCATTGGAAGGAGATGCGTATGAGCGGTACTGGCAATCCCGAAACCTGGTTCGTGGGAGAACAAGACACAGCTATTGCAGCTTTGGATCGTGCAGTTGCAAGGCATCCAGACCGAGTTCTGCTCGATTTCAGTGGAGATTTATACACTTTCCGAGAAGTTGACTCTCTTTCTACCAAACTGGCGCATTCTTTGGCTTCCCTGGGTGTAACACGCGGCGCTACAGTAGTCACCATGTTGGACAACAACATTGACGCTGTCGTGTGCTGGCTCGCCGTCAACAAGCTCCGCGCAGTGAGCGTACCCATCAATACCGCGCTACGCGGTGAGTTCCTGCGGCACCAGATTGCAGATGCGGACACGCAGCTCCTCATATGCGAAGCTGGTTACATGGACCGTGTTGCTGCCATCAGCGGCCAGCTCACCGTATTGAAGCGCGTCCTTCATCGCGGATCATTGGAATCGGCAGTGGATTGCACAGTGCCCGTTGCGCCCCTAGATGAACACCGCGGTACGGACACGACCGTGATCGAAGACAAGCCCGCCCCCTCCGATCTTGCCTGTCTGATCTACACCTCCGGCACTACCGGACCGTCCAAGGGCTGCATGGTCAGTTACAACTTCATGTGCAACCTGGCGCGCCTGCAATTGCGTTCGGGACCAGCCAATGAAAATGATGTGACAATTACTCCCCTGCCCCTGTTCCATATGAATGCCCTGTGCGTGACCATCATCGCAAGCATTCTTGTGGGCGCACGTGCAGCAATACTGCCCCGCTTCTCGGTTTCCAATTTCTGGCCTGAAGTAGAGCGCAGTGGTGCAACCATCGCGTCTATCCTCGGCGGCATGGGCGGTTTGCTCGCCCAGGCCCCTGACAACGAATCCATGAAACGCTGCTTCGGTCAGATTCATACTGCCCGAGGCAACCCTTACACCGAGGAAACCAAGGAAATCTGGCGCACCCGGTTCGGTACTCCCCTGGTGGGCGGCAATGGTTACGGGTTGACTGAAGCGTGTGTAATCACTTCATTGGCCGCTGGTGAATACGCCAAGCCGGGCTCGTCGGGAAAACGTATTTCTGATTTTGACGTGCGCATCGTGGATGACAATGACCAGGAACTGCCGGCCAACGTAGCTGGCGAGATCGTGGTCCGCCCTCTGCGTCCCGACATCATGTTTCAAGGCTACTGGCAGCGACCGGAAGCTACCCTCAAGCTTATGAACAACATGTGGTTTCATACCGGTGACATCGGCAAATTCGATGAGGACGGTTTCTTCTTTTTTGTAGATCGCAAGAAAGATTACCTGCGCCGTCGAGGCGAGAACATTTCAAGCTTCGAGATGGAATCGGCCTTTGCCGTTCACCCAGCGATATCCGAGGTGGCGGTTCATGCGGTGCTGTCGGACAAAGGCGAAGACGATGTAAAAGTCACTGCTATCCTGCACGAAGGCGCGTTACTGACCGAAGAAGAGCTGTTCCACTGGGCAACCGATGCCGTCCCCTACTACGCACTGCCTCGCTATATTGAGTTCCGCGACACGCTCCCCAAAAACCCTCAGGGGCGCGTGCTCAAGTACGAGCTAAGGGATGAAGGCAAGACAGCCAACACCTGGGATCTGGAAGACACCGATATCAGCGTCAAGAAGCGCTGAGTGGGCTAAAGCCATCAATCACCGCGCGCTTGCGGGTGGTTGATGGCTCCTGAGGATACCGCGCTGGCTGGCAGCCCTTGAGTATCGAGCTGATGCTCGACACTCCCAGGAAGAACCCATCTTAGGACCCTACAGCAAAAAGCCCGCCAACAAGTGCTGGTGAGGCTGCGGACCTCGGCTGATTTTCCGTGATGAAACGACTTCAGTATTCCTTTACCAGAATATCGGCAGGCCTGGAGTTGTAGCCGGGCAAATGCAGCCCGCCGTCCACATGGATGGTCTCGCCAGTGATAAAGCGGGACATTTCCGAGCCAAGAAAGGCCACAACCGGACCGATATCCGCTTCAGGCTCGCCGCAGCGACCCAGCGGGCGCATCGATGCAGAGCGTTCGGCGAAACCGGGATTTTCTGCTGCAAGCTTGTGAAAAGTTGCGCCCATCGCAGTGGGGGCAATGGCATTTACCCTGATATTGAAACGGCCCCACTCGGCGGCCGCACTGCGAGTAAGCCCTATGATTGCGGACTTGGCAGTATTGTAATCGGCATGCAGCCAGGCACCGATCTCGGTGTCGATCGAATAGAAGTTGATCACCGAGCCGCCCCCGCGTTTACGCATGTGTGGCAGAGCGGCGCGCATCGCCCACCAGGCGGCCCAGACGGTGGTGTCGAGAGTCTGCTGCAGCATCTCGTCAGTCTTGTCTTCCATCAGAACATTGGGCGTCGGGGCGAAGGCATTGTTGACCAGGATATCGAGCGCCCCGAACTCATCCACTGCAGCCTGAACAGCGGCAGAGATATTTTCTTTGCTCGATACGTCTGTCTTGAAGAAGATGGCCTGACCGCCCTGCGCGCGTATGTCGGCAGCAACGGCTTCGCCCATTGTTTCGTTCAGCTCTGCTACCACCACCGCAGCGGCCTGTTTGGCGAAATAACGGGCCACGCCTTCACCAATACCACCACCAGCACCTGTTATTAGCCCGACTTTGTTTTCAAGCAGTCTCATATCTGCAGCCTTTTTAATAGACACTTTTTTTGTTAATGTTCATATTATAGACGCCTTTCCTACCTAAATCCATCCTGCTTGCTTAAGGCTATCCATATGCTTTTCCGACGACGAGTAGAGATTCATACCCAGAAAGACGGGGAAATTCGCGCAGCGCTGGAGGATGATTTCCATCATTTCAGGGTCAGCATCCGCCATCACCAGGGAATCGTCACGGCTATTCACGGCTACGCAGTCCGCTTTCCCTATACGGCCTGCCCCGGGGCAGCCAAGCCCCTGCAAGACCTGATCGGCATGCAGTTGTCAGAGGTCGCCCACAGTGTAACCAGGGCCACGGATGGCAGGCATCAGTGTACGCACATGCTGGACCTTGCAGGCCTGGCTATTGCCGCTGCGGCGAGGCGGAACGAGCACCGTACCTACGATGTAGAAATCCCGACACGGGTTGACGGACGCACATCGCCCGTCCTTTTGCGCGATGGCCGGCCGTGTCTGCAGTGGCAGATCAAAGGCACCCTCATAGAACAGCCGGCGCCCTATAGCGGTGTCGATTTGAATCAGGGCATGGCGGGCTGGGCGATCAAGACGCTGGATCCAGAGGACGCGGAAGCCGCCCTACTGTTAAGGCGATGCACGACGATTTCCCGTGGGCGTGAATATGATCTGGACGTGATGCAACATGCGAGGGAGACCAGCCTGTGCTATGCCCAGCAGCCGGTTCGAGCCGCGCACGCCCTGCGCATGAAGGGCTCGACGCTAGATTTTACTGATCGCCCCCGCGCCCTGTGCGCCAGCGATCAGGACTGGTTTGCGGGCAAGGAGCCGAATCTTCCGGTTCAGCAGCTTTAAGCAGGGCAATCAGAGATATTACCGCTCAAACTCCACCGTCAGACAGAACAAAGCCCGCCTTTTTCAAGGCGGGCTTCATCCTCCGCATGGCTGGGTGTGACCGCACCCAACCAAACTCTTACAGGAACACGGCCAGGTTGGCGGTTCCCAAAACGGACTGATCCAGCAAAGCTTCACGCTTAGCCAGTTTGAAACTGCCATCCACCTCCCGGCGAATTACGTCCCTGCGCTCGCAACTGATCACATCGACATGGGACTCGCTGAAGCGGCTGCGAGTCATCAGCAAATAGCTAACCACCTCGAACTCATCGCTTTTGGCCGTTTCCCGAACCATTACATTGGTTACCAGTCGACGAGTACGCGACGGCGGATCTTCCGCCCAGGCGCTTTTGCCCGATAGGCGCAGGATCCGACCCATTACCGAGCGATAATCGTCATGAAAGTGCATGACGGTGCGAACAAAGCTTTTCGCATGATCGACGCCCAGCCGGGTGTGACGCAACGGTGCGGTGTAGACCAGATCCGTCGCCAGTCGCGCGCCCCACTCGTTCAGCCGAAGCTGATCGAGCAGGGCCGCTTCTTCATATAGAAAGGTAAGAATGGCGTTGTATTCCGCCGATCCGACCGGAACAGCCTGACCCTGGGGGGCTTCGGCGCTTTTTTCTTGAACCTGCTGCATGAGAAACTCCTGTTCTTATAATCTGGAGAATGGTTTATTCAGCGCTCATCAGCTCGTTCCAGTAGAGCCACCAGTGCCATTGAGTATCGTCCTTGGTAAACCCTTCATTGACGATTCCCGGTCCGGGCCAGCCTTCAGGCTTGCCTGTTTCATACACGGCCTGATACTTCAAGGTCATGTGCTTGCCCATGGCGCCCTTGGCTGACAGCGTCATGTGCGGCCAGGTATCCGAATCGTCCTGCTCGACCATGCCGGAGGTGCCGAACAGTTGGATGGTCTGTTTGAGCATCTTCTCGCGCAGCTCTTCCGGCGCGTCCTTTTCAGCGAAGATCCAGTTGCAGAACTCCAGCTTGTTCGGGCCTCGGGGGATGTAGGTGTGCAACGTCATCGAGCCAACAACCGAACCATCTGGTTGCGGGATATAGACGAAACCAAACAGGATATTCGGGAACATTCCGCCAACCTGCGGGGGCATCGTGGTCAGAACTTTGAGCTGATCCTCCGACAGGTTGCGTGCCAACTGCTCGACCATGTCCTTGGTCATGCCGGCTGGCGGCAATGCATTGAGCTTTTCCTGAATGCTCAGATCGTCAGGCTCCAGACCGGTCAGGCGACGGATCTTGCGCGCCTGGTCAATACAGCGCAGCGCGTGGCCGTGGGGAGAACTTATCTCGACGCCGTACATTTCGGGGGTCAGATCCGGCTCATCGCTCTCTTCCGCAGCGGCGTCGCCCTTCTTGGCGTAGTTACCTACCTCACCAAGCCAGCGGTGCAGCGTCAGCGTGTGGAAACCGTCTGCAGCTGACTGCTCGCCAGCGGTCTTCCAATTGGCATTGACTATGAAACGCTGCGGTGGCCCAAGCACTTCCATGCCTTTGTCGCTGCGCAGGAAGAGAATGTCGTAGTACCACTTGGCATCGCCGAGAAACTCGTCGAACGAAGGACCGTCAATATTCCAGGTCGCGAAGATCAAGCCGCCATAGAGGACTGAGCGGGCTTTTTTCAGGCCAAGCTCGGATTCTGGAAGAATGCTGCCGTGCATGCACTCACGCTTCACAGGGGAGCCGATAAAGTCGCCGTTCGGGCGGAAAGCCCAGCCGTGATAGATGCACTTGTGGATCTGGGCATTACCACAGTCGGTCAGCGCCACGCGCATGCCCCGGTGCGGACAGACATTAAGGGATACGTGAATGTCATTGTTTTTGTCGCGTGTAACAATGACAGAGTCGCCCCCTATATCGCGAACCATGAAATCGTTGACATTGGGAATCTCGGATTCGTGACCTAGCAATACCCAGGTCTTCCCGAAAATCTTTTCCATTTCCATCTGATAGATTTCCGGGTCCGATAGCACGCGCATCTGCACTTCACGAGTGTCAGGATAAATCAGGTCGGAAATCTTGGTGCCATCAGAAAGCACCTGGCTGGTTTTAGTAAGCATGTTCGCCTCCAGTTTTATTAGGGGTCTTATCAGGCCGCGCTAAACATCAATTTATTGAATCTCTGATAAAGTTTCGCTTCATTGCCAAGCAGATCACATTGAAACGAATTTGTGAACAGATTTTATTGATCTGTATCATTTCAATTGTAGTCTTGGCCAGAATTCTGCTGTTCTTTTAGAACGGATTACCCTTCTCTCCCACCTGAGTCCGCAGCATGCCGATTCCGTCGATTTCGAGCTCAACCACATCGCCAGGCTTCAGATAGCGTAACTGCTCCAGACCACAGCCATTCCCCACCGTGCCTGACCCCAGAAACTCCCCGCTGTGCAGCGTCTCGGACTGAGAAACATGCGCTATCACATCTTCGAACTGCCAGCGCATGTCGCGGGTGTTGCCGCGGCCCCACTCCTCTCCGTTTACCCGGGCGATCATATTCAGATCATAGGGATCTTCAAGCTCATCAGCCGTGACCAGACAGGGGCCCATAATATTGGCAGTATCGAAATCCTTCCCCTTCGCCGGCCCCAACATCCCGCTCATCTCCTTGGCCTGAGCATCGCGCGCACTGATGTCGTTGAAGATCGTGTAGCCGAAGATATGTTGTCTGGCGTTTTCGCGTGTGATGTCTTTGCCGCGCTTGCCGATGTAGCAGCCAAATTCAAGCTCGAAATCCAGCGCCTTGCTGTAGGCAGGCCACTCGAACTGATCGTCCACACCTACCACGGCAAAGCGGTTGCACTTGTAGTAGATAGGTTGGCGGTTGAACGTGTCGATGACACGGTCATCGGCACTGGTGTTCATGGCCTTGAGTGTCGCCTCAGGATCTGGCGTACGCATGGCACGAAAGCGCCGAGCAGCAGCAAAGCTCTGACGCAGATGCAACTCAAAACAGGAGAAATCACGCATTTGTGGCGGCGGCTGAATAGGTGCCCGAAGCCGCACCGAGGCTCGCTCCTGCACAGCGGTAGATGGCGCCTTGGCAACCAGATTCCGGGCGAGCTCCATACCATCTTCCCCAGCTTCGGCTAGCGCCAGAACGCTGGCCAGCGGAGCGGCCCGTCCACCGTGGAGCTCGGTGTAAGCCTGTTGCAGGTCGAGCACCGACTGATCCTGCTCGATCAGGGCGCCAGCCAGCTCCAGGCCTTCGCTATTTACAAAAGTGACCAACCTCATGACAGCAATCTCCAGCCCATTAAGTCATTCATACTCGCCCACTCACTGGCAGGCAGGCACCGGTAATGACCTGCCCTTCGGCAGACAGTAAAAAGGCAATAACGACAGATAACGCTTCGGGTGTCACCCAGGCGGTAAAATCCTGATCAGGCATGTCAGCCCGATTGGTCGGGGTATCGATGATGCTTGGCATCACCGCATTGACCGTCACATCGCGCTGTTTCAGCTCTTCGGCGAGCGACTCGGTAAAGCGCGCCACACCCGCCTTGGAAGCTGCATAGGCAGACACGCCCGGTCCGGCTTTGTTGGCAGCCAAAGCGCTGACGTTGACTACTCGACCATTGCCCGCGCTCAGGATATGCGGCAGCGCTGCCTTGGTACTGACGATGGCGGTACGCACGTTCATCTGATACAGCCGATCCCAGGTGTCCAGGGATCCTGATTCAAAGGTTTCCCAGGCGAAGCCGCCGGCGACATTGACGACCGCATCTATATGGCCAAACGTATCGACCACCCGGGTCATCGCTTGTTCTGCAGAAGTCGTTTCGGTCAGATTGACCTTGCCCAGGGGGAGAAAATCAGCGGTAGCAACCAACGAGGCAGGCACCTCATTCAGATCCAGGGCCGCTACTTGGGCGCCCCGCTCAAGCAACAATCTGGTCAGCGCGCTACCGAGCACACCAAAGCCGCCTGTGACGATCACAGCGCGGCCTTGCAGGGAAAGAGTCATCGGAGGTCCTCCGCAAGCTAGTCTTATTAGGATGAGCCAGTGAGAGGCCCAGTACAATTAAATTAGAACACTTTTTTAATATATGTACAAATGCTAACCTGACGCTACCTAGGTTGTTGAGACAGGATCTATTCGATGCCGAGAAAGCTGCCAGCCCTCACCGGTGACAATCGCGCCTTTTGGCAAGGCGGTGAAAACAACGAGCTGCTTATCCACCGCTGCAGCGTCTGTAGTCGTTATTTCCACCCCCCCAGCCCCGTTTGCCCTGCTTGCAACAGTTTTGAAGTGGGTCCGCAGGCCGTATCGGGCAAGGGCCAGGTGGCCAGCTTCACGATCAACCATCAGCCCTGGACACCCGAACTGCAGGAACCCTTTGTCATTGCCATCGTGGAACTGGAGGAGCAGACCGATCTTCGCTTTGTCAGCAATATCGAAGGAATTCCAGTGACAGACGTCCATATAGGGATGCCCGTTAGAGTGCACTTCCAGCAGGAAGACGATGTGTGGCTTCCACTATTTGTTAAGGATTGAGCATGTTTGACCGTCTGTATGAAAAAGATGTCGCCATCACCGGTATCGGCCAATCCGAAGTTGGCCGCCCTTCGCAGCTGTCGGCTATGCGCCTGACCGCTAATGCCTGCCTTGAAGCCATTGCGGACGCGGGGCTGACCCGGGACGACATCGATGGCGTAGCTTGCTGGCCAGGCGACAACAACAACGGCGACAGCTTTTCTCCCGTCGGGCCCAATGCGCTGAAGAACGCGCTTGGCTTGAACGTGAACTGGTTTGGCGGCGGCTATGAGGGGCCTGGCCCTCTCGCCGGGATGATCAACGGCGTAATGGCGATAGCCAGCGGCATGTGCCGCAATGTGCTGGTTTTCCGTACTATCACAGAATCCTCCACTCGGCAGCACAACAAGCAAGCCTCAGCCCTGACCAACAAAACCCAGGGGCGGGACAGTAGCTTTGCCTGGCAATGGTATACACCCTTCAATGTGCTCTCGGCCGTGAATCTGATGGCGATGTACGCACAGCGGCATTTCCACGATTACGGCACGACCTCGGAACAGCTGGCGCAAATCGCTCTCACCTGCCGGCGCAATGCCCAGCTCAACCCCAAGGCTGTTTATCGAACGCCAATGAGCATGGACAACTATATGGAATCACGGATGATTTCCACGCCGCTGCGCATGTTCGATTGCGATGTACATTGTGATGCTTCGACAGCGATAGTCCTGTCACGGCGTGATGTCGCAAAAGACGGACGCAACCCGCCCATCCGGATCGAAGCCATGGGTGCAGCCCTGAACCAGCCTTGGTCATGGGATCAGATTTCGCTTACCCAGGGCGCTGCGTTCGATGTAGGTCGCATGATGTGGTCGCGTACCGACCTGAAACCCAAGGACGTCGGCTCCGCCCAGCTTTACGATGGCTTCTCCATACTGACCATGATCTGGCTGGAAGCCCTGGGTCTTTGTCCTGTAGGGGAAAGCGGGCGCTTTGTCGAAGGTGGGCAGCGTATCGCGCTGGATGGCGAACTCCCCCTGAACACCAATGGCGGTCAGCTGTCGGGAGGGCGAACCCATGGTCTGGGGTACGTGCATGAGGCTTGTCTGCAGCTGTGGGGTCGCGCCGACAAACGTCAGGTTGCCGACCACAACGTAGCGGTTACAGCCGCCGGGGGCGGCCCGCTTGGCGGCAGTCTGTTGCTGGTGCGCGACTGAGGGTCAGAACAACACGCTTCTCAACTCATCGCACAAGTTGCGAAGCGACTGACCCAGCTCTGCGATTCCTGTCTCATCACGCTGCCCGCGGAACATGACGGCTGAAACCGTGAATTCGATCGTATCGGATGGAGAATAAACCGGTGCTGCCACAGCCAGGATACCAATCGAGAAATTGCCATCGTCGATCGCCCAGCCCCGCTTGGACGCATCCCTCACCTGATCGCGATATTCTTCATAGGACAGCGTGCCGCCCCAGCGAATCTTGTCAAAAATGGCCTTGGACTGCGGCTGATCAAGGTCGAGCTGAGAAGCATACAAGCGCCCGCTGGCACCCATCAGGATCGGTAGCCGCTGGCCCTCGCTCATATCGATCCGCACGTCGGTAGGGCAGGCTGCGGAACTGACAATGACAATTCGGTCGAGACCCATGCGCCGCCACAAGGTGACGGTCACCTTCGAGCGCGCAGCGAAGCTCTCCAGCAGCGGCTTAGCCAACTGAACCTTCTGCCCTTGGGTCACGAACTGCTCAACCAGGCGGGCCAAGCCCAACCCGGCCGAGTAACGCTTTGACATGGGACTGAAATCAACCATATCTTCCGTGACTAGGGTTCTGAGAATGTTGAAACAAGTGCTCGGGTTGATATCCAGCTTCCTTGCGATATCCACGGAGCGCTCTGGAGCAGCAGCCTGGCTGAGAAAACGGAGAATGCGAACAGCATTGACTACCGGCTTCACGGTAACCAAGGACGACTTGGCCGCGTTTTTGTCATTGATATTGACTTCAGCATCCATTTTTAAGGTTCCTCTTCGGCGCAGGGATCACGGGATTCCAGATTTACGCCCTTATAATGGCCTGCCGACCATTCTATATCAAGAATTGCATTTTTTAATCGAATTTTTACTGCCATTCAGGGTTGGCATTTGGCTGGTGGATGTAGCGTCTGGTTGAATCAGACTCGACCACATAGCGCCCCAGCTCTTTGTCCATAGTCTGGTCGGCCTGAGTAATTCGATCCCTTTGCCGAAGATATCCCAACCAGGACTCTACTATAAAGCGTTCCACAAAGCGGTCCGGATCAGCCAGGTCGCGGTAGAGCCGCCAGTTGCGCGCCCCGTTTCGACGTCGCGACTTGCCCACGGCGTAGGCGCACTTGATGAACTCGTGCTGATTACCGGCCGGTACCCGGTAGCTAATTTCGACGGAGACCGGGCCATCGGAGTGACTGATTTCTCTCGCCACCTCGAGTTTGTCTGTCTGCGGAACGCTTCGGTAATCGGCTTCGCTACCCAGTACGAAAATACCGTTGCGCGTGAACCATAATCCCAAAACGATACACGCAGCGGCGAGCAACAGAGCGTTGGTCGTACCCATATAATCCGCGATCAAGCCCCACACCGCCCCACCTACCGCCATCGCTCCCATATACATGAGCAGATACACCGAAGCGACCCTGGCTCTAACCCAGTCCGCCGCACAGGTCTGCACAATGGTAGCGACCGTGGCGTTCACCGCCATCCAGGCAATCCCGGCGATGACCAGAAACAGCCAGACCAACCAGACGACATCGGTCAGCGATACCGCGGCCGTGACCACAGCGAAGGCAATGGCACCCGCTACAACCACTTTGCGCAGTGCAAAGAGACGGTACAGACGGGTCAGATTTACCGCTGCGATGACGGCTCCCGCACCCAGGGCGCCCATCAACAGGCCATACCCGCCAGCATCCATCTGAAGCTGATCCTTGGCGATCAGCGGCAGTAACGCCCAGAGCGCGCTGGCGCAGCTGGTAAAGATGAATACCTGCTTGAGCGAACTGATCAACGACACCGAATGGCGAATATAACGTAGGCCACTGCGCATACCGCCCAAAAAGGTTTCCGGAGGCAGTACGTCGATGACTCGAGAGGAGCGCCAGCCAAGCAGAAACAGGATCACACCCGCGAAACAGCAGGCGATCAAGAGGAACATCGAAGCCTGACCTGCTACGGCGATCAGCAGACCGGCTATGGCAGGGCCCAACGCCCGAGCGACGTTTGTCGAAATCGCATTGAGCGCGACCGCCGCGGGCACAATTTCACGCGGAACCAGTGTGAGGATCACGGCCATCCACGCCGACATGCTGAGCGCACTTCCCGTGCCCAGCAAGAACGTCAGCGACAACAGAGACCAGGCGTTCAGGCCGCCGGTGGAGACCAGCACAAACAGAGCGGTAGCGGCAACCAACATCACCGACTGGGTGAAGAGCAGCCAGTACTTGCGATTCACCAGATCCGCGATCACGCCGCCCGGCAGGCCGAACAGAAACACTGGCAGCGTCATGGCGGTCTGCACCAGCGACACCATCCAGGCAGACTCAGTGAGTCCGGCCATGATCCAGGCCGCACCTACGGTCTGCATCCAGATAGCAAGATTGATGACAGCGCCCGCGCTCCAGAACATACGAAACTGACGGTGCTTCAACGGATACCAGGTTGCCCCTTGATTCATGGTTGCCTCTTGTCAGGGGACTGGGGCGCAAAGCTAAGTAGCGGGATGACCCAGCCGTCCCGATTGTCGTGCTGTGGCAAGGATACGCTGTGGGCCCACTTCATTTCGCAGTATCCCGACGCCTTCGATGTGTGCCTCCAATACATCGCCAGACTGGAGAAAACGTCCGGTCTCCAGCCCAACTCCGTGTGTCGATCCCGTGAACACCAGGTCCCCCGGCCGCAGGGTGATGCGCGCGTCAAGGTAATTCAGTAGCTCATCGACCGCGAAGATCATCTCCCGGGTGTTGTCCTGCTGGCGAACCTCGCCGTTGATGGTCATGCGCATATCCAGCTGCGGCTGACCACCGCCGCCCAGCTGATCAAGCGTGGCAATCCATGGCCCGACCGGTGTCGTGCCATCCATGCCTTTCTGGGTGAACAGATCCAGCCGCCCCAGCGCACGGCCCGCATCTCGCGCGCTGATATCGTTGCCGACGGTATAACCCATCACGCAGGACGACGCTGCAACGGCGTCGCCAAGCGGCTTGCCAATCACCGCCACCAGCTCGATCTCATAATCCAGCTCGCCCGTCATCGCTGGATAGGAAATCGCCCCGTGGGGATCGACAATCGCAGAGTCCGGTTTGATATAGGCAAGAGGATGAGGAGGCGCGGCACTGCCCAGGCGAGTCAGGTGCGACAAATAATTGAGCCCGACCCCGAATATACGGGCGCCGGGCTCAACGGGCGCTACCAGGCGAAACGTATCTGACTCGAGCGTTGTGGCCGACAGATCGAGCGCCGCAATACTGCCGGTGTTGACCTTGCCTGCCCAATGGGAGAACGGGGCATTGATGCGCTGGCCGGTGCCGGTATCAGGATGCAAAAGAACCCAGAACCGCGCTCCCGTCGCATCTTCTACCCGAGCCAGGCGCATTTCTAGCCCTTCTTGGCGGTGAATTCCGGATCGCCAACCTCTTCCGGGGTTTTGACGCTAGGCCCCAGAATCGGGCCCACCAGCTCGTGGCCCCACACGCTCATCTTCTCCGGATTCAGCTCGAACCCATCGTCATGCCATGGTTCACTTTCAGCGATGCACTCAAAGGCGAAGCCTGACGGATTAAAGTGGTAGAACGAAACATGTGGGTCCTGGGAATGCTGACCCAGTGTCATCATCATCTGCAGCTCGCGCTTCTTCACGATATCGTAGGTCTCGCCCACATCACGCAGGCTGCCGACGAACATGCCGACGTGTTGAATCCCCATACGGCCCGGAGCGTGTCCGTAGGCAATATCATGGCTGGTGGAGGTGTTGAGCTTGGAGCGGAAAAAGCCGGTCTTGCCCTTGCCCGCGCCCGAACCGTACCAGTGAAAGCCCATGATATTGATAAGGAAATGTTCCAGTTCCGGCGGAAACTCGGGAGTCATCAGCACGACGTGGCCAAGGCCTCTCTTGTCGGCCAAGTAACCGCCATGGCGGCGCCCAGGCACAAAAGAATCGGGAAGCCATTTCTGCCCGTAGAACAGCTCATGCCGAAAGCCGACCGGGTCAAAGAAACGGATCAGCTCCTTGACGCCGCGCTTCTCGCACAGCTCCGCGTCGCCGACGGTAAACTCCACGCCAGCATCGCTAAATGTCTGGCAGGCTGCCTTGAACTCCATCCGCCCTTTGGCTTCCCAACCGATGTAGGCCAGCCGGTCAACTTTGCCAGGGTGGAAAGCAAAACGGTGGCGGCGATCATCGATACGAAAATACAACGAACCCGGATCGCTCTCCGGGTTTTGGCCTATCGCAAAACCCATTACCGACGGGCCATAGTCGCGCCAGGCCTCAAGGTCAGTGGCTTCAAAGCCCATGTAACCCAGTCCAATAATATCCATCTGCTTTTCCTCGTTCTATCAGATGCCGGTGGATGGCTTATATAGCCAGCAATCCACCATCAATGACGATATCCGATCCGGTGATGAAGGACGCCTCATCGGATGCCAGGTAAACGGCCAGCGAGACAACCTCTTCGGGCTGTCCGGGCCTGTCCATCAGCACGCCGTCGAGCAGCGCGGCACGCGCTACCGGGTTTTCCATGAACGCGGCGGTACCCGGCGTGGCGACAAAACCAGGACTGATACTGATCGCACGAATGCCCGCGGGCGCGCCTTCGACGGCGAGTTGGCGGGTAAAGGAAACCACGGCTCCCTTGGCTGCCGAATGCGCCGAGATACCGGCTACTTTGGAGCCACCCCAGGCAGCGGTGGACGATACATTCAGAATCACCCCCTTGCGTTCCGCCAGATGATTCCAGGCGTACTTGGTGGTGTAGAAGATCAGATCCACTTCGTTGCGAATAGTGAAGTGCCAGTCTTCGATGGTCATATCCTGAACCGGCGCAAAACGTGCAGCAGATGCGTTGTTATACAGAACGTCAATCCGGCCATGTTCGGCTACGGCAGACTCGACCCAGGCCTTGGCCTGCTCATGGTCGCCAAGATCGACCGGCGCGTACCCGTAGAGAGTGAACCCTTCCTGAGACAGCAGTTCAGCCGTCACCTTGTTTTCGGCTTCGTTGGTATCACAGCCAACCACGATCGCACCCTCACGGGCAAAACGCAGCGCTGCAACCCTGCCTTGCCCACCGCCCGTTCCGGTGATGAGCGCAACCTTGCCTTCCAGACGTCCCATAGCAATCTACCTCGTCAAAATATTTTATTATTTGCTGGAGAGTACGATGCTCAGGGTTTGATTTCTTCCAGCCATAGGGCCTCGGCAGGACAGGCTTCGGCACCTTCACGCGCCGCCTCTTCCAACTCGGGCGTTACTTTGTCGTCTTCAAAGTAGACCAGGCCATCGGCATCAAGCTTGTAAACTTCTGGACAGATCGAAGCGCATAAGCCATACCCACAGCAGCGACCGCGATCAGCAACGGCACGGAAAACAACCTTATCTGAACTCATACTCTTATCCTCTTTGTCAGGCTCAGCTATAGGAAGATAATGAACAAAAAATTCATTTTTGTAAATTTTTAGTTGATGAATCACCATTATTTTCCCTTTAATCAGTGAGCTGCAGCGTAGCACCTGCACCCACTCAACGGATAACTCCTTTAAAATTAGCGAGTAAACGTACATAAAACCTTCTTTACGGCGATATTCTTAATACATACATAAAGTACTTTTATGTTTAATTTACCTCATCACGTGCCGCATATCGGCACGTGATGAAGCGTACATCTCAGGGCAGAATCTGCACCCGGGCCGCCGCATCGATAAGGGCTTGCCCATCCACAGGACGAATATGGCCCCTGTCCACCGCCGCCTCGGTAGCCGTAGTCCACGCCGTTACGAAGGCCTGCTGCGTCGGATACAAGGTGTCGAGCTCACCCGCTCTGAGCGGCTCGGTAGTTCCGAATAGCAAGCAAAAGCCTTCGCCCCCGGTGTTACCCGTGCCACTCAATGCCGCTAGCGGCACGTCGACAAAGGGCGTGCGGATGCCACCCAGGGCATTGCCCTGTGCATCTCGCGCATAGCCAGGGCTATAGAGCGTAAAGTCGGTAGCCTGCAAGATTTCTGCCGAAGCCGGTGGCGTACCGGTTGTGACCCATTCATTGAGTGCATGCACCGCGGCGCTCAGCACAAAACTCATCGGACCGGCATTGATTGGTTTGTCGCAGTTGATGAATCCGAACACCGTGCTCGGCGGGTCGAGCAGTGCTTCAAGGGCGAGTACTGCGCCCTCTTCATCGCCCGTATCAATCAATCCGATGCCGCCGCCGTATACGTCAAAGTGAGCCGTTCCGGCGACTTCCCAGAGCCGGTACGTGGAGGTATCGGCCTGGCGCGTCACCTCGTTGACATCGGTTTCCGACTGGAACATCAGCACCGGTACGCCGAGGTCAGAGCGAATTTCCGTCGAACCGGAGACGTCATCGGCTGTGGCCAGCGGCGCGGCATTGGCCAGGCGGCTTTGCAGCAGGTAACCATCATAGACAGTCACCAACGGGTGGACAGCGTTGGCATAGGAGACCAGCCGGTAGGCGGATTGCGACTCCCCTGCCGCCAGCACCCGCTTGGGTTGCAGTCCATTCAGCAGAACATCAGCATGATCCCGCACAGCCTGCCCAGCTTGCGAGAAAATATCGTACGAATAGTTGTCCCCAGGGTGCAGCAGATTGGCATATCGCTCGGGATCCATCGTTTTGGTGCTGGCCACCCCCGCTGCCTGCGCGGACAGGCTGATCAGTGCATAGCCTTCGCGAATCAACTCGTTGTGCGTATAGGTCCAGACCGGGCTGGAATCGCTCCCGCTGGTCACGTTCATCCACTCGACGATTACAGTGCCATTGAACGCTTCGGCATCCAGTGGCTGGTAGACAACCGCCCGCGTGACATAAGCCGCGCTGTCATTCTTCTCGACGTCCCACTGCCCATCCGTACCGAGCGACTGCCCACCCTTTGGCAGGTAAGAAACAGCAGTCCCAGAGAGGATGAACTCCTGTTCACTGTAGCCAACACTGTCCATCGCAAACTGCAGGTCTGCGGCCAGAGCCGCCTGCCCCGCGCCGCCGGTAGCCGCTTCAATATTCGGCACCTCCGCGCGGCGCTCGTCCTCCTTGCTGTCATCGTTGTCATCACTATTGCAGCCGCCCAAAGCCAGGGTGGCAGCGAGCAGAGTTGCGCCGAATACCTTATGCATGGTGTCTCCTACGAACCTTGTTGTAGTTGTTGTTGGTATGTACACAGCCTGCCCTGGCTCGGTCGCTCGATGGTCGATGCTCACCGCGCCAGGGCTCGTCGAGGGTTCAGCGCCCGATGGGATAGATGATGGATTTTTCTTCGGTGAACTCATTGAGCCAGTCAGGTCCGAACTCACGACCTATACCTGAGCGCTTGAAGCCGCCAATAGGCGCGTAGGGCATGGTTCCGCCACCCCCGTTAAGGTAGACGCTGCCGGCACGGATGCGCCTGGCCATCTTGTACGCAACGGCGGCATCGGCGGTCATTACTCCGCCGTTGAGCCCAAATCGTGAATCATTGGCAATGGCGATAGCCTCTTCGTCGGTGTCGAAACCGATCACTACGCCAACCGGACCGAAGACCTCTTCCTGGGCGATGGTCATGTCATTGGTGACGTCATCAAACAGAGTGATGTCGACAAAAAAACCTTTCTCCTGGCCGGCCGGACGACCGCCCCCGCAGACCAACTTTGCGCCTTGCTCAAGCCCACTGGCAATGAGGCCTTCGACTTTGGCGCGCTGCGACTCTCGAATCAGCGGCCCCATCATCACGCTCGGATCCGCCGGATCACCCACCTTGAACTGGCCGCCAACGGCACGAGCGCATTGCACAAACTGCTCGCGGACCGAGTTGTGCACCACAAAACGCGTCAGTAGCGCACAGCCCTGCCCCGCATTGATCATCAGCCCGGCGACGGCGCCCATGGCAGCCGTCTGAATGTCGGCATCGGCTCGTACGATCAGCGCGGACTTGCCGCCCAGCTCCAAATGCACCCGCTTCAAGGTGGCAGCTGCCTGGGTCATGATGCTGATGCCGACCGCCTCCGAGCCGGTAAACGATACCAAGTCCACCCGCGGATCGCTGCTCAGCAGGCTGCCCACCTCGACACCACCGGTGACGATATTCAATACCCCTTCGGGCAAACCTATTTCCTCGGCAATCTCGCCGAACAGCAAGGCCGAGTAAGGCGTAAAGGGTGACGGCTTGAGCACCAGGGTGTTGCCTGCCAGCAGCGCCGGAAAGACCTTGGCCAGATTCAGCAGGAAGGGAAAATTGTAGCCAGTAATTCCCGACACCACGCCAACCGGTTCGCGCTCAATGCTGCCGCTTCCCAGGATCATCGGGCCACCAGGGTTCATCGGATTGGGCACCGCTTCGACCGGGATCTGCCGGGCCTCGGTCACCAGGGATCGGTCGATGGCCTTCAGGACATGCCCGAGCGGCATATCTACCTGCATGGCCTGGGTGACCATTTGCGAACAGCCG
This sequence comes from Halopseudomonas litoralis, assembly GCF_900105005.1. Classification (NCBI taxonomy): domain Bacteria; kingdom Pseudomonadati; phylum Pseudomonadota; class Gammaproteobacteria; order Pseudomonadales; family Pseudomonadaceae; genus Halopseudomonas; species Halopseudomonas litoralis. The sequence continues at coordinate 3,183,196 of NZ_LT629748.1, forward strand.
ACTTCGGCCACAATAAGCGCAGCGATCTGTTCCCGCCGGCTTACCAGCGCCGCGTGCATGCGCCGCATGTACCCCGCCCGCTCGGCCATGCTCAGCCAGGGCCATGGACCGTGATCAAAGGCCTCGCGGGCGGCTGCAATTGCCGCCTCGGCAGCCGCCAAGTTACCAACCGGGGCATGGCCAATCACCTCTTCAGTGGCCGGGTTGATGATCGCTTCAGCGCCTTCGCTACCCGCTTCCCAGCGGCCGTTTATGTAGAATTTGTTCAGGTGGGTAAATGGGATAGTCATGCTGCGTTCGCTCCTTGCTGATTCGCACCAGCGATGATTTCCGCCGCACGCATGGCGATAGCCATGGCCGGCGCGTTGGTGTTGCCCGATACCAGCGCGGGCATGATCGATGTATCTATCACCCGCAGGCCGTCAACCCCGCGCACCCTGAGCTCGGGGTCCAGCACGGCGTGCTCGTCAGCGCCCATGCGGCAGGTGCCTGCCACGTGAAACGCGGTCTGGCCAAAGCGGCGAAAGGAGGCAAGCATTTCTTCGTCACTCTGCACCTGCGAACCGGGCGTCAGCTCTTCTACCAGGAAAGGCCTGAGTGACGGTTGCGCCGCCAGCTTACGGATCCATTTCAGCAGCGAGATCGCTGCCGTCTGGTCCGCTTCGGCGCTGAGGTAATTGGCGACGATTCTTGGCGGCACCGCCGGGTCGGCCGACTCGATGCGTATCTCTCCCTGGCTCTGCGGGTGCATGAAATACCCGCCAAGGGTTATCCCCGGCTGTTTATCAATCGCCACGGTCTTGCCGTCGCCATCCATTGAGAACAGGCTCACCCCGATCTGCGCATCGGGACGCTCCAGTCCAGGCCGGGTTTTTACGAAGCCCCCTGCTTCGTGTGCAGCGTGGGTCATGGGGCCTTTCTTGCCGAGAAAATAACTCAGCACCGAGCGGGCTAATCCCAATCCGGCGAAGCAATGGTTGAAGCTGCCCCGGGTGACCCGGAACTGCGCGGCTATATAGACGTGCTCACGCAGATTGCGCCCCACGTCCGGGGCGTTCTGGATGACCGGAATCCCCAGCGATTGCAGCAAGTGGGCAGGGCCTATGCCGGACAGCTGCAATAACTTCGGCGACTCGATCGCGCCGGCACAAAGCAGCACTTCACGCTGGCAGCGGATACGGCGTTCGCCTTCCTTTCCACGCACCTGGACCGCGATGGCGCGGCGCCCCTCGAACTTGATGCGCTGTACATTAGTGCTCGTCATCACAGTCAGATTGGGCCGCGTACGTACCGGGTCGAGAAACGCCTTGGCGGCGCTGAAGCGTTGCCCCTTCCAAGTGTTTTGCGGCTGATAGCCGAACCCGCCTCGCGTCACCGAGTCCACATGATTGGTATCCGCGACGGTCGCCGTACCGATATGAGCGACAGCATCGATGATCGCATCGCACAACTCATCGCCCGGGGGGTGCACAGTCACCTTCAATGGTCCGCCCACACCCCGCCACTCGGAACTGCCAAGCTGGTGATCTTCCATGGCGACAAATTGCCGGCCCATATCCTGCCAACCCCAGCCGGTACATCCCTGCGCCTCCCAGGCGTCGTAGTCGGCGGGTGCGCCACGCACGTAAACCATGCCATTCACCGAGCTGGAGCCGCCAATAGCCTTACCCTTCAGCCACAATTCTGTGGCCATGCCCTCTCCCCGTGATGCCTGATAATCCCAAACGTGCGGGTTGCCGGGCATGAGCAGCTTGCCTATGCCTCGCGGCATGGCAATCAAGGGGCTGGTGTGCTCCGGACCGCTCTCGATCAGCAACACCGAGACACAGGGGTCGGTCGAGAGCCGGTTCGCCATTACGCAGCCGGCCGACCCCGCTCCAACGATGATGTAGTCGTAGCTTTGTTTCATGTTCATTGCTCCTGTCCTTTATTCAGTCCGTTGCCTGGGGGGTTTGCAGGTTCATCTACGATGTGGATCACCCGCTCGGGGCAAGCCTTGGCGCCGCGCCGGGCAAGGGCCTGCTGCCCGACCTCTACGTCGAATCCATCGGTACTGATGTAGCCGTTGTCATCGAGTTCATAAAGCCCCGGCGCGACCTCATTGCAGCGCGCGTGTCCGGCACAGGCCTTGTTGTCGACGATGATTTTCATTTGGCTTCTTTCACATCCCATTCCAGATGCAGCTCTTCCATACCGAATATGCCGAAGGCGTTGAAGCGCGGCTTGGTACCGGTTGCGATGCGGAACGGTGGCACCTTGGTCAGCCAGAGTTCTAGCGCTATACGCAGTTCGCGACGGGCCAGGTGCGACCCTACACAGCGGTGCACGCCATACGAGAAAGCCATGTGTGGTGTATGCCCGGCGCTACGCAGGAAGTCGACCTTTTCCGGCTGGTCGAACACCTCGGGATCGAGGTTGGCCAACTCGGTACTGATCAACACGATGTCGCCCTTTTTCATCGTCGCCTCGCCGATTTGCACATCCCGAGTAACGGTACGGCGCATATTGACGATGGAATAGGAACGCAGCATCTCTTCCACCGCATCTGGAATCAGCGTGGGGTCGGTGCGCAGTTGCGCCTGCTGCTCTGGATTACGCGCCAGATGGCGAAAAAACAGTCCGATCGTCGAGGTAACAGTATCCAGCCCACCGATGAATATCAGAAAGTTGATGCCGAGCATTTCGTCATCGGTCAGCGGCCGGCCGTCAATCTGACTGGCCAGCAGGTAGCTGGTGAAATCATCGCCGGGATTGGTCCGGCATTCGGCGATGCGTGCCCGAATCCAACCAGTAATTTCGTGTGCATTGTCCGTGACCACCTGGGAATCCGAGCTCTTGATCAGCGTCTGGGTCCAGTGCTGGAACAGCGGCCGGTGCTCCAGCGGCCAGCCCATCAGCTTTAGAAAAATCAACGTTGGGAACGGCTTGGCAAAGTCTTCATTGAAGTCGCAGCGCCCTGTCTGAGCGATGCCATCTATAAGTTGGGTCGCCAACTGGCGGATGTCCTGCTCCAACGCATTGACTTTTTTTGGCGTGAACAGCGGATTCAGCAAGGCACGGTACTTGGCATGGTCCGGCGGATCGACTTCAAGCGGCGCTAGGCGCCAGCTTTCGCCCAGCAGCATGGGATACGGCGTCAAGCCTGCGCTGCTGAAGGTCTCGGGATCCTGGAGGATGCGCCGCAGGTCTTCCGAGCGGCGTGGAATCCAGGTGCCGGGCAGAAACCCAAGGCTCGGCACCCAGAAAATGGGTGGCATGCTCTCATGCAACTTGGCGGCCCAGGCATAGGCGTTTTCGCCCTGGGCGGTAAGCGCACCCCAAAGGTCGAAATTCTGGACTAGATGAGCAGGCACATGGGACGGTGTCGCGTTGGTCACGCTATCGGTACTCATTATTATTATCCGGTTTTTGTTGACGGCACAGATGAGTGTAGAGCCGCGCCAATTTGCGCCACAACAGACGGAATCCTACATTCGTTCGATTTCTAATACAGAATCCGCAATAGGGTTTAACTTGCCCGGCCCACGCCGCCTGTGTGAGTCTCGGACCTGAGCCTCATTTCGCGAGACCCTATCGCTTAAGAGACCAGCAGGAACGCGCCTTTGACAGCCCCCCCGGAACACAGCAACGATGAAGATCAAACCGGTGATCGCCACAAGGCGAGAGCCCGGCGTACGCGGGAGCGGCTGCTCGATTCCATGTACCGACTGGCACTGGAAAAGGACTTCAGAGATATAACCGTGCAGGAGTTGTTCGAGCGCGCCGGGGTTGCGCGATCAACCTTCTACGCTCACTTCCGTGACAAAGAAGATCTTCTGGTTGCCGGTTACGAGAGCATCGGCACACCGACTACCCGGATGGTGCATGTATCAGGACATAAGCGCGTTGTACTGGATGCGTCGACCTGGCTGTTCATAGCCACCGAGCGGCATGCCTCCCTCACAACCTCGTTTTTCAACAGCCCTTCCCAGACCGTCATCCTCGCCCACCTGGAAAACGTCCTGCTCATTCAGGTTCGCGAACATTACCGCAAGCAAGGCTTTTATCAATCGGACGAACTACGCGGCGAAGTGGCAGTGCGCTGCTTTGTGGGCGCGCTTATCGGACTCTGGTTATGGTGGGTGCGTCACGACTATCCCTACCCGGCCACCGACATGACCGAGGCATTCGACGCACTCATGAACAACGGCACCTGGCCCTCCCCCATCGACGCCTCCTGACAGCGCTGCCGATAACACCTGGCCTCCGACGCGCCATGACTGGCGGCGGCTCTTGTGACTATAAATTGCTACACAGCGCTAAAGTTCTGCCCCTTTCGGCCGAAACCCCTGACGACTTACTGAACATATTTTTAATTAATGTTTAATTTCTCTTAGCTTCGTCAGTTCGCATCTCACCGGGGGCCCAGTAATGATCAAGAACCTGTCACTGAATTTCAAACTGGCAATGGCGCCAGCCATTGCCATGCTCGGCCTCGTTCTGTATGTCGCCTATACGTCACTGCAGTTGTCCGCCACCGATAACCGACTGGAGTCGCTGGAGTTCCAAAGCTACCCCACGCTCGAAAAGGCCGATGCGGTTATCTTCCAGTTTTCCCGCCTGCCCGGCTTGCTCAACAACGCTGTCGCAGCCGGTGAACAAACGATTCTCGGCGAAGCGCGTCAAGTGCTCCAGGAGATCGCTACCCAACAGGCGGCGCTCGCGAGTTTGCTGCAGAGCCAGCCACAGCGCCTCCAGGATCTGCAGGCCTGGCGCCAGGCCGTGCTGGCCTATTCTGATAATGCTCTCAGTGCGTCGGAGCAATTGATCAGCGGCAGCGCCTCCTTTGATGACCTGCGTTCCAGCCTTGACCGGATGGCCTCCGATCTCGCCCAAACCCAGAAGCTCGCCGCCGCGTTCCGCAGCAATGCCTATCAGGACTTCGAACGAACGCTGGCGGAAACTCGCCAGAACAATGCCGAGACCACCCGCCTGGGTATCATCCTCAGCCTGGGCTTGCTGGCGCTGGTGTCGCTGGCTGCCTGGACGGTGATCCGCAGCGCGATGGCAAATATCCGCGGTGTCATCGAGTCGCTGCAGGCCATAGCCAGCGGCGACGGTGATCTGACACGCCGCGTCAATGTCGAAGCCCACGACGAGATTGGCGCCATGATCCATCTTTTCAACGGCTTCCTCGACACCTTGCAAGGCACCATGCGTCAGGTGATCGAGGCGGCCAGCCCGCTGGGGCACGTTTCCAAGGAGCTCTACCGTCTAACCCAGAGCTCGGAGGAAAGCGCCAAGTCCCAGCAGCATCACACCAACTCCATAAGCCGCGACATCCTGACCATGACCGACCGCATTCAAGAGGTAGCGCGGCGCTCGAAACAGGCATCCGAAGAGGCCGGGGCCGCTTCGCGCCAGGCCGTTACGGCGCGCAAACATATCGGCGATCTGTCGACCAGCGTCAGCGACCTGGGCAGCAGCGTGATGGGCGCGGTGCAGGCCATGCAGCAGCTGGAAAAGGAAACCCAAGAGGTGGGTTCGGTGTTGACGGTCATTCGCAGCATTGCCGAACAGACCAACCTCCTCGCACTCAACGCCGCGATAGAAGCCGCCCGTGCCGGTGAGCAGGGTCGCGGCTTCGCGGTGGTCGCTGATGAAGTGCGTAACCTGGCGCAGAAGACAGCCGTGTCGACGGCAGAAATTCAGCAGATCATTCAGCGTCTGCAAAGCAGCGCCAACACCGTGCTGAACGTCATGCATAACAACGGCGAGAAATCCCGGGAGAGCATCGAGCGTTCGGTCGAAGCCACGCAGCTGCTCGACACCATAGCCCGCACTGTCATCCAGATTGACGAACTCAACGCCGGGATTGCCCAGTTCACCCAGGAGCAGATCGGACTGTCGAGTTCCATCCAGCAAGAAACCCAAGTGTTGCAGCAGGATGCACAAGCAACCGCGCACGGCGCCGGGGCCACCGCCCGCCTTGGCGAGCAGTTGGTCGGCACAGGGGACAACCTGCGCTCGGCCACCGCACAATTTCGCACATAACACTATTCGGAGCTTGAAGAACCATGACCAAACGCAACCTACTCGGCCTGGCCGTCTGCCTGGCAAGCACTTCCGCCATGGCACTGGAACCAGGGGAATATCGCTTTAATGGATTCGGTACCGCAGCCATTACGCACCTCGGCGGAGCCGACGATGCCAAGGGCTACGGCATTCAGGGCCAGACCACAGGCACCTGGCGCGGCGACCAACTGTCGAAACTGGGCGGCCAGCTGTCCTACGGCGTAGCCGACCGGCTCAGCGCAACCCTCCAGACGGTGGCCAAGGCTGACCAGGATCAGTGGCATCTGGAAGCCGAATGGGCCTATCTGGCTTACCAGGTGAATAACCAGTTGACGCTGCGTGCAGGCCGCCTGCGTCCTGGTGCGTTCATGTTCTCCGAGACGCTTGACGTGGGTTACGCCTATCCCTGGCTACGCCTGCCCGATGAAGTTTATAGCCAGATGCCCATCAGCAACTACGAGGGCATCGATGCTCTGTACAGCTTGCCCGTTTCCTTTGGCACGCTGAACTTCCAGGGCAGTTACGGCCAGGCGACCGACCGCGAGGTATTCATTCACAGCCTGGACGGCTCGCTGGACGTGGATTACAAGGAACTGGTTACCGGCAGCGTAAGCCTGGCAACCATGAACTTTGGCACGCTGCGTTACAGCTATACCGAGTCCGATCTGAATCTCGAGATGTTCGGCAAGTTCAAGGGCAAGTTCGAGTCCTTGGGCCACCAGTACGACAACGGCAGCTGGCTGACCAACGCCGAAGCTATCAAACGCCAGAGCCCGCTCGGCACCATCGAGTCCTTCTACCTTATGGCTGGACACCGATTTGGTGACTACCTGCCGCATGTAACCTATTCCCAACGGGATGAGAAGGGTGAACCAGGTCGTCAGTCGTCCTGGGCCTATGGCTTGAATTACAGCCTCACCCCCAGCGTGACCCTGAAGGGCGAGTACAAACGTGTGGAATCGACTCGTGGCTTCAGCGCTGGCTTCGTGCCGGACTTCAGCGTGCTCGAGCGTACCTTCGACGGTGACATCGTAAGCATCGGCGCTGACTTCATATTCTAAGGAGAAGTAAAGTGAATTTTTTCATGCACAGAACGTTCGCCATCGCCATGTTGGGTCTGACCGCAACGCTGGTTCAGGCCGAGGTGGCCGTCATCGTCAACCCGAGCGCCGCCAACACGCCCTCCCAGGCAGAAGTTGCCAACATTTTCCTGGGCAAGGACAAGTCGCTGTCAGGTGTCGACCAGAAGGACTGGAACCCCACCAAGGACAAGTTCTACACATCGGTAGCCAACAAGAACGAGTCGCAGCTCAAGTCGTACTGGTCTGGCTTGATCTTTACCGGCAAAGGCCAGCCGCTCCCCAGCGTTGGTGATGACACCGCCGTGCTGGCAAAGGTAGCGGCGGAAGCCGACGCCATCGGCTATGTGGACAGCTCAGTGGTGACCGATCAGGTCAAAGTGCTTTTCACCCTGCCATAACGCCAACCCAGGCGACAGCGTCAAGAGAGCCGAGAGTGTGTAGCGCACGCTCTCAACTCCTTTGCCCAGGCAAGCATTCGCGGCCTAGCCCAGGGCAAAAGCATGGGAAGGCAGCGCCAGCAGGACCAAAGCGACGAACAACGCTAACACGGCGTGACAAACCTGATGCATGAACCATCCTGAATGCTGGCAATACCGGCTCATCACGTCCGGAAATGGCTGACCGACATCTTCAACTCCCCGGCCAGTTCACGTAGCGACCCCACGGCCGCGGTGACTTGGTGCGAAACCGTATCGCCCTCCTCCGCCATTCTGGCTATACGCTCGATACCCAGCGAAATATCCTTCCCGCCCTCATTCTGAACCTGCACGGCCGACGCGATTTCACTTACGCCCGAGGTCGACGCACTCACCAGCCTGGCAGCTTCGGATAACACCCTTTCGAGCTCTTCAAGCAGCTTTTGGCTGCTGTCTAGCGCTGCAGCTCCCTCATCAAGCACACTCGCAACGCTGTTGGACTGGCTTTCCAGTCCGTGCGTCAGGTCGTTAATGGAGTTTGCCGCCGTGGCGGAGCGCTGAGCGAGGTTGCGCACTTCATCGGCAACAACGCTGAATCCGCGGCCACTTTCGCCTGCACGCGCGGCTTCGATAGCCGCGTTGAGGGCCAATAGATTGGTTTGTGCGGAAAGCTCCTTTACCTGGTTGATACTGGCAGTTATGGCGGTGGTACTGGCAACAAAATCACCGACTGATGCAGTGATCGCGGAAAAGGCATCGCGCACGCGGCATATCTCGTCCAACAGTCTGGTCAGTGCGGACTGACCGGCCTGCGCGCCCCGCAAACTGTCTTCAGCCGAGGAACGCAACGCGTCCGCGTGGGTGGAAATGGAAGCAATACCGCCGCTCATCTGCTCGACCGTAGTCGCCGCCTGGGTCGCCGCACTAGCTTGTTCGTTGGCCCCCTGCGCGACCTGATTGGAAGCGAACACCAGGTCATCAGCGGATGAACCTACCGATACCGCAACCTGGGTAACCTGGCGCACCGCAATCTGAAGACTATCTATAAGGGCGTTGAAGGCGATTGCAGTTTGGGCAATTTCATCTCGTCCGATCACCTGCACCCGGTGCGTCAGATCGCCATCACGCAGCTTCACCGCAGCCTGTTCAATGGCCTTTATTGACCTGAGTATCTGATGGCGCATCAGCAAACCCACAATCAAGCCTAGCGCGATAGCCACAAAGACAGCGATTACCAACGCTTCGGTCACCGATGTAGCGGTCTCGTTAGCTTCATGAAAGGACACCCCGGACAGATCCCGTTGCAGCGCCATGAACTGCGCCAGCAGCCCGAGCACACGGTTATATTCGGCACGCACATATCCCAGCTGGGAGGGTGCCATGTAGGGGTTGGTTAGCACGGCCTCGGCCAGATCATCTACCCCTTGGGCGAACGCCTTGGCCTGTTCACCGAAGGTCTGGAAAGTGTCCCGCTCCTCCTCGCTCAGCTCGGCGGTATGGGCCAGTCCCGCGTCGATACCTGCCAGCATATCCCGCACACTCGCCTGCATGTCCTCCACGTAGAACTGCATTTCTTCCTTGGACACCTTGCCCTGGGCTTGAATAAGCTGCACTACTGCGGCGTAGGATCCGACCATTGCGGCTTGTGATGCGGATGAGATTTCCAGCGCACGCTGATACTGACTGAAGCGGACCTGCTCAATCTGATGAAGCACGGTCTGCTGGCGGTTCAACCCGTAATAGGCTACGGCTGATACGAAAACCAGCAGGAGCACGATCAGTGCAGGAGCAAGCATGAGCTTTACACCCATGGAAAAACGGCTGAGCCATGGCATAGCTATCCCTCGTCTTTATTATTGTTGGTGCACCTGAAACAGCCCCTCGGTGTAGACAAGCCTGCCCGCATGCAATATTCTGACTTCAGTATATAGTTCTGAAACCAGAAACTGAAACCGGTCTTGCAGAAAGTAACCTCAAGAGGATATGACTGCGCGGTTCACACTGGTGATATATAAAAACAATGAAGGACATTGCACATGAGTGTTTCAGGCAATAACGCAGCCATCGATTTTTCCGAGTTTCGGACCAGTTGGCGCGTACTGATCCTGGCCTTGTTAGGTATAGGCATCAGTATCAATTCCTCATTGCTCTACGGCTTCGGAACACTGGTCGTTCCTTTGGAAGAAACCTTTGGCTGGAGCAGAAGTGCCCTACAGGTAGCCATTACCTTTCTGTTCGTGGGCGCAGTTATCTCGTTGCAGTTGGTAGGCTGGTTCAATTTGCGCTTCGGGATCAAGAAAGTAACCGCAATCTCCACGTCATTGACGGTGCTAGGTTATTTGGCGGCCACCCAGCTCGGTGAATCGATCTGGGGGCTCTATCTGGCATTCACGATCATTCCGATATTGAGCATTGGCAACCTGGCTGTCACCTGGACTCAATTACTCAACATGTGGTTTGAGAAGAATCGCGGTTTAGCATTGGCTATTGGCCTTTCAGGAACCGGCCTTGCCGCAGCGACTATCCCTCCGTTGCTTTCCTGGGGCATTGACATCTGGGGCTGGCAAGCAGCGTTTATTATTCTGGCCATGCTTAACCTGCTTCTGCTGTTGCCCCTGACCATCTGGTGGTTTTCGGTTCCAAAACCAAGGAGTCATAAAAGCGAAGCTGACAAGCAAGCCGCCCTGCGCAGCATCACCGGTATGACCTTCAAGGAAGGTTTTACCTCGAAAAAATTCTGGATTTGCAATGTCGCCTTGGCGCTGGTGATGTCGGTGGTTATCGGGATGGTTACCAATACCATACCTATTTTGCGCGACCTCGGACTCTCCGCAGAAGAAGCGGGCCTGGTCTTCAGTGGTTTCGGTATCTCACTGGTTTTTGGTCGCGTGCTGGTCGGCTATCTGCTGGATCGCGTGTGGCCCCCAGGCATATCGGCCATCAGTATGGCCATGCCAGCCTTTGGCTGCGTAATCCTGCTCAGCGGTACGACTGATTTCAGCTGGCTCGTGCTGGCAGCAGTCGCGATTGGCTTTGGTGCGGGTGCCGAGTTCGATATTGCCGCATTCCTGATCGCCCGCTATTTTGGACTGAAAGAATATGGCCGTTTGTATGGCTTTCATATCGGCTTGTTGACCGCTACCGCGGCCGCCGCACCTTTGCTGTTTGCAGCATTCCTGAGCCAGACAGGCTCCTATACGGCCATGCTTATCTATTGCGCGGTCTGCTCCATCGTAGGGCCACTAATGCTCCTCACACTGGGCCGGCCTCCTGTATTTGAAGTATCCCCACCCATCAAGGCTGCAGTGGCCTAGATCTGTTCACGGAGACGTTTACAATGCCAAAAATTACGCTCATTGAAAGCGACGGAACCCAACATATTGTTGTCGGAGAAGTCGGGCAATCCATCATGCAGGCCGCCATGAACGCCATGGTTCCCGGCATCCAGGGCGATTGCGGCGGCGCGTGCAGCTGCGCTACCTGTCACGCGTTCGTTGACGACGCCTGGGCTGGCGTCGTCCCGGCAGCGGAAGACGCTGAGCTGGATATGCTGGAGTTCGCCAACGAACGCCAGGAAACCAGCCGCCTGACCTGTCAGTTGACTATGCAGGAAAATATGGACGGCATGGTGCTGCGTTTGCCTGAGTCCCAGTACTGAGCGCCCAGGAGCAGATATGACGCTTTCGTCAGTTGTAATTGTCGGTGCCGGCCAAGCCGGATTTCAGGTCGCTGCGTCCTTGCGCCAAGGCGGATTCGCCGGGAGAATTTCCCTGGTGGGTGATGAACCTGGCCTGCCTTATCAGCGCCCGCCCCTTTCCAAGGCCTACCTGCTGGGCAAGATCAAGGCAGAGAATCTGGTCTTCCGGCCTGCCGCGTTCTTTGATCAACAGCAGATCGAGCTGATTCAGGACAAGGCGGTGATCATTGACCGTCAGAATCAGCGGGTGGTGCTGGAAAGCGAGAAGGCTCTGGAATACGACCACCTGGTTCTGGCAACCGGAGCCCACAATCGGCCGCTTTCGATCCCCGGGGAACACCTTGAAGGCGTGTTCGGCATCAAAACCCTCGCGGATGCCGACGCCTTGGCGCCCAGGGCCAAGAACGCCAAGAATGTAGTAGTGATCGGTTGCGGGTTTATCGGACTGGAATTCGCCGCAGTAGCCGCGGCGCAAGGCGCCAGCGTGCAGGTAATCGACCGCGGTGACCGTCTAATGGCCAGGGCGATTTCTCCGCAGATGTCCGAATTGTTCCTCAAGGCGCACGAGTCCTGGGGCGTCAAATTCCACTTCAGCCAGGCGGTCGATCAGATCATGGGGAAAGACGGCAAGGCCGTCGGCGTCGAAAAGGTTAACGGCGACGTCATCCCTGCCGATCTGGTGGTTTACGGTATCGGCGTCATCCCGAATATCACGCTGGCCACCGAAGCTGGACTGGAAATAGAAAACGGTATCAAGGTCGACGCGGATCTCTTGACCAATGACTCGCACATATCTGCTATTGGCGACGTGGCCTGTTTTCCCTGTGTTCACAATCACGGCGAGCATACCCGTATCGAGTCGGTTCCAAACGCCATGGACCAAGCGAGAGCGGTATCGGCAAGGCTGCTGGGTAAAGCCGCCCCGTTTGTCGCGACGCCCTGGTTCTGGACCGATCAGGGCAATCTGAAACTGCAGATTGTCGGTCTGTCCACCGGGTACGACAGTACCGTGACCCTGGGATCGATGGAGTCAAACCAGTTCTCCGTGCTGTGCTTTCGCCGGGATCACCTGGTCGCTGTCGAATCGTGCAACCGCCCGGGTGATCATCTTGCCGGCAAGAAACTCCTGTCCCGTCCTCCCGAACTAACCCAGCGTGAAGCCAAGGAACCTGATTTCGATTTGAAAGCCTGGGAAGTCGCTCACCGCAGTTAACCACTTGGTCGTGGTGGCCCCCTGATACCCTCAAGGGTTGAAGGGGTTTTAACGTAGCTCCGTTGGTATTTTCGAGCGCGCTGGCCCTGCATACCTCTCTGAACCACCGCGTTGGAGTTGCCATCAATGAATGACACGGACAAAACGCCATTTTTCCCTGGCTGGCTGTTTTTGCTTGCCATGCTGACGGCACTTTCCCCGCTGTCAGTCGATCTGTATCTACCCGCTTTTCCTTCCATCGGGCAAAGCCTTGGCGTCGAGTCGTCAGATGTGCAGATTACCCTGGCCATCTTTCTGCTGGGCATGTCGCTGGGACAACTTCTATACGGCCCTCTCAGTGACCGATACGGGCGCAAGCCCCCATTGTATGTCGGGCTCGCACTTTACATAGTCGCCTCCCTCGGTTGCATGCTGGCAAACGACCTGACAACGCTCACCGCTTCACGGTTTCTGCAGGCGCTGGGAGGCAGCGCTGGCGTGGTCATCTGTCGGGCCGTTATCCGCGACCGTACAACCACCGCACAGGCAGCCTGGGCGTTCTCCATGTTAATGCTGGCACTGGGACTGGCGCCAATTCTGGCGCCCATGCTGGGCGGCCTGCTGCTAATGGTAATAGGATGGCGGGGGATTTTCGCGGTACTCGCCGGCGCTGGCCTGGTTCTACTGCTGAGCATGCATTTCAGCATGCGTGAAACGCTCTCCCGGCACACATCCGAGCGCCTGGGCGTCAGCGGTACCTTTCGCCGTTACGGTAGCCTGCTAGGCAACGGCCAGTTCATGATGTATGTGCTGATCGGCGCCTTGCCCTTTGGCGGCATGTTCGCCTATATCGCCGGTTCCCCCTATGTGATCATCGAACTGTATGGTGTACCTGCAGAGCACTTCGGCTGGTTTTTCGGGATCAATGCATTCGGCATGATAGCCGGCTCGCAGTTCAACGCCCGCCTGGTCGCCCGCTTCGGTCCCGCCACTATGTTGAAGTATGTTATTCGCGTCCCGGTGGTAGCGGCGCTCACCGGGCTTGTCGCGACCTTGCTGGGCGTTGCTTCCCTACCCTTGCTCATGATCTGCTTTTTTGTCTACATGACCTCGATGGGCCTGCTCACCCCCAATGCGGTCGCCCTCGCCATGGCCAATGAAGGGCATCGTGCCGGCTCCGCTTCGGCCATCATGGGGTCCATCCAATTCCTTTTGGGTACCTGCGGGGCGGCGGCAGTGAGTATCTGGACCATGCCCAGCGCCGTTCCGTTGACCGGCGTCATGTTGTTGCTGTCGGGTGGCAGCCTGCTGATTCATCAGTTCGGTCATCGACGCGATATTCTCATTCGGCACGGCTCGGACATCGAACAACCTACCCAGCAATAGCTGCACCAGGCAAAATAAGATATCCAAAGGTGCTTATGAGTGAGTCAACGTTGCACGGCCTGCGTGTCGTCAGCCTGGGTTCAGGCATTGCGAGCGCTGCGGCGGGTTTGCACCTGTGCGAAGCAGGCGCCGAGGTGATTCTGGTCGAGCCGCCCGGCAATCCGGCTCGGAGACAGGAGGCGCTGTTCGCGGTGCTTAATCGGGGCAAGCGCAGTGTCACGCTGGATATCGATGTGCCGGACGGGCAGCAACAACTCGAACAGCTGCTGGCCGCCGCCGACGTATTCATTCACGAGTTCACCTCCAAACAGGCCGCGACCCTGACGCTTGGCGATGCACAGCTGGCGGAGCGCTTTCCTGGCTTGATCGTTTCAGCCATCACCGGCTGGCCAAAGAAGCATCCATTGGCCGAGGCAATGCCACGTGAAACTCTGGTGCTGGCGCGGCTGGGCCTGCTCGACGAACAGCCAGGCCACCGTGAAGGGCCGGTATTCGTACGCATGCCGTTTGCCAACTGGCTTGCAAGTTGGCTGTGTGTGGTTGGCGTAATGGCACGGTTGATCGCACGCGATCGGGATGGTCAGGGCGGCAGCGCGCATACCAGTCTGGCCCAGGCCGCGCTTGTTCCGATGACCATGCATTGGAGCCGCGCCGAAAAGCCGACACCCGCATTCGCCAAGGGGCTGGATAAACACATCCCCATCCCACTGCATCAGTGCGCGGATGGTCGCTGGATTCACGTGCATTACTCGCCGGATAAATCCCCTTGGATGGCAGACGCCATGGCTGAATTGGGCGAGGCGGAAGTTGCCCGGCTGAATGCACAGTGGCCACCCAGCCATGTGGCACCGAATTTCGGGGCTAACCGGGCCATTATTGCCACGCGATCCGCGCAGGAATGGGTCGAGCATTTCTGGCAGCATGATGTTTCCGCACAGATTGCCGCGCCGTTCGGTGACATCTATTTCGACGAGCAGGCGCGGCTAAATGGCTATGTCGTTGAAGTGGAGGACGCCACGCTCGGCAAGACGCTGCAGCCGGGGCCAGCCTGGAAGATCACACCACCGGCACGCATAGGTCGTTCCGCACCTCAACCTGGAGCAGACAACGGCATTGGCTTCGAGACCTCGCCAAAGCAGCGTCTGATTACGGATATGGCGCGCCAGGGCGATCCGTTGCCGCCCTTGCATGGCCTCAAGGTGCTCGATCTTGGCGCCTATCTGGCCGGGCCCTTCGCCTGCATGATGCTGGCCGATCTAGGTGCGGAGGTCATCAAGGTCGAAGCCCCAGCCGGCGATGCCATGCGTCGGCTGGAACGCATTTTCAGTGGCACTCAGCGCGGCAAGCTCGGCGTCGCGCTCAAACTTGGCGATGAGCTAAGTCAACCGGCGGTCGAGGCGCTGGTACGTTGGGCCGATGTGGTCCATCACAACATGCGCTTGCCGGCAGCGCGCAAGCTGCAGGTCGATTACGACTGCCTCAAGCTGATCAATCCGCAACTTCTCTACTGCCACGTCAGTGCTTATGGACCCACCGGGCCACGTGCGGATTGGCCCGGCTTCGACCAGCTGATGCAGGCCTCCTGCGGCTGGGAAGTAGAACAGGGCGGCGCCGGCCAACCGCCGATGTGGCTGCGTTTTGGCGTTGGTGATTTCTTTGCGGGGCTTTCTTCGCTATACGTTCTGCTATTGGGTCTTTACCAGCGGGCGCGGACCGGCGAAGGGCAAATGGTAAACGCGTCGCTGCTTGGCGCCACATTACTCACCATGAGCGAGGCGGTCGCCCGCGAGGATGGCAGCGTCACGCCAATAGCGCACCTGGATGCCACCCAGACCGGTCTGTGCGACACGCACCGGCTGTATTGTTGTAGTGACGGCTGGGTCGCCGTGGCGGCACTGGCGCCCGAAGAAGCGCAGCGTTTCCACGCGTTAGCCGGCGCTGATCCCGAGGTGCATTTCGCCGCGCAAACCCAGACCGAGGCGCTGTTATCGCTGAGCGCGCATGATGTGCCCGCCGAAGCCGTTCTCGAAGCGCAGCTTGACCCCTTTCTCGACAACCCTGACCACGCCGCGGCTGGCTTGCATACCCGTTATCAACATGCGGAGTACGGCGAGCTGCAACAGATTGGCGCGTTCTGGGATTTCGGTGATCTGCCGTTGTCGCTGGATCGTCCGCCACCGGCCCTCGGCCAGCACAGCCGCGAGGTGCTCGGCGGGCTTGGTATTGGCGATATTGAGCTGGACCGACTGGCTGCGGCCGGCGTTGTTCGGCTGTGAAGCCTGGTACGCACCCCATCGAACCTTGCTGGCGGGTGGCACCGCTGCCCGCTCCCTCTGGATCGACGCCGGAACCCCATGCAGTCAAACGGTTGCGCGTTGAGAAGCGAATAAAAACGAACAAGGAAAAACGCCATGAATGAATTGGATTTTAGCGGCAAGACGGTGCTGATAGTCGGCGGCTCCAGTGGCATCGGTAACGGCATCGCGCAGAGCTTTCGCCAGCGCGGCGCCGAGGTGCATGTCTGGGGAACCCGCCCGAGCGCACAGGATTACGCTGATTCGGTAGATTCGCGCCTCGAAGGACTGCACTACGCGCAAGTCGATGTCTCCGACGCTGACGTGATCGAGGCTGCGGTCGTGCCGTTCACTCGGCTCGATGTGTTGATTCAGGCGCAAGGTACGGTGCTCTACGATCGTCAGGAATTTCTCACTGAAGGCTTCAAGAAAGTATTGGATATAAACCTCACAAGCCTGATGGTCTGCGCGCAGAAGTTTTTCGAGCTGCTCAAGGAATCACGTGGCGCGATGATTACGGTCAGCTCGGCGGCAGCCTTCCATTCGACCCGCGGCAATCCGGCCTACAACGCCTCCAAGACCGGGGCCTTTGGCCTGACCCGCACGCTTGGTGAGGCCTGGGCGCGCGATGGCATCCGGGTCAATGGCATCGCTCCGGGCCTGGTGGAGACCAAGCTCACCCGCGTCACCACTGAAAATCCCAAACGCCTCGAAGGTGCGCTACGTGCAATTCCACTGGGCCGCCTCGGCACCCCACAGGACATGGCCAACGTTGCGCTATTCCTGGCTTCGCCGCTGGCTGGCTACATGCTGGGCCAGACCTTGTTGGTCGATGGCGGCATGCTGCTCGCTTGACGTCACTCATATTAGTAGGAGCAAGACATGAGCTGGGATTTCGAAACCGATCCGGACTTTCAAACCGAGCTGGACTGGATCGACCGCTTCGTTCGTGAGGAAGTCGAGCCGCTGGAGCATGTGCTGGGCAGCCCGTGGAACATTCATGATCCGCTATTCAAGCAGCTGGTGCGTCCACTACAGGCGCAGGTCCGGGCCCGCAAGCTCTGGGCGTGTCATCTGGGCCCTGAGTTGGGCGGGCCAGGTTATGGCCAGGTGCGCCTGGCGCTGATCAACGAAATTCTCGGCCGAGCACTGTTCGCGCCTATTGTCTTCGGCTGCCACGCGCCGGATTCGGGCAATGGCGAAATTCTCGCGCACTACGGTAGCGAAGAGCAGAAGCGCAAGTACCTCGAACCTTTGCTCGACAACGAGATAGTCTCCTGCTTCGCCATGACCGAGCCCCAAGGCGGCGCCGACCCCAGCGTGTTCACCACCGATGCCGTGCGCGACGGCAACGACTGGCTTATCAGCGGTGAGAAGTGGTTCGGCTCCAATGCACGATACGCGGCGTTTTTTATTGTCATGGCAGTGACCGACAAGAGCGTTTCGGTGCACAAGGGCACCACCATGTTTATCGTTCCGGCGAATGCGTCGGGCGTGAGCATCGTGCGCAACGTCGGTATAGCCGACGATCCGGAGGCCACGCACGCCTACCTGCGTTTCGACAAGGTGCGGGTCTCGTCCAGCGACCTGCTCGGCGAGCCCGGCGAAGCCTTCGTCGTCGCCCAGGTGCGACTCGGTGGTGGTCGCGTGCATCACGCCATGCGCGTTATCGGGCAAGCACAAAGAGCGCTTGATGCATTGTGCGAGCGCGCCCTGTCGCGCACCACCCAAGGCGGCCTGCTGGCCGAAAAGCAGATGGTGCAGGAAAAAATCGCCGACTCCTGGATCGAGCTGGAGCAGTTCCGGTTGCTGGTGATGCGCACCGCCTGGCGCATCGACAAGTACCAGGACTATTTGCGCGTGCGTAAAGACATCGCAGCAGTAAAGGCAGCCATGCCTAAGGTGCTGCATGACATTGCCGCCCGCGCGCTGCATGTGCATGGCTCGATCGGTGTGTCTGAGGAGATGCCATTCGCCGGGTACATTCTGCGTTCCTTCCAGATGGGCCTGGCGGACGGCCCGACTGAGGTACACAAGGTCACCGTGGCCAAACAAATACTACGGGACTATCAGCCAAGCGACAGTCTGTTTCCCAGCTACCACCGCCCGACTGCGGCAGCGCTGGCACGTGAGAAATATGCCGACGCGCTAGCGACACTGGAACAAAGCGGAGAGCAGCGGTGAGCAGTCAGGCTGAGTGGCGCGAGCTGGTCGATCTCGACCGTTTGGGCGCCTGGATGGATGAGCGGAATCTTGCGTCCGGACCGCTGGAAAATGCCGTGCGGCTCACCGGCGGCACGCAGAATCTGTTGCTGCGCTTTCGCCGGGGCGATCATGAATTTGTGCTGCGTCGGCCATCGGCGGAATTACAGGAAGTAGGTGGCAAGACCATCGCACGCGAAGCCCGCATGCTGAACGCGCTGGCGGGCAGCCGGGTGCCGCACGCCGCATTGATCGCGGCCTGCGATGACGAGGCCGTTCTGGGGGCGAAGTTCTATCTAATGGAACCGGTAGATGGCTTCAATCCCAATTCTCCAGCCGGTTTGCCGATGCCCCATGCCGGCGACCTCGACATGCGCCGGCGCATGGGACTGGCCATGGTCGACGCGCTGCTTTGCCTTCATGAGCTGGATTATCGAGCCATCGGTCTCGGCGGCTTCGGGCGGCCCGACGGCTTTCATCAACGGCAAGTGGCCCGCTGGCTGCACCAGCTTGAAAGCGTTGCCGGCTACGCCGGTTGGCCGGGCGCAGGCAGCCTTCCCGAGCTCGACCGGCTGGCACGCTGGCTGAATGATAACTGCCCGCAACAGTGCAGCCCAGGCATCCTGCACGGCGACTATCACCTGTCCAATGTAATGTTCAGTCGCAAGGGGCCGGAGCTTAGTGCGATCGTCGACTGGGAGCTGGCCACCATCGGCGACCCGCTACTGGATCTCGCCTGGTTGGTGGTGACATGGCCGGACGCCAGCGGCCACGGCGCCGGCACGATTGAGGTGCATCCGTGGGAGGGGTTTCCTGCAGCGGACGAGCTGGTGGCGCGCTACGTGGCCGGTAGCTCTCGCAGCTTCGAAGCCTTCACCTGGTATCTGGTGCTCGCGGCTTTCAAGCTTGGTATTTTTCTCGAAGTCAGCTACGCGCGGGCCTGCGCCGGCAAGGCGTCGATGGAACACGGTAGAAAACACCACGCCTCGGCGCTGCGGCTATTTGAGGGCGCGCTGTCGCGGATCGAATAACTCCACATTTCCTATCCAGCGGCGACAGACGCCGCTGCACTACATGAGGGCGGCTCCATGCAACTGGCAGACAAACGCATCATCGTGACAGGCGGCGCGCGCGGCATTGGCGCTGCTATCGTCGCGGCATACATCGCCGAGGGCGCCCATGTCATCAGTCTTGATGTCGACACCTCGCAAGACCCGGTGATGAGTGAGGGGGGCGGTTGGGCAAAAAGCCGGATCTGTGATATCTCCGATTCCGCGTCGGTGAACGAAGCGTTCGACTTCGCTATCGGTCAGTTGGGCGGGCTGGACGTGCTGGTCAATGCTGCCGGAATAGCGCCCAACGCCACTGCTGATGAAATCACCCTGGATGAGTGGGAACAAGTATTTGCGGTAAACACCCGCGGCACCTTTCTGACCAACCGCGCGGCGTTCAAGCGTATGAGACAAGGTGGCGGACGGATCATCAATTTCGCCTCGGCCGCTGGCGTCGGTGGTCAGCCAGGCAAGGCGCACTATGCCGCCAGCAAGGGCGCGGTCTTGGCATGGACACGCACCGTCGCACGTGAGTGGGGCCCGCACGGCATTACCGTTAACGCCATCGCCCCGGCGATATGGACTCCGATGTATGACGCCACCCGCGCCAGCATGAGCGAGACCCAGCTTAAGCAGCACGATGCATTCATGGCCAGTCTGATTCCGCTTGGAGGGCAGCTTGGCGATGCCTCCTGTGATCTGGCACCGGTGCTGATCTTTCTCGCAGGCGAAGGGTCACGTTTCATAACCGGCCAGACCCTGATGATTGACGGTGGAATGTTGATGCTGAGTTGAGATAGGGACCGGGCCGCTAGTTGCCACGGAGCGGCTTTGACGTTCAGGGTATGGTGTATATACGTCTCATAGCCCCTCTCCGGGGGGGTGTCATAAATTTTGTGTTTGGGCATAACATGTTGCAGCAGAGGATGCATGTATGCCGACCAAGAAGAAGCCGGGGCGTGAAACCCCGCGAGACCTACCAGCAATTCCCAAAGAGCTGATTGATCAGTTCGTCAATGGCCCGATGAGCGCTGAAGCCATTCAGGATGCCTCGATGGCGTTCAAGAAGGCGTTGATCGAGCGGGCCCTTGGTGCCGAGCTAGGGCATCACCTTGGCTACCCTGAAGGTGCTGAGCGCCCAGAGGGGGCGAGCAACCAGCGTAACGGCCGGAGCGGCAAGACAGTGCTCACCGATGATGGCCCGCTGCGTCTGGACATCCCCCGAGACCGCGACGGCAGCTTTGCCCCGATCCTGATTCCCAAGCATGAGCGCCGCTTTACCGGCTTTGACGACAAGATCATTGCCATGTATGCCCGAGGCATGACGGTTCGTGAAATCCGAGCCTTCCTGGCCGAGCAGTACGGAACCGATGTTTCTCATGACTTCATCAGTTCGGTTACCGATGCCGTATTGGAAGAGATTAGCGCTTGGCAGCAACGCCCCTTGGAGCCAATGTACCCGGTCATCTTTTTCGATGCCTTGAGGGTCAAAATTCGGGACGAGGGCCTGGTTCGCAATAAGGCCGTTTACCTAGCGCTTGGGGTGTTACCGGACGGTACACGGGATATTCTGGGCATCTGGATCGAAACGACGGAGGGCGCCAAATTCTGGATGAAGGTGTTCAACGATCTGAAGACCCGAGGCGTAGAAGATATATTGATCGCCGTGACTGACGGCCTGAAGGGCATACCTGAAGCCCTGAGTGCGGTGTTCCCGGATACCACCTTGCAGACCTGCATTGTACATCTGATCCGCAACAGCCTTGATTATGCAGGCTGGGACAAGCGCAGAGAGCTGGCCAAAGCTCTCAAGCCCATCTATCAGGCGCTCAACGCCGAGGTCGCAGCGCAGGCTTTGGACGCGTTTGAAGCTGGGCCATGGGGTAAGCAGTACCCGACGGTCACAGCAGCCTGGCGGCGTGCGTGGGATAGGGTCATTCCGTTCTTTGTGTTCCCGCCCGCCATACGAAAGGTGATCTATACGACCAATGCGATTGAAAGCATCAACGCTCAGTTGCGTAAGATCATTAAAACCCGGGGCCACTTCCCAACGGATGAGGCCGCGACGAAGTTGATCTGGTTGGCGCTACGTAATATCACTGCCAACTGGGGTAACGCGGCACATGACTGGAAAGCCGCTATGAATCAGTTCGCGATCCTATACGAAGATCGCTTCACCAGGCCGACCTGGTAAGTGAGGGCCTACCTGATGGCAGGCCATTAACGGCCCGAACACAAAAAATCTGACAGTCCCCTCTCCGGAGGGGTTTTGTTTTACTTGGAGTAAAACGATTCATTCAGCCTTCTTGGCGCATCAGCCACCGCCTCAAAAAACGCCCACGGCGCTCGCCACCTCCCGCCATGCCTGGCCTCCAACAACCATAGGCCACCGCCTGAATAACCCCATACTACTCTCCAACATAATTCTTTTATTAGAACCAGATTCTCTATCGTAGATTTATTCGACTTGCTCTGCTAGGTTCAATACATGTCCAAGGCGCGTACATATAGCGCTCGTCAATTTTAGTTTAAATAACAAAAACAAAAGGTTGCCTTCGATGGACCAGACGAAAGAGCCGTACACGGCCAGCTCACATTCCCGCGTTGTCATGTATCGATTGCCGGAAAGCTCAACGCTGGAAGTCATTCGTTTCTGTGAACAGCTCTTCCGTATCCTGCAGGGCGCTATAGCCAGCAACAAACAAACTCAGCCATCCAACAACAAATGAGTAATGCCATGCGACATTTTAAAAAAATTCCTGAACGAGGCGACTTTGGTTTTCAGCAACTGGTAGGTCCTCACAAGGTAACCGGACCAGCGATGGCCGGCGAACGAGGTTTCTTCGGGCTGCAATTGAGCAAGAGCGCTCCCTTTGGCTCAGTGCGCGACGAAGAGGGCAACATCTACTCCTTCGTGCGCTCCATCCTGGCGCCCAACGGCACGCCCAACCCGACAAAGTTCATCTATCAGTCCAACCACATAGATGGCAAGCACATACGTATGGATCAGGAGCGGATGGCCGCCCAGGCGTTAACCCCACGGCCCGTCCAGACACTCGAAGGCGATACCGTACGCTGGTCCAGCCAGCCGGACGAACCAGGCAATGCCTGGGAAATCACCGCATCCAGCGAACGCTTGACTTGGAAGGAAGATGGGTTGTTTGAACTCGAAGGCAAGCTGATCGGCTCTGGCATGCAATGGTATATCCCGGGTGTAGAGTGGGGCACTTTCTATGTTTCCCAATTATGGGATCTCAAAGGGACATGCGAAGGGCGGCCGGTTAAAGGCGCGATGGCACTGGATCAGATGTACATGGCCGAAGGCGGTGCTATTCATTTCAAGAAAGACCTCGTTGTAAACAATAACATGCACGTTATCTGGTGGACATTCGTAACTATGTACAAGGATGGTACCTGGGATGCCGGATCCTTTATGGTCGGACACGAGAACCTGGGTTACGCCATTCTGATGAACGAGAAAGGTGAGATACGCACCACCACGGACATCGAAGGAACAGCGGTTCACAAGGATGGAAGCTACTTCCTGGAATCGGCCCGCATCGTTCTCGAAGGCGAGGAGGAATGGGAATTCCTGCCTGACCCCAAGGGCGAAATGATCGATTTCGTAGGCGGCTTCCCGATCACAGCGCAGCAGGAAGGACGCTGGCGCCGCGTGGGCGACACCCGCGAGCCTGATCGCTGGTTGGCCTGGGGCGAATCGGATCGTCGTAACGGCTCCGCACGCAACGTGAGAGGTGCGGATCTATAACTCGGCAAATGGCCCACCGGCATCTATTCCTGACGGACATGACCCGGTGGCGCCGACGGCGTATCTCACTATCGAGCGGACTCAGACAGCCCGCTCGAACACCCAGGTCTGGGACCTGACATGGCAGAGTCGGAAACCTTGGCCCATTATCGTGTTGACCACGCTGACGGTGGCCTCATCGCCTATATCCGGTGTATGCAACTCGACCATGATCAGCCGTAAATCATCGGGCAGCTTTTCGGGCAACAGCCCTACTTCCGCGCCTTCGATATCCAGCACCAGCACGCTGGGACAGATGCTGGCCAGTAGATCTGAAATCCTTGCGACTGCTGTCTGAACCGGCTCTCCCGAACCATGATCCAGCACCGAACTCCACCAGTATTCATCCTGCACGCGAAGCGTCAGCGTATCGCCTGAATAGTCGTCGGCCACCACGGCTGCCGCAATCAACTGACATTCCTGGCCGTTAAGCTGGACGTTCCGTCGGATGATTCCATGCATCACTTCGTTGGGCTCAACGATGGTGACCGGATTACCCGAACACCGAGCCGCCAGCGAACCGGTTATGCCCGCGCCCCCGCCGCACTCCAGCACCTTGTCCCCCGGTCTGATCATTTTCTCGATTAGCTCGAGGTCCGCTTCTTCGTAATCTCCCAGGGCAAAATAGTAGGCCATGCGCGGGCTGAAACCTCTGGCCACCAGCATCTTCAAAGGGTGCAGCGGGTGGTCCAGCACCACAGGCTCCGGCAAGCTGTCGAGCCATTCTCGGATTTGTTCGATTTGCTCCAGATCGTCCGGCTGATCGTGCGGCCAGACGCTCAGGCCCCGCTGTGAGACGATCTGTCGACGCTCTTGTATGCGCCAGCTCTCCACGAGTTGTTTGATCATAAGGAATATCCTGGATGGAATTGCTCGGCCGGGAGGGTATCGGCTCGAGCAGGTACGCTAACGCCAGATAATAACAGAGCTGAGCTGAGCCGCACTTGCACGCAGGCGTCGTGCATCGTGCGTCGTGCGTCGTGCGTCGTGCGTCGTGCGTCAACATGCGCCAGATACCAAAAAACCGCAGCGTTACCTGCGGTTTCTTGAGGCTCAGGCTGGTCTCCCCATCATTGCTTGATGAAGTAACGTACCAGCGTCTTGCCCTGCTCGAACTTATACTGCTCAATGGTCTCGATAACACCGCTACCGTCGCGCATGACATTCTTGTGGTGACAAGCGGCTTCATTGGCAGCAATGATCGACAGCTCGACCTCCACGCTGAACTTGCTGTTCTGCTGATCCCACATGCCTTCCAGCACCGCGAAACCTTCCATCACGGGTCGGCCCAGATATTCGATATCCAGCCCATTGGGGGAAACGTTCCGGTAGTGTTCAAAAAAGCCGTCCCGGTCACCGGCGTTCCAGCATTCCAGTTGGCCATGCAAAAATTTCTCGATCTCTTTGCTATCGATATCGCTCATTTATTTTCACCTTGCAGACTAGTCCATCGTGACTTGGCTTGTGCCGCGCTTCAATCCCAGATCGCATGAACGGTCTTCGCGCCACGCAGCTGCGCCCCGGCAATCTTCGGCGCAGGCATGTCCGGATCCAGCCGAATGTTGGGGAACAGATCGAGAATGCCGTTGATAGCGCTGTTCAACTCTACCTTGGCAACGAACTGGCCAATGCACATGTGCGGGCCAAATCCGAATCCCAGCGCGGGACGCGCCTTACGATCCAGGTCGAAGGCGTCCGGATTGTCGAAGGCCTCGTCATCCCGGTTGGCGGAAATGACCATGCACTGGACCATTGAGCCTTTGGGCACCATAACGCCGCCAATCTCGACGTCTTTGGAGGCCTGACGAACCTTGAAGGTTGCGACCGGCTCGTAACGCACGGTTTCATCGATCAGCTTGCCGATCAGGCTGCGATCATTGCGGACTCTTTCCAGCAGCTCGGGACGCTCCAGCAGCAGCGTCATCACCGAACTGAACGTTCGGGTAGTGGTTTCTCCCGCGGCGGGCAACAACGAGCGAACGAAGGTGGTCACCTCATGGTCGTCCAGTGCCCGACCCTCATATTCCGCATTGATCAGGCGGCTGATCAGATCATTACCTTGAGTATCCTCGGCACGCTTGCGGACGACGATCTCTTTGATCGCATCGTAAAGGCTTTTCACCGCCTGGCCGGCCAGAGGACCATAGATTTTGGCCTTTTCCGGATCGATCTGGTTAGCCGCCACCAACGCCAGCGCCCAGCTGGCGTACTTCTTGAATTTTTCCGGATCGTCGGCCGGAAAACCCATCAGTGCATACATGGCGCGAATCGGAAAGTAGAGGCCGAAATCCATCAGATTGGCTTTCTTGTCTGCCACCATGGGCAGCAAGAACTCTTCCCGGATGACCCGATCAATCTCGGGTCGCCATTCATTTACGGTTTGCGGCATGAACACCGGCTGCAGCAGTGCGCGAGTACGGCGGTGCTGCTCGCCATCCATCGCCAGGATGATCAAGCCGTCGAAAAAGGCACCCAGTCCTTCGGCGATGAAACCGCTGGTGAAGGTGTCGGCATCGCGCAGTACCGTCATCACGTCCTTGTATTTGAATAGCGTTACCGCACACTTGGCCGCCTTGGCGCCGGCATTGGTCGGCACCTTGAGGTAGGTGTCGACAAAGTCGCCCTGCATCACCGGTTCGTTGTGGCGCTTGTCCCGGCATAGGCCATGGATATCGACGTCCGAACCAAGATAGGTGTCCGAGACCGCGTGGTAGGCGGCTTCGATATCAAGTTCCTGAGCTGCGAGTGACATAGATTGTCTCCTGGTAAGAGTGAGTTTCTTGTTATGGACCGCTAGGGGTTCTTCGCCAGATAACTGGCCACGCGCTTGGCTGCCAGCCGGCCGGCCATACCGTTCACGCCGCCACCGGGGTGGATGCCGGCACTGCCTAGATACAGTCCCGCCACCGGCAGAGTGTCGCCACCCAGTCCGTGAGCCGGGCGCATAGTGCTGGAGCGCATGGAAGTGGTGTCAATATGTACGACACAGCCATTCACTGTGTTCAAACGGGCGGTAAAGTCGGGTGCGGCTTCGATCCGCCGTCCTATGACATGTCCCTTGATACCCTCTACATAGGCCGAGAGCTGATCGATTATCTGATCCGCGACGGCTTCCCTGATGTTGTCCCACCCTTCCTTCGGATTGACCGGCATGACCGGAGGATAGATATAAATTACGTCCTGGCCGACCGGAGCCTGGGAAGGGTCTGCCGCGCTGGGAACTGCCAGAGTGATGTACGGGAGAGTCGGCACTTCGCCCCGAGCGCAGGCCGTAAAGTTTTCCAGCACGGCTTCTTCGGTGCCGATCAGCAGGCAGGTCTTGCGCAGATCGATGCCGTCGCTCCGGGCTGCTTCGAAGCGCGGGACGGAAATCTGACTGTCCAGCGCCACATCCACCTTGAGCGGTCCGGAGCCCTTGGCATTAGCCGGCGCCATGGCGATACGAGTAAGCAGATGCTTTGGCATCTCGCCAGCCGTCACCATCTCCAACGCCACCTTGGGATGGCAGCCGGCGATCACCGAGCGGGCCATGAATTCGCGTCCATCGGCCAGCTTGACACCCTTCACCATGCCCTGGCTGGAGACGATTTCTGTCACGGTTGCAGAGGTGATGACCTGCCCGCCCAGTTCCTCAAGCCTGGCGCGCATGGCATTGCTCAGTTGCTGCATGCCACCGAGCACACGACCCACACCAAAGCGGTGAAGAAAGCCCAGCAAGGCATAGTAGATGCCGCCACCATCAGCGGTAATATCACCGGCCAGGCCGGTCAAGGCGCACATCGCAGAAATGGTTACAGGATGTTCAAAGCGTTCACGCGCAGCCTGGTGAGCGGAGCCTGTCATCAAGGCCATCAATTCAGGCTTGAGTTTGCGGTTTTTCAGGGCGCTGCTCACAACTTTCAGCTTGGCACTCAGGTTCAGCTTGGCTGGATCAACACGCATCATCGGGAGTGCAATTTCGAGAAACATGTCGATAACGTTCATGAACTCCAGAAACGCCTCGGCATCTTTCTCACTGTAGCGCCTGATCTCCGCAGCGGTCTTCAGGCGGTCTCGCCAGAACACCAGGGAACTCCCATCCGGGTGGAGGTACACGTACCCTGGCGCCAGTTCGATCGCCTTGAATCCGTGGCGCTCAAGGTCCAGTTCCTGGGGGACCTGGGAGTGAACACGCATTGACATCATGTCCAAAGCGCAAGGGTGTACAAGATGCTCGGGCGCTTCAGGGATTAGATATCCCGACGATGCCATGCCACCCACTTTATCGAGCGCCTCAAGCACCAGGGTTTTTTTCCCTTCGAGGCCGAGGTAGCAGCCCGCCGACAGCCCGTTGGTGCCCCCACCAACAATAATCACATCAAAATCAATCTTGTTGTTATTCATGGTTGTATCCCTTTCAAACCTCTGCGCTGGGTCATGGCATGGCCACATACCTGAGAATGATGAGCACCCTATAACAAGGTCGGATCAGGCGCTGCGCAACCGTTTTACTCTGAGTAAAACGATTAGCGCTGCACAGGATCCCCACCAAAGTGCCTTTACCATAGCACCTGCAATTCTTATTGCAGAATTTTAATCTGCATATGGAATTAAAAAAAGATCTCTGATAGGGTCTGCTCAGGCATTGCTAACAGTCCGAACGATCTATCCGATGTTCTTCGGGCTGCGCAACAGGCAATCGGCCGGTAGAAAATAAAAATAAAAGGACAGAACAATGAGAACAGATCTGGATCATTCCGGACGGTCATCATGGTCAGTGCATTTTTCAGCGCTTTTTCAAGCGCTGATGGATCAATGTACCCCGCGCTTTCCCCACACTCTCTTAAATCAGACATTTCCCCTCTGCAGTGGTAGCGGAGCTATGGGTCCTTCGATCGCTGTCGGCGATTGGCTTGGATCCAGCAACACTCCCTCTAACAACATCAATAACGGAGAACTTTCATGAAACTGAAGATCGCTATCGGCCTCTTACTGAGCGGGATATCTGCTACCTCCTTCGCGGCCGTCAGCCCTGAAGAAGCACAAAAACTCGGACAAAGTCTGACAGCTGTCGGGGCAATCCAGGCAGGCAACGCCGACGGAAGCATTCCTGCTTATGAAGGCGGACTTCGCACCGCACCTGAAGGCTTCGAGCCAGGCAGCGGTTTCTGGGTGGATCCGTTCAAGAACGAAGAACCCGTGTATCGCATTACCTCAGCCAACATGGCTGAGTATGCTGATCTGCTGAGTGCCGGGCAGAAGGAAGTACTGCAACGCAATCCCGAATATTACATGGACATCTATCCCTCCCACCGGACAGCGGCCTATCCGAAGGAAGTGATGGACGCGAGCATCCGTAACGCCACCACTTGCGACACCTATAAGGAAGGCTTGGCGCTCGAAACCGATTGCCGTGGCGGGATCCCCTTCCCCATCGCGAAGACCGGCAACGAGATGATGTGGAACCTGTTGGTGCGATACAACGACGGTAAATACGGTACTACCACCTCTGCTTCCAATACCTGGGTGGTAGACCGCAACGGCACCGTTACGCGTACAGCCACCCAATCTACCTTCGTCGAGCGGCCTTATTATCAGATCGACGTTCCCGGTCGCGATCCGGAATTGTTCTACCGCGTTTATTCCCTGACCAAGGCGCCTGCGCGCAAGGCCGGCGAACTGACCGGCCTGATGGACTTCCTTGACCCTACCGAGCAGCCGCGTCGTGCGTGGAGCTATACGCCAGGTCAGCGCCGCGTGAAGTTGGCCCCCGAGTTCAACTACGACACCCCAGTAGGCAGCATGGGTGGTCTGGAACTGTTCGACGAGCTCTTCATGTTCTCCGGCGTGCAGGACCGGTTTGATTTCAAACTGGTTGGCAGAAAGGAGATGCTGATTCCTTACAACGCCTACAAGTTCTACTTCAACTGCGATGATCAATTCAAGACCTCACATGCCAATCCGGAATGCGAGCGCTGGGAGAAGCATCGCGTCTGGGAAGTTGAAGCAACGCTCAAGCCGGGCATGCGCCACGTTTACAGCAAGCGTACCTACTACCTGGATGAAGATACCTTTGGAGCCGGCTTGTATGACGCATGGGATCAGAACGGCGAACTATACCGCTCCATGATGATGGGCGGTGTGCAGTTCTATGATCACGACATTCCCTACATCGTCAAACACACCATTTTCGACTTCAATAAGGGCATGTACGGCATCATCAACGACGGCATGGACGGCGGTTATCGTGTGCTGACCGAAGCCAGAAGCGAGCGAGAGCTGAATCCGGAAGCGATCGTATCCCGTGAATCACAGCGCTAATTGAACGACCCGAGAGCCCTTCAGTTGCATTCGCAGCTGAAGGGCTTTTTCTTTGCTAAAAGGAATCGACCCATGCGGCAAATCAAACTGACGTGGAATGTCAGCCATCTCACGCCCTATTCCGTACCCGTTACCCTGTCGGGTTCATTGTTCGCCCCAGATCAAGCAATAGCGACCGAGCGCCCGGTTGACCTGCTGGTGTGCCTGCATGGCGGCAGCTGCTGCGGTGAGTACTACCATCCGAGCTATCTGGACCCCTCCTACAGTTTCGCCAGATTCATGACCGAACGCGGCTATCTGGTTCTGGCCCTGGACACCCTCGGAATGGGTAACAGCAGCAAGCCCGAACCCGAAAAACAACTGACGTTGGAGATGATTGCCGCTGCCAGCAACTTCGCTGCACGGCAAGCCGTTGGTGCATTGCAGGACGGCGAATGGCTGCAACTGCCGCCGCACAGCAAGCTGCGTGTGTCCGGCCTGGGTCACTCGATGGGCGGGATGCTCTCGGTTTATCAACAGGGTCGTTTTAAAAGTTTTGAGCGACTGATCGTTGCGGGATGGAGCAACCTGCCCCTTGAGCTTGGCGACACTGACGCAGCCAGCGTCCAGGCGAGCCTTTCCGATGGTGGCTACATTCCGACTGATCGGCAGACAATGCGTGGATTCTTTCACCTGTCTGATGTACCGGAGGATTTGATAGCGCGCGACGACCAGCACGCTGGTCTCACGCCCGTGACACTCGCTCTGGCGGCGCTTACCCCAGGTGCGGTGGAGAACGAAGCTGGTGCCATCGAGTGCCCGGTGCTGCTGCTTTACGGCGAAGTGGATGTCAGCCCTGACCCGCAACGCGAAGCCTCATTTTATCCCCATGCCAGTGACAGAACGGTCACCCTCATCGGACATGCGGCCCATATGCATAACATGGCTTCCTCACGATTGCAGGTATGGCAGGCAATGGATACCTGGCTGCAGGCGCACTGAGCCGCCGACTATTTTAAGGCCCGGCCGGATTGGTCCGGATTGGCTTTGTCCGGCCGGCCAAGCAGGCGAACGGATTCTCCACAACAGGCAATGCCAACGCCCATCGCTGCGCGAAGCAGTTAATCGATAGGTCCAGGCAGTTCAGCGATAGGCATTGGCGTTGTTCCCTCCACCCCTGTCGCGTTTACTGACAAGGGTCAGATTATAAAAACAAGATCAACGGAGAAGCTTAATGTTCAAGCCAGAGTTGTCATCGCTCAGCAAGGCTGTAGGACTCTCAGTCTCGCTTGTCTGTATCAGTAAGATCCAGGCAGCAGAATTCGATACCGGTAATCCTGACTTGATCGGCCGCTGGGACAACACCATTCGCTACAACCTGGGCGTCCGCGCCGAGGGTCGCGATAACGCGCTCGGCAACAACGCCACCTACGACGAATCGAACTACAAGTTTGATCGCGGCGATGTGGTGACCAATCGTCTGGATGTGATGAGCGAATTCGAGCTGGCCTATAAAAGCGACCATGGCCTGCGCATCAGCGGTGCGGCCTGGTACGATCAGGCCTACGCCGATACCGACGTCGAGACCAATCCGGGCAACGTTTATTATCCTGGTGCGCCTGCCGGTCCGGGCACCACCAGTTATTTCGACGACCGATATTCCTCCCACACCCAGCGCTACCACCGAGGCTTGAGCGGTGAACTCCTCGACGCCTTTGTATTTACCCGGTTCTACGTAGGCGACGCGCCTGTCAGCGTCCGCGCTGGACGGCACACCCTCTACTGGGGCAATGGACTGTTGATTCCCGGGCATGCGGTGTCCTACGCGCAGGCTCCTCTGGATGGCCGCAAAGCCCAGGCAAACCCCGGCACCGAAACCCGCGAGATATTCTTGCCTCTGGCACAACTGTCCGGCCAGGCCCAGGTAACTGACCGGCTCTCCCTCGCGGCACAATACTTCCTGGAATGGGATTCAACACGTGCACCTGAAGGGGGAACCTATCTGGCGTCCGCCGATGTCGCCCTTGCAGGCCCGGATCGCCTACCCGTTGCGCCCGGCTTTGCCTTTCCCATAGAAGACCCGCTCGAACCTGACAACCGCGGCAACTGGGGCGTCATGGCGCGTTACAGCCTCGATTTCATGCAGTCGGATATCAGCGCGTTCTACCGAGAGTTTGATGACTACACCCCTTGGGGTCTACAAACCGGGCCCGGCTCTGCTCGCTATGTCTACCCCGAAGACATAAAGCTCTACGGCTTGAGCTGGTCAGCCGGTCCGGTACTCGGAGGTGCCTCGGTGGGCGTTGACCTGTCGTATCGCGAAAACGCTTCGCTGATTTCCAGTCGGATCGATCTGGCAGACAACCAAGGCGCGCGAGGCGACACCTGGCACATGGTCGCCAATGCGCTCTGGCTGCTGCCTCCCACACCACTATGGGACACCGGTTCTCTGATTACCGAGGTCGCGTACAGCCATCTGGACAAGGTAACCGAGAACGCCGATCAGTTCCGCGGCGAAGGCTATGGCGGTTGTGTGGACGAGGATAAGGACTGGGGTTGCGCTACCCGCAACTACGCCGGGCTGGCGATCAACTTCACGCCTCAGTGGTTAGGTGTTCTGCCCGGCTGGAATATCTCCGCGCCAATGAGCCTCAACTATGGCATTTCCGGCAATGCTGCCACTGGCGGTGGCAACGAAGGCGATTACAACTTCAAGGTAGGCATCAAGGGTCTGCTCGACGAGCGCTACGAGATCAGCCTGTCCTACATCGGCTACGGCTCTGACACCATCACCCGTAACGTTCCAGGCGTTGGGAACACCGTAATAGGAGGTAACGGCAGCATCGGTCTCTCCGATCGCGACTGGATATCGTTAACCCTGGGCACTGCTTTCTAGGCCGACAACCCGCCAGTCAATAACAATAAAATTTGGAGTACTCCATGAAGATGAATCAGATTGCAATCAGCCTTCTCGCGGTCATAGCTGCCCCGGCGCTGAGTAATGAGACATGGACCGCCGATGACCTGGGCCAGGACCTTACCCGCTTTGGTGCGATAGCCGCCGGCAACGATGCAGGCACTATCCCCGCTTACACCGGTGGGCTGGAAGTAGCCGACGGCCTGGAGCCAGGTGACGGATTCTGGCCTAACCCGTTCGCCAACGAAGCCCCGTTGTTCCGCATTACCGCCGAAAATGCCGATGAGTTCGTCGACGAGCTTTCCTCTGGACAGATGAAGCTGCTCAAACAGTATCCCGAAACGTATTACATGGATATTTATCCGACCCACCGCACCGCGGCTTTCCCAGAGGCCTTCCTAGCAGCAACCGTGGACAATGCCGGCAATCCGGAATGCAAATCGCTGCACGATGGGTTATCCGTCAGCGAAGCCTGCCGTGGCGGGCTGCCCTTTCCGATTCCGGAGAGCGGCGAACAGGTGATGTGGAACTATCTGCTCAACTATCAGGGTATCAACGGCTGGGACTGGAATCACAGCGCCTATGTGGTCAATCAGGGCCATGTGACCTTGACCAATACCAACCGTTCCACCGGTGAAAAACCGTTCTATCAATTGGATGTGGAAGGACGCGACCCGAAGATCGCTAGCCGGATCTGGTCACGCATCGTCGCCCCAGCTCGCACGGCGGGCACTGCCTCCGGGTATTGGGATCACCTTGATCCAGTGGAGCATGATCGCTACGCCTGGAGCTATTCGACCGGACAGCGACGCATCCGCAAAGCTCCGGAATTTTCCTACGACACGCCCAATGCCGCCTTCGGCAGCGTCTCCTTCTACGACGAAATCTTTCTGTTCTCCGGCAAGATGGATCGTTTCAACTGGACGCTGGAAGGCAAAAAGGAAATGTTCCTGCCCTACAGCAACTATGAGTTGAAATGGGGGTGCGACATGGACACCAAGCTGATGGAAAACCACATCAACCCGGCCTGCGAGCGTTGGGAACTGCACCGCGCCTGGGTAGTTTCAGCTGAGCGCAAGGAAGGTGTGCGGCACGCGCAGAAATCCCGCCGTTATTACATTGACGAAGACACCTTCGGCGCAGCGTTGTACGCCGCCTGGGATGACAGCGGCGAAATGTTCCGCTCGGGCGCGCAGTACAACATTCAGGCCTATGGCATCCCCAATAATCCCCAGCAGGATTCCTACTCGCTGTATGACTTCACCCGCAGCCAGTATGGAATGTTCGGCAATGGTCCGACGCGCTACCGCGATGCGCCCATTATGGAACGCGAAGCCAATCCACAGACTATCGCCGCTGGTCAGCGCCGCTAACGCTTACCTGATCCCAGACTGGAGCTTTCCATGAACAGACTTGCTGAAAAAGTAGCGGTTATTACTGGCGCCGGCAGCGGTATCGGCCGCGCCAGCGCCATCGCATTTGCCGCTCAGGGCGCCAAGGTTGTAGTGACCGACCTGTATGCGGACGCCGCAGATCAAGTCGCCCACAGCATCACTGCCGCGGGCAACGAAGCGACGGCGCTCAAGGTCGATGTTGGCCAGGAGGCCGATCTCAAACAGATGATAGCCACCACCATCGAGACCTACGGCCGGATCGACATCCTGTTCAACAACGCAGTTAACAAGAATCCCGCGACAGCTCGGGACGTGGATTTTATCAACTTCAATGAAGAGCTGTTCCACGACAACATGCGCGTCAACGTGCTGGGTGGCGTTCTTGCCTGCAAGCACGCCCTGCCCCACATGCTGGAGCAAGGCTCCGGTTCGATCATCTTCACCTCGTCCACCAGCTCGATTGCCGGAGAAGTCGCCCAGTTCAGCTACGGCGCGTCCAAAGCGGCACTCAACTGGTATGTGCAAACCATCGCCGCCACCTTCGGCAAGCAGGGCGTTCGCTGCAACGCGATCCTGCCCGGCGTGATCCGTACCGCTGCCCTCGAAGGCTGGGCCAATGAAGAGATGACTCGCGCCTTCCTCGACCTGCAGAACGTGCCGCAGCTGGGAGAGCCGGAAGACATTGCCAATATGGCGCTCTTCCTCGCCTCGGATGAGGCGCGCTATGTGAACGGCACCCTGATGCGCGTCGACGGCGGCATGAGTTGCGGCACGCCGATGGTCCCGGTAGTCCGCGCCTACCTCTGAGCGCAGACCTTCAACCTACTCCGAGGAGATTTTTGCAATGGGCTTACGACAAGAACAAATCATCAGGGAATTCTGCGCGGCATGGGGTGACGGCACAGCTACGTCGCGCCCGCAGCTGGACACCATCCTGAACATGATGCGTGAAGACGCAGTCTGGCAGCTTTGGGTTCCCGGCGGGCCAGTGATTCGCGGCCGCGCGGCGCTACGTGACGAGATCCAGCGGCAAATGAGTTACGTCACCCACAACCACTGTGTCATTCGCAACATTGTGTCCTCGGACAGCATCGTGATGACCGAGCGGGACGACTACGCCGTTTCCAGCGGCAAACCCATGCCGCATTCCATGGTCGCAGTTTACGAGCTCAATACCGAGGGGAAGATCACGGCGTGGCGCGAGTACCTCGACACCGCCGATCTGGCGAAGAAAAAGGGTGTATCCCTGGAGCAGGTTGGCGGCCCGGAACTGGCTGCCCCAGGGGCCTGAGCGCTCTATTCATTTACAGACCTGGCCGGCGCCAGGTCCAAGAAGCTTATTCGTGGAGTAATCAATGAACATGGCCTTATCAGATAATGCCAGTGCCGACCAGTTGACGGAACAAAAGATACGTGGTTTCGTCGAAACGCTGCTGGGCGGGACCGTGGTCCGCACAGACCGGCTACCGCGCTGGCGACCTGCCTGGAATATGGACCTCCAACGTGGCGACGAAATACTCAAACTGCACATCCGCGGCGATCGGGGCGGCGACGTCAGCCCGTTTCCGGATGATCTGCGCCGCGAAGCAAATATTCTTGCGCTGATCGGTCAGCAGGGTGTTCCGGCACCGCATATCTATGGATTCTGCGAAGACCCGCTGGCAATCGTCATGCAAGCCGTGCCCGGCACTAGAGATCTCTCTTCCGCCAGGGACGACGCCGAACGCCTGAGCCTGGCCAAGCAATACATAGACGCCATGGTCGCCATGCACCAGCTGCCACTGGATCGCTTTGTGGCCAAGGGAATCGAGCTGCCCGAGGGTGCCGAAGCCATTTCGCTGGCCGGGCTTAACGCGTATTACCCGCTTTACGCACGCAATAAAACCCGTCCGCAGCCGCTGCTGGAATTCGCCCTGAACTGGCTGCGCCGCAACGTTCCGCAGCATCGCACCAAGCCCAGCCTGGTGCAGTACGACTCGGGCCAATATCTGTTCGAGAACGGCAAGCTGACCACTCTCTATGATTTCGAGTTCGCGATGATCGGCGACCCGCTGGCCGACCTGGCATCAGCGCGGATGCGGGACAATTACGAACCACTCGGAGGCCCTTTCAAAGCGCTCTACGAATATTACCAGCAGGTTAGCGGCGAACCGCCTGAACCCGACGTTGTGCGGTTTCATACCTTACTGTTCTCCACCGTCAGTACGATGCAGTTCTCCTCGACGGTCGCTACGCCAAAACCGGGAGATCCCCACGATACCTATATTGAATTCGACATTGCGCTGCGCCGCGTAGTGGTCCACGCCCTGGCCGAAGCAATGGGCGTGGCAATCGAGACGCCAGCCACCCCCGTCAAACCACAGGGACCCAACGCCGAACTGCTGAGCATGCTGAGTGATGCGGTGGAACAGGTCGAAGTGAATGATCCCTTCCAGAAGACCAAGCTGAACGCCGTGCGCAAGATCGTGGAATATCTAAGCAAGGCCGACGCCATGATGCTGGAGCTGCAAGCCCAGGACATGCGCGAAGCCGAAGCACTACTCGGCCAGCGCTTTGACCACCACCAGGAAATGGAGGCGGCGCTGGAAAGTTTCGTGACGGCAGCTAACGCCGAGCATGACCTGCCTCTGCTGGCACTTTTTGCCTCGCAGATTGAACGACGTGTCCAGGTGTTTGGCGGCACCGCTATTGGCGCCTCGGCCAGCCATATCGACCTTCCCCCCCTATGAACCTCGACACTGATCGTACCCGGAGCGGATATGTCTGAAGAAATAATCAACCAGCTGGACGATGCGCCCGCATTTCACCGGCGTTATGGTGACTGGGCGCTCATCGCGGGGGCATCCCATGGCATCGGTGCAGCCTTCGCGCGCCAGATCGCAGCGCAGGGCCTGAATTGCATCCTGGTCGCCCGAAACGAGACAGCGCTTGAGTCCCTCAAAGCCGAGCTCGAAGCGCAGCACGGCATTCAGGCGTTATGCGTGACGCAGGACCTGTCGGCAGCGGATGCCACCTCAAGGCTGCTAGGAGCCATCGGCGCCCGTCAGGTCGGTCTGGTGATATACAACGCCGGCGGTGATCCCTTTATCAGCCAGTTTCTCAACACCTCTACTGAGCATTGGATGAAGCTGCTCAGGATGAACACGCAGACGGTCATGGAGATCAGTCACGCATTTGGCGGCCGGATGATAGAGCAAGGCCGTGGCGGGTTTCTGCTGGTGGGTTCACATGCGGCGCTGGGTGGCATGCGCAAGCTGGGGATGTATTCAGCAACAAAGGCCTTTTCGCTCAATCTAGGTGAATCGCTTTGGGCCGAGTGGAAGGATCGGGGCGTCGATGTGCTCAATCTGCTGATCAGCACCGTGGATACGCCAACGATGCGCGAGACCATGCAACGATTGAATATTCCCAATGCCATGACCATGCCATTGCCGCAGGCGGACGACATCGCCCGCCTGGCTCTGCAGGAACTGCGGAACGGGCCGACGCTGATTCATCCCGAAGATATGGCGGTTGCGGCAGGCGCAGCCTCGCCCGGCAGCCTGAGGCGAGACCATGTGATGAGAAAAAGTGCCGAGGCGGCTCAGTTTATTGGCAACGACTAACGCCATTCCCATTATCTTAAATTATCCTGAACGGGCAGAGACCATGAAACAGTTTGATAACAGAGAATTCAAAATCGGCTGGAAGATCCTCATTCTCGCTGCCGTCGGCGTAGCGACCAGCTCCAGCTCCTTGCTGCTATATAGCTTCAGCGCAATGATAATACCGCTGGAACAGGCAATGGACTGGGGCCGCAGCGAGTTGCAGGCCGCCATCACCGCTCTATCGCTCGGCACCATAGTCGCGGCTCAGCTGGCGGGATGGCTCAACCTGAAATTTGGTTTGCGTATCGTCACCATCCTGTCATTGATCGCTCTGTCAATCAGCATGGTTCTACTTACCCAGGTGCAAACCACAATATGGAGCCTGTATCTGGGTTACTTCCTGGTACCTCTGGCGGGTCTGGGAACTTTGCAGATCACCTGGTCCCACTTGGTCAATCTCTGGTTTGTAGAAAATCGTGGACTGGCTCTGGCCATCATTCTCAGCGGCTCAGGACTCGCCGCAGCCGGGTTGCCGCTACTGGTCACCTGGGCTGTATCAACCTGGAACTGGCAAGCCGGATTTATCGCGCTGTCGCTGCTGCCGGTCCTGATAGCTCTGCCGCTAACCTTGCGCTGGTTGATGCCTGTCAGGTCAGAAAATAGTGCGGCTTTGGTGGGACAACCCAAGCCCCAGAGCCCATCCAGCGGCATGCTGCTGAGTGAGGCGCTAAAATCCTGGCGCTTCTGGGTGTGCAACCTGTCCATGACCCTGGTGGTAGCCTGCGTGGTCGGACTGGTAACCAATATAATCCCGCTGCTGCAGGACAGAGGGCTTAACGCCGTTGAGGCCGGACAGATTTTCAGTGCCTTCGGTATTTCGCTGATCTTCGGAAGACTGGTAGTGGGCTATCTGATTGATCGTTTGTGGGCCCCGGGCGTAGCGGCCATAGCCCTACTTATGCCCGCTGTTGCCTGTCTGATTTTCGCTCTGACCAGCGGCAATACCGGGCTCTATGTTCTGGCTACCTTGCTGGTAGGCATAGGTGCAGGTGCGGAGTTCGACATCGCAGCCTTTCTTATCGCCCGTTATTTCGGCATGCGTGACTATGGCCGGCTCTTTGGTGTTCACCTGGGTCTGATCACAGCGGGTGCTGCCGGAGCGCCGTTGCTGTTTGGCGCGCTCTACAGTCTTACTGGCGACTACTCCGGCCTGCTGGCCTTCAGCACCGTTTGCTTTGTTGTCGGACCCCTGATGCTACTGACGCTCGGCGGTTACCCGGTATTTCGCCGCGACGACGCCGTGCCCGCTTACTGAGGACAACTGCTTACCGGTGCATTTGACGAAAGGCTTCAGGGGTCATGCCGACCTCCTTGCGGAACGCTGCCGTAAAGGAGGCCGGATTGAGGAACCCGGTTTGATAGGAGATCTGCTTGATTAACACCTTGCTATCGAGCAGCAGTGACTTTGCGCGGCGGATACGAGCCTGCGCTGCAAATTGGCGTAGCGTGAGACCAGTGGTGTTCTTGAACTGCTCCGAAAGACGTCTGGCCGGCATATCGAGCGCGTCTGCTAGTTGCTTGAGGGAGCTGCTGTGTTCAGGTTCCGTCTCGACCATTTCGCGCAGCGTTCTCAACTGCCTGGGGCTCAATTTCCCTGAATCAGCGGTAACCTGAGAACTCAGAAACTGCCGATGCAAATCAAGCGCGACACCCGTCAGCAGGCACTCGGTATGCAGTTCGCTGGCAAAACCGGGTGCAGCGACCTCCTGGGCGAGACGCTGCAGTGACATCCTAAGGTAGGGGCTCTCCAGATTCAGCATGCTGTCGCTCAGACATCCATCCCACTGCCACTGGACCCCAGCCAGCGGTCCCATGATTCCAGGATCGAACAGACATATCATGGCTTTGTATTCGGATACACCGTGACAAAACTGAAATTCCGTATCCCTCGGTAGAAATAGCGCCTGCCCTAGCGGCTGAAACTCACAGCTGAGGTCGGAAAAACGGCCTTTGTTATCCGAAAAAGGAGACCATCGTCTTGCTGGTGTCGGTAGCACCAGACGCAGCAGACAGCTGCTCTTCGCATGAATCACCGCGGTGCCGGAATTCGACCAGTGCGCATGTTCAATACGTATGTCAAAGCCGTCATTCACCAGTCGATATTCTGTCAGAAACTCTCCAGCGGCGGACGGATCGTGTTCATCGTAATGTACTGAATACATAAAGAGGCATCTCAGAGATTATTTTTATTGAACACTGATATTTACACTTCATCATAATCATTCAAGCGTAATAAACAATCCAAAAATAACAGTTTCAGGCATTCGAAAAACCAATACCTGAAACTACTTTTTTAAAATAAATAGCAAAGCGAGAACTTGCTCTTTTCGTCGAACAAATCCAAACTTCTTGGAGCAAATTTCAGGAACTCCTGAGTGGGTAGCGTCTCTACATTTAATGTCCTTCCCAAAATAGCAG
This sequence comes from Halopseudomonas litoralis, assembly GCF_900105005.1. Lineage (NCBI taxonomy): Bacteria > Pseudomonadati > Pseudomonadota > Gammaproteobacteria > Pseudomonadales > Pseudomonadaceae > Halopseudomonas > Halopseudomonas litoralis. The sequence goes on from NZ_LT629748.1 coordinate 3,223,034, forward strand.
GAGAATTATAATGAAGAAGATTGCGACGACATTAGGCTTGCTCGCTTGCCTGCCATTTGTGGCTTTCGCGCAAGATATCGAGCTGGACGAGGAACTGAACGGTCTGGATATCGAAACGAAGATAATCGGTGACAGTACTGCTACCACTCCAGGGCCTGGAGGAACAGCCGGTACCCAAGTGCTTCAGGTAACCAATAACGGTGATTCCAGCGTGACCTGTCAGTTAGATCCGGGGCCTGCCGAAACTGCGGCTTCTGAATCTCCAATGACTCCCATCAAGGCAGGTGCGTCGGCCGTTCTGCGGTTGGACGGCAGTTATGCAAGCGCTACGATGCGAGCGAAACTGATCTGCAACGAAGAAGAGTAACGTACCTCTATTGCGGGCTAACCATGTGGTTAGCCCGCAATAGGCAAACTCCATAAAGACGGCAGGCAAGCCATGATTCTCAGAATGGACCACTTCACCATCGTCACTGACCAGCTCGAGGAGACACAACAGTTCTACGTGAACCTGCTTGGACTCGAAGTGGGACCAAGGCCGCCCTTTCCAAGGCCCGGGCTGTGGCTTTACGCCAAGGGCCACCCTGTGCTTCACGTCATCGCAATAAATAACATGCCCAACCCTCGCCGCGGTGTGCTGGATCATATGGCGTTCTTTGCGCAAGGTTTGACAGAGACATTAAACAAACTCGACCGGCACGCCATTCGTTATCGAATCATCCGCGCGCCGGGGGACGTCCGGACCTGGCAGGTGTTCTTCAAAGACCCCAATGACGTGGACGTCGAACTCGATTTTGCCCCCGCAGAGCAGGCTCCAGCCGATTGGAAAACCAGAAGCAAAGCCTGATTTCAAATCAGGCCGGTGTAAGCCCCGCCATCCAGCTGCAAATTCTGCCCTGTAATGTAACCAGCCTGAGCCGCGCACAGAAAAGCACAGGCGGCGGCGAATTCCTCAGGGGTGCCGAAACGCCGCGCCGGAACCGGTTTGAGCATCTCGGCTCTCGCCTCCTCCAGGCTGATACCCTTGTGCTTTGCCAACTGGCTGGTCATATAGACCAGCCGATCGGTCGCGATGCGTTCGGGCAAAAGGTTGTTGATCGTGACATTGTCACGGATGACCTCCACCGACAGGGCCTTCGAGAACGCCGTCAGCCCGGCCCTGGCCGCTGTCGAGAGACCCATTGGCAACCGCGGGGACTTGACCATGGCCGAGGTGATATTGACGATCCGACCAAAACGACGCTCGCGCATTCCTTCAACGACTGCCTGAATCAATAGGATGGCGCCGAGCATATTGGCCTCCAGCGCTTGCTGCCAGCAATCGAGGTCCCAGTCCTGGAATTTGCCCGGCGCGGGCCCACCATTATTGGTGATCAGAATATCCGGAGCGGGGCAAGCCGCAAGGAGTGTCTCCCGGCCAGCGCTGGTGTTGAGATCCGCCACCACCTGAATCACCTCAAGACCCGTGCTGTCACGGATTGCCATCGCAGTCTCATTCAAACTGGCGGCGTCACGGCCGTTGATGAAAACCTCGCATCCTTCAGCTGCCAGCGCCATGGCGCACGCCTTACCCAGGCCCCGCGAAGAGGCACAGACAATGGCTTTGCAACCGGCAATATTCAGATCCATATCTACTCCCGTGGCGACTCGCCAGCGGCTTGCGTTCATTACAGCGAGGCCGCAATCCTTTATGCTGATGGCACTGACGCCTGATGTTTTATCCATGAAACCGGAGACGAAATACAATGAGCAACCCGTCAACCCGTGCAGAACCTGGCAAGCGGGATACCATGAATCGTCTGCTCGCCGCCGCCAGGCAAATCTTTGCTCTGAAAGGCCTGGCGGGCGCCCGGGTAGAAGATATCGCCCGCGAAGCCGGCGTCACCAAACAACTGGTTTATCACTATTACGGCTCCAAGGAAGTGTTGTTTTCAACCGTCCTGGATGACGCCTCGCAACAGATAATGCAGGAACTGATCGCCCTTGATATCAATGAACTGCCGCCGGAAGAAGCGCTGCGGAGATTGCTCAATTGCTGCTTTGACCAATATATGGAAGATCCGCTCCTGGGCGCTCTGGCCCTGGAAGGCATACGCTATCACGAAGCGTCGGAGACCAGGCCCAACAGCTTCACCAGCGAATCCCCGGCGCTTGTTATCAAGTTTTCAGCGGTTCTCAAGCATGGAATCGAAGCTGGCGTGTTCAAGCAGGATATCGATGCCCGTCTGTTTCTGGCGAGTTCCGCGCTGCTGATGTCCGGCGGGTTCACCAATCATTACACCATGTCCGTCCTGGTCGGCTTTGATACTACCTCGGAGGATGGCATGCGGATCTGGCGTGAACACTCAGCCAACTTCATTCTTGCGAGCATCAGGCGACAGGCCTGATGCCTGTAGCGCCCCGGTTAGGGGGCGCTAACCAGAGCCGCGTATTCCATTACATGCCGCTGCGGTCCGACTGCTCGAAGAAGGCGCGCATTGCCACCAGTGAAGGCGTGTGACTGCCAAAACCGCCATCTGCTACCAGGGTGGTACCCGTCACGAACGATGACTCGTCGCAGGCGAGAAAGGCCACCACGTCAGCGATCTGGCGGGGGGTGCCCAGTTCAGGCGTCAGGTGATTGTCGCGCAGGATACTCAGCAGCTCGGGCGGCATGGAGCTGTGGGCGTTTTCCGCAGGCGCCAGACCAATCTGCACCGCGTTGCCGCGCACACCCAGCTTGCCGTACTGCGCCGCTACCAGCTTGGGCAGCATGTTCAAAGCAGCCTTGGTTGACGCGTAGCCGGTCAGGGACAGATCCCCTTGGGCACCCAGTCCGGAGGTAGCAAAGATTACCGAGCCCTTGCCCTGTTTCAGCATCACCGGAATGACATGCTTGGAACACAGCACGGCGCCGCGCAAATTCACCGCGATAGCGCGATCAAAGGCGTCCATATCCAGGTTGCAGATATCGCGGTCTTTCTGGCGTTGGTTCACATCCAGCACAGCGGCATTGTTGTGCAGCACATCGATACGGCCGAACCGGTTCATCACCTGTTCGACCATCGCCTTGACGTCGTCTTCGCTGGATACATCGGTGCGTATGGCAATGGCCTGGCCACCGGCCGATTCAATTTCTGCCGCCACATTGGCCGCCGCTTCCTGATTGATATCGACGATCGCGATGGCGGCACCATGGGAGGCCAGTACCCGCGCGCACTCGGCACCCAGACCACCACCAGCGCCGGTGATGATCGCTACACGATCCTTGAGCTTGTCTGTTGTCATTTTATTCTTCTCTTGGCTTGATACGAGATGATCCGCTTCACTCACCGGTGAACTGCGGCGCGCGACGCTCGGCAAAGGCCAGAGCAGCCTCCTTGGCATCCTTGGTGGTAGCCAGCAACGAAAACAGGTCCAGTTCGAGATCCAGACCCTTTTTCAAATCGACTTCCGAGGCAGCTCGCGCGGCTCTTTTTGCATACACCGAGGCCATTGGCGATTTGCCGGCGATCTGCAACGCCAGCGCCGACACTTCCTCGAGCAAGGTTTCAGCGGTCTTGGCGACACGCGATACCAAGCCAATCTGCCGCGCCCTTTCGGCATCCAGGCGTTCACCTGTGAGCAGCAAATCAAGCGCATAACCTGGCGCCACCACCCTGCACAAACGCTGCGTACCGCCGCCGCCCGGGATCAATCCCAGACCGGTTTCCGGCAGCGCCAGCACCGCATTGGGCGACGCAAAACGGATATCACAGGCTAGAGCCAATTCCAGGCCTCCGCCCATGCAGTAACCCTGAATCGCGACGATAACCGGCTTGCTTACTGCATCGATAGCTTCGATCCAGCGGGCGCCCTCCATCCGTTTTCGCACCTGGATGGAGGTCTCGACACCACGCTTTTCCTTGATGTCAGCCCCCGCGCAAAACCCCCGCGCGCCCTCACCGCGGATCACTATGACGTGAATCCTGGGGTCGTTCTCCAGCCGTTCGAGGGCCGCTGGAACACCCTCGCGAATAGCGTCGTTGATGGCGTTGATCTGGCCAGGACGGGTGAGCACCACCCACCCCACGGCCCCATCACAGTGCATCTGCACTGCTTCGTTGATTACTTCGGGCAGGCTTTCCTCAATGCTCATGTCAGCACTCCTCGAACTCGAACAACTGCCCTCTAAGCTCAGACGGATCGATCCTGATCAGCGACTTGCCACCCACCGCATCGCTGGACTCGATCCAGCTGAACGCCGTGCCCCGCGCCCGGAGATCTTCAGCCTTCGCCGCCAGATCGTTTACGGCGATGCGGATGTAATAGGGGCCTGGACCCCAGCTGTTGACGTACAGGCCGGCTTCACTGTTCCAGCGAGTCGCTTCGATGATGTCCAGCGTGGCACTGTTAGCCAGGGTGAAGCCCATGCGCGCGCGGCGATACCCTTCGCCCTCCATCAGCTCAACCGGACCTGAGGGTTCCCAATCAAGATTGGCAGAGCACCGGCGAAGGGTCTCGTTAAGGTCACGCACCAGATAGCCACGGGCAGAAACACGCACCATATCGCCGGGCTTGGAATCAAGCGGCTGCGGAGCGGGTACCGAGAACGTTTCGGCCGGCATCTGCAGTGGCTCCATTGGCATGATCTCGATACACAATCCGCCATCGACGATAGGATCGTAGACGGGTTTTTCTGGCGACGCTCCCAACCACAGGCGGTCGAAGGGCATATCTGGCGTGCGTTGCGCCATTCGGAACGGTAGACGCCGACGCATCAGTTTCGCCACCAGCGCATCGAATTTATCCCCGTGCAGGCTCAGCACGATAGAGTGAGTCAGCATCGGACGGTGCCGGCCCTGGTACTCCTTCAGGCTTTCCAGGAAATCATGGAACATCGGATCACCGGGGTTGGGGCGGTCCAGATGCCACTGCGGCTCGACCCTGGTCGGTGACACCGCCAATGATTTGTGCACTCGCAGGAAGTGGGCAATATAGGGATGGTCATCAAAGGCCTGGCGCCAGCGCTCGTGCTTGTGGATGCCCAGCTTGTCCACCAGCAGTTCGGTCATTCCATCCGGGTCTGGCACCATCATGTCGGCGCTCATCAGCAATTCGAACATCTTTATCTCCATTTTTACAGGGGAGCGAAAATTCAGTGTTAGGTTGGAAGCGCCATTCCTTGGCGCTGTACTTCAATTGGTATTCACTGATTCCTGCTTTGTGTAGCGTGCGGGTTCAGACGAAGGCCGCTCGATGGGTACGTCTGCGGGCGACGCCACTGCGCCACCTTTCCGGTTCCGAGCTCCCACATCCTGGAGAAGGAAGTGCGAGAGCGCGGGGATCAGAATCAAGGCACCGAGCATGTTCCACAGGAACATGAAGGTCAGCAAAATGCCCATGTCAGCCTGGAACTTGATGGGTGACCATGCCCAGGTGACAACCCCTGCTGCCATGGTCAAACCAATCAACGCCACGACCTTTCCAGTGAAATCCAAAGAACGGCGATAGGCTACGGCAAGGGACTCGCCACGTGCCTGGACAGCCAGCTGAACACTGAGCAGATAGAGTGCATAGTCGACCCCGACCCCCACGCCGACTGCCATGACCGGGAGCGTCGCGACCTTGAGGCCGATGCCGAGCCATACCATCAGCGCCTTGCAGATGATGGTTGTCATGATCAGAGGGATGAGCGCGACCAAGGTCGCGCGGATGCTGCGGAAGGTGATGAGACATAGCAATGCAGTTGCGCCGTATACCGCAAAGTACATAACCATAATGCCGCGGCGAACTTCGATGTTGGTTGCCGCCTCGATACCCGCATTACCCGCTGCCAGCAGGAACTCCACAGGATGCTCGGCATCAGGGCCGGTATTGTACTCGGCGGAAAATTCCTCGACGACGTTCAGGACGCGCGTCAGCGTATCGGCCTTGTGATCGGTCAGATAAGCAATCAGGGGGGTGACCGAACAGTTCTGGTTGGTAGTACCCGGCGAGGAAATCATCGCAGCATCGACTGACGCGTTGGTAATCGCCTGATCACGACTTATGGTCAACCATTTGGCGCTGCCTTCAGCCATGCCAGAGGTCATGGAGCGGACGGTACCGGCCAGCGATGTAGTAGTCTGTACCCCCTCGGTCTGGCGTAGACGCCAGGCAAGCTCATCCATGGTCTGCAATGGGCCGAAGAAACGACACCCATCGGCTTCGGTCTTCATGATGACTACGAATTGATCACTCGAGAGACCGTAATTGGCGGTGATAAAGGCGTTATCCATATTATAGCGCGAGTCAGGACGAAGCTCCGGCGCACCCGGATCCAGGTCGCCTATTTTTAGATCGAGCATGGCTACCGAGCTGACCGCTGTAATCACCACAGAGACGCTTATGGCAATGATCGCCCACTTGCGTTCGGTAAATCTGTTCAGGCCCTGCCACACCTTGCCCTGCCAGTTGCGATTCTGCTGTATGTTCTTGTCTTTTTCGATGGCAATCCGCGCCGCTTTCTTGCTGACGCCTAGGTATGACAACGCAACCGGAATTAGGATGAGTTTGGTGAAGATCAGGACGGTGACACCGATACTGGTCGTCAGCGCCAAGTCCCGGATAACCGGAATGTCGATGATGGCCAGAACGGCGAACCCCACCACGTTTACGAGCAGTGCTGTCAGCCCGGTCAGAAACAGCCGCCGGAAGGTGTAACGTGCAGCGACATACTTATGGGTCCCACGGCCAATATCCTGCAGGATGCCATTCATTTTCTGGGTGCCGTGGGAAAGGCCGATCGAAAAGATCAGGAAAGGCACCAAAATGGAATAGGGGTCCAGCTCATAACCGAGTAACTGCATCAGACCGAGAAGCCAGACGACCCCCGTAATCGCTATGCTCACCAGCAACAGGGTACTGCGTACGCAATGTGTGTACAGATACACAAAGAGTGCGGCCACCACTACGGATATACCGAAGAACATCATTACCGCTTGAAGGCCCTCGATCAGATCACCGACCAGCTTGCTGAACCCGACGATATGAATGTCCACATTGTCGCTTTCAAATGAGCGGATTTTGTCCTCGAGCTGTTTAGAGAACTCGCTGTAATCCAGCGGCTCGCCGGTCTGGGGATTGGTCTCCAGCAGGGGCGCCAAGATCATGCTGGAACTGGCGTCATTGGCGACCAGGCTGCCCGACAACCCGGCGCGGGTAATGTTGCGTCTCAGGGCGCGGATGCTGGTTTCGCTACCGTCGTAGTCGGAAGGCATAACCGCACCGCCACTGATGCCATCCTCAGTAACTTCCCGCCACCGTACGATAGGCATCCACAGCGACCGCATCCAGGACCGATCAATGCCGGGAATCAGATAAAGCGTGTCATTCACCTCCTGCAGCACCTGCAGGTATTCCGGGTCATAAATATCGCCGTTCTTGCTGGCAACCACCACGCGGATGTTATTACCCAGGCCCGGTAGTTCACTCTTGTGTTCGAGGTAATTCTGTATGTAGGGATTATTGACCGGGATCATTCGCTCGAAACTGGCATTGACATCCAGCTTGGTAGCAAACGTGCCCAGCACAATGGTCACCAGAAGACAAGTCAGGAGCACTAGTATTCGATTATGAAAAATAATGCGCTCAAACAGGCTACCCGAGCTTTTGTCGAAGTCTTGGAGGTCACGTACTACCGGCATCCCGTTATTGTTATTCAGATCGACCATTTTCTTCTCCAAAGGTCAGATTGCGACCACCAAACACATAGGCCAGCGCATCCCGGATAAAATTTCAATGATACTAATAGGCGTTCCTGGCTCGGCCATCCGGTTCCCTCAATTACGAGGTCAATAACCGTGTGGTACTACATCAAGTCGCTGGTACTGGAATCGACTTGCCGAGCTGGCTAATATCTATCTTTCTGACACCAGAGAACTGGGTAACCACCAACTCTCTGGAGCCGTTCAACATGGCCGCGGAGGACACTTCCCCGGTGAAGGGAACCTCCAGTCTGGCCGTTTCAAGACTGCGGGAATCCAGGCGTACCAATTCGCCGCGCTGGCTTACCAATATCGAGTGGTAGGGCCCATCTTCCAGCGAATCCACCAGGCTGGCTTGCTGCTGGGTTTCAACCTGATCCCAGGTCGCACCTTCATCTCGGCTGACATACAGATTGCCCCGCAGGCCGTACGTCATGACCAGGCCGTCACGAACGTGCACACCAAAGAAGGTGCCGGCATAGGATGTTTCCAGGCGAACGAAACGGCCAAGCTCACGATCCAGTCGCATGACAAGCCCCTGCTCGCCGCTTATGTAGGCCTGATCACCCTGCATGTCGATGCTGTACAGGTGCATACGACGGTCGTTCTCGGTATGTTCGGTCCAGGGTGTCCAAGTAGCACCGCTGTCGGTAGTGCGCAACAGCATGCCAAAGGCGCCCAGCACGAATCCTTCGCCGTTTTCCTTCACAAATACATCGAGGAACGGCGTGGCCATGATGTCGGGACTGTAGGAAGTGCTGGTCGCAAGATCGACTTCCCGGAGCATGCTTTCCGCTTCGAACTCATCAAGGTCCGCGGCGTTGGCATAATATTCCTTGAGCAGAGTGACCAGACGCCGGCCATCCAGCTGCACTTCCCATGTAAGCCCACCATCGGTGGTTGCCAGCAGCACAGAATCATGCCCGACTGCCCAGCCATTTAGCTCATTCTGGAAATACACCTCAATCAGATCGACAGCCACCGGACTCGGGGACTGCATCCAGGTTTCGCCATCATCGCGGGATATCATGATCAACCCGCGCAGGCCGACACTCACGAGATTCTCACCAGCGCGGGTAACAGCCAGGGCAGGTTGCGAGCGCGCGCCGTCCTGAACCAAAGCGGATTGCTGCAACGGGTCATGGAAACCGGATGGTGACTGCGGAGCTTGCTCCGAAGCCATTACCGGCAATACCTGAACCATCAGACCAATACAGCAGGCACCTGCCATGGCGAGCGAGGCACGTGAGCAGCCCTTACCAGGAAACCAATTAAACAGACGGGATACATTCATTATTTTTATCCTCGGTAATCCTAGAGTTCCCTATGTGCGAGATTCCCACGGTCGACCGGTAACTGAGTGGCAGCGCTTTATCCGTCCCTGGAGAAACAGCGCTGCCTTGGTCAGATCTGATTAGCGAACGGTCTCTCTGCCCACGATCGCTTCAGGGTTCAACTCGCGCTCGGAAAGAGGCTTTTCCAGTACCTGATAGCCGCCATTGAGAGCGTCATTGATCAAACCGTACATGCCCTTGCTGAAGTCATAGATTGAGTGTTTGACTATGTAGGGAATGTCGTGATTATAAAGCTGCACGCCACCGAGCATCATTGAACGATACAGCTGACCACTTTGGTCCCAGGCGTCATACAGCCCAGCCCCATAGGTGTCTTCGTCCAGGTAGTAGGTCCGCTTGCTGTAGACGTGACGGTTGCGTTCTTTCAGCGTCGCTTCCACTTCCCATACACGGTGCAGCTCCCACCGCTCACATTCGGGATTGACGTGGGAGGCCATCAGCTGGGTGTCGGCGTCGCAGTCAAAGTACAGCTCGTAGTTGTTGTAAGGAATGTACATCTCCTTTCTACCAACCAGATTGAAGTCGAAGCGGTCCTGCATGCCCGAAAACATGAAGAGTTCATCGAACAGCTCCAGCCCGCCCATACTGGCTACCGGGGTATCGTAGGCAAATTCGGGGGCTAATTTGACCCGGCGCTGCCCTGGGGTATAGCTCCAGGCACGACGTGGTTGCTGGGTCGGGTCAAGGAAATCGGTGTATCCGGTCAGCTCTCCGGCACGGCGCGCAGGTGCTTTGGTTACCGAATACACGCGGGTGTACATCTGCGGATCACGTTCTTCCAGATCCGTCTGATAGTAAGGACGCTCAACGAACGTGGATTGCTCGGAAGCCTTGGTCACGGTGCCGTTGGAGGCTACGATCCAGCTATTGGAAGAGGCGGTAGTGGTACCGTACTTACCATCGTTGTAACGTGTTTGCTGGTTCCACATCACCTCGTGCCCGGTCTGTGGAATCGGGAACGGTATACCGCCCCGGCATTCCGGTCCCAAGGCAAGACCATCTTTCACGGTTTCACAGGTTGTGGCATTGCGCACGGTGGCGTCGAGAACATCCTGGGGATGAGCCGCAGTACGGTGGCTTGGGTAGATATCCATGTAATAGGTGTCTGGATTGCGCTTGAGCAATTCAATCTGGCCCGCACTCAACTGTTCTGCGTACTGCTCATAGTTGCTGGCATCGATACGGAACAATGGCTCTTCATCCTTGAAGGGATTCGCCCAATAACCGCTACCCGGTTCGAAACCAGCAGGAGCTTCACGAAGCCCCCCTTCAAAAGGGGGGATAGTGCCAGCTTCATTGCCCGCTTGAATCGCCCCGAGCAGCGTAAGAGACTCGCCAAGCTTGGCGACCTCCTGCGCAGGCACTGCGGCCAGTGAATACGCCGCCATCCCGGTCAAAGCGATACTTAAGGCAAAATGAAGTTTCATAACGTGCTCCGATATTGTGTTTATTTAAAAGGAAGTCTTGTAGGTCAGCGAAACCCAACCGCGGTCGGTACCACCTACATTGCCGTTGCCATTGACCATCTCGTCGCCATTGGCATTCAGGGTGTTCTTCTCCTGAGCTGAAGTATCTGCGTAGCGCAAAGTAAAGTCGTGTTTCTGACGATAGGTCATTTGCGCACCAACAGACCAGGCCAACGCGCCCTCGGATCCACCCCCCGCATTGGCAGCGTTGCCATACAACCCGTAGTTGAGGGTTAGCGGAACGGACAGGTCCCAAGAAGGCAGGATGGCCAGGTATTGCGGTGTATAGTTCACAGCTACGGCTGAATAGTTCCGGGTAGAACAACCGTCTTCCTTATCGCCAGAGCCTGGAATGCCCGGCGTGCGAAGATCGGTACAGGCGGCGTTACCTCGTCCTTTGTAAAACTCTTCGTTCTCGGTGACCTTATCCAGATGACTGAATACCAGTTCAGCTACCAGCACCGAGTTATCTGCGAGCCAGTTGCGAGGCACACCGTACACTGCGTTCAACACAGCATGGTAGGTATCACCGCGGGGGCCTTCGTTAGTTATGGGGCTGATACCGGTGGCGTTCAGTGCACCGTCCTGGCGGTAAGACAGTTCAGCGCCAATGGAAGCCGAGCCTACGTTGCCTGCATAGCTGATACCCATCAGTTTCACGTTTCGTGGGTAAACCAGACGGTATTGGCCGGCGGCCATATCAATCTGAGGAGACAACCATGCCTGATAGTCATCAAACTGACGGTAATAGGCTCCCACCGTTGCACCTAGGCTCTGAATATCATAGCGCGCCATGACACCCCAGTTGGCGTCATCGCGTCCGAATTTGGAATCACCCCGTCGCAAATCGAAACCGGGCGCCGCTGCCAAACGGTCTGGACCTTCAAAGAAAGGGTCAGCTGCGCCAAAATAGGTGCCGCCATACGGCATGCGAGTGTGATCCCACTCATAGAAATATTGTCCGGAAATGGACAGATTATTCGTTACCTGCGCCTTGGCAGACACCTGCCCGATCGGCAGAAAGACTTCTTTCGTTTCGATGCCTGGACTGGTAACGGCTTTCACAGCGTCCATCGGAGCCTGGGAATAGGAAATGGCATGCGCGCCAAACAGCAACCCTTCACCCCAGTAATTGGTGTGCTTGCCCACCTTGACGTTGACCGGCGTGTCTCCCAGATCAAAATTGCCCCACACAAACGCATCCAGAATCTCTCCGGAGGGGCCGTAGACATAACGCTCGACTTCAGAGCTGTAACGGTCGTTATCATAACTCGTCGAATAGCCTGGCACGTTGCCATCAACGGTACGATCGCTGTATGCATCGTCGTACCAGGCAGCGGCGCTGACCCGCGCACCGAAATGCCATTTGTAGGCAAGGTCGATTTCCGTCAGCAGATCGAGACGGTTGGTGACGATGTCGCCTTTGTCGAACTTCCCGTCTGACTCGTCGAAGTTCGGGTTGTTCATGATCGCGCTATCCTGGTCTTCCGCCCGGATACCCAGGTTGTAGCGAACGGTATTATCCCAGCGCAGCCGTATATCAGGATTGCCGACATCGATCTGCATGGCTGAAGCGCCGCCTGTAGCCGCTAGAACTGCAAGAGCCAGCGCACTGCAAGCCAAACCGTTGTGACCAAATCTGAGCTTAGTGTTCATCTGTATTCCTTGTTTTTATTTTCAGTGGCTAATGAAAATTATTCGCGTATCGCTGCAAGACCACAAGCATCTTCAACCGCAACACCAGTTGGTTAGCCTCCTGCGCTCCGTTCAGCGTCTGGCCATCCTAGCGGAACAAAACTCACAATTCCATATCAAGATTTTCATTCTACATTCAGATTTGAAAATAACAGCGAAATCGGAGCAGATGCAACAGCCATCAAATTCGCGGTAGAGCCGCTAAAACCGCGCGCTCGTCATTTTTTGACCGTAATCAATGACACAAATTAAACATAAATATGCCTTTTGTTCAATTTGTGTTTCTTTCTTTCGGCAGTTGTCGTTTTAATAGAAAGCAGGACCTCGGCTGAAATGCCCTAAAATGGCGCTTCCAGCCGCGGTTAGAGCGGGAAGAGCCCGACTTCCATCACTACGGAGAATGTATGAATATTGATTTAAGTGGTAAGCGAGTGATCATTACAGGCGCCTCCCGGGGCATTGGCCGAGCGATTGCCAGAGCGTTTGCGAGGGATGGTGCCAGAGTGGCTATCTGCGCGCGGGATCCGCAAGCCGTTGCGGAAACCGGCAAGGAGCTGGAGAGCAGCGCCGCAGCGGTCATCGCCCGCTCTGTCGACGTCACTGATACCGCGGCGGTCCAGGCTTTCGTTGCGGAGATCGCCGAAGCCTGGGGCGGTGTGGATGTGCTGGTCAATAATGCCGGCCAGGGTAAAGGCGGCAATCTGGACACCCTCACGCCCGAAGACATCCTCGCCCACGCCAATGTGTTGCAGATGGGTCACTTTCGCTTCGTTCAGGCTGTTGTGCCTTTCATGCGCAGGCAGCGCTGGGGCAGAATCATCGAAATCAATGCGCTGGCAGGCGTGGTGCCCACCCCAGAAGGCATTCCGTCGGTAATCAACCGAGCCTCCTGTGTAGCCCTTTCAAAATCGCTTGGCATGTCACTGCCCAAAGACAATATCCTGGTCAACTCCCTCAACATGGGTTGGATCGATACCGGTCAGTGGGATCGGCACTTCAAGGAAATGGGGCCAGGTGTAACTCGGGAGGAATTCGATGAAATGGTCATGAAAGTCGTCCCGCTGGGACGCTACGGCCGCCCGGAGGACGTGGCTGGTATGGCGCTGTTCCTTGCCAGTGATTACGCGAACTTCATCAGCGGTGCGTCTATTGATATTGCCGGCGGCATGGGCGGGCAGATTGCCTACTTCCCTACATTAAAGCGCGACTTCACCGAGTCGATCCGTCAGCGCAGAGAAAACGCCGCGCAGGACTGAACGATTTCTGATCGGACAATGCGTCGCCTGCCTGAGCAGCGCGACGGATCACGATCCGCAAGCATGAATAAGGAACTGCTGGAAAGCACTGGCAGCCTCGTTCAGGCTTGCGCCTTCACGCCACAGCAGGCCCAGCTCCATCGGTGGGACGGCGTCGGTAAGCGGGCGGATTTCAATCTTTTTGCCTTCCAGCGACCAGGCGCGATAAAGCATGTCTGACAGAATGGTCACCCCAAAACCGTGAGCCACCAGCCCGCGCAACGATTCCATGGAAGACGTGCGGAAAGCCACCTGCGGCTCAAGGTCCTGGCTATGCCAGTAACGCAGCGCCGACGTTTCGCCTTCGTCTACCGTGGGCATGATATAGGCATGTCCGGCGACATCCTTCAAGGTGATGGACGCCGACTGTAACAGGGGGTGGGCGGAAGCCAGCCACAATTGCCGCCGGGACCTGATCAACACGCTGTGCTCCAAGCCGCCGAGATCGCTGGCGTTAGATATTACCGTCAGACCCACGTCCAGCTCGCCCGAAGTGACGGCGGCCTCGATGCTACTCCGCTCCATATCAATCAGATCAATCTCGACATCCGGATAATTACGCTTGAACCGTGCCAGCAGATTAGGCAGGAAGTAGCCCAGCACTGTATAGGACGCTCCTACCCTTACCACACCGCTGATCGCATGGCTGAGAAAGAACGGCTCGCTAAGAGCATCCTGCAACGTATCAAGAATATGACTGGCATGCTGCAAGAACTTGTTGCCCTCCGCCGTGAGGCTGACGCCGTAGGGCATCCGTTCGAACAGTTTCACGCCCAGGCGCTCTTCCAGCTGCATGACCGCAGCAGTGATAGCCGACTGCGATACATGCACCTTGCTAGCCGCTTGGGAAAATTGGCCGGTCTCCGCAGCTGCAACGAAGTATCGCAACTGGCGCATCGAAACATCATGCTTTGTCATCTGTTTTTCCAATAACTGCGTCTGGTTTTTATAATTTTACGATACCAGCCGCTCTTCATATACTCCAGTCAATCCGTACTACCGTGCATTGCAGTAGCCATAAACAGAACAAGACAGGTAATGATCAGCCATGGGAACTTCCCTCTCGCTTGACGACAAGTATACGCAGATAAGCGGATATCAATTGATGACCGGAGTCCAGGCGCTGGTCCGGTTGCCGCTTATGCAACGCCAGCGTGATCTGGCTGCGGGGCTGAATACCGCTGGCTTTATCTCCGGCTATCGGGGCTCGCCCCTAGGTGGCTTCGATCAGCATCTATGGCGTGCTCGGGAATACCTGAAGGAGAGCCACACCCATTTCCAGCCAGGCGTTAACGAAGAACTGGCCGCCACCTCCATCTGGGGTACCCAGCAGGTCAACATCTTTGAAGGCGCCACCTATGATGGCGTATTCGGCATGTGGTACGGCAAAGGTCCAGGTGTTGACCGCTCCGGAGACGTTTTCCGCCATGCTAATGCTGCCGGCACCTCGAAGTTTGGTGGTGTGCTGGCCGTAGCCGGTGATGACCATGGCGCCCGCTCCTCTTCGCTGCCACATCAGACAGAACATATCTTCAAAGCCGTGATGATGCCGGTGCTGGCACCTTCCGGTGTACAGGAATACCTCGATTACGGCATTCACGGCTGGGCCATGTCTCGCTATTCCGGATGCTGGGTGGCGCTGAAAGCCGTCGCCGATACCGTTGAGAGCGCAGCGATTGTCGATATCGATCCGTTTCGCGTTGAGTCGATCATTCCCGACTTCCAGATTCCCGAAGGCGGTCTGAACATCCGCTGGCCCGATCCGCCGCTCGCCCAGGAACAGCGCCTGCTCGAACACAAGCTGTACGCCGCCCTGGCGTATGCCCGCGCCAACCGTATCGACCGCGTGGTCATGGACTCGCCCAACGCCCGAATCGGTATCATCACCGCAGGCAAATCTTACCTGGACGTCTGTCAGGCGCTGGAGATGCTCGGCATCGGTGCAGAGCAGGTCCAGCAGATGGGTCTGCGGGTTTACAAAGTGGGCATGGTCTGGCCGCTTGAAGCCGAAGGCGTACGCCATTTCGCCGAGGGTCTGGAAGAAATCATAGTGGTGGAAGAAAAACGCCACATGATCGAATACCAGATGAAGGAAGAGTTATATAACTGGCGCGAGGACGTGCGGCCACGCATCGTCGGCAAGTTCGACGACAAGGGCGAGTGGAGCATGCCCCACACTGACTGGCTGCTTCCGGCCATCAGTGAACTGACGCCGGCGCACATCGCTCGCGCCCTGGCCAAGCGGATTCTGCGCCTGCGCCCGGACGACAGATTGCAGAACCGTTTGGAGCAACTCGAAGCACAGCTCACCACCAAAAACGTAATGGGCGCGCTGATGGATCGGGTACCTCACTACTGTTCGGGCTGCCCACACAACATCTCCACCAAGGTGCCGGAAGGCAGCCGGGCGCTGGCGGGTATTGGCTGTCATTACATGGCCGCGTGGATCTATCCGCAAACCCAGACCTTCAGCCAGATGGGCGGTGAAGGCGTAGCCTGGATCGGCCAGGCGCCGTTTACCACCACCAAGCACGTATTCGCCAACCTGGGCGACGGTACCTACTTCCATTCCGGCATCCTGGCAATCCGCGCAGCGGTCGCTGCCAAGGCGCAGATCACCTACAAGATTCTGTACAACGATGCCGTAGCCATGACCGGCGGGCAACCGGTTGACGGCACCCTGACTGTGCCGCAGATCACCCAACAACTGGCTGCTGAGGGGGTCAAGCGTATTGCTGTGGTGACCGACGAGCCGGAAAAATACGAATCAGTGAAGAACCTGGCCGACGGCGTGCCAGTCCTGCACCGCGAAGAAATGGAAAAGCTGCAGAAGGAGCTGCGCGAGTTCGACGGCGTGTCCGCTATCGTTTACGACCAGACCTGCGCTGCCGAAAAACGCCGCCGCCGCAAGCGCGGCAAGTTCCCTGATCCGGCGCGCCGGGTAGTCATCAACCAGGCGGTTTGCGAAGGTTGCGGCGATTGCAGCAGCAAGTCCAACTGCATGTCGGTGGTGACCGTCGATACCGAATTCGGCCAGAAGCGCAGCATCGACCAGTCATCGTGCAACAAGGACTTCTCCTGCCTGTCCGGCTTTTGCCCGAGCTTCGTGACCGTGGAAGGCGGCGCATTGCGCAAGGCCAAGGCGCTGGGCAACACCGGTGCCGATGAATGGCATCTGCCAACGCCGGCCATGGCCTCACTGGATCAGCCCTACAGCATTCTGGTCACTGGCGTGGGCGGCACCGGCGTGGTGACCATCGGCGCCTTGCTCGGCATGGCTGCCTACATCGAAGGCAAAGGCGTGCTGAACCTAGATATGGCCGGCATGGCGCAGAAAGGCGGCGCCGTGTGGTCGCATATCCGCATCGCTGCCGAGCAATCGCAGCTGCATGCACCGCGCATTGCTGCAGGCGAAACCAGCCTGCTGCTGGGTTGCGATCTGGTGGTCAGCGCCAACAACGAGACCCTGGAAAAACTCCGCCACGGCTTGACCCATGCCGTGGTGAATTCGGACGAGAGCATCACCAGCGAGTTCGTGCGCACCTTTGCCCTGCAGGCCGAGAGCGGCGACCTCGAAGCGCACCCCGATCCCAAGTTCCGCACCCAGGCCATGTCGGCGCAGATTGCCGAAGCGGTTGGTGAAGGCCAGTCCAGTTTCCTGGATGCCAGTCGTATCGCCACAGTACTGATGGGCGACTCGATTGCCACCAACACCTTCATGCTCGGCTTCGCCTATCAGAAGGGCTGGTTGCCTGTCGCGCAAGAATCACTGGTCCAGGCCATCGAGCTGAACGGCACCGCTATCGAGTTCAACCTCAAGGCATTCGACTGGGGCCGCCGCGCCGCAGCGGATTTGCCACGCCTGCGCAGCCTGATCGACAGCAACAGCAGCAAAGCCGCAGCGCAACCGCTGTCGCAGAACCTGGATGAGGTCATTCAGCGCCGTATCGCCACTCTTACCGAGTATCAGAACGCCAAACTGGGTGACAAATACCTGGCGCGCGTGCAGCAGTTCCGCGAGGCTGAAACGCGAATCGCTGGCGAGCCGGGCAAGCTGACCGAGACCGTCGCACGTAATTACTTCAAGGTGCTGGCTACCAAGGACGAATACGAAGTGGCGCGGCTGTATACCAACGGCGATTTCATGAAAAAGATCGAAGCGCAGTTCGAGGGCAACTACAAGCTCAACTTCCACCTGGCTCCGCCCATCATGAACAACGCCAAGCCAGGCGAAGAACCAAAAAAACGCAGCTTCGGCCCGTGGATGATGCGCAGCTTCAAGTTGCTGGCACGTCTGAAGTTCCTGCGTAATTCGGTCATCGATCCCTTTGGCTATACCGCCGAGCGCAAGGTAGAACGCGAATGGCTGGCGACTTACGAAGGCATTCTTGACGAGGTGCTCGACAAGCTGACCGCAGAGAAACTGCAAACCGCCGTAGAGCTTACCAACCTGCCAGACATCGTTCGCGGCTACGGTCCGGTCAAGGAGCGTTTCCTGGATCAGGCCCGCATTCAGCACGCCCGGCTGCTATCGGCATGGCGCAATGAGCGCAAAGCGGAATTTCACGACGCCACCGCCAAGGATGCGCGCATCCAGGCCACGCAGCTATAAACATAAGAACAGGAGATTACATAGTATGAGCGCTATACCCGGACTGGACTTCTTCCTTGGTGAAGACATCGACATGCTGCGTGATTCGGTTGCCGGCTTTGCTGCCAAGGAAATCGCCCCGCGTGCCGCCGAAGCCGACCGCACCGACGAGTTTCCGATGGATCTGTGGCGCAAATTTGGCGACATGGGCCTGCTTGGTCTTACCGTGGCCGAAGAATACGGCGGCTCGGGTATGGGCTATCTGGCGCATATGATCGCCATGGAAGAAATTTCCCGCGCAGCGGGCGGTATCGGCTTGTCCTACGGAGCGCATTCGAACTTGTGCGTGAACCAGATTCACCGCAACGGCAGCGAAGCGCAGAAGCAGAAGTTCCTGCCCAAGCTGATCTCCGGCGAGCACATCGGCGCCCTGGCCATGAGTGAGCCGAATGCCGGCTCTGATGTGGTCTCCATGAAACTGCGCGCCGACAAGAAAGGCGACCGTTACGTGTTGAACGGCACCAAGATGTGGATCACCAACGGACCTGATTGCCACGTGTTGGTGGTCTACGCCAAGACCGATCTCACCGCCGGTGCCAAAGGCATGACTGCCTTTATCCTAGATACCAATACCCCTGGTTTCTCCGTTGCGCAGAAGCTCGACAAGCTCGGCATGCGCGGCTCGCACACCGGCGAGCTGGTATTCAACAACGTTGAGATCCCGGAAGAAAACATTCTCGGCGGCCTGGGTGAAGGCACCAAGGTGCTGATGAGCGGCCTGGACTATGAACGCGCGGTGCTGAGCGGTGGCCCGATGGGCCTGATGCAGGCGTCCATGGACATCGTCACGCCCTATATTCATGACCGCAAGCAGTTCGGTCAGAGCATCGGCGAGTTCCAGCTCATTCAGGGCAAGGTCGCTGACATGTACAGCACCCTCCAGGCGTGCCGCGCCTATCTCTACAGCGTCGGCAAATACCTCGACGCCATGGGCAGCGGGCATGTCCGCCAGGTGCGCAAGGATTGTGCGGGCGTGATCCTGTATACCGCCGAAAAAGCCACGTGGATGGCCGGTGAAGCAATCCAGATCCTCGGCGGCAATGGCTATATTAATGACTACCCCACCGGCCGCATCTGGCGTGACGCAAAACTGTACGAGATTGGCGCAGGCACCAGCGAAATTCGGCGCATGCTGATCGGGCGAGAACTGTTCAACGAGACCCGGTGAAGCCCCTCATAAAAAGCGCCCTTATAAAAAGAGATAACCCATGAGCATTCTCAACAGTCAAATCAACCGCAACGCGCCAGAATATGCGGTTAACTGCTCGGCCATGCAGACACTGGTGACGGACCTGCGCGAGTTGCTGGCGCGCGTTGCCGAAGGCGGCGGCGCCAAGGCCCAGGAGCGCCACCTCTCGCGCGGCAAACTGTTGCCCCGCCAGCGCATCGATGCCCTGCTCGACCCAGGTTCGCCGTTTCTGGAAATCGGCCAACTGACCGCCCATGAGGTCTACGGCGAAGACGTGCCCGCCGCCGGTCTGATCGCCGGTCTAGGGCGTGTGGAAGGTGTCGAATGCATGATCGTGGCCAACGACGCAACGGTCAAAGGCGGCTCCTATTATCCGCTGACAGTTAAGAAGCACCTGCGCGCGCAGACCATTGCCCTGCAGAACCGCCTGCCGTGCATCTATCTGGTGGATTCCGGCGGCGCCAACCTGCCACGCCAGGATGAGGTCTTTCCCGACCGCGAGCACTTCGGCCGCATCTTCTTCAACCAGGCCAACATGAGCGCCCAGGGCATTCCGCAGATTGCCGTGGTCATGGGCTCCTGTACCGCTGGCGGCGCGTATGTGCCAGCGATGGCAGACGAAGCCATCATGGTGCGCAACCAGGCAACCATTTTTCTTGCCGGCCCACCGCTGGTCAAGGCCGCCACCGGTGAAGTGGTCAGCGCCGAGGATCTGGGCGGCGCCGATGTGCACTGCAAGACCTCAGGCGTGGCCGATCACTATGCCGAGAACGACGAACACGCCCTGGCCCTGGCCCGGCGCTGCATCGCCAATCTGAACTGGCGCAAGCAGGGTGAGCTGAACTGCCGCGCACCAATCAACCCGCGCTACGCCAGCGACGAGCTATACGGCATCATCCCGGCCGATGCCAAGCAACCCTTTGATGTGCGCGAAGTGATTGCCCGCCTAGTCGACGACAGCCAGTTCGATGAATTCAAGGCGCTGTATGGCACCACGCTGGTATGCGGCTTTGCCCATCTGCATGGGCATCCGGTAGCGATCCTGGCGAACAACGGCATCCTCTTCGCCGAGTCCGCGCAGAAAGGCGCCCACTTTATCGAACTGGCCTGCCAGCGCGGCATTCCGCTGCTGTTCCTGCAAAACATCACCGGCTTTATGGTCGGTCAGAAATACGAGGCCGGTGGTATCGCCAAGCACGGCGCCAAACTGGTTACCGCTGTGGCCTGCGCCCAGGTGCCAAAATTCACCGTGATCATCGGTGGCAGCTTCGGTGCCGGCAACTACGGCATGTGTGGCCGCGCCTACGATCCCCGTTTCCTGTGGATGTGGCCCAATGCGCGCATTTCGGTGATGGGCGGCGAACAGGCAGCAGGCGTGCTGGTGCAGGTCAAGCATGAGCAGGCTGAACGCGCCGGCGAGACCTTCAGCGCCGAGCAGGAACAGACGCTGCGCAAACCGATTCTTGAGCAGTACGAGCGGCAGGGTCATCCCTACTATTCCAGCGCGCGGTTATGGGACGACGGGGTAATTGACCCGGCGCAGACCCGCGACGTGCTCGGTCTGGCGATATCGGCCGCGCTAAATGCGCCTATTGCACCGACCCGCTTTGGGGTGTTCAGGATGTGATTGCTTTCAGCTGCCGCTTCACCCAGGCGGCTGATTGCCACAACACGGATTGAGAAAGCCATGACCAGCTTCAAGACAATCGAACTCGAATACAGCGACAACGGCGTAGCAACCCTGTGGCTGAACCGGCCCGAACGCAACAACGCGTTCAATGCCGAGATGATCCGTGAGCTGCTGGCAGCCATGGATGAGGTTCAGGCCGCCAAAGGGCTGCGGTTTCTCCTGCTGCGCGGGCGCGGCAAGCACTTTTCTGCCGGAGCCGATCTGGCCTGGATGCAGGAGTGCGCCAAGCTCGATTATCAGGCCAACCTGAGTGATGCCCGAGAACTTGGGCAACTGATGGCCAGTCTGGCGCAGCTCAGCCTGCCGACTCTGGCCGTGGTACACGGGGCAGCCTTTGGTGGTGCGCTGGGTTTGATCAGTTGCTGCGATATCGCTATTGGCACCAACGACAGCCTGTATAGCCTGTCCGAGGTGCGTATCGGCTTGCTTCCCGCAGTCATCAGCCCCTATGTAGTGCAAGCCATCGGGCAACGGGCGGCGCGCCGCTACGCCCTGACCGCCGAGCGTTTCAGCGGTGAACGGGCGCGGGAACTGGGATTGCTCGTCGAATGCTATCCGGCCGAGAAGCTGGACGTGGCGCTACAGGAGTGGGTCGATAACCTGCTGCTGAACAGCCCCCAGGCCATGAATGCGACCAAGGCGCTTATGCAGACCGTCAAGCACGGTGAACTGACCGGGGAAGTACGCAGTTATACCGAAGCGGCCATTGCCGGCATCCGGGTCAGCGCGGAAGGTCAGGAAGGCCTGAGCGCCTTTCTGGAAAAGCGCAAACCGGCATGGCAGCCAGACTGAGAGCTACCCGGTAAAGATAGTGAAAACCGAACAACATAAAACTTCGCCATGATGTGGGACGAACAAAAATGATCAATACCCTGCTTATCGCCAACCGCGGCGAAATTGCCTGCCGGGTCATGCGCACCGCCAGCGAGATGGGCATTACCACTGTCGCCGTACACAGTGACGTTGACCGTCAGGCACAGCACGTCCTGCAAGCCGATATAGCCATCGGCCTTGGTGGCGCGAAACCAGCGGACAGCTATCTGCTGGTCGACAAGATTCTCGCCGCCGCCCACGCCAGCGGTGCCCAGGCGATTCATCCCGGCTACGGTTTTCTGTCCGAGAATGCCGGTTTTGCCCGTGCCTGCGAAGAGCAGGGCCTGATCTTCGTCGGGCCACCCGCCTCGGCCATCGATGCCATGGGCAGCAAATCAGCGGCCAAGGCGTTGATGGAAAAGGCCGGCGTGCCGCTGGTGCCCGGCTACCATGGCGACGAACAGGACCTGCAGACCTTCGTAACGGCTGCCGAGCGCATCGGCTACCCGGTGTTGCTCAAGGCAACCGCCGGTGGCGGCGGCAAAGGCATGAAGGTGGTCGAGCGCGAAGCGGATATGGCTGAAGCACTGGCGTCGGCGCAACGGGAGGCCCAGTCCTCCTTTGGCGATGCGCGCATGCTGGTGGAAAAATACGTGTTGCAGCCCCGACACGTGGAAATTCAGGTGTTTGCCGACCAGCACGGCAATGGTGTGTACCTGAACGAACGCGATTGTTCGATCCAGCGCCGTCACCAGAAGGTGGTTGAGGAAGCCCCTGCACCAGGGCTTTCGCCCGAGCTGCGCAAGGCCATGGGCGATGCCGCGGTGACGGCCGCCCAGGCTATCGGCTACGTCGGTGCCGGCACGGTGGAGTTTCTGCTGGACGCGCGCGGCGAATTCTTTTTTATGGAAATGAACACCCGCCTGCAGGTCGAGCATCCGGTCACCGAAGCCATCACCGGGCAGGATCTGGTTGCGTGGCAGCTGCGTGTGGCCCAGGGCGAAAAGCTCCCGCTGACCCAGGAGCAGGTCCCGCTGATGGGGCACGCCATTGAAGTGCGCCTGTACGCTGAAGATACCGACAACGACTTTCTCCCGGCCAGTGGCACTTTGCAGCTGTATCGCGAGCCGCCCGCCGGCGAGGGCCGCCGCGTGGACAGCGGCGTTACCGAAGGCGACGTGGTCTCGCCTTTCTATGATCCAATGATCGCCAAACTGATTGCCTGGGGCGAGACGCGGGAAGAAGCACGCCTGTCCCTGCTGGCCATGCTGCGCGAGACCGTGGTGGCTGGCGTGCAGACCAACCTGAAATTCCTGACCCGTATTCTGGCCCACCCCGCCTTCGCTCGGGCCGAACTGGACACCGGGTTTATCCCGCGTCATGCAGAACAATTGCTGCCCGCGCCTGAAGCACTCGACGACCGGTTCTGGCGCACCGCAGCGAAGGCCTGGTTGCTGGCGATGCCAGCCAACTCCTCCTCGGTGGCAGGCGACCCCTGGACTGGCCTGACCAGCTGGCGCGCCGGACTGCCCGCGCAGAGCCGCCTGCACCTGCGTTGCGGCGAACTGGACCAGCCGTTTGCCACCGTAGATATAACCGGTTGCTCGTATTGCCCGATCACCCAGACGCTGTTGATCACCGAGGAGCAGCAAACCCGCCGCCACCGTGTGCTGATCAGCGATGGCGCCCTGTATCTGCACTGGCTCAACAGCTGGCAGCGGATCGATCGATTTGACCCGATTGCTGAAGTGGACCATTCCCACCAGCACGCCGGTGGTTTGCAGGCGCCGATGAATGGCAGCGTGGTGCGCGTCATGGTCGAGCCAGGCCAACAGGTCGAGGCTGGCGCCGTACTGCTGGTGCTCGAAGCGATGAAGATGGAACATAGCATTCGCGCAGCCGAAACCGGCACGGTGAAAGCAATCTTCTGCGCCGAAGGCGAGCTGATCGCCGAGGGCACCCTGCTGGTGGAAATGGAGGAAGCGCAATGAGCCTGCCCGCCTCGGTCAAACTGGTCGAAGTAGGCGCGCGTGACGGCCTGCAGAATGAAGCCCAGCCGGTCAGCAACACTGACAAGATCCGTCTGATCGACGACCTGAGCAACGCCGGGGTGAGCTATATCGAAGTGGGCAGTTTCGTCTCGCCCAAGTGGGTCCCGCAGATGGCCGGCTCACAGGACGTATTTGCCGGAATTCAGCGGCGCTCGGGCACAACTTACGCGGCGCTCACGCCGAACCTGAAAGGTTTTGAATTGGCTCTACAAGCCGGCGCTGAAGAAGTGGCGGTGTTTGCCGCGGCCTCCGAGGGGTTTTCACAGCGCAATATCAACTGCTCGATCAGCGAAAGCATACAGCGTTTCGAACCCGTCATCAGCGCGGCAGCCGAAGCCGGCGTGCGGGTACGCGGCTATGTATCCTGCGTGCTGGGCTGCCCCTATGACGGCGAGATCGCCGCCAGCCAGGTGGCCGACGTAGCCCGCGAACTGCACGCCATGGGCTGCTACGAAATCTCCTTGGGCGATACCATTGGCACCGGAACGCCCGGCGCCACGCGCAACCTGTTTGAAACCGTTGCGCAGCATATTCCCCGTGATCAACTGGCCGGCCATTTTCACGATACCTACGGGCAGGCGCTGGCCAATATTTACGCGGGACTGTTGGAAGGCATCCAGGTATTCGACAGTTCGGTTGCCGGCCTTGGCGGGTGCCCCTACGCCAAGGGCGCCACCGGCAATGTCGCCACCGAAGACGTTCTCTACATGCTCAATGGCCTGGGTATCCACACTGGAATAGACCTG
The DNA here is from genome assembly GCF_900105005.1 of Halopseudomonas litoralis. Classification (NCBI taxonomy): domain Bacteria; kingdom Pseudomonadati; phylum Pseudomonadota; class Gammaproteobacteria; order Pseudomonadales; family Pseudomonadaceae; genus Halopseudomonas; species Halopseudomonas litoralis. The sequence goes on from NZ_LT629748.1 coordinate 3,247,691, forward strand.
GACGCGCTGATTCAGGCCGGGAACCGCATTAGCAGGTTGTTGAACCGGCCGTCCGGCTCGCGTGTTGCCAAAGCCAAAAGCAGTCAGCTCGATCAATGACGAAACACTTTAACGGGAAGAGGAGCATCTATAACAATGAACAAAATCTATCCTAACGCCCGGGAGGCTCTCGCCGGGCTTGTCGACGACGGCATGACACTGGCGGTCGGCGGGTTCGGGTTGTGCGGTATTCCCGAAGCGTTGATCGAAGCCCTGCGCGATACGCAGAAGAAGGATCTTACCGTTATCAGCAATAACGCTGGTGTTGACGGTTTCGGGCTTGGGCTGCTGCTTGAATCCCGCCAGATTCGCAAGATGGTCTCGTCCTATGTGGGCGAGAACAAAGAGTTCGAGCGCCAGTACCTTTCAGGCGAGTTGGAACTCGAATTTACTCCCCAAGGCACACTTGCAGAAAAGCTTCGGGCTGGCGGTGCTGGTATTCCGGCTTTTTATACCAAAACCGGCTACGGCACGCTGATCGCCGAGGGCAAGGAATCCCGCCAGTTCAACGGCGAGTGGTACGTCATGGAAACCTCCCTGACGGCCGATGTGGCGCTGGTCAAAGCCTGGAAGGCTGATAAATCCGGCAATCTGGTTTTCAACAAGACCGCGCGCAACTTCAATCCCCTGGCCGCTACGGCCGGCAAGATCTGCATTGTCGAGGTCGAGGAAATCGTCGAAACCGGCGCGCTCGATCCCGATCAGGTTCACCTGCCGGGAATCTATGTGCAGCGGATTGTGCTCAATGCCAATCCGGAAAAACGTATCGAAAAACGTACCACACGGAGCGCTTGATCATGGCTTGGACACGCGAACAAATGGCGCAACGAGCTGCTCAGGAACTGGCTGACGGCTTCTACGTAAACCTTGGCATCGGGCTACCAACATTGGTAGCCAACTATATCCCCGAGGGAATGGATGTATGGCTGCAGAGCGAAAACGGTCTGCTCGGCATTGGCCCCTTCCCGGAGGAAGACAAGGTCGATCCGGATCTGATAAACGCAGGGAAGCAGACTGTTACCAGCCTGCCCGGCAGCAGCTTCTTCGACAACGCAGACTCCTTCGCAATGATCCGTGGCGGACATATCAACCTGGCGATTTTGGGTGCGATGCAGGTGTCGGAGAAGGGTGATCTGGCCAACTGGATGATCCCTGGCAAGATGGTCAAGGGTATGGGCGGCGCGATGGATTTGGTCGCCGGCGTCAAGCGCGTCGTGGTGCTGATGGAGCACAACGCCAAGGACGGCAGCCCGAAGATTCTCAAGCAGTGCGAACTGCCGCTCACAGGCCTGGGTGTGGTCACCCGGATCATCACCGACCTCGCCGTGCTGGACATTACCGACGCCGGCCTGGAGCTACTCGAACTGGCACCCGGTATCACCGTCCAGGCATTGCAGGAAGCCACCGGCTGCCCGGTATTGACCGAGCAATATCAAAGCAAGTACTAGGCCGCCCTACCAGGTAAGGCTTTACTGGTTTCCGGAGTAGCTGACCAAGCTGCCCTGGGAGTGCTGCCCGTTGAAGGTTTTACGTGGCTTTCCATTGCGGGTAGCCACGTTTTTTTTGGAGAAAAGATCATGCAAGACGTCGTCATTGTCGCAGCAACGCGTACCGCCATCGGGAGTTTTCAAGGCGCGCTGGCCAACGTGCCTGCCGTTGAACTGGGCGCCACCGTTATCCGCTCGTTAATAAGCAGCACCGGCCTGGATGCCAGCCAGGTGGATGAAGTCATCCTCGGCCAGGTGCTGTCTGCCGGCTGCGGCCAGAACCCGGCCCGGCAATCGGCGATCAATGCCGGCCTGCCGTTCAGCACCCCGGCGCTGACGCTGAACAAGCTGTGCGGCTCCGGCCTCAAGGCCGTGCACATGGCGATCCAGGCGATCCGCTGTGGCGACGCCGAGATCATCATTGCCGGCGGTATGGAAAGCATGAGCCTGGCGCCCTACGTGCTGCCCAAGGCGCGCACCGGCCTGCGCATGGGCCATGCCCAGCTCGAAGACAGCCTGCTGAAAGACGGCTTGACCGACGCCTTCAACGATTACCACATGGGCATCACCGCCGAGAACCTGGCAAGCCAGTATCAGGTCAGCCGTGAGGATCAGGACGCCTACGCCCTGCTCTCTCAGCAGCGCGCCAATGCGGCAATCAGTGCCGGACGCTTTCAGGATGAAATCACCCCGGTGATGATTCCCCAGCGCAAGGGCAATCCCGTTGCCTTCGATACCGACGAGCAACCCAGAGCCGACACCTCTGAAGACAGCTTGGCGGGTCTGCGTCCGGCATTTAAAAAAGACGGCAGCGTCACCGCCGGCAACGCCTCGACCCTGAATGACGGCGCAGCGGCAGTCATGCTCATGACGGCGGACAAGGCGAAGACGCTGAATCTGCCGGTGCTGGCTCGTATCAAGGGCTATGCCAGCGCAGCGGTCGATCCGGCGATCATGGGTATCGGACCGGTGCCCGCCAGCAAGAAATGCCTCAGTAAAGCCGGCTGGTCTATCGCGGAACTGGACCTGATCGAAGCCAACGAGGCCTTCGCCGCCCAGTGCCTGTCGGTCGGCAAGGAACTGGAATGGGACGTGTCGAAGGTCAACGTCAACGGTGGCGCTATCGCCCTGGGGCATCCCATTGGTGCATCCGGCTGCCGTGTGTTGGTAACCCTGCTCTATGAAATGGCGCGGCGTGATGCCAAGAAAGGATTGGCGACGCTGTGTATCGGTGGTGGACAAGGTGTTGCGCTGGCAGTCGAGCGCGATTGATCGGAGCGGGTGCTGAGGTTGAGTCGACCAAAGCGCCCATTTCCCCTGTATTGCCGAGCCTGTGACTTGCCTCTTTTAGCGATTCTGACCTTTCTACTCCAGGCTCCGAAATGCCCATGGAGACCAGATCAGAACGCCATAACTCACGCAAGCAACCACACTGGCATTCTTTTGACAGAATGCGAATCTTATTACAGAATACCAGTCTACCTCAGCGCAACGATACATCCTCAAACCGGGCCACTAGCCCAGTCGACTCGCGAACACCGCAGCATCGACAAAGGAGACAATAATGAAAGCAGCTGTCATTACTGAACGCGGCGCAACGCCCGTCATGCAGGAATTCAAGAAACCGACTCCCCAGGAAGGCGCCGTACTTATTCATGTCGATACCGCCGGCCTGGGTGGCTGGGACGTACTCGGGGCCTATCGGTTAGGCGTCGAGTATCCCTGCGTGATTCGCGGCGAAGGGGTAGGCCGCACTGATGATGGAAGACGGGTTTATTTCGGCGAACGCTCAGTGCTTCCGTTTGGCGCTTGGGCGGAGCAAACAGTAGTTCCCGCGGAAGAAGTCTGGGATGTGCCGGACCACATCGATGATCGCACGGCTATTACCATGGGGATCGCGGCCACAGGCGCGCTGGTTCCGCTGGAAGCAGCCAGTATCCAGCCAGGTGAAAACGTTCTGATCCTGGGCGGTACCGGCACGCTCGGCCAGATTGCTTTGCAGTTGGCACGCTACCTTGGGGCTGGCAGGGTCGTCGCAGCAGGCCGAAGCGAGAAGGCTCTGGCCCGGCTGACGGAACGTGGTATCGCCGATGCAACAGTCTGTCTGAAAGGCGACGACACTGACGTTGCGGCGCTGAAAAAGGAAGCTGGCGACGGTTTCGACGTGGTGCTCGACCTGGTATGCGGACAGCCCATGCTCAATGCATTAAAAGCGGCGCGCTGGGGCGCCAGGATCATGACCATCGGGACCGGAGCCGGTCGTCAGGTCAATCTCGATATCGCCGATCTACTGTTCAAAACGCTTTCCTGCATCGGCACTGGCCAACGCCCCCCTGCAGACCGCCGCCAGATTTGGGAACGCCTTCTCACCATCGCAACCGAGCAGAACATTTCCGTGGATTATTCCGAGTTTGCCTTTGATGACTCGCCCCAAGCCTGGACGTCCCAGGTCGACGGTCCACACGCCAAGATCTACGCCAAAGTCAGATAGCTAGGTGCGTAACTGGGACGCATTCGGTTGATGATTCCCCCTGGGAAGGACGAGCTTTTTAAGCAGATCCTTCCTTTTTTATCTGCGTAATCCCCTGGTCTCAAATCTGGGTTGGAGGAAACGTCACCGCCATCCCCTCATGTTCGGCCTGCAAGGTTACACAGCAGCCCAGCCGGCTCTGGGCAAGCCGGGGAGCCGCGACCCCTTCAAGCATGTCGTCTTCCATGCCATCCATTTCCGGCAACCGATCCAGCCACGACTCGTCAATATAAACGTGGCAGGTGGCGCACTGGCACGCCCCTCCACAATCACCCAGGATCCCTTCCAGACCGTGATTGGCCGCAACCTGCATGAGCGTCTGGCCCGCAGCGGCTTCTACAACCTGTTGACGATCATCTGAAAAATTGAAAATTACAGTTGGCATTGGGGCTCTCCGCGCCTGACGGCTTCCGGTAACTGGGTAATTCATGATGCCTTAAGAAATCGCCGATTTGAACATTTTTAAAATATCTGTCTATTTTAATTTGATCAAAATGCCGAGCCAGCCTAAAGTATTTTCAGGCATTTTCCGCAAGGCGAAGGCCGCACATAACACCAAAACAACAATAACGAGGTAAACCCTGATGGTTAATAGCGCTTGGTGGGCTTCGGCTTTATCCGAGGCCGTAAACAATGAAAAGCCCCTGGCAGTTGTCTGCAATGGCGAGGAGCTAGCCCTGTTTCGGGATGGGCAAGGTCAGGCGTTTGCATTGGAAGACCGCTGCCCCCACCGCCGCGTGCCCCTATCCCTTGGCTGCGTTATAGAGAGCGGAATCCAGTGTGGCTACCATGGCTGGACATTTGACGGCGCCAGCGGCGCTTGCACGACGATACCCAACCTGCACGCCAATGAACGAGTGCCTGCCCGATATGCGGCGCGACCCTACCCTGTGGCTGAGCGAAACGGATTTGTTCACGTCTGGTTAGGGGAAGGTGAGCCGAATGAGTCGGTGCCTGCGGCAACTTATCAGCCTGAAGGTTGCGAATATACCGGCGCGGGCACCATCAGTATTCTGCACGAGGAATATCTTGCCGCAATGCTCGATGGGCCCCACTGCCTGATCAGTTTTGACGCGGTAAAGATGACTGACTTCTTTTTGGGCGATCCCCGTCTGCAGGATGACCATCTGGTTCTTGACCGAGGCGCAGTCTGGTCAACCAGGGTGCTGCCGCCGCAGTTCGTTGTCGACTATCCCCTGATCGTCCGTACGTCTGTTCCTGTGCGCGGAGGCGACATTCGCGTTGACCTTCTCACCGAACAGGAAGCGCCGTTGTGCACCGTTTTCATTGCCTCGGGGGCCAACCGACGCGGTACCACCAGTATCTGTTGGCGAGGCTTCCTGCCCCAGAGTGATGTCAGCCACGTACCGCTGCGCTGGAGGGTGGCACGCAAAATGAAACGCCCGCCCTTCCGAGTGCACACTCAGGTTGACGGCAAGCTCCTAGCCGCTCTGCTGGAAGCACCCTCCCGTGATCTGGCAAGGCTACATGACTCGTCACTAATCCCCCTACGTGCCGCCGTCTGAATGCTGCCAGGAGAATTCAAAATGCACACTGTATCCACCAGCGACACCGCCGCAGGGCAGCGCACCAAGCGTCCCTCCGACTGGACTCCGGTCAATTATGATCTGCACGATACTTGGTTTCCGGTCTCGCACAGTCGCGACGTGACTTCAAGACCCATCCGCCGGATCATCCACTCCCAGCCTTATTTTCTCTGGCGTGAAAACGGTATACCTCAAGCGGCAGAGTTTCATCCATCACGGCTGGCAGCCCTGCGCCACTCCAGCAGCGCCTTCACCGGCGGTTCCGGCAGCTATCCTGTCATCGAACGCTACGGCTATATCTGGGCGTGGTATGGCGACCCCGACCACGCGGATATCCAACTATTGCCCCATATCCCCTTCCTGCCCCTGGACGGCAATATTCCGGGCTACACGCAGCGGACCGTCCGGTTCGACGCCTCATCGGCGCTCTCGGTGGAAAACCTCATCGACCTGACCCACGCCGATTTTCTGCATGCCAATACTATCGGCGACGGCATCTCCGAATCCGACGTCGTCGAAGTGGAATGGACGTCCGAAACGGTAACCAGAACCCGTATGGTCACGCAGAAGTCAGTCGCGCCAGTCATGCGCTGGGTGGGCGGGATACGCGCCAGGTATCAGGATTTCCGTGCGGTGCTGCATATTCATCTGCGCAGCAATGTCTGCATCTCCTACCCACGGTTCCGGCCAGGCTACGACATTCCCAATCTGCAGCCGTTTCTGCCGGTAGGCAGGCATCGCTCGCGTTGCGACGTGACCTTCAATACTACCGCTGCACCCTCCCCCTTTCGCTATCTGATGCCGCGAATCAATTACATCATCCAGCCCCAGGACAACTCGGTGGTACGTCCGCAGAATGAGCGTTATCTGGACGCATCAGACAGGCGTGACCTGCATTCTCGCTTCGATGCGCCTGGCACCCGATACCGTTACCAGATGGAACAACTGGCCGAGCGCCAGCGCCGAGGGGACTTCTCCTATGGCGCTGATGCCGAACCGGGACGTGACATTACTGCATTGCTAGGCATGGATGGCTAACCGCTACGTGCCTAAGTAACCTCTTAAACCGACTGAGCGCCATGAAAGGCGCGTTAACCAGGAGAATCGTCCTATGTTTTCACACGTCACTTTGGGTACCAACGACCTATCCAGAGCTCGTATCTTCTACGATTCAGTGCTTGGCGCACTGGGTTATGAAAACCTTGGTAATAAGGAAACAGCATCGCTCTGGGGCGGCGCGGGCCCGCGCTTCGTCGTGCTAAAGCCCGCCGACGGTAACATAGCCAGTGTAAGCAATGGCCTGACAGTAGGCTTTGCAGCAGCGAACCGAGCCGCAGTGGATGAGTTCCACAAGTGTGCGCTGCAAGCAGGAGGCACAGATGCTGGCGCACCCGGATTCAGAGATGTGGGGCCGAATGTGTACGCAGCCTATGTGCGCGACCTTGATGGCCACAAGATAGTAGCCAGCTGCATCAGCGAGCGCTGACTGGCACAGCGCTGGAAGCAAGGCCGCGGGGTAAGCTACTTCAGCGGCCGATCATACTCCATGGAGTCCCCCGGCTCGCCCAGATCCACCCACCTTCGTGAACACTTCCTACCAGGACTCACTGAAATCGAATGGGAATAATGCAACGCATGAAGCTTTCAGGCTTCAGTTAATTCGAGCTTCGCTCCCCTCTCTCCAGGCAACAGTTTGATCGGTATAAATTTTGATGCCGGGGTGAAACTGTCCACGCCGAAACTGTCCAGCGGAACCAGCGGATTTATCTCAGGATAGTAAGCCGCCGCCTGCCCTTCAGGAATATCGTAGGGAAGCAGCGTGAACCCTTTGACTTTCCGTTCAACCCTGTCATCCCACAACGAAACCAGATCAACCTTCTCGCCGGCCTCGAAGCCCAGCCGGTCAATGTCCGCCTGGTTGATGAACAATACTTCGCGCTGCCCGGATACGCCCCTATAGCGGTCGTTCAGGCTGTATATCGTGGTGTTGTACTGATCGTGAGAGCGCAAGCTCTGGACAATCAGATCGTGGCGCTGCCCACTGGCCCGCACCTTCTCGTGAACCAGACTATCCGGCAGGAAGGTAGCTGAAAAACGCGCCTTCTCGGTGCTGGTACGCCACACACGCTGGCTGGCCGAGTTGGGCAAGTGAAAGCCTCCAGGCTGTTTCAGACGGTCTTCAAACTGATCGAAACCGGGCACCGTCCGGGCAATCGCGTCCCGGATCAGCCGATAGTCGTCACGCATCGCCTGCCAGCTCACGGGATGATTGCCCAGCGTGGCCTCGGCGATGCCGGCTATGATCCAGGGTTCCGAGCGCATCTGCTTTGATAGAGGCTCTAGTTGCCCAAACGATGCGTGCACCATGCTGAAGGAATCCTCAACGGTGACGCATTGTGCGCCTGCTGCCTGTTGATCGATATCCGTTCTGCCAAGACACGGTAGAATCAGGGCGTCCCTGCCCACCATCAGATGGCTACGATTGAGCTTGGTGCTGATCTGCACCGTCAGCGCACAGTTCCTCAGCGCCTGATGAGTCAACACGCTGTCGGGCGTGGCTTGCGCAAAGTTACCCCCCAAAGCTACAAACACACGGGCTTCGCCCTTCAGCATGGCGTGGATAGCTTCAACGGTGTTATGGCCATTGCCGCGTGGCGGCTCGAAACTAAAGCTCTCCGCCAACCGGTCGAGGAATTCCTGCGGCGGCCTTTCGTTGATGCCCATGGTGCGGTCACCCTGAACGTTGCTGTGCCCGCGCACAGGGCAGAGGCCAGCGCCCAGGCGACCGACGTTCCCGCGCAATAGCTGCAGGTTTACTATTTCCTGAATAGTCGCCACGCCGTGATGATGTTGGGTGATGCCCATCGCCCAGCAGAAGATGACGTTGGAAGCCTCGCAATAGAGCTTGGCGGCCCTCTCGATCTGACCCAGACTCAGGCCTGATTGCTCAACGATATGCGCCCAATCGGTGGCGTCCAGTACCTCAAGATAGGCGGCAAATCCATCGGTCTGCAGGAGGATGAAGTCATCGTCCAGTACGCCGGAAACCCCGCGGCGTTGCGCATCTCTTTCCCATGCCAAAAGGAATTTTGCCATGCCTCGGAGAATGGCCATATCACCACCCAGCGCCGGTTGAAAGAAATCCGTATGCATCGGTTTCGATCGGTTGGTGAGCATTTCCGACATCTTCTGCGGATGCTGAAATCGCTCCAGCCCGCGCTCCTTCAATGGGTTGAAACACACCACCTTCGCGCCGCGCCTGACGGCATCCCGCAGCGGCTCAAGCATGCGTGGGTGATTAGTGCCAGGATTCTGTCCCAGAACGAATATGGCATCGGCGTGCTCGAAGTCTTCGAAGGTCACCGTGCCCTTGCCCGTTCCCAGACTCCCGTTCAGCGCTACACCGCTCGCCTCATGGCACATGTTCGAGCAATCGGGAAAATTATTGGTACCGTAGGCACGGGCGAACAACTGGTAGAGAAAAGCCGCCTCGTTGCTGGCGCGACCCGACGTATAAAATTCAGCCTGATCCGGAGATTCGAGATGATTGAGGTGGCCGGCAATCACCGCAAACGCAGCATCCCAACTGATCGGAAGATACCGATCGGTCGCTGCGTCGTAGCGCACCGGTTCCGTCAAGCGTCCCTGGTATTCAAGCCAGTAGTCACTTTGCTCACGCAACTGGGTGACGCTGTGCCGGGCGAAAAACGTGGCGTCCACGCGGCGGCTGGTCGCTTCCCAATTGATCGCCTTGGCGCCATTTTCACAGAATTTGACCGCGCCGGAATCTGGTGGATCGCCCCAGGCGCAACCGGGGCAATCAAAGCCTCCGTGTTGATTGGTTCTGAGTAACGCCTTGACGTTCTTGATGGGCTGTTCGCTGTTCAGCCACGCATGGGTAACGCTAAGCAACGCACCCCAGCCAGCTGCCGGGCCATTGTAGATTTTGAACTGCGTTTTGCGGTTATGTAACCAACTCATCCGATTCACCAAGTGCGGGTGCTTGGGTCAGAGTATCGCGAAGAGACTTTAGAAATCCTGCATTCGCCACGCCCCGTTCTTTTTACAGAATACCAATCTTACTACAGAATAATATCCTGCTACAGCGGATAAACATGCCCGACATCAGCTGGAGGTTCCCTCTCGCGCATTTGTCGGCAACAGGAGATAACAATGAAAGCAGCTGTCATTACCGAACGCGGCGCCCTTCCCGTCAAGCAGGACTTTAAGGAACCGGAAGCCCAGGACGGCGCGATACTGATCGATGTTGAGACTGCAGGCCTCGGCGGCTGGGACGTGCTCGGCGCGTATCGATTGGGCGTAGCCTACCCCTGCGTCATCCGGGGCGAGGGCGTCGGTCGCACGGTGGAAAGCGAGTGTACTTCGGCGAACGTTCTGTACTGCCTTTTGGCGCTTGGGCCGAACGCACGCTGGTCCCTGCCGAAGAAGTCTGGGATGTGCCGGACCATATCGATGACCGCACCGCCATCACCATGGGTATCGCCGCAACCGGCGCGTTGATTCCGCTGGAAACCGCAAAGATTCAGCCCGGTGAGACCGTATTGATCCTCGGCGGTACCGGCACGCTCGGGCAGATCGCCTTACAGCTTGCCCGTTATCTGGGAGCAGGCAAGGTCGTTGCCGCAGGCAGAAGCGAAGCGGCTCTGGCACGCTTGAAAGAGCGGGGAATCACCGACGCGACGGTCTGCCTAAAAGGCGACGAAACTGATGTGGCGGCACTCAAGGCCGAAGCCGGAGAAGGTTACGACGTAGTGCTTGATCTGGTATGTGGTCAACCCATGCTAAATGCATTGAAGGCAACGCGGTGGGGAGCACGCATCGTTACCGTCGGCACCGGTGCGGGACGGCAACTCAACCTGGATATAGCTGATCTTTTATTCAGAACGCTTTCATGCATCGGTACCGGTCAGCGCCCTCCGGCGGATCGTCGCAAAATCTGGGAACGCTTACTGGATATCACCACCACGGAGAATATCACTGTGGACTATGCCGAGTTTGACTTCGACGAGACACCAAAAGCTTGGGAATCACAGGTAAATGGCCCACACGCAAAAATCTACGCAAGGGTTAGTGAATCTTGAGCATACACAAGTCGAACGCGACCAATTTACCCCAGTGAATCACACCGGGTTTTATGGAGGCCATTTCGTTTAAGTCAGGCCGCCAATGGTCTGACCGGATTGTTGCTGGTAGAAGTTTGCCTCGGCTTATGCCGGTGGTATATACCCAATCGAACTCAGCAACCGCTGGCGGTTGTACCAGTGAACCCATTTCTAAGTGGCGATTTCCACTGCTTCGCGACTAGGCCAGGACTGCCGATAAATCAGCTCCGCTTTGTATAACCCGTTGATGGTTTCAGCCAAAGCGTTGTCATAGCTATCGCCTTTGCCTCCAGAGGGATCTATGCCTGCCTCAGCGAGACGCTCGGTGTATCGGATGGAGACGTATTGGCTACCCCTGTCGCTATGGTGTATCAGGCCGTCCATGCGGCTCGGCTGTCGAGCGTGCAGCGCTTGCTCCAGGGCATCCAGAACGAAGTCTGTTCGCATGCTGTTGCTCACCCGCCAGCCAACGATTCGCCGGGCAAAGACATCGATCACGAAGGCGACGTAGAGTCAGCCTTGCCACGTTGAAACATAAGTAAAGTCGGACACCCATAGCTGATTGGGTCGATCCGCATGGAACTGGCGTTGGACCCTATCCAGCGGACAAATCGCGTTCTCATTCGGGATGGTGGTGCGGATCACATGACCGTGACGAACGCCCTGCAGGCCCAGCTGACGCATCAGCCGCTGTACCGTGCATCGAGCAATATCAATGCCCTCCCGCTTGAGTTGCTTCCAGACTTTCACGACGCCATAGCACTGCATATTCTCATCCCAGACGCGTTGGATTTCATCGCTCAACAGCTCGTCCTGCTTGGCACGGGCGCTTCGCAGTTCGGGTTGACGGGCTTTGGCGGCATGCAGGTAGTAACCGGACGGAGCGATCTGGGTAACGCGACAGATCGACTCCGTAGCGGTCACGGTACTCGTCAACGAAGGCGTTCAGGGTTTGTTGCGGCGCCGGGGTGCCGGCCAGACTAGCTCCCAGGCGATCGGTCCGGGAGTCGGGGGCGAGGACTATGCATCTGTAATGTTTGCCTTGCCATGAAGTGTCTCGGCTCAATGTACCGTTTTGGTAGAGCGCTCGTCGTAACTGGGTATAGCTTAAAGCCGAACCACCTCAATCAAAATGATCGCTGACCGCCGTACCGGATTGGCCTCCGAAGTTTCACTCTCCCCCCAAACGCCTGATCCCCCCGGGCGTACTTCCCCAATGACGCCGAAAGGCATGAGTCAGCGCACTCTGGCTGGAAAAGCCCACCTGCTCGGCAATGCAGCCGGGGGCCAGGCGGGTTTCCAGTAAAAGATCACGGGCGCGCTCCAGACGAGCCTGCAGTAAATAATGGGCAGGGGTTGTACCTGTGGCCTGTCTGAACAGCTGGTGAAAGTGTCCGGTACTGACACACGCCACCTGTGCCAACTGCTCCACCGTCAAAGGTTCGGCCAGGTGCTGCTGAATATAGTTATCCAGTTGCAGCAGATTCAGACGCTGCGACACCGCAGGCAGACGCGGCGTGTGATCGAAAAGGCGTTGATGCAGACTGGAAATGATGACCTGGGCCATACCCTCTGCCGCCAATGTGGACCCCTGCCACAGGCTTTCTTCCTGATCGATAAAACTCAGCAGCAGGCGCAGGCTGGCGTCGGCCGTGAAATAGCGCGGCCGGTCAAACAGGCGCTCCAGTTCGGCAGAGTCGGGGTTGTAGTGATCCAGCACCACATGGCGATTATCCCCAGTGCCTTCATAGAAGTGCACCTCACCCGCAGGCACCAGACAGCCATGCATGGCATCCACACGCCCGCCGTGGCCGGCGATCTCGAATTCAGCCTGGCCGGACAGGGCAATGACCATCTGATGCCATGGGTGGTCATGGTGCACGCCGCTGGTCGGCAGCGTGCAATGACGGATGATAGCCTGCATACCAGCTCCTTTTCCGCGAGATCGGTAACAATCAACTATAGTGAGGCCAGACGCATTTGGACACAATCAAGGGCATTGGGGCGCCTCATCCTTCTGAACCTCAAACAAAAACTACCGAGTTCTGATCAAGACTTTGCTCGCCGCTTGCGACCACACTGCGGATCAAATCAAAAAACAGAAGGTGCGCCATGCCTTTACCTCACCCGCTGTACGATCAGAATACCCAACATCACAGCACAGCTGACGAGTTGCTGCATCCGGATCTGGAGCAGCAGAACCTGCAGCAACTGGCCCAAAAGGCCAGCCAGTATTACATGGTGGATGAAGACACCCTGATGCCCGAGCTGATCCAGCTGCTCGATCATCAGCCAGCCCACATTAAGCAACTGCACCAGAGCACGGCGGTTCTGGTCCAGCGGGTACGCAGCCAGGGTGATGCCGTCGACAGCCTGGATCAACTACTGCAGCAGTACAGCCTCGACACCCAGGAAGGCGTACTGCTGATGTGTCTGGCCGAAGCGCTGCTGCGCATTCCTGACTCACGTACCGCAGAAGCACTGATTCGCGACAAGCTGTCGGTGGCTGACTGGAAAAGCCATCTGGGGCAGAGCGACTCGCTGCTGGTCAATGCCTCCACCTGGGGGCTGATACTGACCAAGGGGCTGGTGAAGATGGACCCGCGCGACGACCAGCCGGTGCCGGTCCTCAATCGTCTGGTCAGCCGCCTGGGTGAACCGGTGGTGCGTCAGGTCATGTCCCATGCCATGAAGCTGATGGGGCACCAGTTCGTACTCGGACGCAACCTGCCCGAGGCGCTGAACAACGGCAAATCCCTGTTCAAACAGGGCTACACCTATTCCTTCGACATGCTTGGCGAAGCGGCCCGCACCCGTGAGGATGCCCAGCGTTATTTCGCTGCCTATCTGGATGCCATCGAGCGCGTCGGCCAGGCCAATGCCAAGGCCACTGCCGGCGCTGCGGCACCTTCCATTTCGATCAAATTGTCGGCCCTGCACCCGCGTTATGAGCGCAGCCAGCGTGAGCGGGTATTGAAAGAACTCGGCGCCACCTTGGCCCAGCTGGTGACCCGCGCTCGTGAGCTGGATGTGGCGATCACCCTGGACGCCGAAGAGGCGGACCGGCTGGAGCTGTCTCTGGAGCTGCTGGAGCAGGTCTACCGTCAGCAGGCCAAGGGCTGGGGCAAGCTGGGGCTGGTGGTGCAGGCCTATTCCAAGCGCGCCTTGCCGGTACTGCACTGGCTGACCAAACTGGCCGCCGAACAGGGTGACGAGATTCCGGTGCGCCTGGTCAAGGGCGCCTACTGGGATACCGAAATCAAGCTGGCGCAGATTGAAGGGCTGCCCAACTACCCGGTATTTACCCGCAAGGCCAATACCGACATCGCCTATCTGGCCTGTGCCCGCTACCTGCTCGCGGACATCAACCGGGGCCGCCTGTTTCCCCAGTTCGCCACTCATAATGCCCACACTATCATCTGCCTGCTCGCCATGGCCGGTGATCGACCGATCGAGTTTCAGCGGCTGCACGGCATGGGCGAGGCGCTCTACAAACAGGCGCTGCAACTGGCGCCAGCTGGGAGCTACTGCCGCATCTATGCGCCCGTGGGGGCGCACAAGGATCTGCTGCCCTATCTGGTGCGCCGCTTGCTGGAAAATGGGGCCAACTCGTCCTTCGTGCACCAGTTGGTTGATGAAGACGTACCTGTGGCCCAGCTGTGCCGCCACCCGCTGGAAGCCCTGGCCGGCAAGGCAAACTACCGCAATACCGCGATTCCTCTGCCCCACGATCTTTATGGCCCGCAGCGCCCGAATGCCAAGGGGCTTAACCTGATGATCAACAGCCAGCTCGAACCTCTGCTCCAGGCCATGCAACCCTGGAATCAACATCAGTGGCAGGGCGGACCTTTACTGGCTGCTGCCATCAACGCCGCGCCGGGGCCAACTCAGGCGGTCACCAGTCCCTTTGATCGGCAACAGCAGGTGGGGCAGATCCAGTGGACCAGCCCTGAACAGGTGCCCCAGGCGCTGGACGCCGCGGTCTTGGCCTTTCCGCGCTGGAATGCAGTTGCGGTGACCGAACGTGCCGCCTGTCTGCGCCGCTTGGCCGACTTGCTGGAGATGCATTTTGCCGAGCTGATGGCGCTCTGTGCCCGTGAAGCCGGCAAACAGCTCAAAGACGGGATCGCCGAGATCCGTGAGGCGGTGGACTTCTGCCGCTACTATGCCGATCAGGCCGAGCAGAAGATGGGCCAGCCCACTCTGCTGCCCGGCCCTACCGGTGAATCCAATGAGCTCTACCTCACCGGCAAGGGCGTGTTCGTCGCCATCAGCCCGTGGAACTTCCCAGTGGCGATCTTTCTCGGGCAGATATCGGCAGCCGTGGCGGCGGGCAATGCGGTACTGGCCAAACCCGCCGAACAGACCTCACTGGCGGCCCACCGCTGCATCGAGTTGATGCATGAAGCCGGCGTGCCCCGTGATGTATTGCAACTGCTGCCCGGCTCCGGCAAGGAGCTCGGCCCCCTGCTCACCAGTGACCCGCGAGTGGTCGGGGTAGTGTTTACCGGCTCCACCGGCACCGCCCAACAGATCAATCTCGGCCTGGCCCAACGCGAGTCTGGCCCGCTGGCCACGCTGGTGGCCGAAACCGGCGGCCAGAACGCCATGCTGGTCGACTCCACCGCCCTGCCGGAACAGGTGGTGGCGGACGTGCTGGAGTCCTCCTTTGCCAGCGCCGGGCAGCGTTGCTCCGCCCTGCGGGTGCTGTTCCTGCAGGACGATATCGCCGACAAGGTAGAAGAACTGCTGGCCGGCGCCATGCAGGAACTGAAACTGGGTGATCCGCGCGAGCTGGCCACCGATGTCGGCCCGGTGATTGACGCCCAGGCCCGGGGAAAGCTGCAGGCACATGTTGAGCATTACCGTCAGCTAGGCCGGGTTCTGGCCGAAACCAAGGTACCTGCGGCATGGTCACAGGGTGACTTCGTGGCACCTGTGGCTATCCGGCTGGACAGCATAGATGAGCTGACCAGCGAGCATTTTGGCCCGGTGCTGCATATCGTTCGTTACGCCTCGACCGATGTCATGCAGGTGGTCGAGAGCATCAACCGTAGCGGATTTGGTCTGACCTTCGGCATTCAGAGCCGCAATGAAGGTTTTGCTGCCGACATAGATAAACGCATTCGTGTGGGCAATGTGTATATCAATCGTAATATGATTGGTGCTGTTGTGGGCGTTCAGCCCTTTGGTGGCATGGGGCTTTCCGGTACGGGCCCCAAGGCAGGCGGACCGCATTACCTGCTGCGTTTTGTCACTGAGCGAACCCGTACCATCAATACTGCGGCGATAGGTGGCAATGCCAGCCTGCTGGCGCAGGGCGATGACTGAGCAAGGAGCAATTTCAATGCTGGATAACAACAATAACTCCGACCCCGCCTGCGGGGCCTCCCCACAGCAGAGGGCATTCCCATGACCGAACAATCCTTTCAGCTGGTCGCCATCGGCCTGTACTTCCTGACGATGCTGGGCATCGGCTATTACGCCTATCGCCAGACCACCGACCTGGATGACTATATGCTGGCCGGCCGCAAACTCTCTCCGGGTGTCGCGGCACTGTCCGCCGGTGCATCAGACATGTCCGGCTGGCTGTTGATGGGTCTGCCGGGGGCCATTTACGCCTCGGGCCTGGTGGAAGCCTGGATCGCCATCGGCCTGACCATCGGTGCCTATCTCAACTGGCGTTTCGTGGCACCGCGGCTGCGCTCCTACACGGAAGTCTCCAACAACTCGATCACCGTGCCGAGCTTCATGGAGAACCGTTTCAAGGACAAGACCCGTCTGCTGCGTATCGCCTCCGGCGTCATCATTCTGGTGTTCTTCACCTTCTATGTGTCATCAGGGATGGTCGCTGGCGGGGTGTTCTTCGAGGCGTCGTTCAATACCCCGTACCTGTTCGGCATGCTGCTGGTATCCGGGATCACCCTGACCTACACGCTGTTCGGTGGTTTTCTCGGCGCTTCGCTGACCGACGTGGTGCAGGGGTTGTTGATGCTGGCTGCGCTGATCATAGTGCCGGTGCTCACCGTCATCGGCATGGGCGGCCTGGGTGAGACGATCGACGCCATCCACGCTGCGGATGCCGCCCACAACCTGGCCAATCCGGGTGACGAACTGCACCGCACCTCGCTGTTGTTCGGCGGCAGCCTGCTGGCCATCATCTCGGCCGCTTCCTGGGGGCTGGGCTACTTCGGCCAGCCGCACATCATCGTGCGCTTCATGGCCCTGCGTTCTTCGGCGGATGCCAAGGCCGGTCGCCGCATCGGTATCGGCTGGATGATTCTGGTGGCCAGCGGCGCGGTCTTCACCGGCCTGATCGGTGTTGGCTATTTCCACACCAGCAACGAGGTTCTGGATAACCCGGAAACCGTGTTCCTGCTGCTGTCGCAGATTCTGTTCCACCCGCTGGTAGCCGGCTTGGTATTGGCAGCGGTACTGGCGGCGATCATGTCGACGGTTTCTTCACAGCTGATCGTCTGCTCCTCGGCACTGGTTGAAGACCTGTACAAGATCTTCGGCAAGGACCTGACCGCACTGCAACAGGTTCGTCTGGGTCGTCTGGGGGTACTGACGGTCGCGGTGATCGCCGCACTGCTGGCCATTGACCCACGCTCCAACATTCTTGGCCTGGTGGCCTTCGCCTGGGCAGGATTTGGCGCGGCCTTCGGCCCGATCATCCTGCTGTCGCTGTTCTGGCGCAAACTCACCGCAATGGGCGCGCTGGCCGGCATGATCACCGGTGCGGTGGTAGTGGGTATCTGGGGCAACATCGCCAGCCTGCAGGCGCTGATGTACGAGATCGTGCCCGGCTTCCTGGCCTGTACAGTGGTCGCCATTGTTGTTTCCCTGCTGATCAAGACACCTCACGACGAGGAAATTCAGGCAGAGTTCGACACCATGGAATCCCAGCACTAAGCAGGTAACATGTACTACCTATAGCGGCGCCTGCGGGCGCCGCTATCGTTTCCCGACAGACACACCGAACCAGGAGAGCAAGATGAGCACCGACCGCTACCAGAAGGGCATGGACAAACTGAAGGAACTGACAGTTGCCGACGCCAACAGCCCGACCGGGCATATGGAAGTAGGCGAAAGCTTCAAGGATATTGCTCCTGATCTGACCAAACTGGTGGTGGAGTTCGCCTTTGGCGACATCTATGCCCGCCCGGGTCTGGATAACAAACAGAAAGTGCTGACCACCATTTCCGCACTGGTAGCACAGGGTACACCGCAGATTGGCATGCATGTGATTACCGGTCTGAACGTGGGGCTGACGGCGGATGAGATTGCCGGGTGCATCATGCACCTGATTCCCTACGTGGGCTTCCCCCGGGCGCTGAATGCGCTGAAGGTGGCGCAGGAGGTGTTTGCCGAGCAGGGGGTGAGTGTTACACCGCAGGATTGAGGTCGTGGAGGGCCGGGTTCCATCCCGGCCGGTTGGGGTGCGGCGGAAGAGCTGTGTCGAGATGGAACTCGACACTCCATACCTGCCCGGCTCGATGCTTTTCGTTCCCGGGAGGGGGACACCCGTGCTTTCCGCGAGTGGTGCTCCCGGTGGTCAGCCCGGGAACAACAGGGGGTTGAGGCCGCTGCGTCCGAAGCCTTCCTGTTCCATTTCCGCATCCAGTGCCAGCGAGGCCAGGTCGTCGGCGACGACTTCCTGGTGCTTTGCACGGTCGAGGTGGAGGACCTTCAGGTAGCTGTTGCAGTCCCCGCAGCTCTCTGCCTTGAGCGGCGCTTCGCGGGTTTCCAGTGACCAGTATTCCAGCTTCTCGCTCTGCTCGCAGTTGCTGCACTTGATCCGCACCATATGCCAGCGGCTTTCGCACAGGCCGCAATGCAGGTAACGCAATCCGGCCTGGTCGCCACCCAATATCACGCTGGCACTGGGTGCGCTGGCACAGACCGGGCAGAACTGGCGCTGCTCACCCAGCTCGGCGACGGCTTCGAAGGGCAAGCGTGCGGCAAGCTGAATCCAGTACAGCGACAGCGCACTCCACAACAACAGCGCACGGCCACTGCCGACCTCGGCAAAGTTGCCGGCCAGCAGGTAACCGGCCCACTGCTCCAGCTGTGCGGCACTGCTGCCCTGCAGCTCGTCGAGTACCGCCAAGGTCTCGGGGTTGGCCTCGGCGCGCAGCTTGTCGATCAGTAGCCCCAGCGCCTGCTGCCAGTAGGCATCCCGCTGCAGCTTGTTCCAGGCCAGGGGAGCCTGACCGTCGATCAGCTCGATACGGGCGTTGGCCGTATCCGGCAGGGGCAGTTCATCGATGACCTGCTGCTGGGCGGCAACCAGTGCGGCGGTGAACTGCAGGTAGTCGCCCATGACATGCTCTTTGGCCAGGACCCCGAGCCGCTCGGCCCGGGCCTGATAGTGCTGGTTGAGCTGGGGCAGCAGCAGCGGGGCGATGTGTTTCACACCACCGGTAGGCTCCTGCACCGGTACCAGTTTGATACTGCTCATGAGCGTTCCTTTCTGGCGCTGTCACCGGTGACCTGGCGATACCAGCGTGGATGGTGGGTACGCGCCCACTTACGGCTGACGTAGCCGCTGGACATGCTGTCAACCGAGCCCTTGACCCAGAACGCCAGGTAGATATGGCCGATGATCAGCAACATCAGCAGCACACCGGCAAGGGCGTGGACAAACAGACCGATGCGAATCAGTGGAATGGAGAACAGCGGCGCAAACCAGGGCCGCCAGATCACCACGCCGCTGATCAGCAGCACGCTGATCAAGCCCATGATGCCCCAGAACAGCAGCTTCTGGCCGGCGTTGTACTTGCCGGTATCCAGTTCTTCGACATGCTCGCCCTTCGCTACCTTGCCAACGTTGGCGAACCATTTGCCGTCGCCTTTTTCAGGCAGGTTGTGACCAACCAGACGGAAGAACATGTACAGCAGGAACACAAAGATCGCCACACCCAGGAAGGGGTGCAGGATACGCGCCAGCTGGGGGCCGCCCAGCAGGTTGTTCAGCCAGTTCAGTGACGGGAAGAACCACGACAGGCCGGACATGGCGACAAAGAAGAAACAGATCACCATCAGCCAGTGGCAGATACGCACCGTGTAAGGGGTACGTAGAAGGCTAGTGCGCTTATTCATGCCTTGGTCTCCTCGTCATCCGTTTCATCTTCATCCACCGTCTGCGCGCCCACGCCCACATAGTGGAACAGGGTGCCACCGAGGGTCGCGAGGAAGGCGATGGCAGCCACGGGCTTGAGCCAGCCCTTCCAGCCATGAATGGCGCTGCTGATACGCGGGTCGGTAGGCAGCTTGTGATACAGCTCCGGTTTGTCGGCATGCTGCAGTACGTAGACTACGTGCGTACCGCCGACGCCTGCTGGATCATAGATACCGGCACCGGCAAAGCCCCTACCCTTGAGCTCGTCAACCCGCTCCTCACCGTAGTGCAGCATGTCTTCCTTGCTGCCAAAACGGATAGCACCGGTCGGACAGGTCTTGACGCAGGCCGGCTCTTGGCCGACAGCGACACGATCGGAACACAGAGTGCACTTGTAGGCCTTGTTGTCCTGCTTGCTGATGCGCGGCACATCGAAGGGACAACCAGCAATGCAGTAGCCGCAGCCAATGCAGTGTTCAGAAATGAAGTCGACGATGCCATTGGCGTGCTGCACGATGGCCCCCGGCTGCGGGCAGGCGGTGAGACAGCCCGGCTCGGCGCAGTGCATGCAGCCGTCCTTGCGGATCAGCCATTCGAGCTTGCCCGATTCCTCGTTCTCATACTCGTCGAAGCGCATCAGCGTCCAGGTGTCTGCCGACAGGTCCCGGGGGTTGTCGTAGACACCGACGTTCTCGCCGACTTCGTCGCGCAGGTCGTTCCATTCACTGCAGGCCACCTGACAGGCCTTGCAGCCGATACAGGTGGTCACGTCGATCAGCTTGGCGACTTCCATCTTCTTGTCACGCACCTGGGCGGCGGGTGTCAGACCGTTGGTGGCAGAGCGCCGGATGATATCCTGAGATTGCATAGACATGAGTTCGCTCCCTTAAGCCTTTTCCAAGTTGACAAGGAAGGCCTTGTATTCCGGGGTATTGCTGTTTGCATCCCCCACGCCCGGGCTCAGTGTGTTGGCCAGGAAGCCCTTCTTGGTTGCGCCTTCATATCCCCAGTGACAGGGTATGCCGATCTGATGAATTTCCTGCCCGTCCACCTGCAGCGCACGGATGCGCTTGGTCACCACTGCCTTGCCTTTGATGTAGCCGCGCTTGCTGCTGAGCTTGACCGTGTCGCCGTTGACGATGCCTTTCTCCTTCGCCAGCTTTTCGCCGATCTCGACGAACTGCTCGGGCTGGACGATGGCGTTGAGCTTGGCGAACTTGGTCCAGTGGCGGAACAGCTCGGTGATCGAATAGGTCGTCGCTACATAGGGGAAGTCCTCCCGGCTCCCCATGCGCGCCGCGTCGTCAGCCAGCAGACGCATGGTCGGGTTGGTACTGTCCCTGCGATTACGGTGCAGCGGGTTGGACGCCAGCGGCGACTCGACCGGCTCGTAGTGCTCGGGGAAAGGCCCTTCGTTCAGACCGACACCGGCAAACAGCCGTCCGACACCCTCGGGCAACATGATGAACGGTCCGGCGTCGTGGCCTGGCGGCAGGGTCGCGCCGTAGTCCGGCACGTCACTGCCGACCCAGCGGCTGCCGTTCCATTCCATGATCTTGCGTTTCGGATCCCAGGGCTTGCCCTGCGGGTCAGCCGAGGCACGGTTGTACAGGATGCGGCGGTTCTGCGGCCAGGCAAAGGCCCAGCCCGGCGTGCAACCCAGTCCGGTATCGGTGTTGTCCCGGCGGGCCATCATGTTGCCTTCCTCGGTCCAGGAGCCGGTGAACACCCAGCAATAACTGGAGGTCGAGCCGTCGTCGCGCAGCAGGGAGAAGTCGGACAGCAGCTCGCCCTTGCGGGCCAGCAGCTTGCCATCGTCATCATACAGATCCTGCAGGGCGTAGCCGTTGGCGCGCTTGGCGACCTCTTCCGGTTGCGGATCGCGCGGGTTGGCAAAATTCCAGTTCATGTTGAGGATCGGCTCGGGACAGACACCGCCCTCCTCCACGTACAGGTCGCGCACCGCCATGAAGAGATGCCCGAGGATCTTGCCGTCGTGCCAGGCTTCGCCCGGCGGCTCGGCACCAGCGAAGTGCCACTGCAGCCAGCGGCCGGAGTTGACGATGGCGCCGTTCTCTTCGGCAAAGCAGGACGAGGGCAGACGGAAGACTTCGGTCTGGATGCTGGCGGTGTCCACGTCGTTGAACTCGCCGTGGTTCTGCCAGAAGGTCGAGGTCTCGGTGGGCAGCGGATCGATCACCACCATCCACTTGAGCTTCGACATGGCCGCGATGCCCTTGTTCTTGTCCGGCATGGCGGCGATCGGGTTGAAACCCTGGACGATGTAGCCGTTGACCTTACCTTCGCGCATGCGGTCGGTCATGCTGAGCATGTCGTATTCCTGGTCCCACTTGGGTAGCCAGTCGAAACCCCAGCTGTTTTCCGCTGTGGCCTTGTCGCCCCAGAGGTCCTTCATCAGGCTGGTAAAGAAACTCGGGATGTTCTTGTAGTAGTTGACCTGTTCTTCCTGCAGGGCCACCGGCGTGGTCTGCTCCAGGTAGGTCTTGAGGTCGGTCTGCTGGTCGGTCGGCAGGTTCATGTAGCCCGGCAGGCGGATCGACAGCAGCCCCAGGTCGGTATACCCCTGGATGTTGGAGTGACCGCGCAGGGCGTTGATGCCGCCACCGGCCATGCCGATGTTGCCCAGCAGCAGCTGAATCATGGCCGCGCCACGGATCATCTGCGCGCCGCTGGTGTGCTGGGTCCAGCCCAGCGCATAGAGGAAGGTCGCGGTCTTGTCCCGGGCGCTGGTCTCGCCGAGAATCCGGCAGATTTCAAGGAAGTCTTCCTTGGGCGTACCGCAGATGCTGGTGACCATCTCAGGTGTGTAGCGGCTGACGTGCTGCTTGAGCAGATTCAGCACGCAGCGCGGGTGCTGCAGCGTCAGGTCGCGTTTGGCATGGCCATTCTCGTCCAGCTCGTAGCCCCAGCTGGTACGGTCGTACTTTTTCACCGACTCGTCGTAGCCGCTGAAGATGCCCTCGTCGAAACGGAAGTCCTCGCTGATGATCAGGCTGGCGTTGGTGTAATGCCTGACGTATTCATGCTGGATCTTGTCGTTGAGCAGCAGGTAATTGACTACGCCCATGAGGAAGGCGACGTCGGAGCCGGCACGGATCGGCGAATACATGTCGGCCACTGCGGCACTGCGGTTGAAGCGCGGGTCAACCACGATCAGCTTGGCGCCGTTGCGCACCTTGGCCTCGATCGCCCACTTGAAGCCGACCGGGTGCGCCTCGGCGGGGTTGCCGCCCATGACCAGCACCACGTTGGCGTTCTTGATGTCGACCCAGTTGTTGGTCATGGCTCCGCGGCCGAAGCTTGGTGCCAGCGCCGATACCGTCGGGCCGTGGCACAGGCGTGCCTGGCAGTCCATGCCCAGCAGACCCAGCGCACGACTGAAATAGAAGTCGAGCATGCCGGTCTCGTTGGACGCCGCCGAGGAGGCCAGCATGCCGGTGGTCAACAGACGGTTGACCGTGGTGCCCTGCTCGTTCTTTTCGATGAAGTTGGCGTCGCGGTCATCCTTGATCAGGCGGGCAATGCGCTTGATCGCCTTGTCCCAGCTGATGCGCTCCCACTTGTCGGAACCCGGCGCGCGGTACTCGGGGTACTGCAGACGGTGTTCACTGTGGATATAGTCGATCAGGCCGGCGCCCTTGGGGCACAGCGAGCCACGGCTGACCGGGTGGTCCGGGTCGCCCTCGATGTGGAAGATCCGCTCCTTGGCGTTCTTCGCACCGTCCCCCAGGCTGTACATCAATACACCGCAACCGACCGAGCAGTAGGTACAGTTGTTACGGGTTTCCTTGGCGCGCAGCAGCTTGTATTGCCGGGGCTGCGCGGCCTGGGCGACACTGGGAGCAAAGCCCAGCGTTGCGGCACTGGCCGTGGCAGCGCCTGCGGCACATAGCTTGAAGAACTGTCTTCTGCCGAGTTCCATGTCATTTCCTCATCAGGCGCAATCTGCGCTCATATTTTCTGCTCCAGCTTCGTCGTGGCTGGATGCGGTAATCGGGTGCGCTAAGGCTGTTCGCGCGCGGCTTCAGGGCTCGGACTGTAGACCCGGGGCGCGTCGCGGTGCGGTGCATGAATCAGGTTCAGGTGGTGCCGACGGGCCCAGTCCACGGTCAGACTGGTCGGCGCTGAAAGGCTGATCAGGGTTCCGATACCCACGCGCACGGCCTTGTGCAGCAATTCCAGGCCACAGCGGCTGGTTACCACGGCAAAGCCGTCGCGCATATCGTGGTCCGAGCGCAACAGGGCGCCGATCAGCTTGTCCAGGGCGTTATGACGACCGATATCTTCCCGGCATACCAGCATGTTGCCCTGTCGATCGACAAAGGCGGCGGCGTGCAACCCGCCACTGTGCCGGGCCAGCTGTTGCGCTGCACCCATGCGTTGACGCAGGTCCTGCAAGTGCGCAATATCCGGGAGTCTGGACGGTACCAGCGGTGTGAGGGGTGGCAGGGCTTGCTCCAGCGCCTCTACCCCGCACAGGCCGCAACCACTGGTACCCGCCATCTGCCGGCGGTGCTGTTTGAGGTTCCAGAAGGCGCGACTGCTGATCTCGACATCCGCATGCCAGCTGTCGCCCTGCACCTGTTGCAGCTGCAGGTCATACAGCTCATCGATGTGCTGGATAATGCCGTTGGCGAAGCTGAAGCCCACCACGAAATCGTCAAGGTCGAGCGGGGAGACCATCATCACGGCCTGGTTCAGACCATTGAAGCTGATGGCCAGAGCCGTCTCGGTAGCCAGCGCAGCCTGCTGGGGAAGCTCGGTCGAGCTCAGTTCCGCATAGCTGTAGCGACTCGCTGCCGCATCCGGCAGTGCGCTGTCGCTGTCCGATACGCCAATCGGTTGAGGCATGACCGAGCTACCCCGCCGTGTGACCTTTTGTCTCATTTTCATATTCTAAGCGCAGCGCGGGTAAATAGCCATTGACCCTGGCAAGTCGGGCCGGGCTATCCTGATGCTCAGGCGAAGCGGGGCTCTTACTGGGGTATACTCTTGCTCCTGTCAATCACGCCTGACGGCCTGCGACTAAGGTCTAATCTTTTCACGGCAAAAACTGTCTCACTCGGGAGTCACTATGCGTAGAACCCTGCTTGCCGCCCTGCTCCTCTGCTGGGGGCCGCCGGGCCATGCCGATGACCTTACCGTCTCCGCTGCCGCCAGCCTGACCAATGCATTCAGGGAGATCACCGGGGCGTTCGAACAGGCCCACCCCGAGCACCAGGTCCAGCTCAACTTTGCCGGTTCGGGTGTTCTGCTGCAGCAGATCGTCCGGGGTGCGCCAGTGGATATCTTTGCCAGCGCCGATCAGGTCAGCATGGATCAGGCCGAACAGCAGAAGCTGGTAGATGCAGACAGTCGCCGTGACTTCGTCAGTAACGAACTGGTGCTGATCACTCCGGCCGGCGGCACTCCTGTCCGGAATTTAAAAGACCTGCTCGGGCCCGAGTACCAACGTATTGCCGTCAGCAACCCGGATAGCGTGCCGGTGGGCCGTTACAGCCGCGACGCCCTGGCCGGCCTGGATCTGTGGCAGCCGTTGCACGACAAACTCATCCGCACCCAGAACGTACGCCAGACGCTGGACTACGTGGCCCGCAACGAGGTGGACGCCGGTTTCGTCTACGCCACCGACGCGGCGCTGATGCCCGACCGGGTCAGCGTGCAACTGCAGGTGCCTGCTCCGACCGCCATCTTCTACCCCGTAGCCGTCACTGCCACCGGCGCGAACAAACCGGTCAGTGCTCTGTTTCTGGACTTCCTGTTCTCTGAACCCAGCCAGGCCGTGCTCACGCGCTACGGCTTCGGCCCGGCGAACTGAGCGTGATGGATAACGTCTGGGTTCCGCTGCTGCTGTCACTCAAGGTGGCCGGCTGGGCAACTGCCATCAATCTGGTGCTGGGCATTGCCACCGGTTTTTTCCTGGCCCGCACGCGCTTTCGCGGCCGCGACCTGCTCGACAGCCTGCTGACCCTGCCCATGGTCATGCCGCCGACGGTGCTGGGTTATTACCTGCTGGTGCTGACCGGCCGCAACAGCGCCTTCGGTGGCTGGCTGTACGACACCTTCGGTATCAACCTGATCTTCACATGGCAGGGCGCGGTGCTGGCGAGCTGCGTGGTGGCCTTTCCGCTGGTGTTCAAGCCGGCGCGGGCCGCGTTCGAGGAGGTCAACCCACAACTGGAACAGGCAGGCCGGGTGCTGGGGCTCAACGAGCTGGCGGTGTTCTTCCGCATCACCCTGCCGCTGGCCTGGCGCGGCATTCTGGCCGGGCTGCTGCTGGCCTTTGCCCGCGCCCTGGGCGAATTCGGTGCCACGCTGATGATTGCCGGCAGCATTCCCGGGCAGACCCAGACCCTGTCGATTGCCGTGTACGAAGCGGTGCAGGCCGGCCAGGACCATACCGCCAACCTGCTGGTGGCGATCACCTCGCTGGTGTGCATCAGCGTTCTGCTCAGCGCTGGCTGGCTGTCCCGCGGGCATGACCGGAGACGTCAGGCATGATCGAACTGCAGCTGGACAAGACCCTGACCTCGCCCAGACGCCGCTTCAACCTGGCGCTGTCATTCAAAACCGATGCCCGCAGGCTGCTGGTTTACGGTCCTTCCGGCTCGGGCAAGACACTGCTGTTGCAGCTGATGGCCGGCCTGCAGACCCCGGATGCAGGCCTGATCAACGTTGCCGGACGCACGCTGTTTGATGCCAGCCGCGGCATCAATCTTCCGGCCCGCGAGCGGCAGATGGGATTCGTGTTCCAGGACTATGCGCTGTTCCCGCATCTGAATGCCCGGCAGAACATCGCCTTCGGCCTGCGCCGCGGCGTGCTCAATCCCCGGCGCACTGCCAGCGCACCCCAGGTAGAGCAGTGGCTTGAACGTTTTTCACTGCACGACATCCAGCATCTGTACCCGCACCAGTTATCCGGCGGGCAGCGTCAGCGCACCGCCCTGGCCCGCGCGCTGATCACCCAGCCGCGGGCATTGCTGCTGGATGAGCCCTTCAGCGCACTGGACCCGGCGCTGCGTCAGCACATGCGCCAGCAGCTGGCAACGCTGCAATCCCAGCTGGACATCCCGATGATCATCATCAGCCATGACCCGCAGGATCTGGTGTTCTTTGATGCGGCGGTGCTGCATATCGAAGCGGGGCGCCAGGCCGGCGCCCCGCCTCAGCCGAGGAGTTCGGAGAAGGGATAGAAGTTCAGCAGGTCGCCCGGCTGGCAGGTGGTATTTTCCGGTATTTCCAGCAGGCCATCCGCCCAGGCGGCGCTGCTGAGAATGCCCGAGCACTGGTTGTCATACTGCTGCGCCCGCCCGTTGCGCCAGCCCACGCGCATGAACTCCCGGCGGCTGCCGGGTTCGGGCACGGCAAAATCCACCGGCACCGGGAAGCCCTTGGGTGCAACCTCCGGCAGGCCCATGCAACGCAGGATGTAGGGACGCGACAGCAGCGCGAAGGTCACCAGGGTGGACACCGGGTTGCCCGGCAGGCCCATGAAAGGGATGCCCTGGTAGCTGCCGAACGTCATTGGCTTGCCCGGTTTGAGCGCCAGTTTCCAGAAACCGACCTCGCCTTCCTCGCGCAGCAGCTGGCCCAGATAATCCGCTTCGCCGACCGAGACCCCGCCGGAGCTGAGTAACAGGTCGACATTGTCCAGGCTCGACAGTCGCGAGCGGATTTCCTGCAGGTTGTCCGGCAGACAGCCCAGATCCAGCACCTCGCAGCCCAGCCGCTGCAGCCATTGCTGCAACAGGACGCGGTTGCTGTTGTAGATCTGTCCCGGCTGCAACGGTTGCCCGGGCTGCACCAGCTCGTCTCCAGTGGACAACACCGCGACGCGCAACCGGCGGTACACGTCCAGTTTCGTGAGCCCCAGCGAGGCGGCCATGGCCAGCTCGATCGGACCCAGACGCGCCCCGGCGGCCAGCTTTTCCTGTCCCGGCAACGCCTCTTCACCGGCCGGGCGCACGAAGCGGCCGGCGCGTACCGCCTGGGTGAAGACCGCCTGGCCATCGTCCTGCACCTCGACGTTTTCCTGCATCTCCACCGCATCTGCACCCTCGGGCAGCGGCGCGCCAGTGAAGATGCGGGCACAGGTACCCGGCTGCAACGCCGGCGGCATCTGCCCGGCAAACACCTTCTGGCTGACCGGCAGCGGCTGGCCCGGTTGTACCTCGGCACTGCGCACGGCGTAGCCATCCATGGCACTGTTGGGCCAGGGCGGCAAGGTATGCTGGGCAATGATCGGCCGGGCCAGAATGCGCCCGGCTGCGGCATGCGTGCCGACCGTTTCGACGTCGCTCACTTGCCGCTGATCAGCCTGATCCAGCAGCAACCTCAGGGCCTGATCCAGCGGCATCAGAGCCATATCAGCCCCGGGTCTCGCAGGCGGCTGCCGGGGTCAGGTGAGGAACCATGTTGCAGGGGCCCTGACGCGAGTCCATCTGCTTCTGCAGAATGCCTTCCCAGGCGGTACGGCAGGCGCCGGTGGAGCCGGGCACGCTGCACACCAGGGTGCCATTGGCCAGGCCGGCAAAGGCCCGGGACTGGATGGTGGAGGTGCCGATCTCCTCATAGGAAATCTGCCGGAACAGCTCGCCGAAGCCGTCGATGCGGCGGTCCAGCAGGCATTCGATAGCCTCGGGGGTGCTGTCACGGTCGGTGAAACCGGTGCCGCCGGTGGTCAGCACCACCTGCACACTGTCATCGGCAATCCACTGGGCAACCTGGGCGCGTACCTGGTAGCGGTTGTCCTGCAGGATCTGGCGGGCAACCACCTTGTGGCCCTCTTTTTCCAGCTGATCGACCAGATACTGGCCCGAGGTGTCGGTTTCCAGGGTGCGGGTATCGCTGACGGTCAGTACGGCAACATTCAGAGGAACGAAGACCTTGTTCGTATGGCTCATTGATTATTCCTTGATAAAAAAATGCGGTTAACCGCCGCTGGCGTTCATGAAGCGCACAATCTGTACATCACCGTCGGCGCTGAATTCATGACGTTCGGGCTTGTATTTGAGTGCTGTTCTGACCGCATCCAGCAGCGGCTGGTCATCCAGCGGATGACGGCGCAACAGCGAGCGCATATCCAGGTCATGCTCGTTGCCCAGACACAACAGCAGCTTGCCTTCGGCGGTCAGCCGCACCCGGTTGCAGGTGCTGCAGAAGTTGTTGCTGTGCGGAGAAATGAAGCCAATACGAGTCTGCGGATGATCCTGCAGATGCACGTAGCGCGCCGGCCCGCCGCTGTCGTCACTGCTCGGCATCAGGCGGTACTGCTGAGCCAGCAGATCGCGCACCTGGGTGCTGCTGAACAGCGAGCGGGCACGGTCGCGGCCGACGTGCCCCAGCGGCATTTCCTCGATGAAGGTGAGATCCAGCCCACGGCTGACGGCAAAGTCGGCCAGTCGGAGTACCTCGTCTTCGTTGCGGCCCTTGATGACCACACTGTTGATCTTGACCGATTCGAAGCCCGCCTCGCGCGCGGCCTCGATCCCGTCCAGCACCTGCTGCAGATCACCGACCCGGGTCATCTCGCGGAAGCGTTCAGGATCCAGGGTATCCAGGCTGATGTTCAGCCGTTTCACCCCGGCTTCGGCCAGGGGCCTGGCGTAGCGCGGCAGCTGCGAGCCGTTGGTGGTCATGACCAGCTCACGCAGCCCCGGCAGGGCGCTGATGCGTTCGCACAGCCCGACGACACCCTTGCGCACCAGCGGCTCGCCACCGGTCAGGCGGATCTTGGTGACGCCGTTGGCGACAAACAACTGGGCACTGCGCAGGATCTCCTCCAGCGTCAGCACCTGTTCGCGCGGCAGGAAGGTCATGTCTTCGGACATGCAGTAGATACAACGAAAATCGCAGCGATCCGTCACTGACATACGCACGTAATCAATCGTGCGACCAAAGCCATCGACCCAGTTAGAGGCCATATACCTGACTCCCCTGTGCACGCGTACTGCAGCAATGGCCAGCCTGCCGTAAAGCAGTGCCATCATGATTGGCTGCACGGAATAATGTGTGAGTGTACACTTTTTTGCGGTCGTCGCGGTGCGACCAAACGGCGCCTCCACTTACAAAGCCGGGAGTTTATGACACACTGCTGCGCATTGCGTAAGTCCGCAAACCCTCCGTTTACAGGTAAAGCTGACATGTCTGACATGCACCCCCCTACTCCTCTGGCACACTGCAGCATCCTGCTGCTGGCCGGTGGCCGCGGGCAGCGCATGGGGGGCCAGGATAAAGGCTGGGTACGCTGGGGCGAGCACGCCTTGATCGAACATGTGCAACGCGTGGCCCGCCCGTTAACCGACGACCTGATCATCTCCTGCAACCGTAACCAGACACGTTATCGCGCGCTGGCCGACCAGCTGGTCAGTGACCCTGCCGATGACTTTCCCGGCCCCCTTATCGGCATCATTGAGGCACTGAAAATTGCCCGCCACCCGAACCTGCTGGTGTTGCCATGCGATGCGCCCAGAATCGACCGGCAACTGCTGGAGCACCTCTGCCAGCATGCAGGTGAGCGCCCGGTAATGCTACGCCAGGACGGCTACTGGCAACCCCTGTTCAGCCTGCTGCCCACCGCCCTGCTGCCGCGTCTGCAACAGCAGTGGCAGGCCGGCCAGCGCAGCGTTCAGCGCGCCCTGCGCGAGCTGGACCCTGTCGCACTCGACTACCCAGGCGACGACCCGCGGCTGAGCAATTTCAACGAACCCGCACTGCTGGCCGATGCGCCAGTACAGGATTAAACATGCTTACCCACCTCGATAATCAGGGCCGCGCCAATATGGTTGACGTCACGGCCAAGTCCGTCACCGAGCGCCAGGCCACCGCCCAGGCGCTGGTGCAGATGAAAGCCGAGACCCTGGCCATGATCCAGGACGGCGGCCACCCCAAGGGCGACGTGTTTGCCGTCGCGCGCATTGCCGGCATTCAGGCTGCCAAACGCACCCACGAGCTGATTCCCCTGTGCCACCCGTTGCTGCTGACCAGCGTCAAGGTCAACCTCGAAGCCCGGCCGCCGGAGCAGGTGCTGATCACCGCCACCTGCAAGCTGGCCGGCCAGACCGGCGTGGAGATGGAAGCCCTGACCGCCGCCTCGATCGCTGCCCTGACCCTGTACGATATGTGCAAGGCCGTGGACAAGGACATGCAGATTCAGCAGGTCCACCTCGTAGAAAAGCTCGGCGGCAAATCCGGCCATTATGTACGCACCCAGGACTGACAGGAGCCAGCCATGATTACCGTATTGTTTTTCGCCAAGTACAAGGAAGAACTGCAGACCGACCAGCTGCAACTGGACTGGCAGCCCGGCTGGCAGACGCTCGGGGATGTACGCGACCACCTGGCCCGGCGCGGTGCACCCTGGACCCTGCTCGACGACCCCACGCTGATGTGTGCGCTGAACCAGGAAATGTGCCCGCTGGGCACGCCGATCCAGGCCGGCGATGAACTGGTCTTTTTCCCCATGGTGACCGGAGGTTGAGTCGTGATCAGCATTCAGGTGCAGACTGCGCCCTTTGACCCCGGCCAGTTGACCAATGATGCGCATGCCGGCGACCCGGCCATCGGCGCACTGGTCTGCTTTACCGGCTATGTACGTGACCTCAGTCAGCAACAGACTGTGGAAGGCCTGTTCCTCGAACATTTCCCCGGCATGACTGAAAAGTCGTTGCAGGGCATCGCTGAAGAGGCTGCCCGGCGCTGGCCCCTGCAACGGGTACATGTACTGCACCGCGTCGGGCAGCTGGGGCTGGCTGAGCCGATCGTCTTTGTCGCCGCCGCCAGCATGCACCGCGAGGATGCCTTTCAGGCCTGCGCCTTCATCATGGATTATCTGAAGACCCGCGCGCCCTTCTGGAAGAAAGAGCAGACCACCACCGGCAGCCACTGGGTCGAGGGCCGCACCAGTGACCTTGAAGCCGCTGACCGCTGGGCCGACGATAAGGATGCACCATGAGTTCAGCATGTGAACAACCCGGAATGAGCAGCATCGAGCAGGCCGTCGAGGCCCTGACCGGTCTGCTGGCGCGTCCCGCTGCCAACTTGCAGCTGCCCCTGTTGCAGGCCCACGGCCGGCTGCTGGCCGAGGATATCCATGCCCGCCACGACGTGCCGCTGTGGGATAACAGCGCCATGGACGGTTACGCCCTGAACAGCGCCGATCTGCCGCCGGAAGGCGGGCGTCTGCCGCTGGCGGGCTGTCAGGCTGCCGGCGACGCTGCCATCGAGCTGCCCCCCGGGCACTGCATGCAGATCTTTACCGGAGCAGTGGTGCCGGTGGGCGCCGACACCGTGATCCCCCAGGAAAACTGCCGGCGGGAGACCGACGGGGTTGTTTTTGCCCCGGTCAGACCCGGCCAGAATATTCGCCGACAGGGTGAAGAAACCCGAGTCGGTCAGCCGCTGCTGGGCAGCGGCACCCGCTTGCGCGCCCAGGAGATCGGCCTGCTGGCCAGCCAGGGCTACGCCGCGGTGAAGGTCAGCCGGGCGCTGCGCGTGGGCATCATCAGCAGCGGCAATGAATTGTGCGACCCCGGCTCGGCCCTCGGTCCCGGCCAGATCTATGACAGCAACCGCTATCTGCTGGCCAGTGTGCTGCAGGGCTGGGGGTTCGAGGTGCACCAGTATCCGCACCTGCGTGACAATCTGGATGACACGGTTCAGCTGCTGCGCCGGGCCAGCGGGGAGCAGGACCTGCTGATCAGCAGTGGCGGCGTTTCCGTCGGCGAGGCGGATTACCTTAAACAGGCCGTCCAGCAACTGGGTCAGCTCAACCTGTGGCGGGTAGCCATCCAGCCGGGCAAGCCCCTGGCCTTCGGCACCATCGGCCAGACGCCCTGGATAGGTCTGCCCGGCAACCCGGCGGCCAGCCTGGTTACCGCCCTGATCATCGCCCGCCCCGCCCTGCTGGCCACCCAGAGCCAGACGCCCGCGGCGCCGGCGATACTGCCTGCGCTGGCTGATTTCGAGTGGCAGAAAACCAGCGTGCGCACCCGCTACCTGCAGGCCCGCCTGCAGGTCGGCAATGGCCAGATGCAGGCACAGCTGCATCCCCAGCAGAGCTCCGCCATGCTGGCCAACTGCTGCTGGGCTGACGGCCTGGTGGTGATCCCTGCGCAACAGCCTGTGCAGCCCGGCGACCCGGTAGGCTTCATCCCATACCACGCCCTGCTTCAGCCCTGAAACCCGCTGGCGCGCTGTCCCATGACCTGGATCAACATCCCTGCAATCAAACTGATCTACACTGATTGCGCTTGGCTTATACGGCTACAATGAGTGCAGAGAGCCCGCCAGAGGCCCCTGACCGATGAGGAATATGCAATGGTACGCCTGATGATGAAAGCCTCCGCAGCTGCGCTGCTGAGCGGCCTGGCCTTTTCCGGCCTGGCCAGTGCTGCCGGCGACCCCGCCGCTGGCGCCGAGAAAATCACCCTCTGTGTTGCCTGCCACGGAACCGATGGCAAGGCTACCGCCGCTATCTACCCCAGCCTGAGCGGCCAGTCTGCTACCTACCTGGATATGGCCCTCAAGGCCTACCGCGCCGGCGAACGTGGCGGCGGCATGTCCATGGTCATGACGCCCATGGCCGCCAGTCTCAGCGATCAGGATATTGCTGACATTTCCGCTTATTACAGCGAGCAATAAGCCCGCCAGTTGCATTGATCGCAACTGACCTGCGCGCATCAACCAACACCAGACCTGTGTGCAACAGTGCTTCGCCAGCGCGCTGCGCGGCGGTCCGTGGTAAGGAGAAAGTTATGGGTATCGGAATGTGGAAGGCCAAACGGCGCGACGTGCTCAAGGGCCTCGGCCTGACCGGGGTAGGCGCCATGCTCAGCGGCAACGTCTGGTCGCTCAACCGGCTGGAACCCATCGGCGATACACTGGCCAGTGAATATCCCTACCGCAGCTGGGAAGACCTGTACCGCAACGAGTGGACCTGGGACAGCGTCGGCCATGCCGCACACTGCATCAACTGCATGGGTAACTGCGCGTGGAACGTCTATGTGAAGGACGGCATCGTTATCCGCGAAGAGCAGATTGCCAAGTATCCCCAGGTCAACCCCAATGTGCCGGATGCCAACCCGCGCGGCTGTCAGAAAGGCGCCATCCATTCCACTGCCATGTATGAAGCCGACCGGCTGCGCTATCCGCTCAAGCGGGCCGGCGAGCGCGGCGAAGGCAAGTGGCAGCGTATCTCCTGGGATCAGGCCACCGAAGAGATTGCCGACAAGGTGATCGATATCTTCGAGAAGTACGGCCCCGGCAAACTCAAGACCCACCAGGGCTCAGGCAACCAGACCATGGTGCGCCAGTCGGGTGGGCAGCGTTTTGCCTCCTTGGTCGGCGGCATCCAGCTGGACGGTTTCACCGTGGTTGGCGACCTGCTCACCGGTGCGCATCTGACCTACGGTACGCCGCTGGAGAGCTTCACTTCAGACGCCTGGTTCGATGCCGATTACATCCTGCTCGGCATGATCAACCCCAACGCCACGCGGATCCCCGATGCGCACTATATCTGGGAAGCCAAGTACAACGGCGCGCGTATCACCAGCACCTCGCCCGACTACAACCCCAGCGCCATCCACACCGACCTGTGGATGCCGATCAATCAGGGCTCCGATCCTTTCTTCGCCATGTCACTGGTCAATGTGATTCTCGAAGAGAACCTCTATCAGCCGGCGTTCATGAAAGAACAGAGCGACCTGCCGATGCTGGTGCGCAAGGACAACGGCAAACTGCTGCGCGAGGCCGATCTGGTCGAGGGCGGCAGCGACGAGGTGTTCTACCACTGGGACCTGAACAGCAACCAGGCCGTCAAGGCCAAGGGCTCCATGGGCAGTGACGAGAAGAGCATCAGCCTCGACGGCGTGGATCCGGCGCTGGAAGGTGAATTCACCGTCGAAGGCATCAAGGTCACCACCGTGTTCGAACAGGTGAAGCTCGAGGCGGCCAAGTTCACCCCGGAAAAAACCTTCAAGACCACCAATATCCACCCGGACGTGGTGCGTCAGGAAGCCCGGCACCTGGCCAAGGCGAAAAAAGCCATCGTCATGCTCGGCTACATCACCTCCAGCTACTCCAACTGTCTGTACACCTGCTGGAGCTACGCCCTGGCGCTGGCCCTGACCGGCCACGGCGGCCGTACCGGTGGGCTGGATACCTCGTGGATTTCCTGGAACCACCCGCGCTGGACCGAGCTGGCCACCTATGAAGGCAAGAAGTCCGCGCGCTACGAGCCGGGCGGTCTGGGCGAGTTCCTGCGTGGCGGCATGATGGAAGGCGCCCGCAAGCATTTCAATAATGCCAAGCTGAAGAAGCGTGTGGGTTTTGACCTGGACGAGATGGAAGAAATGATCCAGGAGTCGCTGGACAAGGGCTGGATGCCCTATTACGGCGAGATCAAGGGCATGATCTCGATCGCCGACAACACCTTCCGCCGCAACAAGTTTGCCGACAAGTACCGCGAGGAACACCTGCGCCAGGCCAGCGAACTGTTTGCCTGCATCAACGTGCGCATGGACTCCACCGCCGAATGGGCCGACTACGTGCTGCCGGCGGCCAGTCACTATGAGGCATGGGACCTGCGTACCCAGGGTTATCACCGTTTCTGTAACGTGTTCACCCCCTCGGTGAACCCGGTCGGTGATTCCAAGCCGGACTGGGAAATCCTGGTGCTGCTGACCAAGAAGATCCAGGAGCGCGCCATTGCCCGCGGCATCGGCCCGATCGAAGATGGCGAGGTCACCCGTGACCTGCATACCATCCACGACGATTTCACCCGCAACGGCAAATTCATGACCGACGAGGATGTGTGCCGTTACATCGTGGAGAACTCGCCGGAGTTCGGTGACATCACCCTGGAGCAAGCCGCCGAGCGGGGCTTCATTGTCATGAACGAGCATGCCGGTGTGAACCAGCCACTGCTCAAGGACGAACCCTACAACCCCTTTGTCGCGCAGACCGAAGACAAGAAACCCTACGAAACCCTGACCGGGCGTCTGACCTTCTATGTCGACCATCCGCGCTTCATGAAGCTCAAGTCCACGGTGCCCACCGCCCGCCTGTATGGCGGCCCGGAAGCGTCGAATTATCCGCTGCATTTCTATTCACCGCACACCCGCTGGGGCATCCACTCCAACTGGCGCAGCAACAAGTACATGCTGCGGCTGCAGCGCGGCGAGCCGAATATCTATATCAACCCCAAACTGGCCGCCAAGCGCGGTATCAAGGACGGCGACACGGTACGGCTGTTCAACTCCACCGGTGATTTCTTTGCCCAGGCCAAGTTCTACCCGAGCATTCCTGAGCACTCGATCATGATGGAACACGGCTGGGAGCCGCATCAGTACATTCATCGCAAGCCGATGAACAACGCCATGGCCACCTTCCTGCAACCGCTGGAACTGGTCGGCGACTGGGGCCACCTGACCTACAAGTACGCCATGTGGAACGCCAACCAGCTGCTGCACGAATCGAGTTTCGACATCGAGCTGGCCAAACCCGAAGATATCGCCGACCCACGGGTTGTTTAAGAGGAGATTGCCATGGCTGTCAAACGCCAACTGAGCATGGTGCTGGACCTGAACAAGTGTATCGGCTGCCATACCTGCTCCACAGCCTGCAAGCTGATGTGGACCAACCGCAACGGCCGGGAATTCATGTACTGGAACAACGTCGAGACCCAGCCGGGTCTCGGCTACCCGCGTGATTATCAGCAGATGGGCGGTGGTTTCGATGCCGAGGGCGCGCTGCGCCTGGGGCGCCAGCCCAGCCAGGACGATTACGGGGTGCCGTGGGAATACAACTACGAAGAAGCCCTGATGACCGGTACCGACCCCTGGCTGCGCCCCAACGTCAAACCGACCTGGGGTGCCAACTGGGACGAAGACGAAGGCGAAGGCGACTACCCCAACAGCTATTACTTCTACCTGCCACGGCTGTGCAACCACTGCGACAACCCCGCCTGCCTGGCGGCCTGCTCGCGCAACGCCATCTACAAGCGCCAGGAAGACGGCATCGTACTGGTGGACCAGGAACGCTGCCGTGGCTATCGCTACTGCGTCAACGCCTGCCCGTACAAGAAGATCTACTTCAACGAGGAGATCTCCAAGTCGGAGAAGTGCATCTTCTGCTACCCGCGCATCGAGAAAGGCCTGCCCACCGCCTGCGCCCAGCAGTGTGTCGGACGGATCCGCTGGATCGGTTACCGGGACGACGAAGAAGGCCCCATCCACCTGCTGGTGGAAAAGTACAAGGTGGCGCTGCCGCTGCACGGTGAATGGGGCACCCAGCCCAACGTGTTCTATGTGCCGCCGACCTCGCCGTCGAAATACGCCTCTGATGGCCGGGCGATGGATGAGCAGCGCATTCCGCTGGAGTACCTGGAAAGCCTGTTCGGGCCGACCACCGGCGAGGCCCTGGCCACGCTGGAGCGGGAACGCCAGGAGAAGGCCGAAGGCCGCGCCAGCGAACTGATGGATACCCTGATCGGCTTCAAGCACGCCGAAATGTTCAAGCTCAGCTGAGACGGGAGACACGTCATGACTGCAACCGCCGCCTACGCACCAGCCCCGGTCGAGATCGACCGGCTGGGCGCGCAGGAGACCATCTACCGGCTGGCCGCTGCGCTGTTCGGCTACCCGCTGGAAGAAACCCAGCGCGCGCTGGAAGAGGGCCGGATACATGCCGCCCTCGCCCCGGCCTGGCAGACCGCAACCGGACAGACCTGGCCATCGCTGCCGCCCAGCAGCGATCTGGATGCACTGCAGATCGGTTATACCGGCACCTTCCTGCAGGCCCGGCGCAAGCGGCGGATACCGCTGATGGCCAGCGCACACGAAGAGCTGCTCGGGGGCGAAACGCCCGGCAACTATCTGCTCAACGTGCTGGCCTTCTATCGGCACTTCGGTCTGCAGACCGCGCAGGCCGATGAAGGTCAGGCCGAGGAGCCGGATCATCTGGTCGCCATGCTCGAATTCTGCAGCCTGCTGTGCTTTCTGGAACGCCGGGCGCTGATCCACGAGCAGGACACCAGCCCCTATCAGCGCGCCCGGCGGGACTTCATTGCCCGCTACCTGGCCCCGCTGCTGGAGGCGATCAAGGCGCGCTACAGCCAGCTGCGCGACGCGAACCTGGATCCGACGCTGGCCTATCTGGTGGAGGTATTGCCCGACTGGGTCACCGAGCAGCAGGCCAGCCTGTCTTCCCGGGTCGGACCCTGTCCGCTGCCCGGTGCAGTCCAGATCCAGTCCGACACCGATTCACATCCGATGTGGGACTGACCACGCCGGTTGTCGGGGGCTGAGGCCCCCAGTGAGGAGATTTGCCATGAAACTGAAATCCATGCTGCGCAGCTCCCTGGCCCTGCTGGTCGCCTGCGCCGCCGGCGTTGCCCTGGCCGAGCACCCGGAAGCCAACCCCAACGTGCTGGAAATCAAGCCGGGTGACACCATCAAGGTGGCCCGCCTGCCCGACAATATCTACCTGCGCAGCCAGAACGATCCTGACGATCTGATCTGGCAGCGCATCCCGACCTACCGCACCCATGTGTTCCCGGCGCCGCCGGTGCACCAGTCGGTAGCGCTGCGTTTCGACGACGGCGCCATGCGCGGCAAGCACCTGTACTTCCAGGTGGCACGCACCAGCGAACGCTTCTATGTGCGCCTGCACTGGAAGGATCACACCGAGGACCGTACCAGCGAAGTCGACGCCTTCGGCGATGGCGTTGCGGTACAGTACGCGCTGAACGGCACCGACACCTCCTACATGATGGGCAGCGGGCCGGAAAAACCGGTGAATATCTGGTACTGGCGCGCCGACCAGCGCGACGTCGAAAATCTCGCCGCCGGCGGTTTCGGCAGCACCACCCGGTTGCCCGAGCAGAGCGTGTCCGGTGACGGCCTGTATGTATCCCAGCAGATTGCCCAGGATAATGAATGGCAGGTGGTTATGTCCCGCCCGCTGGAGCCGGCCAGCAAACATGAAGTTGATTTCAAGCAAGGCATGGTTCCCCTGTCCTTTGCTGTCTGGCAGGGAAGCGACAACGAGCGCGATGGCAACAAGCGCGTTACCCATACCTGGATTCTGCTGGACACCAGCGACAGCAAACGCTGACGCCGGCTTCCCGCAGTGGAGTGAGCAACAATGTCGGTTTCCCAGTTCAACCCGCAGGACCCGCTGGCACTCGCGCCGGCGGACTGTGACCGCGGTCACGCCTGCCAGTTCTGTCCCGAAGAGCCAAGCTGCCGGCTGGACAAGGGCCACCACGAGAAGCTGGTACTGGACTCGCGCCTGACCCGCATCGACCAGATCATCATGGTCATGGCCAACAAGGGCGGCGTGGGCAAGAGCACGGTGTCGGCCAACATCGCCGCCGGGCTGGCAGCCCAAGGCTACCGCGTGGGCGTTGCCGATGCGGATATCCACGGTCCCAACCAGAGCCGCTTCTTCGGCTTTGTCGGCGAGCGCGTGCGTATCAGCAAGCGCGGCCTGTCGCCGCTGGCCTTCAATGCATCCGGCCTCGCGCATCCCATTCAGGTCGGCTCGCTGGCCTTCATGATGGAAAGTGACGACACGCCCATCGTCTGGCGCGACTCCTACAAGCACGACTTCATGCACCACCTGATCGGCTCCTTCGACTGGGGCGAGCTGGACTTTCTGATCATCGATATGCCACCGGGTACCGGCAACGAGCTGATCACCCTGTCCGACCTGCTGGAAGGCCAGAACGTCGCCGCCGTGCTGGTCACCACGCCCCAGGAAGTGGCGCTGATGGACAGCCTCAAGGCCGTGCGCTTCTGCCAGGAGCGCGGCATGCCGTTGCTCGGCGTGGTCGAGAACATGGCCGGCGTCACCTGCCCGCACTGCAGCGGCGAGTTCCACCTGTTCCCGCGTGATCATCTGGCCGAGGCTCTGGACAAGGCCGGGGTTGCCTCATTGGCCCAGGTGCCGTTTTCGCTGGCGCTGGCCAGCGGCTCGGACAGCGGCCAGCCGATCGTGCTCGACGCACCCGAGAGCGCCGAGGCCCGGGCGTTCAGCCTGGCGGTCAACGCCTGTGTCGATCAGGCCAAGGCCAACTTCGCCGCAGCGGCGGCGGATTCGCTGAAAGCCATGAACCAGGAAGCCCAACAGGCGCCGGAACTGGAACAGGCACTCGCCGCGGTACCGGAGGAGCAGCGCGATGCCCTGCGCAGCGAACTGGCAGCCCTGCTGGGCAACCAGCCACTGCCCTCTGCCGGGCACGACGGCAGCCCACGCTGACGTCGTACCTGCGTCACCCCCTTGTTGTACTTCGTTTTATCTGTGAGGACGCTACACCATGACCCAGGCACCCAACGCTGAACGTCGCCAATTCTTCCGCCAGCTGCTCGGCGGCACCAGCTCCCAGCCACACCGCGCACCCTGGCATCGGGTCCCGGAGGTGGGCGCCGGTGATGGCGACGTGCTCTGGTCCGGCTGGTCCGGGGAGGGAGAAGTGTTCGTGGTCGGTGACGAGGGCATGATCCTGCGCTACCGCGGCGGTACTGGCGAGGGCAGTCAGCGCTGGCAACACATGGAGGTACCCGCCAAACTGCCACTGCATGGCATCTGGGGCCTGCGCGCCGATGACCTGATCGCCGTGGGCTGGATGGGCAGTATCCTGCACTACGACGGCAGCAGCTGGCAGCAGGTGCGCGGCGGCATTATTGACGAGAACGGCCGCTTCGCCTCCTGCGCAGAAAACACCCCGCTGTTCGCCATCGATGGCAACGCCCAAGGCCAGGCCTGGGCGGTGGGTGATGACGGCATCATCCTGCATTACGACGGCAACCAGTGGACCGCAGAAACAGCCCCGACCCGCATCAACCTGCGCGCCGTGGCCTGCGCTGCCGATGGCACGGTTTACGCCGCCGGTGGCGAAGGCACTGTATTGCAACGCCAGCTCGATGGAAGCTGGGTCCAGCTGGACTGCCCGCTGGGCTCGGGCTTCCAGGCCATACTGCTGCTGGACGACGAGATACTGCTGGCTGGCGGGCGCTACTTCGTCGATCCGGGCGGCTTCCGTGGCGAGCTGGTGCGCTACCGCGACGGCCTGTTCCAGGCGCTGACCTTTGACCAGCCGATGCCCCGCCTGCGCTCGCTCAAAGCCTACAAGGACGGCGTGCTGATCGTCGGCGACAAGGGCCATCTGTATTACCTGAA
The DNA here is from genome assembly GCF_900105005.1 of Halopseudomonas litoralis. Lineage (NCBI taxonomy): Bacteria > Pseudomonadati > Pseudomonadota > Gammaproteobacteria > Pseudomonadales > Pseudomonadaceae > Halopseudomonas > Halopseudomonas litoralis. The sequence continues at coordinate 3,288,742 of NZ_LT629748.1, forward strand.
AGACCTCAAGCTCGACCGCCTCGAAAGCAACATGCCCCATGACCTGATGGATATCATCGCCCTGCCCACCGGCGAGGCCCTGGCAGTCGGTGACTTTGGCAGCATCATGACCGCCGCGGACGACTTCACCGCCGCCCTGGCACCGCCGCCCGGCGCTGTCCCACGCAGCGCCTGGACAGCCATGGCCTCCCCCACCGATCGCCAGCTGTGGGGCATCCATGAAGCGGCGGATGGCACCTGCTACGCCTGTGGCGAAGCCGGTACCGTTCTGATCCTGAAAGGTGATAGCTGGCGCGCCCTCCCGGCCCCGAGCGAGCTATCCGTGCATTGCGTCTGGGATACCGGCAACGGCCTGTTCGCCGCCGGCCAGCTCGGCCGCATCTATCGCTTCGATGGCCAGGACTGGCAACTGCACCACGATATGCACCTGGACCTGACCATTCTGTCCATGTGGGGCAGCGGTCCGGATGACCTCTACGCGGTCGGCGATGAAGGGCTCATCCTGCACTTCGACGGCCTGAGCTGGAAGCGCATGTCCAGCGGTACCCAATCAGCACTCTACAGCCTGTGGGGCTGGGGCAAGGACCGCATGCTCGCGGTCGGCGACTTCGGTCTGGTGCTGCGCTACAACGGCAAGGACTGGGCCGAGTTCAACGTCGGCACCGAGAACTTCCTCTACAGCGTCTGGGGGCCAGGGCTGAACGACATCTACACTGTCGGCCTCTCCGGCAGTCTGGCCCACTTCAACGGCCAGCGCTGGCAGCTGCAACCCACCCGCCTGCGTGATGACCTGCTGAGCGTATCCGGCACCAGCGCGGACAACGCCTACGCCGTCGGCACCCGCGGTCGTATCCTGCGGTTGCAGGCCGGCCAGTGGATTTCCGAACCCAGCGGCAGCGATGTCGGCCTGCGCGCCGTCTGCGCCACGCGCAACGGAGCGGTCTATGCGGTCGGTGATCGCGGCACCATTTTGCAGCGCGAGCCAACACAGCCACGCACTCCTCTCCTCGACCAACCATAAAGCCCACTCCGTCATTGCGAGGAGCACAGCGACGCGGCAATCCACCGGCCCGGACCAGCAGGCAGTGGATTGCCACGCCCTTCAGACTCGCAATGACGCTGTGCGTGATGCTTTTGACCAGATTTTTTTCGCAGCAAGGAGCTAGAAACACCGTGCACACACGCAAACTCAGTCTTATCGCACTGGCCACCGCCGCCGCCATCACTGCCCTGCCCGGCCTGGCCTGGCCAGCAGTCAAGCCGATGCCGAGGGCTTTATCGAAGGCAGCAGCCTCAACCTGCTGAACAGGAACTACCTGTTTGATCGCGACTACAAGCATGCCTCGGGCATCCACCGCGATACCCGCGAATGGGCCCACGGCCTGCGCGCCACCTTCACCTCCGGATATACCCGGGGTACCGTCGGCGTCGGTGTGGACGCCCATGCCGTCGGCGTCATCAAGCTGGACAGCGACCGCAACGGCGGCACCGCTTACACCGGCCTGCTGCCGACCGGCTCCGACGGCAAGGCCCAGGACAACTACGCCTACGCCGGCGGCAGCCTCAAGGCGCGCATCAGCAAGACCGAGCTGAAAGCCGGCGACCTGATCCCCACCAACCCGGTGTTCGGCATGGGCAGCTCGCGCCTGTTCTTCGGCACGGCCCAGGGCTTCCAGCTGCTGAGCAACGAGATCGAAGGACTGAACCTGGAAGCCGGGCACTTCACCTCCATCCGCGATGGCAGCATGAACACCAACCGTGACGGAGAAATCACCCTCACCTACGGTGGTGCAGTGGATGCAGCCAGTGCCGACTACCTGGGCGGCAGCTACCAATTCACCGACCGGTTCAGCGCCATACTCTACGCGTCCGAACTCGAAGATGTCTGGAACCAGTACTACGGCAAGCTCAACTACATCCTGCCGCTGGCCAGCGAACGCTCGCTGGCGTTCGACTTCAACCTGTACGAGACCCGGGATACCGGCAGGGAGCTGGCCGGCCGGATCGACAACACCACCTGGTCGCTGTCCGCAGCCTACACTGCCGGCGCCCACAGGTTCATGCTGGCCCACCAGCAGGTCGATGGCGACGAGCCCTTCGACTATATCGGCATGGACAGCGGCAACACCGGCGGCTCCATCTGGGTAGCCAACTCCATCCAGTATTCCGACTTCAACGGCCCCAACGAAAAGTCCTGGCAGCTGCGCTATGACATCGACATGGGTTATTACGGCGTACCGGGCCTGAACTTCATGGTCCGTTACATTACCGGTGATGGCATCGATGACACGCACTATAAAGGCGGCGTTTACGGCGGGTACAGCGCCAGCACCGGAGGCAAGGACGGCAAGCACTGGGAACGTGACATCGAAGCGCGCTATGTAGTGCAGTCAGGTCCGGCCAAGGACCTCGCCGTCCGCGCCAGCTATGCCGTGCACCGTGACAACGGCTTCAGCAGCGAAGCGAATGAGCTGCGTTTTGTGGTCGAGTATCCGCTGGATATCTTCTGATATCGCGACACAAAACAGGACGGTCAATCACTAAGCCAGGGAAGGCTTTCAACAGGCCCGCCTGCCAGCTTCAACGCTTCACGCAGCCGCTGCTGATCCGCCTCGCAGGTCAGCGCCCTGACCGCCAGACCAAAGCGGGGGTCCTGATCAAAATTGCGGGTAGTGGAGATCACAAACTGGCAAATGCTGAGCCTGTGTGATGGCTGGTCTGTTACCTCATGAGGCTAAAGCGAAGCACAGTACATCCCCCTATCTCCGACCATAGGCTGGTATCACCTCGGCACCGCCAATGCTAAATTACCGTGTTACAAAATAAACCCCACCAATATAAGTGCTGACAGGCTCTTGCTCCTACAACTATGAGGTTGATACATGCTCATTTTCTTCGCCAGCCTTGCGATACTCATTCTCGGCTACAAGTTCTACAGCCCCTTTGTGGAAAAACAAGCTGGTATAGACCCCACAGCAAAGACGCCTCAAGAACGCCTGCATGATGGCGTGGACTATGTCGCCATCAGTCCGGTCAGAGCCTTCCTGATTCAGTTCCTGAATATTGCCGGGGTCGGTCCCATTTTCGGGCCTATCCTGGGTGCCCTGTACGGCCCCATCGCGCTGGTGTGGATTGTTATCGGTAACGTGGTGGGCGGCGCGGTTCATGACTACTTCTCCGGTGTCATGAGCATGAAGGAAGACGGCAAGAGCTTGCCAGAGATTGCGGGTAATTATTACAACGTGATCTTCAAGGGCGTGATGCTGGTATTCACCTGCATGCTGCTGTTCTTTGTAGGCGTGGTGTTCATCATGAGTCCGGCGGGACTGCTGAGTAACCTGTCTTTCTTCGAAGGTACTTTCCTGGCCGGTAACACTTTCTGGGTTCTGGTGATTCTGGCGTATTATTTTTTCGCCACCTTGCTGCCCATCGACAAGCTCATTACCAAGCTGTACCCGGTGTTTGGTTTGCTGATGATTGTAATGACCACGCTGGTTGCTGTGGCACTGTTGCTGGAAGCGCCCAACCTGCCGGTGGTGAATGATGTATTTGCGTATTTCGACGGCCATCATGAGCATGACTTTCTGGCACCTAACCCGGACGGTTTGCCGGTCTGGCCGCTGTTGTTCCTGACCATTACCTGCGGTGCCATCAGCGGTTTCCACTCTACCCAGTCACCGATGATTGCCCGTTGTATTACCAATGAAAAATATGCCCGTCCGGTATTCTATGGCGCGATGATGTGTGAAGGCATTGTTGCCTGTGTCTGGGCGCTGGCCGGTATCGCGGCTTTCCCGGGCGGTTATGTCGAGCTGAAAGGCATGCTGGATCTGGGCGGTCCGGGGCTGGTGGTGAATCACATTGCGACCAGTTACCTGGGTATATTCGGTGGCGTGATGGCGATTCTGGCGGTGGCTATTTTCCCGATTACCTCGGGTGATACGGCGTTCCGCTCACTGCGCCTGACGGTTACCGATGCGTTCAAGATCAAGCAGTCAGTCATGCACAGACTGGCGCTGGCCGCACCGATATTGGGTGTGGCCTATCTGATGACCTTCCTGGACTTCTCCTTGATCTGGCGCTACTTCGCCTTCTCCAACATGCTGCTGTCTACCAGTGTGTTGTGGCTGGCAACCAAGTATCTGTTTGACCGGGGTACTTTCCACTGGATTGCCAGTATTCCAGCAGTGATCGGCACAGCGCTTACCGTGTCCTATATCGCGACGGCCGGGATTGGTTTGAACATGCCGGAGGAGTACAGCAAACCCATAGGTATCGTGGTTGGTTTGGCTTGTCTTATCGGCCTGATTTACCAGCATAACAAGCACAATAAGAACGTTTATGCAGGCCCTCAAGCCTGATTCAACTCGGTGTGCGGTTGTGGTGTTAAACACATCACAACCGCACGCAATCACGGTCAGGTTATCTGACGTCTTGTTGCGGCCGACGATCTTCAGGTAGCCGTCGCCATCCATCACCGCCAGATCACCTGTGTGCATCCAGCGCGGGCCGTCGATGGCCTTGTTAGTCTATGGGACTTGCACTTCCCGAGGGCGCTGACAGTGTTGACAGTCCTTCAAGAGCAAGTTTACGCTAACGTAAAGGTGACCGGCTGACGAGATGTTCTTCAGCCAAAGGACGAACGTCGGACTTTCCGGCGAACCCGATCAAGCAAAACAACTACAAGACAGGTAGCTCCATGACTTACTCCAGCCTCAATTTCGCCCTCGGTGAAACCATCGACATGCTGCGCGAGCAGGTACAGGCGTTCGCCGCTGCCGAACTGGCGCCACGTGCCGCCGCCATCGACAGTGACAATCTGTTCCCCAGCGACATGTGGAGGAAGTTCGGCGATATGGGCCTGCTCGGCGTGACCGTTTCCGAGGAATACGGCGGTGCGGGTCTCGGCTACCTGGCGCATGTGGTGGCAATGGAGGAAATCAGCCGCTACTCAGCCTCGGTAGGCCTGTCCTACGGCGCTCACTCGAACCTGTGCGTCAATCAGATCAACCGCAACGGCACTGCCGAACAGAAGACCCGATATCTGCCCAAGCTGATCAGCGGTGAACACATAGGTGCGCTGGCAATGAGCGAACCCAACGCCGGCTCCGATGTGGTCTCCATGAAGCTGCGTGCCGATAAAAAGGGCGACCGCTACATACTCAATGGCAGCAAGACCTGGATCACCAACGGCCCGGATGCCAATACCTATGTGATTTATGCCAAGACCGACCTGGAAAAAGGTCCACACGGCATTACCGCTTTCATCGTCGAGCGCGACTGGAAGGGTTTCTCCCGTGGCAACAAGTTCGACAAGCTGGGCATGCGCGGCTCCAACACCTGCGAGCTGTTCTTCGATGACGTTGAAGTACCGGCAGAGAACATTCTGGGCAGCGAAAACGGTGGCGTCAAAGTGCTGATGAGCGGCCTGGATTATGAGCGCGCCGTGCTGGCCGGCGGCCCCACCGGGATCATGCAGGCCTGTCTGGACGTGGTGGTGCCCTATATTCACGACCGCAAGCAGTTCGGTCAGAGCATCGGTGAATTCCAGTTCATACAGGGCAAGGTCGCCGATATGTACACCCAGCTCAATGCCAGCCGCGCCTATCTTTATACCGTGGCTCAGGCATGTGACCGTGGCGAAACCACCCGCAAGGATGCTGCCGGCGTGATCCTGTATACCGCCGAAAACGCCACCCAGATGGCCCTGCAGGCTATCCAGATTCTCGGCGGCAACGGTTACATCAACGAATTTTCCACCGGCCGCCTGCTCCGTGACGCCAAACTCTACGAAATCGGCGCCGGCACCAGCGAGATCCGCCGCATGCTGATTGGTCGCGAGTTGTTCAACGAAACAAAATAAACGTCCGGAGTAGGTTTCATGGCCATCCTGAATACCCAGATCAACACCCGTGCGCCCGAGTTCGCTGTCAATGGCGCAGCCATGCGCGAGCAGGTGAACAATCTCCGTGCCCTGCTCAATCAGATCAGCGAAGGCGGCGGTGCCAGCGCTCAACAGCGCCATACCTCGCGCGGAAAACTGCTGGTGCGCGATCGCATCGATACGCTGCTCGACCCCGGCTCGGCATTCCTCGAACTGTCACAGCTGGCCGCTTATGAAGTGTATGGCGAAAACGTCGCGGCGGCCGGTATCGTCGCCGGCATTGGCCGCGTCGAAGGCATCGAATGCATGATCATCGCCAACGATGCCACGGTGAAAGGCGGCTCCTATTACCCGTTGACGGTGAAGAAGCACCTGCGCGCTCAGACCATCGCCCGGGAAAACCGTCTGCCGTGCATCTACCTGGTGGATTCCGGCGGTGCCAACCTGCCGCGTCAGGACGAGGTATTCCCCGATCGCGAACACTTTGGTCGCATCTTCTTCAATCAGGCCAACATGAGTGCTCAGGGTATCCCGCAGATTGCCGTGGTGATGGGCTCGTGCACTGCTGGCGGCGCCTATGTGCCGGCGATGGCCGACGAAGCCATCATGGTGCGTAATCAGGCAACCATCTTTCTCGCCGGCCCGCCGCTGGTCAAAGCCGCGACCGGTGAGGTGGTGACGGCCGAGGACCTGGGCGGCGCCGATGTGCACTGCAAGGTCAGCGGTGTTGCCGATCATTATGCCGAAAATGACGAACATGCCCTGGCCATTGCCCGGCGCTGCGTGGCCAACCTCAACTGGCAGAAACTGGGCCGGCTGCAGGTGCGCGAACCCAAGGCACCCCTGTATTCGGCCGATGAGCTGTACGGTGTAATCCCGGCGCTGTCCAAGCAGCCCTACGATGTGCGCGAAGTGATCACCCGGCTGGTCGATGGCAGCGAATTCGATGAGTTCAAGGCGCTGTTCGGCACCACGCTGATCTGCGGATTCGCTCATTTGCACGGCTACCCGGTGGCCGTCCTGGCCAACAACGGCATTCTGTTCGCCGAGGCCGCGCAGAAAGGCGCGCATTTCATTGAGCTGGCCTGCCAGCGTGGCATTCCGCTGCTGTTCCTGCAGAACATCACCGGCTTCATGGTCGGGCAGAAGTACGAAGCAGGCGGTATCGCCAAGCATGGCGCCAAACTGGTCACCGCGGTGAGCTGCGCCCGGGTGCCGAAATTCACCGTGATCATCGGTGGCAGCTTCGGCGCCGGCAACTACGGCATGTGCGGTCGCGCCTATGACCCGCGTTTCCTGTGGATGTGGCCAAACGCGCGCATCGGCGTGATGGGTGGCGAACAGGCCGCCGGGGTACTGGCTCAGGTCAAGCAGGAGCAGAGCGAACGTGCCGGCAAGACGCTCAGCGACGACGAAGTGGCCGCCATCAAGCAACCGATTCTCGAACAGTACGAACACCAGGGTCACCCCTACTACTCCAGTGCACGACTCTGGGACGACGGCGTGATTGATCCAGCACAGACGCGCGATGTAGTGGGGATGGCGTTATCCGCCTCGCTCAACGCACCGATCGAGCCGACCCGCTTCGGCGTGTTCCGCATGTGACCCATCTGCGCCTATCAAAGGAACGCCCATGATCGATTTCCAGACCATTGAACTGAATAAGGACGCGCGCGGCGTCGCCACCCTCTGGCTGAACCGTGCGGAGAAGAATAATGCCTTCGATGCTCAGGTCATCAGCGAACTGAACGCCGCATTGGCCACGGTGCAGGACGACGCAGACATTCGTCTGCTGGTGCTGCGTGGCCGCGGCAGACATTTCTCCGCCGGTGCGGATCTCGGTTGGATGCGCGAGTCGGCAGAACTTGACTACCAGGCCAATCTCGCCGATGCCCATGAGCTCGGCGAACTGATGCAGCGTCTCTACCAATTGCCACAGCCGACACTGGCGGTGGTCCAGGGAGCGGCCTTCGGCGGTGCACTGGGGCTGATTGCCTGCTGCGATATGGCGATCGGCGCGGTCGATGCTCTGTTCTGCCTGTCGGAGGTGCGTATCGGCCTGGCCCCGGCGGTCATCAGCCCGTTCGTGGCCAAGGCGATTGGCGAACGTGCGCTGCGGCGCTATGCATTGACTGCAGAACGCTTCAACGGCCAGCGCGCCCGCGAACTCGGCCTGCTCGCCGAATGCCACCCGGCAGACGGACTCGATGCCGCGCTGGAACAGTGGGTCGACAACCTGTTGCAGAACAGCCCGCAGGCGCTCAAGGCCTGCAAGAGCCTGTTACTTAAAGTGGGCGCCGGCGATATCTCTGCCGAACTGCGTCAGACCACCGAACATGCCATCGCCCGGTTGCGTACCAGCCCCGAGGGGCAGGAAGGCCTGAATGCCTTTTTGGAAAAACGCCGTCCCGCCTGGCAGGAGAAGAACTGATGAAGCACTATATCGATACCTTGTTGGTGGCCAACCGCGGCGAGATCGCCTGTCGCGTGATGAGCACCGCCAAATCCATGGGCCTGACCACGGTTGCCGTACACAGCGCCGTCGATGCCAATGCCCGGCATGCGCGCGAGGCCGACATCCGCATTGATCTGGGTGGTGCCAAGCCTGCCGACAGCTACCTGCAGATCGACAAGCTGATTGCGGCAGCCAAGAGCAGCGGGGCTCAGGCCATTCATCCAGGCTACGGCTTTTTATCCGAGAACGCCGGCTTCGCCCGCGCCATCGAAGCGGCCGGCCTGATCTTCCTCGGGCCGCCGGCCGCAGCCATTGATGCCATGGGCAGCAAATCGGCGGCCAAGGCGTTGATGGAAGAAGCCGGCGTACCGCTGGTGCCTGGCTATCATGGCGAGGCTCAGGATCTGGAAACCTTCCGCGCCGCTGCCGAGCTGATCGGCTATCCGGTGCTGCTCAAGGCCACCGCCGGCGGTGGCGGCAAAGGCATGAAGGTCGTCGAGCGCGAAGAGGATCTCGCCGAGGCCCTGGCTTCGGCGCAGCGTGAAGCCCAATCGTCGTTCGGCGATGCACGCATGCTGGTGGAAAAATACGTACTCAAACCGCGCCACGTGGAAATCCAGATATTCGCCGACCAGCAGGGTAACTGCCTGTATCTCAACGAGCGCGACTGCTCGATCCAGCGCCGCCACCAGAAAGTCGTTGAAGAGGCTCCGGCCCCCGGCCTGTCAGCGGAACTGCGCCGCGCCATGGGTGAGGCGGCGGTAACGGCTGCCAGAGCCATCGGCTATGTCGGCGCCGGTACCGTGGAATTCCTGCTCGACGCCCGTGGCGAGTTCTTCTTCATGGAAATGAACACCCGGCTGCAGGTGGAGCACCCGGTCACCGAGGCGATTACCGGCCTCGATCTGGTGGCCTGGCAGATCCGTGTGGCCCGTGGCGAGCCGTTGCCGATCACCCAGGAACAGGTGCCGCTGATCGGCCACGCCATTGAAGTACGCCTGTATGCCGAGGACCCGGATAACGACTTCCTGCCGTCCACCGGCACACTGGCGCTGTATCGTGAGGCTGCCACCGGCGCTGGTCGCCGCGTGGACAGCGGCGTCGCCGAAGGCGATAGCGTGTCGCCTTTCTATGACCCTATGCTGGGCAAGCTGATCGCCTGGGGCGAGAACCGTGAGGAAGCGCGTCTGCGCCTGCTGGCCATGCTCGATGAAACCGCCATCGGTGGTGTACGCACCAACCTGGCTTTCCTGCGTCGGGTGGTCGGTCACCCGGCGTTTGCCGACGCGGAGCTGGATACCGACTTTATCCCGCGGCACGAGACCGACCTGTTGCGCCCGGCAAGCAAACTCTCAGACACCTTCTGGCAGCAGGCCGCTGAGGCTTTCGTCAGCACCACACCTGTGGTTGCGCGCTCCGACGATGCCCATTCACCCTGGTCCCGATATGATGGACTGCGCCTAGGCATGCCGGCGCAGATCACTCTGCATCTGCAATGCAACGGCGAGAGCCGCCGCGTACAGCTGACAACATCGCAGCCATCGAGCTCCGAGCCGCTGCCCAGAGCCATTCGTCAGAACGATACCCTGTACCTGCAGCACAGCGGCGAATGGCTGGCGGTCACCGCCTTCGACCCCATTACCGAAGCGCAAGACAGCCTTCAGCAGCAAGGCGGCCTGACGGCCCCGATGAACGGCAGCATCGTTCGCGTACTGGTGGAAGCCGGCCAGCACGTCGCCGCCGGTACCGCACTGATAGTGCTCGAAGCGATGAAGATGGAACACAGCATCCGCAGCGCCCAGGACGGTGTAGTGAAAAGCCTGTTCTGCAACGAAGGTGATATGGTCAGCGAAGGCACTGTGTTGCTGGAGTTGGAAGAAGTCCAGGAGGATACATGAACCTGCTGCCCAAGCAGGTCCGTCTGGTCGAAGTCGGCCCGCGCGACGGCCTGCAGAATGAGCCACAACCCATCAGCATCGCTGACAAGGTGCGTCTGATCGATGACCTCAGCGCCGCTGGCCTGTCGTATATCGAGGCCGGCAGCTTCGTGTCGCCCAAATGGGTACCGCAGATGGCCGGTTCCGCCGAGGTGTTCGGACAGATTACGCGCAAGCCCGGCGTCACCTACGCCGCCCTGACGCCCAACCTGAAAGGTCTGGAGGCCGCTATCGCCGCTGGCGTGAAGGAGGTCGCGGTATTCGGCGCGGCTTCCGAAGCCTTCTCGCAGAAGAACATCAACTGCTCCATCGCCAACAGTCTGGCACGCTTCGCGCCGCTGATGGAGGTGGCGCGCGCCCATGACATCCGCGTGCGCGGCTACGTCTCCTGCGTGCTCGGCTGCCCCTATGAAGGCAGCGTGGCGCCGGACAAGGTGGCCGAGGTTGCCCGCGAGCTGTACGCCATGGGGTGTTATGAGATCTCCCTGGGCGACACCATAGGTACCGGCACGCCGGGCAAAACCCGCACATTGATCGAGACGGTGAGTCGCGCGGTACCGCGCGAGCACCTGGCCGGCCACTTCCATGACACTTACGGACAGGCAATGGCGAATATCTATGCCAGTCTGCTGGAAGGTATCGCCGTGTTCGACAGCTCGATCGCCGGGCTCGGTGGTTGTCCCTATGTACAAGGCGCCAGTGGCAATGTCGCCAGTGAAGACGTGCTGTACTTGCTGAACGGATTGGATATTGAAACCGGTGTCGATCTCGACATGCTGATCAGCGCTGGCGAACGCATCAGCCAGTTGCTGGGCCGTGCCAACGGTTCGCGGGTGGCACGCACCCGCCACAGCGGCACAGACACAACAACAAGCAGAGGTATGTCATGAACAAGATCTACCCCAGTGCCACCCAGGCTCTTGAAGGGCTGGTTGAGGACGGCATGACGATCGCCGTCGGCGGCTTCGGCCTGTGCGGTATTCCCGAGGCATTGATCATCGCCCTGCGCGACACCGGCAAGACGCAGCTCACCGCCATCAGCAACAACGCCGGTGTCGACGGCTTCGGTCTCGGACTGCTGCTGGAAACGCGGCAGATCCGCAAGATGGTGTCCTCCTATGTCGGCGAGAACAAGGAATTCGAGCGCCAGTATCTGAGCGGCGAGCTCGAACTGGAATTCACCCCGCAAGGCACCCTCGCCGAGAAACTGCGCGCCGGCGGCGCGGGCATTCCGGCGTTCTATACCCGCACCGGCTACGGCACGCTGATCGCCGAAGGCAAGGAAACCCGACAGTTCAACGGCGAGTGGTATGTGATGGAGGAGTCGCTGACCGCTGATATCGCGCTGGTCAAGGCGTGGAAAGCCGACAAGTCCGGCAACCTGCAGTTTCGCAAGACCGCGCGCAACTTCAATCCGTTGGTGGCCACGGCGGGCAAGGTCTGCGTGGTCGAGGTGGATGAGATAGTCGAAACCGGTGAGCTGGACCCGGACCAGATTCATCTGCCGGGCATTTATGTGCAACGTATCGTGCACAACCCGAACGCCGAAAAACGTATCGAAAAACGCACGGTGAGGAGCTGAGACCATGGCCTGGGCACGTGAACAGATGGCGCAACGCGCCGCACAGGAATTGCAGGACGGCTTCTACGTCAATCTCGGCATCGGCCTGCCGACCCTGGTCGCCAACTACATCCCGGACGGCATGGATGTCTGGCTGCAGAGCGAGAACGGCCTGCTGGGCATTGGCCCCTTCCCCAGCGAGGAGGAGATTGATCCGGACCTGATCAATGCCGGCAAACAGACCGTCACCGCCCTGCCCGGCTCGAGTTTCTTCGACAACGCCCAGAGCTTTGCGATGATCCGCGGCGGTCATATCAACCTGGCCATTCTCGGCGCCATGCAGGTCTCCGAGAAGGGGGATCTGGCCAACTGGATGATTCCCGGCAAGATGGTCAAGGGCATGGGCGGCGCCATGGATCTGGTGGCCGGCGTCAAGCGCGTCGTGGTGCTGATGGAGCACACTGCCAAGGGCGGCGCGCACAAGATCCTGCCCGCCTGCGATCTGCCGTTGACCGGCCTCGGCGTGGTCAACCGCATCATCACCGACCTCGGCGTGCTGGATGTGACCGAGCAGGGACTTCAGCTGGTGGAGCTCGCCGATGGCGTCAGCTTCGATGAAATCCAGCAGGCTACCGGCAGCCCGATCCGGCGCTGAAACGGGTGATTCATCAGTTGTATACTGTGGGCATCCACCTGCACCTTGTGTTGCGCTGTGGCGCAACACCTTTTCATTCGGAGCCATCATGCAAGACGTCGTCATCGTAGCTGCAACCCGCACCGCCATCGGTAGTTTCCAGGGCGCGCTGGCCAATATCCCGGCCGTTGATCTGGGTGCCACCGTGCTCCGCGCCCTGCTGGAAAAGACCGGCATCGATCCGGCCACAGTGGATGAAGTGATTCTCGGCCAGGTACTCACCGCCGGTGCCGGACAGAATCCCGCACGTCAGGCCGCAATCAAGGCGGGCCTGCCCCACGCCGTACCCGCCATGACGCTGAACAAGGTCTGCGGCTCGGGCCTCAAGGCGCTGCATCTGGCCGCGCAGGCAATCCGATGCGGTGATGCAGAGGTGGTGATCGCCGGCGGTATGGAGAACATGAGTCTGGCGCCTTACGTCGTGCCGAAAGCCCGTACCGGGCTACGCATGGGCCATGCGCAGATGCTCGACAGCATGATCAGTGATGGCCTGTGGGACGCCTTCAATGATTACCACATGGGTATCACCGCAGAAAATCTGGCCGACCAGTACAGCATTGACCGCACGCACCAGGATGCTTTCGCCGCCCAGTCTCAGGAGCGCGCCTGTGCCGCCATCGACGCCGGACGCTTCGATGCGGAAATCACCCCGGTACTGATTCCGCAGCGCAAGGGTGAGCCCCTGGCATTCGCCCGGGACGAGCAACCGCGTGCCAGCACCACTGCCGATACCCTCGCCGCGCTGCGGCCGGCATTCAAAAAAGACGGCAGCGTCACTGCCGGTAATGCCTCCACGCTGAATGATGGCGCCGCCGCTGTCATGTTGATGAGCGCCAGCAAGGCCGAAGCCCTCGGCCTGCCGGTACTGGCGAAAGTCGCCGGCTACGCCAATGCGGGTGTTGACCCGGCGATCATGGGTATCGGCCCGGTATCGGCCACTCGCCGCTGTCTGGAAAAAGCCGGCTGGACGCTGGAGCAGTTGGAACTGGTCGAAGCCAACGAAGCCTTTGCCGTGCAGGCGCTTGCCGTGGGGAAAGAACTGGGTTGGGGTGCCGATAAGGTCAACGTGAATGGTGGCGCCATTGCGTTGGGCCATCCCATCGGTGCCTCCGGCTGCCGCATCCTCGTCAGCCTGCTGCATGAGATGCAGCGCCGCGATGTGCACAAGGGCCTGGCTACGCTGTGCATCGGGGGTGGCCAGGGGGTAGCCTTGGCTATCGAGCGCCCCTGATCTAGTTAGCGTTCGCCCGCCCGATGACGTGCGCACCGGGCGGGCAACACCCTTGGAAAAACCGAGACCGACCCCCATGGCTAAACAGACCTACAGTATTTCCGATCTGGCCAATGAGCTGGACATCACCACCCGTACCATCCGCTTCTATGAAGAACAGGGCATGCTCTCGCCGGTCCGTCGTGGCCAGGAGCGCATCTACTCACCCAAGGACCGCGTTGCCCTCAAGCTGATCCTGCGTGGCAAGCGCATCGGCTTTTCCCTGGCCGAATGCAAGACACTGATCGAACTCTACGATCCCAAGGCAGGCAACCAGAACCAGCTCAACATCATGCTGCAGATGATCACCGAGCGCCGCCAGCATCTGGCACAGCAACTGCTCGACATTCAGCAGATGCAACTGGAGCTGGATACCGCCGAAGAACGCTGCCTCACCGCCCTGAAAACCACCCTTGAACGGAAGACTGCAAAAGCTGAACGTTCATAAAACCGATACCTGCGTCCTGCGCCATGGCATAGTGGTCAGCTGATACCGACCAGAAGGATCTGCCATGATTATTGTTCATCATCTGAATAACTCACGCTCGCAACGCATACTCTGGCTACTTGAAGAGCTGGGTTTGGAATATGAGGTCAAACGCTATGAGCGCGACCCGAAAACCATGCTCGCACCACCGGAGCTCAAGGCCGTGCATCCACTGGGGAAATCGCCGGTGATTACCGACGGCGATCTGACCGTAGCTGAGTCCGGCGCCATCATTGAATATCTGATTGCAACCTATAGCAGCGGCCGCCTGGCGCCAGAACCGGGCACCCCGGAACGCCTGCGCTATACCTATTGGCTGCATTACGCTGAAGGTTCAGCCATGACGCCGCTGCTGCTCAAGTTGGTGTTCAACCGGGTGGAAAGCGCGCCCATGCCGTTTTTCGCCAAACCCTTTGCCAAGGGCATCGCCCGTCAGGTCAAAGACAAGTTTATCGAGCCGCAGATTATTCAGCATCTCGACTATATGAATGATGAATTGGCAGCCACCGGCTGGTTTGCCGGTGAAGAGTTCAGCGCAGCCGATGTGCAGATGAGCTTTCCTCTGGAAGCCGCCGCGGCGCGTGGTGGCCTGGATGAAAAATGGCCGCATCTGATAGATTTCCTGCAACGCATTCACGGCCGACCTGCCTATGAGCGCGCGCTCGAGCGCGGCGGGGAATACGGAATGGTCGGTTGATCACTCCTCTTCGCCATGTATAGCCTTGCCCAGCCCGTCACTCACATTCTGGAAATCCGCAAAAGCCGATTTCTCGCCTGTGTTGAACCGATAGCCGACCGCCCCGGCGCGCAAGCCCGGGTTGCGGAGTTGCGCGCTGAGCATCCGGATGCCACCCATGTGTGTTGGGCGCTGCTGGCGGGCGGGCATAGTGCCGCGGTGGATGATGGTGAACCGTCCGGGACCGCTGGTCGGCCGATGCTGGAGGTGCTGCGTCACCAACAGCTGGATGGCGTGCTGGCTACCGTGGTGCGTTATTACGGTGGCATCAAGCTGGGTGCCGGCGGTCTTGTACGAGCCTATACCGACGCGGTAGCTCAAGCCTTGCTGCAAGCCGAGAAGATCGAACATATCCCCAGCCAGACGATAGTGTGCGAACTGCCCTACGCCCATGAAGGCCTTGCGCGACGTCTAATAAGTGAAATAGGTGGCGAGTTGCTGACGGTCCAGCATGGCCACAGCGTGCAACTGAAAATCTGCCTGCCGGTAACAGCCGCTGCGCAATTGCATGAGCAGCTGTTGTCAGCCACACGGGGCGAACTGGGGTGGCGGCGCTGTTCTTGAGCGAGCCACTTCATCTGCTGATCATCTGACCATCGCCGTGTCTTTTCAGCGCACTCTGCTATCGTTCAAACAACTCTTTCCAGTTCAAGGAACCGTTATGAAGCTGCTCGCCACGGCCATGGTTACTCTGTTTCTGCTAGCCGGTTGCACCGGCGTCCCCAAAGGTATCGAACCTGTCACCGGTTTCGATCAGGAAAGATACCTGGGCACCTGGTACGAAATAGCCCGGCTCGACCATTCCTTCGAAGAGGGTTTGAGCCGAGTGAGCGCAGAATACACCCCCAACGATGACGGCAGCATCAAAGTACTCAACCGTGGTTACAACCAGGCCAAAGGCGAATGGGAAGAAGCCGAGGGCCGGGCCGTATTTGTGGAGGACAGCGATGTTGCCCACCTGAAAGTCTCTTTCTTCGGTCCTTTCTACAGTTCCTACGTAGTCTTCGATCTGGATGAGGACTACTCCAAGGCTTACATATCCAGCTATAACCGCAAGTACCTGTGGTTCCTTTCCAGAACGCCGCAGGTCAGCGAAGCAGAATTGGAAGCTTTCAAAGCCCTTGCGACAGCCCAGGGGTTCGAGCTTGAAGAGCTGATTGTGGTGGAGCACGCGGAGTCAGACTGAGGCTGAATCCATCACATTTTTTCACCGAACGCCTGCGATGTTTCCGTCAGACTCTGATAACCACCGGTTGCGGCGTACCAGGCAGCGGGATCGAGATAGTAGACTTTACCCTGCCGCCATGCCTGGCTTGCCGCCACCAGGACTGAGGGTCAGGTCGATGGTCGGCGCCAGCCCCACCGATCATAAGCGGCGGGGCTGTGGCGTCCAATTGCTGCGCTTAAAAGCTCTTGGTCAGGGCGAAGATCAGTCTGCGGCCATCCAGGTTGTAGGCATAATCGCCATCGGAGGTCACTTCCTTGTTGAAAACGTTGTAGACCCCGGCTTTCAGGCTCAGATCAGCCTGCGGCTTGAACACCAGGCCTACATCGGCAAAGGTATATGCGTCGTACTTGACACCGTTCTGACGCCCACCACCCGTGTTGGTTGACCAGTCGCCGGTGGTCTCACCGCGATAGTTGCCCTGAACCCACAGATTGAGCCGCTGAGTAGCCTGCCAGTCCAGCGAGGCGTTGAACATGTGCTTGGCCATATTGTTCAGCGGCCTGCCCTTGAAGTCGCCGGATTTCTGCTCAGTGTCAGTCCAGGTATAACTATGGCGGTAGACCAGGTTATCCAGGATGTCATAGTCAAGAGTGAACTCAACGCCCCTCAGCTCGGCTTCATCAATGTTCTCATAGGCGGTATAGCCGTACGGGTGCGGAGCAAACTCCCGGCCATCATAGAAACAAGTCTCGTCTGGCTCGCAGATGCGCCCGGTACGATTAATTTTATCCTCATAATCAATCACATAGGCGGTAACCGAGCCAGCCAGCCCTAAATCAAAGTTCTCATAATGGATGCCGATTTCGCGGTTCAGACTGGTTTCCGGCGTCAGTTCCGGGTTACCGATGGCCACGCCGCCCCTGGAGGTCATACCGAAGTCGGTAGTACTCTGGCGCAGATCAGGCGCCCTGTAACCGGAGGTAACGCCGCCCTTGAGGGTGAAGTTGTCGTTCATGTGCCATACGGCATAGACCTTGGGGCTGAACTCGCTACCGTATTGCTGATTGTCATCCAGACGACCGCTCAAAGTCAGGATAAGATTGTCGGTCAGGCTCCAGTTATCTTCCAGGAAGATGGAGTTCTGATAACGGTTCATCTTTATCACCTCGTCCGGATCGACCACGTTCGCCGGCATACCGTTGTTGCCGGCCTCCAGGTTCTCGTACTTGTGGGTCAGACCACCGGTCAGGGTATGTGCTCCGAGGAACCAGCTGGCCTGGGTGTTGACTGTGGTCACTTCAAACTCGATACCCTTTCCGGTATTCGGGTTGAGGGTCGTCTTGTTTTCCGAGTGGTCATGGTTGATATAGGAATTGGTAAAGACGTTACCGTACTTGCCCTCGTGGGACAGGAAGTAGTTCTTCTTGATCGAGTCGCTGTAGGTAGGATCTACAGGAGTAATGTTGCCTTGCCTATCTGTTGTTGTTTCGGCAAGACTACGGCCTGGATTTGCCCAGCGTTCCTGCTGGGTATAGCTGTGCCCCAGGGTAAGCAGGTTCTGTTCATCGAGATTCCACGACAGCTTGCCGCCGGCGTTTCTTTTCTTGTACTCCGGGTCAGTAGCAGCACTGTCGCTGCCACCAACAAGATTACTCTCATCCTGATTCTGGAAGGCACCCGTCAGCTGCAGACCCAGCACATCCTCTATCAATGGCATGTTCAGGAAGGCACTGGTCTGGAAACCATCTTCGTTCACATCGTTACCGCTGCCAGCCATTGCATATTCGGCCGTGATACTGCCAGTCAGCTCATTACCGACCTTCTTGGTAATGATATTGATCACACCGCCCATAGCGTCGGAGCCGTACAATGCCGAGGCTGGACCACGGATAACCTCGATACGCTCAATGGCCTCCAGCGGCGGCAGGAAGTTGACATTATTACCAGCCTGCGAGCCGCGCTCACTGAAAGCATCGTTACCCGAGGCCGGGCGACCATCGATCAGGAACAGGGTGTAATTAGCGGTCATCCCACGCATCGAGATCGACCGTTCCACACCACCACCGAAAATCTGCACACCGGCGACATTTTTCAATACGTCCGTGACATCGGTATAGGATTTTTTCTTCAACTCTTCCTGGGAGATAACCGTAATCGCTGCAGGCGCATCCCGAAGATTCTGCTCAAAGCCCGAGGCGGTCACCACCGTCTGCCCCAGATCCAGCGCTTCTTCCGCCACCGCCGAATATGCCAGCGAGGCCATAGTTACTGCCAACATGGTTCTTTTGAAATATGGCTGCGAACTTGAAGCAAACTGACACTTACGGCGTGACATATATTGATCTCCAGAATGATATAGCAGACCTCCGGGAAAGCCACTCGGGGTTTCCAGAGACTCCTTTGTAGTTGGCATTGTTATGGCGGCGCCCTGGTCCGGGCGCGGCGGCCCTTCCGGCTTATGCTGGCAGATCGAAGCCGCGCGACTTCTCCGATACGATGAAATCGACGCAAATGATATACATTACTATTTGAGAGTAAAAGAAATTTACAATCTATACACTTTTTGGGCGCCGTTTCGCTCAGAGCGCAGGGCGCACCAGCATATATCCCTGCCCCCACACCGTTTCCAATTGGCTGGAGCGGTAGCCGATAGCCTGTAATTTGCGGCGAATGTGGCTGATATGCATGTCCAGGCTGCGGTCATGTCGGGCATAGCCGCGGCGCAATGCCTGTTGATAAAGGAAAGGTTTGCTCAGCACCTCGTTCACGTGCTGGGCGAGCAGGTTCAACACGCGAAATTCGCTGGCGGTCAGCCCGGCCTGATTACCCGCCAGACTCACGTCACTGTTGGTCTCGTCGAAATGCAGTTCATTGTCGGTTTCAGGTGATGGTCGTTCCTGTCGCTCATAAGCCACCCGACGGAGGATGGCGGTGACGCGTACGCCGAGCTCGGCAATACTGAAGGGCTTGGGTAGATAGTCATCAGCCCCCAGACTGAAGCCGGCGATGCGATTATGCTCATCGTCCAGCGCCGACATCAGCAATACCGGCACGCGACTTTGACGGCGCAGCTGCTGCAACACGCCTAAACTATCGATGCCCAGAATAGTCAGCAGGATCAGATCAAAATTACCACGCTTGGCCAGAAGCAAGCCGTCTGCACTGCCACAGAGCGTAACGCGGTGGCCGCTTTGCTGCAGATGAGCTTGCAGTTCGCTGGCAAGCAGCGGGTCTTCTTCTACCGCAAGAATGCGGGCAGCGGTGGTGACAGTCGGTAGCATATTGGTCAACATGAAACTTAATGAGAACCATTCTATACGAAATTTTTTGAAACATTCACTGCTTTCCGGGTCAGATTCAACGTAAGCTCAACTGACGTTTTAGAGGCATTGATGAGGAAGCTTCACGCCGCTGCTTACGGGCTGATAACGATATTGTCATTCATATCTCTCTGCGCCTCGGCCGCTGACCCGCTGCGTATTACCCAACTGCAACGCTGCGGTGACCTGCTGAAAGTTCGGCAGCTCACTTTCTGTTTGCAAGTAGCGGGGCTCGAGCAGAATCCGGCGCAGATCCAGCTCAACGGCACGCCCCTGCCTCCCGACCGGATCGACCATCGCGATGGACAAGTACGTCTGCAGATCGACGCCGCCAGCGCGCAGAGCGGCCCGCTGTGGATTGAGCAGCACGATCAGATCAGTAATCCGGTGTGGCTGAGCCTGGGTTCCAGTCATGTCGTCGCCGCCGAACAGGACGCGGTGGTCAAGAACCGGGACGGCCTGACCACCTACCTCGATCTGGTCAGCGTGATCATCGAAGAAGGCCATGATGGGCCAGCAGAAGCCCGTCGACTGGCCGAGCAATACGATGCCGAAGTGGTCGGCGCAATCCCACCCCTCAACGTCTATCAGCTGCGCCTGGCCGCCGAGAATCTGGAACAGCGCGACGCCGCAGTATTGCGCATCGGCAACGAAGTGAGCGTGGACGCTGTAGTGATCGAGGAGTCCGGTGCGGAAAAATCGGTCGAACGGGATACCGTCAACCCTCCGATAGAAGCGAGCGAGGAGTCCTCATCCAACCGCTTTCTGGATGCAGTGAATTTCTATCAGCGGCGGCTGAAAAACCCCTCTGACCATATTGAAACGCACCCTGTACGTATCGGCGTGATCGAACGCGATGTGGATTTCGACGCCCCCGACGTCGCCGACTATCTCGGCGACTGCCGCAGCGAGGCCACCCGCACCTGCGTGTATGCCCGCGATGCCGAGGCCGCAGATGGGCACGGCACTACGGTCACCGGCATCCTCGCCGCCAACTGGGACAATGGCGGAAGTAACGGCTTTCTGCGCGGGTTGGACAAAGTTGGGCCAGGCTTCGATGTGATTGTCGACCGCGGCTCGGACGCCGGCATCACAGCGAATATTGCCGCCTCGGTCAATCTGGTCGAGGACGGCGCAAGAGTATTGAACTGGAGCTGGGGCATCCACCGGATCGGCGCCCGCGACGTTCACGGCGATCCGGTAGACTCGCTGCTCCGCTCCGGCATTGCCATGAGCGGTTATGAGGAACTATTGGAAGAATTCTTCCTGTGGCTGCGCCGCGAGCACCCCGACGTAGTGGTGGTGAACTCCGCCGGCAACGGCGCCTCGTTCTCCAGCCACGACGAGTACCGTCTGCCCTCCTCCTTCATCACCGATCAACTGTTTGTGGTCGGCGGCCATCAGCGCAGCAGCAAGGATGTCGACCTTGATGACCCCGGTTATTCCACCCGACGCAAGGCATCCAATTCCGATATGCGCGTCGATATCACCGCTGCCGCCTGCACCGCCGGCTCGTCCCCCATTACCGAGCAGGCAGGGCCGGTGCATTGCGGCACGTCCTACGCCACACCTCTGGTGACCGGGGTCATCGCCGCCATGCTGTCGATCAATCCCGAATTGCAGCCGGACCAGCTGCGCATGTTGCTGCGCCGCAGCGCCATGACCATCGGCCAGGAAAGCGACTTCGAACCGATGGAAGGAGATGACCTGACCGCTCCGATCCTGCCGTCCGAACGGGACAATAACCTGAACAATCCCGATGTCGGCCACTCGGCCCGGCTGGATATGTACAAGGCCCTGGAACTTGCGGTAAAGAGCCTCGACAAGGCGCGTTAACCTCGTCTCGGACGACTGGAAGCCGATCCAGTCGTCATGTCATGCTCAAGCTCAGCATATTCCGCCGATATACCTACAATGTCTTATAGCCGGTAGGGCTTGACTCATTCCGCACCTGACAGCGGCCAGGAAGGCCAATATACTCTTCAAACCCCTCTGGAACAGGGGTTTACGCATTTCCCGGGAATCACTGCATGCCGCACAGCTTGAAATCCGTAGCCTTGATGCTGTTAATCACCGCGGTGATCATGAATCTGTTCATGGTCACGCTGTTGGCGGTTACGTTGAACTCTGCGTATGACCGCAAGATTGAAGAGGTCCGGACCACTGTAACCAACCTGGCTTTGCTGATGGATCAAAGCGTTACCGGAGCGGCTCGAGAGGTCGATCTGGTACTTAGGAAAGTGCAGTCCCGTCTGGAAACTGCGCTGCGCGTCGGCGAGAGTCTGGAAACAAGCCCGGCCAGCGAGCTGACCGGCGCCGGCGAGGGCTGGATCGCTGATGCGGCGGATATCCATATAACCGACGCTACGGGCCTTGTGCAATTTGAGCAGCAGGCGGATGAAGGCCGGTGGGTTGATTATGGCGACCGCGATTATTTCCTTACCCATAGAACCAACCCCGATGCCGGCATGCTGGTCAGCGGTCTGCTCAGGAATCACAGCGGCGAGTGGGTGCATGTATTCTCCCGGCGTTACAACGATCCGGATGGCCGTTTTGCCGGCGTAACCGTGGCGGCCATTCCAGCCCAGCATTTCGCCGGACTGATATCGGGCCTGAATCTCGGACCCAACGGTATTGCTCTGATACGCGACCTGAACAAGACCTTGGTGGCGCGGCATCCGCCGCTGGATGCTGCGCCCGGCCGCATCGGCTCGGTCGGTGGTTCGCAGGAACTGACCGCGCTGCTCGAGTCCGGTGAGCAAGCGGGTATTTTCTACAGTCACGGCACCGCTGACGGGGTGCCTCGTACCGATGCCTTCCGACGCCTGAGCGCCATGCCGGTGTTTGTGGTGGCAGGGCTGGGCGAGGACGATTACCTGGCCATCTGGCGGCATGATGTCAATCGAGCCATAGTGCTTGGCCTGTTGTTTCTGCTGGTCACTGCCGGAGGAGCGCTACTGCTGTGGCGCCAGTTCAAGGCCAGCGACAAGGCCCACCGGCGCAGCCAGATGCTGCTCCAGCATGCCAGTGATGGCATCCACATTCTTGATGAGCACGGCCAACTGGTGGATGCCAGCGAGGCCTTTTATCAGATGCTCGGCTATACCCCAGGCGAGCTGAGTGGCCGTCATCCTTGCGACTGGGATGCGCAGCATTCACCAGAGGAAATGACCCAGCTGTTCAATAGCTTATTGAGCGGCGGTCAGATCTCCACCTTCGAAACCCGGTTCCGCCACAAGCTGGGCCACGCCTTTGCGGTCGAAGTATCCACCGTACGAGTGGAGATCGAAGGTCGCCCCCTGCTCTTCAGCTCGGCCAGGGACATCACCGAGCGCAAGAAGGCAGACGAGGACCTGCGTATTGCCGCCCAGGCATTCGAATCTCAGGTCGGCATGCTCATCACCGATGCTGATCTTAATATCCTGCGATGCAACCAGGCCTTCTGCCGCATCACCGGTTACAGCGCCAAAGAAGTCATTGGACGTCAACCCAACCTGCTGCAGTCCGGCCGTCACGATCAACGCTTTTACGCCGATATGTGGCAGGCGATCAATCGCTCTGGCGCCTGGCAGGGTGAGATCTGGAACAAGCGCAAGAACGGGGAGATCTATCCGCAGCTGCTGTCCATCGGCAAGGTCAGCAACGAACATGGACAGACCACCCACTATGTCGCGTCGCTGTCCGATATCTCGGCGCGCAAGGCCAGCGAAGAGCAGATGCGCACCCTGGCCTTCTACGACTCACTGACCAAGCTGCCAAACCGGCGACTGTTTCTCGACCGTCTGGAAGAAGCCCGAGGCACAGCCAAGCGGCGCGAGACTTACAGTGCGCTGCTGGTGGTGGATCTGAATGATTTCAAGATCCTCAACGACGCCGAGGGTTATACCGCTGGTGATCGCATGCTTGAGCAGGTCGCAACGCGTCTGATCAGTTGCGTGCCACATACAGAGTCCGTCGCCAGATTGGGTGGCGACGAGTTCGTCGTGCTGCTCGAAGACCTGGGCAAGCACGAGATTGATGCCGCCCATCAGGCCGAACAGATGGGCAACCGCATTCTGCAGGAGCTGGCCCGCCCCTATGTGCTGGGCGAGACCGAGTATCGTGGCTCTGCCAGTATCGGTATCGCCCTGTTTGGCGCCAGTTATTCCATATTGTCAATGGAACCGCTCAAACGAGCCGAGCTGGCGATGTCCCAGGCCAAGAGCACCGGCAACAGTCCTTTGTGCTTCTTCGACCCGCAGATGCAGGCGCAGGTCAGAGAGCGCAGCGAAATCGACGCCGGCCTGCGCATGGCGCTGGAAAAGCAGCAGTTTCTGCTCCATTATCAGCCGCAAGTCGATGATACCGGGCAGATTATCGGCGCCGAAGCCCTGGTGCGCTGGAAGCATCCGGAACAGGGGCTGATTTCCCCGGCACGCTTCATTCCGGTGGCGGAGGACAATGGCCTGATTCTGCCCCTTGGTCACTGGGTACTGGAAACTGCCTGCCAACAACTGGCGCTCTGGGCTGACAACCCGGCTAGGGCGCACCTGACCATAGCGGTCAATATCAGCGCCAAACAGCTCTCTCAGGCGCATTTCGTTGATCAGGTAATGGAGGTGCTGCAACGTACCGGTGCGCCCGCGCAGCGATTGAAGCTGGAACTGACTGAAAGCGCCCTGGTGCATGAGATCGAAAGCATCATCGACAAGATGAATAGCCTCAAGATGCACGGCGTGGGTTTCTCGCTGGATGATTTCGGTACCGGCTATTCGTCGCTGGCCTACCTCAAGCGCCTGCCACTGGACCAACTGAAGATCGATCAAAGCTTCGTGCGCGACATTTCCTTTGACGCCAACAGTGCCGATATCGCCCAGACGATCATCCTGCTGGCCGAGCGGATGAAGATTTCCGTGCTCGCCGAAGGGGTGGAAACACAGCTGCAGCAGAGCGCTCTGCGCGAGCGAGGTTGCCATCACTACCAAGGCTATCTATTCGGCAGACCCATGCCGAT
The DNA here is from genome assembly GCF_900105005.1 of Halopseudomonas litoralis. NCBI lineage: Bacteria > Pseudomonadati > Pseudomonadota > Gammaproteobacteria > Pseudomonadales > Pseudomonadaceae > Halopseudomonas > Halopseudomonas litoralis. The sequence goes on from NZ_LT629748.1 coordinate 3,313,247, forward strand.
CGAGGAGTTTGAAGGGGAGCTGCTGCGCCGCTGAACTCCCCCTTCACCGCACTCAGACCGTGCGGGAGAAATTACCCTTCTGCTCAGCGCCCAGGTACGCATCGAAAGCCATCGCCACGTTGCGCAGCATCAGTTGCCCCTCGGGCAGCAATAATAGCTCGTGCTCATTGATGGCTACCAGCCCATCGGCAACCGGCTCGGCCAGCTGCCCCAGGGCATCGGCGAAATAACCTTTGAAGTCGATACCGTAGTACTCTTCGAACTTGCGGAAATCAATCCGCCCCTGACACATCAGATCGAGAATCACCTCGCGGCGCAGCGTGTCATCCTCGCTCAGGTTGTAACCCCGGTGGATCGGCAGCATATCGCTGTCCAGCCGCGCATAGTACTGCGAGAGTTCCTTGACGCTCTGGCTGTAGCTGTCACCCACCTTGCCGATGGAAGACACACCGATTCCGATCAGGTCGCAGTCAGCATGGGTTGAGTAACCCTGGAAGTTGCGTTGCAGCGTACCGTTCTCCCGGGCCAGCGCCAGCTCGTCGTCCGGCAGCGCGAAATGGTCCATGCCGATATAAATATACCCGGCAGAAGTCAGCCGCTCGATGGTCAGCTCCAGCAGTTCCAGCTTGCGCTCGGGCGGTGGCATGTCCTGCGGGCGGATCAGCCGCTGGGCGCGCACCAGGTCCGGCAGGTGGGCGTAGCTGTAGGCCGCAATACGATCAGGGCGCATATCGATGATCTTGCTCAGGGTGACATCGAAGCTCTTTACGGTCTGCAGCGGCAGACCGTAGATCAGATCGACGCTGACCGATTTGAACTGCGCCTCACGTGCGGCACTGACCAGCTCGCGGGTCTGTTCTTCACTCTGCAGGCGGTTGACTGCCGCCTGCACCGCCTCGTCGAAGTCCTGGACGCCGAAGCTCAGACGGTTGAAGCCCAATGCCCGCAACTGATGAATCTGCATTGGCGAAATGGTGCGCGGGTCGACTTCCAGCGAAAACTCATGGTCATCACTGTCGTCCATGTTGAAAGACGCACGCAGGGTATTCATCAGGTCTTCCAGCTGCTCGCTGGTCAGATAGGTCGGCGTGCCACCCCCCAGATGCAACTGAGTCAGTTTGCGCGATTTATCGAACAGCGCCGCCTGCATGGCGATCTCTCGCTTGAGATATTGAAGATATTCCACCGCCCGCTCGGTCTTGTGGGTGATGATCTTGTTGCATGCGCAGTAGTAGCAGAGACTCTTGCAGAACGGAATATGGATATACACCGATAGGCACTTGGGCTCGGCAGCAGCGTTGCTGGCCTTGGCTGCCGCGCGGTAATCGTCCATGGCAAAGGCCTGATGGAATTGCGGCGCGGTCGGATAGGATGTGTAACGTGGGCCCGGGCGGTCATATTTCTCGATCAGGGCACGGTTGAAGCTGATTTTCTGCGTCATTATGGTCTCTCGCCAGCATCACGGACATGGGTGAAGTGTACGGCAAGCAAAGGGGCTTTGCATTGCGCCCAACCCCGAGTGCGACCCCGCGCCGCACTCGAAAAACCGCACATTCAGCCGGGTCAGAATTCGTCGTGCAGGCCGAACATGATCGAATGCGCCTGCTCATCGCTGACCGCAACAACCACACCCTCGCGTGCGTAGATCCAGACCTCTCCCTGATTGACCGGCATACGCACTTCGACCGGACCAAAGGTACCCTGAATGTAGCGCAGCTCCAGGGGTTGGTGAGGAATCATGCTGATACGCTCCACCGGATAGCCGGCCAACGTGGTACTGATTGCCGGATTCACCGATTGGTCGGGCGATCCGGGCTGCCACGCCTGTGCCTCGACCAGGCTTTCCATTTGCTGAGAGTCCAGTGCAATGACCGCCTGCGCACGCCATTGCCGATCATCGGATTCCACCGTATGGCGGCTGACCAGCCTCGGCTCGCCATCGGCACTGATCATCCACAAGCTACCTTCGCCGAGTGCCCGCCCGACATCGGCCAACGTCAGGCCGCGCTGCTGAAGAGGCGTCCATAGACTCTGCTGATATTGCTCCTTCCAAGCCAGCTGCTGCGGTTCATCCTGCCCTGCCAGCCAATTGCCGAAAGCAAAGAAACACAGAACAATCACTGCCAACAGGGTGCCCACACCCACGATCTTTTGCCGCTTCATCTGTTCTCTCTGCATTCATTCATGGTGCATACATTTACAGTGCACAAAGCAAAAGGGCATCCCTGCGGATGCCCTTTCGGTTCAGTATCAGACGCTGTCAGGCGGCGTCTTCCACGCTGATATGTTTCTTCAGCTTGTTCATGGCATTTTTTTCCAGCTGACGAATACGTTCTGCCGACACCTGATACTTGGCGGCCAGTTCGTGCAGCGTGGCCTTCTCTTCGGCCAGCCAGCGCTGATAGAGAATGTCACGGCTGCGCTCGTCCAGCTGGGCCAGACCTTCCTGCAATTGCTGGCTGGAGCTGTCACTCCAGTCCGCACTCTCGAGTTGGGTAGCCGGATCGTAGCGCTTGTCTTCCAGGTAATGTACCGGTGCGTAGGCGGTGTCGTCATCGTCATCCTGGGCGCCATCAAAGCCCAGATCCTGACCATACAGCCGGCTTTCCATCTCACGCACTTCGCGCACGGCAACGCCGAGATCTTCCGCTACGGCATTGACTTCATCGTGGGACAGCCAGGCCAGCTTCTTCTTGGCGCTGCGCAGGTTGAAGAACAGTTTGCGCTGCGCCTTGGTGGTGGCCACCTTGACGATGCGCCAGTTGCGCAGAATGAATTCGTGAATTTCGGCGCGAATCCAATGCACAGCAAAAGACACCAGACGTACACCCATTTCCGGGTTGAAGCGCTTGACCGCCTTCATCAGGCCGACGTTACCTTCCTGAATCAGATCGGCCTGGGCCAGGCCATAGCCGGAATAGCTGCGAGCGATATGCGCAACGAAGCGCAGGTGGGACATGACCAGTTGCCGGGCTGCCTCCAGATCCTGCTGATAGAACAAACGATCAGCCAGCTTACGCTCTTCCTCGACGCTGAGAATCGGGATGCTGCTTACGGTCTGAACATAGGCCTCCAGGTTGGCACCTGGAATCAGATTATGTACGGGCTGCAAAGCAGTGCTCATGCTTGAACTCCAAAAAAATGACGAGTCAGTGTATCACTGCAGGCTCAGACAAGGAAAGCCCCGCCAAGTTCCGCAGCCTGCGGAATAATACTTTTAAATCAGCAAGTTACATAAATATGAAACACTCCGTTACCGAGGTTCCATTTCACGGGCATGGCGACCGACTGCGAGCCAGGCTCCAACCAGTCCCAGCAATATGGCTCCGCCGAGCAAGGTCACGCCATCCTGCAGCGGCATCCCGGCCAGTTCGAAATCACTCTGATACAGCGCTGCTACCTCTCGCACGGTGCTGTTCAGCCAGACCAGGCCAGCTGCAAGCAGCAGCCAGGCCAGAATACCGGCCAACAGACCATAGAGCACACCCAGATACAGGAACGGCCGGCGAATGAAGGCATCGGTGCCGCCAACCAACTTGATCACCAGGATCTCGTTGCGCCGACTTTCGATTGCCAGGCGGATGGTATTGACCATCACCAGCAGCAACGTCAGTACCAGCAGTACGGCAAGCCCACCGGTGAAGCGTTCGACCATGGCCAGAATCGCTGTCAGCCGCTCGACCCACAGCATGTCGATCTGCACCTGATCGACCCCCGGCAATTGCGCCAGTCGATCACGCAGCGGCTGCATTGACGACATGCCACCCTCGATGCTCTGCGGCATGACCAGAATCACGTCGGGCAGCGGGTTGTAGGCCAGTTGCTGCAGCGCATCACCCAGTCCCGAATGCTGCTGAAACTCAACGAGCGCCAGCTCGCGATCCAGCAATTGCGCCTCTGCCACCTCATCAAGAGCAGCGATATCTGCCTGCAGCGCCTGCGCCGCATCGGCCTTGATGTCCTGTTGCAGATAGACCGACAGCTGGGCGGCCCGCTGCCAGTCGATGCCCAGACGCTCGACCTGATTGATCAGTACCGCCAGCCCCATCGGCAGCGCCAGCACTATGCTCATCACCAGTACTATCATGGCAGTGCTGACGGGGTAATCCCGAATTCGCCCCAGCGCCATACGCGCGCTGTCGCGATGACTATCCGCCCAGCCGCGCAACGGATGACGCCAGTTGCTCCGCGAGCGGGCGGCGCCACTGGTGGCTTTCTGTGGTTTCTTATCGGTTGGCCGTGGTTGGTTCGCCGCCATGTTATTCCCCATCGGCCAACAGCCGACCTTCGTTCAGGGTCAGCATGCGGTGATCGAGCCGGGCAATCAGCGGCAGGTCATGACTGGCAATGATCACCGTCACGCCGACCCGGTTGAAATCCTCGAACAAGGCCATGATCTCGGCAGACAAAGCCGGGTCCAGGTTACCCGTGGGTTCATCAGCCAGCAGCAATGCCGGCTTGTGTACCACCGCCCGGGCAATACCGACGCGCTGCTGTTCGCCGCCCGACAGGGCGATCGGATACATGTTCTCGCGCTTGAGCAGACCGACCTTGTCCAGCGCCGCACGCACCCGCCGGCCCACTTCGTCGCGCGGGGTGCCCTTGATGATCAACGGCAGCGCCACGTTGTCGAATACCGTGCGATCGAACAGCAGCTGGTGGTTCTGGAATACCACCCCGACCTGGCGACGCAGGTAGGGAATATCGTGGCTGCCCAGATCACGCAGATTCTGCCCACCGACATGCACCTGCCCGGAGCTTGGCCGCTCCATGCACATGATCAGCTTGAGCAAGGTGCTCTTGCCCGCGCCGGAGTGGCCGGTGATGAAAACCATTTCGCCGGTGCGGATATGGAAGCTCAGGTTTTCCAGACCCTGATGGCCGTTGGGGTAACGCTTGCTGACCTGATCGAAACGGATCATCGGTTATTCGCGTCCAAACAGCGCCTTGACGAATTCCGGCGCAGTGAAGGGCCGCAGATCATCGATCTGCTCACCCACCCCGATAAAGCGGATCGGCAAGCCGAACTGCTTGGCCAACGCAAAGATTACCCCACCCTTGGCCGTACCGTCGAGTTTGGTCAGAGCCAATCCGGTCAGGCCGACCGCCTGATCGAACAGTTTGGTCTGGCTGATAGCGTTCTGGCCGGTACCGGCGTCCAGCACCAGCAACACTTCATGAGGCGCTTCGGGATCGAGCTTGGCCAGCACCCGCTTGACCTTTTTCAGCTCGTCCATGAGGTTGTCCTTGTTGTGCAGACGTCCGGCGGTATCAGCGATCAGCACATCCGCTCCGCGGGATTTGGCTGCCTGCAAGGCATCGAATACCACCGAAGCGGAATCCGCGCCGGTGTGCTGGGCAATCACCGGAATGCTGTTGCGCTCGCCCCAGACCTGCAGCTGCTCGACGGCGGCGGCGCGGAAGGTATCACCGGCAGCCAGCATCACCTGCTTGCCCTCGCCCTGCAGACGCTTGGCCAGTTTGCCGATGGTGGTGGTCTTGCCCACCCCATTCACGCCCACCACCAGAATCACATAGGGGCGCTTCTCGCTGTCCACCACCATGGGTTTGGCGACGTGCGCCAGCAGGCTTTCCAGTTCGTTCTGCAGCGCCTTGTACAGCGCGTTGCGGTTGGACAACTCGCGGCGACGTACGCGCTGTTGCAGCGACTCCATGATCAAGGTGGTGGCTTCGATACCGACGTCGGCCATCAGCAGACGGGTTTCCATCTCCTCCAGCAGCTCGTCATCGATTTCCTTTTCGCCGAGAAACAGATTGGCCATGCCCTCGCCGAGGTTGGCACTGGTTTTCGACAGGCCGGCACGCATGCGCGCAAAGAACCCCTTGGGCTCCTGCGGCTGCGGTGTCGGTTCTGTGGTGGCAGGCTGCTCGGCGAGACTGGAAAACAGCTCGGCAGCCGCCTGACGGGCGACCTGGTCATGGCTCCCCGCAGGCGCCACCGGTGCGACCGCGGGCTCATCGACCAGCGGTTCCGGCGTTATCGGCTCGGCGGGATCGGGGACGACCTCAACAGCCGCCGTTTCGGGCGCAGAGTGCTGCAGCGGCGGTTCCGACGCTTGTTCCGGCTGCGTTTCTGCCGCGGGCGCAACCGGTTCGTCGGCCTTGCGGCGCATCCAGCCAAACAGGCCTTTCTTGCCGGCCTTGCCGCTGTCGTTGCGCTCGGGGTCCTGTTCGGGGTGTTCTGGCTTGTCTTTGGAACCAAACATTGACGATCACTATCTGAGTCTGGCGCAGGCATTTGGCTTGCGCGTTGAAGGTTGGGTTATCCTACCCCACTTCCGGCACCGGCGGTAATCACAGGACATCACATGTACATCGCGCAACGTTCACTCCTGCTCAGCCTCTTTCTGCTGATCTTCAGTCTGGCCGGCAGCATTCAGGCCAGCGAGACCCGACTGCCCACCCACGAATTCACCCTGGATAACGGCCTCAAGGTCATCGTGCGTGAGGATCATCGCGCCCCTGTGGTGGTGTCGCAGCTCTGGTATCGTGTGGGCAGCAGCTACGAGCCGCCCGGGCGTACCGGTATGTCGCATGCGCTGGAACACATGATGTTCAAGGGCAGCGAACGGTTGGCGCCGGGACAGGCATCGCGTCTGCTGAGCAGCCTGGGCGCGCAGGAAAATGCCTTCACCAGCCGTGATTACACTGCCTATTATCAGATTCTCAGTCGCGACCAGCTGGCCATTGCGCTGGAGCTGGAAGCCGAGCGCATGCATGGCCTGACGCTGCCGGAGGACGAGTTCCTGCGCGAGATGGAGGTAATCAAGGAAGAACGCCGCCTGCGTGTCGAGGACAATCCCAACAGCCTGGCCTATGAGCGCTTTCTGACCCAGGCCTACATGGCCAGCCCTTATGCCCAGCCAGTGATCGGCTGGATGCATGACCTGGACCGCCTCACCGTCGATGACCTGCGCGAGTGGTACCGGCTGCATTATCAGCCGGGCAATGCCATTCTGGTGGTGGTCGGTGATGTGCAGGTGGATGAAGTCCGCCGTCTCGCCGAACGCTACTTCGGCCCGCTATCCAATGCCCCTACCACGCCGCCCAAGGCCCCGCTGGAACTGCCCGGTGGCAGCGAACGCAGCCTGACTCTGCACCTGCCGGTGCAGATGCCCAGCCTGTTGCTCGGCTTCAACGTACCCAGCCTGAGCACCGCCGCTGAAGCCTGGGAAATCCATGCCTTGCGTCTGCTCGAAGGCGTGCTCGACGGCGGCTACAGTGCCCGTCTGGCCAGCAACCTGGAGCGCGCGCAGTCTAACGCCACATCGGCCTCCGCCAGCTACGACGGTTTCACCCGCGGCGACACCCTGTTCCTGTTGAGTGGCATCCCCAATCAGTCTCGTGATGTCAGTCTGGAGCAATTGGAACAGGCGCTCTGGCAGCAGATCGACGAGCTCAAGCAGACCCCGCCCAGCGAGGAGGAACTGAACCGGGTACAGGCGCAGATAACCGCTGAGCTGGTCTATGCCCAGGACAGCATCAGTCACCAGGCCAACCAGATCGGCATGCTGGAAAGCATCGGCTTGCCCTGGACCCTGCTGGATGAAGACATTAAAGCGCTGGAAGCCATCACACCTGAACAGATCAGTGAGGTGGCACAGCGTTATCTGGTTCCCGAGCGCCTCACCCGCGCCCATGTTCTGCCCGTTATCACCGAGGAGAAGCGCTGATGGCTGCTGTCAAATCCAATCGACGCGGCTCGCTGGCCCTGTTGTTACTGGTCGTCCTGGCGGTCATCGTGATGACCGCGTTTCTACTGCGTGACCCCACCCCGCAAGCGCCTTCTGACGCCCCGGTGGCTGGCAACCAGACTGAGCAGCCGGTCAGCGATGCGCAGATCGAGGCGGAGCCCGACACGGTAGTGGCCGAGCTGCTGCCCGAGCTGGATTCGTTGCAACAGGTCGACCTAGACCAGCCACCGGCTCGCCGCGCTCTGGACCTGCAACACTGGACCACCGAACAGGGCACACGGGTGTATTTCATGCAGGCCGAAGAACTGCCCATGCTCGATGTACAGCTGTTGTTCGCTGCCGGCGCCAGCCGCGATGGTGAACTGCCGGGCCTGGCCACCATGACCAACGCCATGCTCAATGAAGGTATCGAGGGCAAGGACGCCGGAGCCATCGCCGCCGGCTTCGAACGTCTGGGCGCACAGTTCTCCAACAGCTCGCACCGTGACATGGCATTGGCCGGCCTGCGCACCCTGACCGCCGACGACAAGCTCGACTCGGCGCTGGCTTTATTCGCCAATGTCATCGCCCGCCCGAGCTTTCCCGAGGAGGCCTTCGAACGCCTGCGCAACCAGCTGCTGGCCAGCCTGCAATTCAGGTTGCAGCAACCCGCTGCGCTGGCCAGTGAAGCCTTCTGGGCCGACCTGTATCCACAGCACCCCTACGGCAGCCTGCCTGAAGGTCAGCCCGACAGCCTGCAGCAGCTGACACCCGAGACACTGCGCATCTTCCACAGCCAGTATTACACTGCCGGCAATGCGGTCATCGCCCTGGTCGGCGATATCAACCGGGACAGCGCTGAACGTCTTGCTCAACGCCTGGCCGACGCCCTGCCACAGGGGCCAGCGGCGCCAGTCATCGGCGATCCGCAACCGATTTCCTCCAGCCATCGGCATATCGATTTCAATGGTCAGCAGACCCATGTACTGGTGGGCCAACACGGTATCAGCCGTCACGACCCGGACTACGCCGCGCTCTATGTCGGCAACCAGATTCTCGGTGGTTCGGGCTTCGGCTCACGGCTGATGCAGGAGATCCGCGAAAGCCGCGGCCTGTCGTATTCGGTCAGCAGCCGGTTGATCCCCATGCAGGCCACCGGCCCGGTAATGGTCAGCATGCAGACCCGCGCCGACCAGGTCGATCTGGCGTTGGAGGTCATTCACCAGAGCCTCGACGCCTTCATCAGCGAAGGTCCGACCGAGGCCGAACTGACCCGCACCAAGCGCCAGATCAACGGCGAATTTCCATTGAGCACCGCCAACAACGCATCCATTGTCGGCCAGCTCGGCATGATCGGCTTCTACGAGCTGCCGCTCAATCATCTGCAACTCTTCCTCGATCAGGTGCAGGCCCTCACGGTGGAAGATATCCGCGCGGCTTTTGCTCGGCATTTCAACGCGGAGCAGCGCCTGGTCATCACCGTCGGCCCGGCCATGGTTCTGCAGGAAACCGCGCCGACAGACACTGACCAGCCGGATACCCCCGTATTGCCGATCACGGAGCCAGACGCATGAAGCAACAGAATCGCCACAGCCAGTTGCGCATCATCGCCGGTGAGTGGCGCAGCCGGCGTTTCAGCTTCACCGAGCAACCTGGTCTGCGCCCGACGCCTGACCGGGTGCGGGAAACTCTGTTCAACTGGTTGAGCATGCACATCGAAGGTGCACGCTGTCTCGACCCGTTCGCCGGCAGCGGCGCCCTGACACTGGAAGCACTGTCGCGTGGTGCAGCTCACGCGCTGGCCTGCGATACCAGCCGAGATGTGGTTGCGGCACTGCGCGGGCACCTGCAGATGTTGCAATGTGATCGCGGCGAGATTCGCCAGCAGGACGCCCTGAACCTGCTCACCGGCACCCCGGATGCGCCTTTCGATCTGGTGTTTCTCGACCCGCCGTTTCATCAGGACCTGCTCATCCCGGCTTGTAACGCGCTGGAAACCAATGGCTGGCTGGCACCCGACGCGCTCATCTACACCGAGAGCGAAACCGCACCGGCGCGCCTGCCGTTTCCATCCAACTGGCATCTGCACCGGGAAAAGAAAGCCGGGCAGGTCTGGTACAGTTTGTGGCAGCGTCGCGAGGGATAGCACGCACCAGCGCGGCATCGGAAGATGGTGCCGGTCAGCGCCATCATGCACGGACGACCAACCTGGTGTGCGTTTTCAGTTTGGCCGCCACAGGGTCATTACGCTACCATCTGCG